>CALFBH010000026.1 GCA_937951615.1 uncultured Saprospiraceae bacterium | reverse complement strand
AGACGAAGGATTTGATTAAAATTAGTGGTTTGTCCCTGGAAATATGCTGTATTTTCAACTGAATTCGTCTGACGACAACGGAATTTGCTCAACGATGCTTTGATAGAACACGACTAAAATTTTGATGCGTTTGCCCTGCTGGTGATTAGGGAATTCAATAACTCAATACGACGAAGTCTGCTTATACCGTCTAAGCACTTCCTGCAAAACTTCCTCCTCATCTTTGCTTTCAAACAACAATTTGAGAACAATACCGGCACGGTAGAGTCGAAAATTATCGGAGTCGGCATGATAATCTACAATCAATGAATAATCATCCGTGTCGTCGCGATTGCAGAGGATGCAGACGGGGCTACTGATACATACATTTTCCATCAGCGAAAACAAGATGGGCTGATTGGGGAAAAACATCATTTCTATCGGAATACCAAAAGCATCTAAGCGCAGAAAGATTTCTTCCATGCGTTTTTTCAGCTTTTCAGTTTGTAGCGTTTCTATATTTTCTTCTCTGAAGCTCTTCCAGCGTTTTTCTTCGGGTGAAAAATACTCTACATTTCCTATCCGCAATTTATAATTGAAGCGTTGATAGCCAGGAACAATATAACCTGGATAATAATGCGTCATGTCATGTTCTGTGCAAAAGGTGATTTCTCGGAGCATGGTGTAATAACCGAGGCTATACTTGCTATAATCTGGATCATAAATCCCCATAATACTGGCAGCACTTTTTTCTCCAATATCGAAAAAGCTGACGCCAATCAGTTTATTATTTTCATAAATAGCGACCTCATAAGTATCATAAATATTCTGCTCAAAATCATCCATCAAAGAAGCTTTTATGCTTGCTGCAATGGGTTCTTCAAAACGGGTTTTGTACTTTTTATAGAGCAGCTCTTTTTCAAGGTCGAATACAGCAGGATGCACACGGACTTCAAAATTGCTTTCTACCTTGCGAATGACTTTGCGCTGGCTTTTGCTAAAGGCGTGTTGTTGCAAATTAAGCCGTATCCATACCGTAGAATATATACTGCCCCGGACATGTAGAAAATAACAGGTGAAGATAGACTGTCCCATACGAAACCAGCCTTGCTCAAGGTATTGGTCAAGCTGCAATTTGGTCAGCCGTTGTGGGTGATGATGGGTGGTAAACATACTTGGTGCTATATTATGCACGCCAAAGTTATAAAAATCTGGATTTATTTCCTCACCATTCCTAAGAAATCGCAAAGCGATTCAAAAGTTTAAACTTCGACTTAAACTTAATCTTAAACTTATTCCCCCACAGACCGCAAATCAAAAATGCGAATCTCCTTATAAGCCCCCATCTGATAAGGCAAGAACGGCTGCACCGCAGGCTTGTTTAAATAATCCAGTTGATTTACAATAAGATACTTAGCTCCTCGATTGCGCCAATCCATGATGACGGCTGAGTCAGGACGTGAGCCAGTGCGATCTATCCATTCTGAAAAACCAGGGCGATCTAGTAAGCAAAGCGAAGCATTCGGCGAGCCATCAGGAACACTAATCACCCAGTCATCCTTACTGATGCCCAGTTCATTCATATATTGATGAAAATCAGCTTCCGCTAATTGAGGATTGATTTGATAATCCAGGCTGCCGCCATAACGTTGCTGCATAGTCGCTTTGCTGTAAAAAAGGCTGACGAGGACGAGCGCAATGGTGAGCATTTTAAAAGATAAAGAAGTATAAATATGAGAAAAATGCCGCTTCAAAATCATAAGCCCTGCCAGCAATAAAAAGACTGGATAAATGTAAAAGCTGACCATATAATAATCGTGGTCGATAAATTGGTAAAACCAAAGAAAATAAATAGAAAGTCCACCTGCAAAGGTGAAAAAACAAAGCGCGTATAAGAGCTTCCCAGGTGAGCGTCTGCCTAAGAAAACCACCGCAGTCAGCAGCAGTAAAAGAATATTAACCAAAGGAAAGAAATAATACTTCGACCAGAACAACAACGTCCGATAAAAGCCATAGATCAAATAATTCATGTCCTCCTTCGACCAGATAGGATTGAGTTTAGACAAAAAATAGTCATTGCCATGATGCTGTTTGTACCAAAGCAAATAAGCATACCAAGCCCCAATAAGAAAGACCACCAAGCCAAATCCAAGTAGGGTTTTTAAGGGCTGTGGAAATAGTTTTTCAGAATACTTATTTGAAATCTTATTTTCCTCATTCAGAATTTTCTTAACATTTGATTTATACCTAAAATAATCACTAAAATCTACCCAACCCAGCCATTCGAGTACAAAAACTGCTCCTAGAGCCATTACGCTCATTAGCATGGTCAATTTCAATAAACCAGCCAGTGCAAAGCAGGCAAAAGCCCACCAAAATGACCGAGAACGCCTAGTGTGAAGGTAAGTGAAAAAAGCAGCCCATCCCATCAAGAGACAGCCGAAAGCAGGGACGTCGGGTAGGAAATTATTGCCGTAAAAAGTGAGGATTGGTGCAGCAAAAAACAATAAAGGCAGACAAAATGCCAGCCACAAACTATCCAGCAAACGATGCGTCATACGAAACAACCCAAACAAGCCACCAAAGAAAATCAACAGATGAATGACACGCAAAAAGCCCTCATTTATACCGCCAAATATTTTGTAACACAGCCCAGCCAGCCAGTATGTTATCGTAAATTCACCTGCGGTATGCCCATTACCTCCTGTCTGCAAATTATAAATACGCGGCTTGAAAAACTTCAAATCATCTCGATAATAATTGGCCGCAAGAGCCGCTCCATCTGCTTGTCGCCAGGTATGTGTAGCCCGTGGTGGCTGCGGAATGATTTGATGATAATCAAAAAACACAGAAAGCAACAGCAGAGCTGCCGCAAAAAGCAGGTAGTATTTGTTCGGCATATTTGTGATTTTTTAAGAAGAGAGAGGAGAGACCATGCCGATAATTATCGACTTCGGCATTGAGAGAAGAGAAACTGGCTTTTAGAACGTGTTTTAGACACGATTAAATTAATGAGCAAAATTTGCTTATTAATTACGCCATAAAAGTCTCTCTTCTCACAGCGAAGCGGTCTCTTTTCCCTAAATCACATCGAGCCAATATAAAATTAAAATAACCAAGCCGATAGTCAGCAACAAACTACCTAATCCATAAAAAATACCAATGCCCAATAACCAACCCACTAAAATACCAGCAATACCAAGAATAGATAAAGAAATTCCAATCGCCTGATAATTACTGAAATCCAGATTTATGCGGTCGGGATTGTTGCTGCGTTCTTTCTTTGCAGTTTTGAGCGTCTTGCGCAGCTCTTTTCGGAAAGCTTTTTTCTCCGCTCTGTCCATATCCTGATACCCTTTACGGACGTTCTCTTTTTTCTCTGCGGGCTTGATGACTGCCTGTGCGACATCTGGTGTCATGACCATACAAAAACACAGGGCAATAAATAAGAAGATATAATTTTTCATAAGAATATAATTTTAATACCCGAAAAGTAGACTTTATGATTTAAACTGCCAAATAATATGGGAGTAAATTCTATTGGTTTAGTAAATTTGCGTCGACGGCTTGTGGGAAGTGAGTTTACTAAACCTACTATTGAGAATAGAAACCCATAGAAGGTTTAGCAAACTTTTCCTTTCGCAGGGACTAAACACAAGTTTACCAAACCATAAAAGTTAGAGATATGAAAGCCATTACCTTTCAAGACAAACAAAAACTGAAATACGAAGACATTGCCGACCCCAGAATATTGGATGATGGAGACGCTATTATAAAAGTACATATCGCAGGCGTATGTGGTTCTGATTTGCATGTTTATCATGCTCGGGAAACTGGCTTGGATTGTGGCACTGCAATGGGGCATGAATTTGTCGGAGAAATCGTGGAAATTGGAAAAGCAGTGCGTCATTTCAAGAAGGGAGATGTCGTGCTGAGTCCTTTCACAACCAATTGTGGTGTCTGTTATTATTGCAGCATTGGGCTGACTTGTCGCTGTGAGCAGAACCAACTGTATGGCTGGGTGCAGGAAGGGGAGGGGCTGCACGGCGGACAGGCAGAATATGTGCGTGTGCCTATGGCGGATGCCACCTTGATGTTGTTGAAAGAAGGTGTTTCGGCGAAAGCCGGTTTGCTGCTCGGCGACAACCTTTCTACAGGATATTACTGTGCAGAACAGGCGGGTGTGCAGCCTGGCGGAACTTATGTCGTGCTAGGTTGTGGCTCAGTCGGACTCATGGCTGTTTTATCTTTGAAAATGCTGGGGGCAGAACGCATTTATGCTGTAGATGCTGTGCCTGAACGACTTCAAAAAGCCGAAGAATTTGGAGCAGCAACCCTGAATTTTAAAACAACAGATATTGTTGCACAGATCAAAGAAGTTACGCAGGGCAGGGGAGTGGATGCAGTATTAGAAATTGTGGGCAGCCCGGAGGCGGCTCGACTGTCCATGGACTTACTGCGTCCTGGCGGCACGATTTCTACAGTTGGCGTGCATACGTCACAGCATTTTTCCTTTTCACCTGTAGAGGCTTATGATAAAAACCTGACCTTCAAAATCGGTCGCTGCCCAGCACGGCATTATATGAATAAACTGATGGAAAAAGCAAGGACTTATGATGCGCAAATCAGTTCAGTCATCACCCACGATTTTAATTTAAAAGATGGCGTAGAAGCATATCGAATTTTTGACCAGAAGGAAGATGGATGTATAAAAGCTGTCTTGGTTCCCTAGAACGTGTTTAAATTTCTCTTAATTGGCTGCAAATGGCAAATTTCCTTCTGCACTGCGTTCCTCTTCGGTCGTGTAGCGAAGGCTATATTCCCTCATCGCGCCTTGTCCAGAATAAAATTTGCTCATTTTCGCTCAAGGGATAGTTGTAAACAAACTCTAAAGAAATTTAAACTGACTTTCAGTTATTTATAATAACTTTTATTTTAAATTTGATAATTTTATCTTCATAAAATCCTATTAAACAATACTTGCGTTTTAAGCACTAATTTCCCGATTTATAAGGTATTGAGAGGTATCACCGAGCAAAATTTTTCAAAAAAATATAAGAAAAGTTTTGTTTTTTGCGGGGGGGGGGTATTATATTTACGGTCACGATACTACTACCAACCGATTTATATCTAAAACTCGTGACTTCGGAAAAACTAAGTAAGCCCGAGACATGATTCATATCGGTTAGATTCCACTCTACACAACATAACGAAATAAACACAAAGCATGGTAAATGCCTATGTACATACCACGGTATTAATATTTGTGTACCTAAAATCTATTGCCTATGAAAAAATAGGGAATCGCCTTTTTATTATACAGCACTTTCTGTCAGACAGGCATGAACCTAATAAAAGAAGAGCCGTGCCGCCTTCGAGTTCGAGATGAAAGCCACACGGCAAAGCCTCGCAATCTGGCTTAGCAGGACTGCAAGAATAAACCAATTTAATATAGAAAAAAGTACCAGTCCTAGTTGATAAATTCTGGTATTTTTTGAAAAAATCTTGAAAATTATGAAACCTACAAACCATTTTACCACTTTGCTCTATTTTATCGTATTGATATCTTCATTTCCACTCAATGCCCAACAAGAAATTTGTCATACAGGTCCAGGAGGCTTAGGAGCAGTCGGAATAATTCCTCCCGGATTATGGATACAAAATACGGGAGGTCCATACTTCATAAAAGTTTATCCTCATGTCCTTAGAGACTTAGATGGCACAGGCGGGCAAAGTCCTGAAGCAATAGAAGCAGCCTTTGATATACTTGATGAGAATTTCAATCCACACGGCATTTACTTTGTTCGCCCTTGTGAAGTTAATGATATTCTAATAGCTGAATATGCAGATATTAACTATGCTACCTACTGTGACTTTTCGGCAAGTTTAGCTTATCAAAATAATGACGGCATTGATATCATTTTCGGACCGGATAATGCAGGTTTTCTTGCAGTTGCCAAAAATATTCCAAGTAGTGAATTTATTATTCAGGGTACTTCTGGTGGAACTCCAGCACTTCTTACTTCAATTATTCCTCATGAAATGGGGCATTGTCTTGGGCTTTGGCATACATTCCACGGTACAGCTTGGGAAGGGGTTGCTATTGATTGTGACGCAGGAATTTTTGTTGATATGTACGATATTGACCCAAATGCCTGCTGTGAATTAGCAAGTGGTAGTAATGGTACAACCTGTGGAGATTATGTCCAAGATACAAGAGCGGATTGTAAGACGTGGGCAACTTCTGGGACACTTCCCGATCCATGTGCAGACTTGACTATGGATTTTGATGTAACTGATAATGGAACTTGTAGTCAGATTTCTCTCAATACTCCCAATTGGATTGCGGATCAAAATGAGCAAGATTACAATCCTCCTGTAGATAACATTATGAGTTATGGACTTCCAGAGTGTAAGTTTTATTTCACAGAAGGACAAGGTGAACGTATGCGCCAGATGATTTCTTTCTCACCAGTTTTACAAGCTTGTTTGGTTGAAGCCGATTTTACAGACATTGATATAGATGTAACAACTACCTGGACAACTTTAAATACAGTTAATGATGGAGACTTTATTATTGAAGACGAACTGGTTGTTGAAAGCGGTGTCACACTAACTATTGAGGCAGGTGTAACAGTGCGCTTTGGCACAGATGGGCGTGTTATTATTGAACCTGATGCACATTTGATATTAGAAGGTACACTAACAGGAATGGGCTGTCAAATGCCATGGCAGGGTATTGAAGTATGGGGAGATTCTGATGCATCTCAAATCTCATTTGGAACTCAGGCACAAGGAAGATTCACTGGAAAACCAGGAGCATTAGTTGAAAATGCAGAAGTTGGAGCTCGACTTTATGGACCAAGCTATACCAATAATGCAGGAGGACAAATCAGTTGTACAGGTACAACCTTTCTAAATAATCATATAGCCGTCGAGTTTGCACCGTATCAAAACTTCTGGCCTTTCCCCTTTCCTACAGGATGGGAAAATCAACCTAGAGATTATTTTGGCGGTTTCATCGACTGTACATTTTTAACCGATGATAATTATGCACATGATTTGCCTTTTGAATCTTTTCTACATCTGACGGGGGTTAGTGGCGTCAAAGTGTTGGGAAGTGCTTTTACCAATACACAAACTATTGAGAATCCGGTCGCAATTACTGATTATGGGCATGGCATCTTCGCTACAGACGCAGATTTTGAGATAAGAGAAAGGTGTCTAAGTAATACATTCCCTTGTTCCAGTTTCGAGCGGAGTACTTTTACAGGACTTGGGTATGGTATATATGTCTCGAATGTTATCGGTAATAGACCGTACATAGTGAGGCTAGCTGATTTTACAGCGTGTTATGTCGGACTGTATCATACAGCGGTTAATAACGGCACCATAATTCTCAACGATTTTTATCTTGGCGATGTTCCTGATCCCTCTATTGCAACCGATCAATTTGGAGTTTTCTTTCAATGGGATATTGCGGGTTTTACTATGGAGGAAAATGACTTCATCGGTACAGCAGGAAATGTAAACACGACCGTTGGGACATTCTGTGGAAATATAGGGCAATTTAATAATAGAATTCGAAGAAATAATTATACTAATCTTGATTTTGCTAATGTAGCTGATGGTGAAAATGCTACAGTAGGCAACATTGATAGAGGACTTCATTATTTATGTAACGACAATACAAATATCAATGAATTTGATTTTGCTGTGGGAGGAAATTTAAATGCTATTAGAATTAGAAAGACACAAGGTATTAAAGAAATGGATCAATTTGGTAATTCTATATTTCATGCTGCCGGTAATACTTTTTCTTATGGTACGGGTGTTGATTTTGCTAATTTGGGAGAACCCATTGATTATTATCACACTGCTGCTCCAAATGAAACTCCAATTACTATGACTGGTAGTATTAATACATCCTTTGCCTTGGATAATAATTGTCCGGTTACTTTCTGTGAACCACCTTGTAAAACCAAACAGGAAATAAGATTAATAAAAGGTGAGTTCTATCAAGATGAAGTCAAAGAAACCGAGGTAAAAGCGGAAAGAGAACTGGCTTTAATGGCAGGTGATGAAGAGTTGGCAGAACAGAAAGAAAAAGAAGCCGCCTACCATCGCCTTGAGATGGACAAAGCAGCCTTTATGGTAGTATTGCATACCTTATATGATACCCTGACCTTTCATCCCGATACATTAGATATCTGGATACAAAATTTAGATGTATTTGGTATTGATATAGTCTGGTCTTTGCAACAACAATCTTCAGGTAATACGATAGCGGTTCAAGATAAAATGCGAAATATTGATAAGAAAACAAATTTAACCCGACAGCAGGAGAGGTCTATGCAGCAAATGCCGGAACTGCTTGACATCGTGGATAATAAATCACCATATCAATTAGACAGGCAAGCATTGATCAGACTAAAACAACTGGCTGAAAATGAAGAAACGCTGACTGGTAACATAGCAAAAAATATCTTAACTTTACATGGGTATAAGTTTCCGCTCATTTATCACTTACCTCGTCCTGTAGCTGAATTTGAGAATACGGAATCGGATATCGAAACAAGCACAGAATTATCGGTTTACCCCAATCCAAATAATGGTGTTTTTAATGTCCTTTGGAAGCCGGGAAAAAAGAGTAGGAATTCGCTACTGGAAATTAGAGATTTAGCAGGGCGTTTAGTTCACCAACAGCAAATTAAACCCGATACACAACACCAACTTAATTTGCGACAATATCAAAGCGGTATATATTTTTATCAGTTAAACATAGCCGGTCAAGAACCTAAAGCCGGGAAACTGATTATCCAATAATTTTTAAAAAGTACGGGTACATATTCTTTACAGAGCATTTACCCGTACTTTTAACTATCCGACTTATGAGATTACTATTTACGATTATAATAACAGTTGGCTTTTTCTGTATATCAAAGGCACAGGATGGTTTTATCCAGACTTATGAATATCCGGGGTTGGGTACAACTTTTTATGATATACTATTGGTAGAAGATACACTCATTGTTTTTGGTGGAATAAGTAGTTTACCCGATTATCAATGGGGACTTTATTTCCTAAAAATGGATACTTTGGGTAATATACTGGATTACAAAACACATTACGATGCTTCTGGAGATTATTATTCTTTTGGTCAGGACTATCAGACCATAAAAACTACCGATGGAGGTTATGCTGTCGTGGGGCAATTTCTTTTCAGAAAGACTCCTTTTCTTATGAAGTTGAGTGTCAATGGTGATCTAGTGTTTGTGAAAGAATATCCTGATAATAGTTCAATGGCTGATCCGCATTGGAACATTGTAGAAATAGAGGATGGTGGTTTTATTTCTACTGGTGCAAGACAAAAATCTAATGATTTTAAATTTGATGCTTTTGTAATGCGAACTGATAAAAACGGAGAAAAAATATGGGAGTATAATTATGGATCGAACGGGGTATGGGATCGTTTTAAGGGTATCAATAAAATTAACGAAAATGAATTTTTGATTACAGGAAGTACTTCAGTATTGACTTCTGAGGTACCCACCATATATGATATGTGGGGAATATTGCGAGCAATAAAGATAGATACACTTGGAAATGTACTCTGGACTTGGGAAAGTGATATTTTATATCCAGGCGACACACTCCTTGCATTTTCACAATTATTCCCTTCATCAGATGGAAACTGGGTTAACGAAGGCTCTTATGCTACAGTACTCAATGCTGATGAAATCGCCTTTCAGGGAGCCATCGTAAAGCGGGATACTAATTTTAATATTATCTGGAGTACATTGTTTGGTGAACCTACATCCTGGCGCAATAATTTCACAGACCTGACACCTACTCCTGACGGTGGCTGGGTGGCTTCAGGACAGTATGTAGAACCAGCTTACAGTTATGATGGTTTGCGCTCGGTTATCCTCGCAAAAGTAAATGCAGACGGAGATAGTCTCTGGAGCAGAATAGATACTGTATTTTCTCTACAGGGCTCCACTCATTATCCGGCAGGAGTAGTAAGTTTGCCAAGTGGTAGTATTATGGCCTGTGGATATGCAGACCGCTATCAGCCTGCACCGGGGAAGTCTATTGCCTGGCTCATTAAAGTGGATAAACATGGCTGTATAGAACCCGGCTGTAACCCGCTTCTAGATGGGCTGAACCTTTCACCAATGTTAGAAGAGTTTAAAGTTTTCCCAAATCCCACTACGGATAACATACATATTTCTGGTGAGGGATTTTTTGATGTCTTGCTCTATGACCTACAAGGCAGATTATTGAATAATAAACCAGATAATTACAATTCAACAATGCTGAATTTAAAGCATCTGGATAGAGGCATCTACTTCATTAAGATTCGTCGGGGCAACCTAATTCTTACCAAAAAAATCTTGAAACAGTAGTACTTGCGAATACTGCTCAAAACGGACTATACCCCAAAAACTCAATAATAGCCCCCACCAGCCAATGCTGAGGAACATGCCTGCCATATTCCCAATGAGATATGGCAGCATCAGTCACCCCAATTGCTTTAGCAACCTCCTGTTGAGATAACTTTCTTTCCCGACGTACTTTCTGAATATGTTTCCCTAACTTTGCTCTATCTGCCCTCATGTAAATATAAGGTGCTGGTTTTAAGCATTTTAGTGAATATGGCAAAAAGGGTAAGTAACCTAAAGGCGATTCCCTGAACAAACTCTAAAGGAATTTGTAATGAAAATCAGCAACTTACGCTCTTTTGTTTTGCCGTTTTTAGTGTTTATACTTACCCAAAGTACCAAAATTTTACTTATTGCGAACAATAATGTCCCCTTTTGGAAGGGGTGAAGGGGATGGACTACGGTACAAAATTTTTCAAAAAAATATAAGAAAAGTTTTGTTTTTTGCGGAGGGGGGTATTATATTCATGCCCACGATACTACTAACAACCGATTTATATCTAAAACTCGCGACTTCGGAAAAAACAGATAAGCCCGAGACATAATTCAGATCGGTTAGATTCTACTCTACACAACGATATACATAAAAGGTATGGTGCTTGCATACACCATCTATCCATACAATAGGTAAATTCCTACTTGTACTTGTAATTTGATGGGATTATATCTCAAACTGGAACGATTTTTTCAATACCAAAATTATACATTATGAATTTTAACAACAGAATCATGTACATTCATTTACATTCATTTACCAAATGGATATTATTATTTTTGATTTGTGGTTTCGGGTTGCCGTCCGATGCACAGCATAATATGTGCAGAAAAGACATTACACAGGTTTTCTGTGGCGGTAAGTCGCCCGAGCAATGTCTCAAAACAGAAATTGAAAAAGCGGCTTACGTCTTTGAAGCTTCCTGTATTGAAAGTTACTGGGATACTACGGCTGATAATCAGCCTGTCATCGTTGCCAAATTTCAACTTCACAAGGTGTTTAAAGGAGAACTTGAACCAGGAATTATTGAAATTATTTATGATGGAAGAGAAAGGACTTATATGGAGGGGCATGTTGAGAAAAAACGTAGTCCCAAACTTTTACCAGTTGGTGTAGGTAGTATGTTTATGTTTTCTGAAAATAGCGATCTGCCTAATAGAAGCATTTTATCTATTAATACTGAACATAGTAATGACATACCTGAAAATTTAATACTTATGTCATATATATGGGAGCTTTTCCCAGAAGATAAAACTTCCGCTTGGAGCAGTTATCCAGATGCTGTTTATTACTCACTTTATGGTAGAGGACACAGTTTTCATACCATTGATGAGTTATATGATTTTATACTTTCTGTAGAAGGTACTGCAAAATGCAGTTACACAGATAAGGTTTTTGAAAGACCAGCAAGCATCTGGGAATGGAAGACCCAAAAAGCAGCAAAACAGCAGAAATCCGAAAAAAAAAGCCCAAACAAATCTTCAATAAAGCACTAAGTCATCGACTTAATGAAATGATACGTTACCGGATGTCTTGTGTATCCGCTGATGGTAGCACGAAAAACGGAGGCGGTAATGACCTGACCTATGTATTTGAAAATGAAAAATATACAGAGGATGGTAGTTCAACCTTTCTTGAATTTGATGTTAGTGTTCAAGCTAATAATAATTTAACTTACCTTGATAATTCCGTCATCGTAATGAGTTATAACCCAGCTTCTTTTGGTACTGGAAATAATGTTTTGAATGGTGACATTGAAGTGAACAGAGGTAGTTTGATAAGTTCTATATCTGCTTATGCTGATCCCTTCGTGGAAGATTTACCTGATGCAGATGGCAAAAAGTACTTCAAAATCATAATAAATACCAATCTTTCCAATAACTTTCCTGTTCGGGCACAAGTCGGCACCACATTAAGCCCTTTATGCCGTGTCAAAATGAAAATACCGGACTGCTCTTCTGCAACTACGTCGGATATTTTATTTGAAGACCATCCAGATTTCCCTATAACAGGAAATAACAGAGCATTTTATACGCTGATTTCTAATGTGGAGGCAAATACAAATTTTCAGCTTTATGATAATCTGGATTATTCCGATGCCTCTATGCAGTTTCCTATGTGCCAGCCATTGATTACCAATTATACCTCAAGTGTACCAGCAGGTAACGATTCTCACTTAATTATAGAGGGAAGGTTTTTGGGAGATGCTCCAGGAGAAGTTAAAATTGCCTTTGAGTGGGAGTTTCCACCGCTCCCTTTACCTGATTTGCCAGTAATTACTAACCTGTTTATTGATTTAGATGAATATGATTTAAATTCAAGTATATGGACGGATAATTACGTTGATATTGTCTTGCCAAGTGAAGTGTGTGATTTCTTCTTTATTGATGACCCTAATAATCCCTTTAATTTGTTTGGATATGGAATGAGAAGAACACATAGTGGGCGTTTCCAAATTTCTAATTCGCTCGGTATGTCCTCAATATATAATGATGATTATTTTCTGAACATTCCTTTTTCGATTCACATGGAGTTGGATTGTGATTCAGAAACAGGTCAAGTTTACAGTAAAAAAAGAACGAAACTTGTAACGAATAATTCTGATGGGTACATGGATATTTATGTCGACAGAGAAGTGTATTGGGATTGTGAAGTAATGAGCGCAATAAATAAAGCGATAAAAATATGGAGATGTGCTACTGGAATAGACTGGCGAATAGCAGGGATTGTAGAGGATTTAAATGCGACGCAGGGAGATGGTATATGCTCAATTATTTTTAATCCAGAACCAGGTACTCAGCCTTGGGCGGTAACGCCTTCTTATGGAGAAGATTGTGGTATTTATTTTGAGGAGAATGAGTTTGATATGGAAATCAATCCAGACCTTTCAAGTTCTTTTACCGAAGCTAAAGTACTGGATATTATCTTACACGAATTTGGACACGCTCATGGGCTTCATCATACCTTAATGGGGTTAGGAGAAACTAGATTAGATTTGATGCATCAATTAGGCGGCAGTGCACCTATAATTACAGAGGTAATCGAAGATGATTTGGCGGGCGCACTGGATATATTTGACTTCAGTACTGATGCGACTTGTGGAGACTTATTCCAGCCTAATCAAACTGGAGATTATTTTATGCAGGATGATATGGACGATATAGGGCATGAACCGAACTATAATAATTTGACTGCTGGTTCTCCTGCGTGCAATTATAAAAACATTTATTTGAGTCCCGATTTATGGAATTGCGACCACGTATCTGCTGATTGCGGTACAGTACACGAAATGCCTACTGAAGGAGAAAACAATACCATAAAAGCCCGTATCCGCAATTTATCGGATGATTGTATAGCAGAAGAAGGCTATCTTGACTTTTACTGGACTATTGGCAGTACTGGTGAGATTTGGGATTCAGATTGGATTAACTCTAATGTAGGTGGTTGTCTCGTTGGAGATATTATCACCTCGACACCAATTCCTATAGGTTCACTTAATCCTAATCAGGAAATCATTATAGAGCATGACTGGACACCTCCCATTATTGATAATCTTGTTGCCTGTGGAATAGAGATGAATCAAACCTATAATCAGTTTATGGTGTGCCTGCTTGCTCGAATACACTCTGATAAAGATCCTATTTTCACAGAAAAAATTGGAACAGACATAGGCTATGGTATTTACAATAATAATAACATCGTAACACGAAATACATTTATTCTTGAAGTACCGGGTTTTGGACAAGACCCACCTTGTGCGACAGGAGTAAGCATTCTTGTTGTTAACAATAACGAATTTAATGCTAACGTGAACATAAATGTAGAGGGAATGTCTCAATCTAATTTGAATGAAAATGTCGGTATTGAACTCATACCTAATCAGGAACTCTGGGACAGATGGTCTTCGACAGGACAGGCAAGTGAAGGCTTGGAAGTTGTTGACGACGGAGTGCTAAGAGTTATTGACCCGCAAACTGCAAGGCTTTTGAATGTACCTTTGGAAGCCTATCAACGGGAAGTACTCAGTGTACAAGCTTGCGACAAAACCGGACGTTCAGCTAATGGTCGGATTGATGATGTTCAATTTATGATTAGCCATGAATCTGCTGACCCAAACATTGAAATAGCACCTTCAAGTGCTTGTATTTTTAAAGTTCAAAGACAAACCTCCACACCTGATGTCGTGCTGGAAGAAAAGGTGAGCATTCAACCTAACCCTGTTAGTGATTTGATAACTGTTAACATAGATTTACCTGAAGAATCAGTAATTTCTATATCAGTATCTGATGCAAGAGGAGTTGTACTAAATAAATTTTTGGATAACCAAAAAACGGGCAAGGGGAGACATAGCTTTACTTATAACTTATCCCATTTTCCAAATGGAGTTTATTTTCTTACATATACACTTGATGAAGTGTCTGCAACTAAAAAAATTATTAAGGTGAATTAAGCCTTAAGAAAGAGCGATTCTCGTTATTAATTTTTGGTATTTTAATGGCGAGAATCGCTATTTTCTGGCTTAATCCAACTCAATCAAATCGGACTATACCCAAAAACTCAACAATAGCCCCCACCAGCCAATGCTGTGGAACATGCCGACCATATTCCCAATGAGATATGGCAGCATCAGTCACCCCAATAGCTTTAGCAACTTCCTGTTGCGATAAATTCTTTTCTTGTCTAATCTTCTGAATATGTTTCCCTAACTTTGCTCTATCTGCCCTCAAGTAAACATAAGGTGCTGGTTTTAAGTATGTTAGTGAATATGGCAAAAGGGTAAGTAACCTAATCATAGAAATTTAAACACGCTCTAAAAATAGCGGCTTTACGACAATCCGAATCATTAGTTTTGAATCTCTGCAAATTCGGGAGCATCTCTCCTAAATAGTTCGTAATTTGGTCATTCAGAAAAAAATAAGACGATATGTTTTTCAAAAAAAAGAAACCAAGACTGGTTGCGACAGAAATTACGGATATTAATTTCAATGACATTATCCAAGATGAAGACCAGCCTGTATTAATAGACTTCTGGGCAGCATGGTGCGGACCTTGTAAAGTACTAGGGCCAGTAATAGATGAACTAGCAAGAGATTATGAAGGCAAGGCAGTTATTGGAAAAATAAACGTAGAACAGAACCCGGGACTCAATCAGCATTTTCAAATCAAGAGTATTCCAACGGTGATGCTGATCCATAAAGGCGTACTCAAAAAACGATTCTCTGGCTTGGTGCCAAAACCAGATTTGGCAGATATGCTGGATCAGTGTATTGCTGAAAATGACGAAGAAGAATAGTTATGGCAAATTTCAAAAAAATAAAAATAAAAAGCACCAAATTCCAAAGAAAATTTTAAGCCTTTGGTGTTTTTTATCTTTGACTTTCCACTACATGCCTCTATCCAATATATCCTCATCGGACTCTTCTTTCCCTTTTTTATTCGGCAGGATAAGCGGCAACAAAACAGCAAGTATAAACAAAACAGTACTCAGTCCAAGTATCGTACTGCCATAAGGATAGCCCATGATTCTAATGATATAGCCTGTGATGATGCCACCTACCCCGAGGACAAGAAAAACAACAATCAATATAGCATAACCTAAATTTCCCATGGTTATTAATTACGAATTACGAATGGATGAATTACGAATCACTAATACACCAATCACCTAATCAACCAATACCCCAGTTACCAATACCCCAATCACCAAATCACTGATAATCCATAGCCGCTTTGATAAAATCAACAAACAAAGGATGTGGACTTTCGACGGTACTTTTTAGTTCCGGATGAAATTGTACCCCAACAAACCAGGGATGGTTTTTTATTTCTATAATTTCAACCAGCCCAGTTTCTGGATTGACGCCCGATGCAATCATGCCTTCCTTTTCAAACTGCTCTAAATATTGGCTATTAAATTCATAGCGATGCCGGTGACGCTCTTCAATAAGATCACTAGAGTAGGCATTATAGGCTTTTGTGCCTTTTTTCAATTTGCACTTATAAGCTCCTAGTCGCATTGTCCCTCCTTTTTGTGTAATCTTTTTTTGTTCTTCCATCATATCAATGACAGGATGAGCAGTTGAGGGATCTACTTCTAAGGAAGCAGCATCGGAAAGATTGAGGCGACTTTGGGCGTATTCTACAACAGCGCATTGCATACCTAGACAGATACCGAAAAACGGAATTTTTTCCTCACGGGCATATTGTACAGTAGATATTTTACCTTCTACACCTCTTTCTCCAAAACCAGGCGCAACCAGAATCCCATGCAAATCACCTAGTACCTGCTGCACATTATCCGCAGAGATTTTTTCCGAATGGATGGAGACTACATTGACTTTACATTCATTGACAGCACCCGCATGTATAAAAGCTTCCAGAATAGATTTATAGGCATCCTGAAGTTCATGGTATTTGCCAATTAATCCAATATTTACTTCGTGTAATGGATTTTTCAACTTGCCGAGAAACTCTTTCCATTGGGTTAGCTTAGGCTCATGCTTGCTGGTAAGTTGGAATTTTTCCAAAACCGTAACATCCAGCTTTTCTTTGAGCATGAGTAGCGGAACATCGTAAATGGTATCGGCATCAATAGCTTCAATGACAGAACGAATGTCCACATTACAAAACAAAGCGAGCTTTTCACGGATGGACATGTTGATAGAATGTTCGGTTCTGCAAACCAATATATCGGGTTGTACGCCAGAGCGAAGTAGTTCTTTGACGGAATGTTGTGTTGGCTTGGTTTTTAATTCTTTAGCTGCGCTAAGATAAGGAATGAGTGTCAGGTGAATGACAAGACAACTCGTACTGCCCAGTTCCCAACGCACCTGCCGGATGGCTTCAATATAAGGCAGAGATTCAATATCGCCGACTGTGCCACCAATTTCAGAAATGACAATATCATAGTCTCCTGTTTCACCCAACAAACTAAATCGCCGTTTAATTTCATCGGTAATGTGCGGAATGACTTGAACGGTTTTGCCCAGATACTCGCCTGCCCGTTCTTTTTGTATAACCGTTTGGTAAATTTTCCCGGTCGTTACATTATTAGCCTGCGAGGTAGGGACATTCAAAAAACGTTCATAATGCCCTAAGTCTAAATCGGTCTCCGCACCATCGTCCGTCACATAACATTCGCCATGCTCATAAGGATTGAGCGTACCAGGGTCGACATTGATGTATGGATCAAATTTTTGAATTGTAGCAGAAAAACCACGCGCTTGAAGAAGCTTAGCCAGAGATGCGGAAATGATTCCTTTACCGAGGGATGAACTCACCCCGCCCGTAACAAATATATATTTGGTACTCACTTAAAATGAAAATAAAATGATAAATCTGACGGCAGGAAGCCCCAAAAAACGAGTATTGCTGTTCGCCACGTTACGGGATGCAAAAGTACTAAGAAAAGTTGGCTTGTCGGGTCTGTTGAAGAATTAAATTGAACTTGAATTTGTAATAAATTATGATTTGCAATCAATATGGATTTGTATCTTTGTATTATGGCGAAAAAAAATAATGTTTGGATTCTGGCAATAGAAATATTTTTTGTTGAAATTATTGTTTTTTTAGGCTTATGGTTGTGGAATGAACAAGTAGCAAAAGTCTTCACGTTTATTATACCCTTGGTTTGTGGGGCTATTTTACTGATTGCTGTAATTTCTGAACTGCTGGAACGCACTAAAATTTCGCGTTTATATTTTATTGGAATGCTGATTTCGGTACTTACACCTTTATTGGTCGCTTTTTTTTATTTGTGGTTGAATGACAAACCCTTTTCATTTTTTTAATTAAAAGTCTGCAATTAGACATTCAATAGGAATTTATTTTCCGATTTTTGCGAGATTAAAAAAATATACTATACAATGAATTTGAAACAGGAAACAGCAGGAGTGATTCAGCAAATCGGAGGTTTGTTAGAGCGACTTGACGATAAAATGTATGCAGAATCGCTGGATATTTTTTCTAATAGCTCTATTGGACAACACATCCGACATATTTATGAGTTTTACGATTGCCTGGTACATGGAGCGGCAACAGGAGTAGTGAATTATGATAAACGAGAGCGAAACCTTCAGATACAATCGGAAACGACTTACTGCAATTATGCGTTTCAGGAATTATTACCCGCGATTGAAAATCTTGATATTCAGCAAGAAGTGAAAATTGAACAAGGCGTAGACTTATCCGACCAGCTCAGTGGAGAAACGATTCAATCTTCAACCGGGCGAGAATTAATGTACGCACTAGAACACGCTATTCATCACCTGGCAATTATTAAAATGGGCTTGAGAATACATTTTCCAGACTTTCAAGTCGATGAAAATCTCGGCGTAGCTCCATCAACGATTGAATACAGAAAAGCATGTGTACAGTAAGTTATTTGCCGCTTGACGGCGACCAGTTTATCCTGACCTCAAATCGGGACGAAGGCGTGACACGTAAATCCGCCCTGATGCCGCAGGTATATGAAGTCAAGGGCAAAAAACTGATTTTTCCAAAAGATGGAGAAGCTGGTGGCACTTGGATTGGACTAGCTGAAACAGGACGTCTCATCTGCCTGATGAATGGTGCTTTTGTATGTCATGAGCGAAAATTGCCCTACAGAATGAGTAGAGGACAAGTCGTACTAGATGGGCTAACTGCTGATAATTTATCCGACTTTCTAGAACATTATAAGCTTGAAAATATAGAGCCTTTCACGATTGTTGTTGTTGATTGGGCAACTGATTTGCAGCGTTGGGAATTGAGATGGGATGGTGTGGAACGACATATTAAAATGCTGCCACATCAGCCACAAATCTGGTCATCAGCTACTTTATACAATGCAGAAATGCACGACAAACGTGTACAGTGGTTTGGGAAATGGCTTGAGGAATACCCTGTATTTGAGGTGAAAACGATACGCAATTTTCATAAAAAAGCAGGAGAAGGAGACCCGATGACCAACCTGAGAACCGAGCGGGGATTCCTAAGAACAGTCAGCATAACAACCGTAGAAAAAACAAATCACCAAGCTCTGCTCACTTACGAAGACCTCCGAACAGAAAAGTCAGGGCAGTCTGCTTTTCAATTTCTAAAAACTGCCGTATCTTAGCGGCATTATGACTCAACGATCTACTGGAATTTTTATTACGCTAGCCTGGCCAGACTGTTTCGCCCGGTCTTATGGCGGATATTTGGATAAGGCCATGGGCTTTATCGGCGCAGGTACACAATCAAGATTCAAAGTCGGACATGCTGCGCTGGTGCTTATTGAAAAGCAAACAGGAATTATCGAATATTTTGATTTTGGGCGCTATATGACCCCGGAATTCAAGGCACGTGTACGCGGGCAAAACACAGACCCAGATGTTGCCATAAGTTTAAAAGCTCAATTTGATAAAACTGGCAAGCTATCTAATTTAGAAGATATTTTGATTTTCCTTGAATCTATACCAGAGGTGACGCATGGAGAAGGAAGGATGTTGGCTTCGGCATCTGATGAAATAGATTATGCGAAAGCAAAAGAACATATTCTTGCTGTGCAAAGCCGTGGAAGTGTTCGTTATGGTCCTTTTACGTTAAGAGGGACCAACTGTTCCCGCTTTGTCCGGGATGCTTTTCTGGCAGGAACGTATAATAGACGGCTTTGGCTTCGCAACCGCTTCCCTATCTTAGGAACTCCTTTAACTGTAGGTAATGTAGTGAATAGTACACCCAGTGGTGAAATGTGGATAGTGGAGCAGGGTAAAGTTCTCCCATATCCAGGTGGTCGTAGAAAAACTATTCTGGAATTATTTCAAAGTAACTTTGGACTAGATGGCGAACTAACGGAAATAAATCTGGTTGGAAATATGCTAGAGCCTGAAAGACCGAAAGAAGTTCCTGCTCAGGCAAATTGGCTAAGTGGTGTAGGTGCGGGTGCCTGGTTTCACATCGAAAAAACAAGCAAGCCTGATGAGTTCAGGGGGCAGCGTTATGATGCTTGTGGTACAATAAGGTATAGCCATATATTCCGATTACAATCGGGGCAGTTTGATGCACAACGTCCTTATGAATTGGTGCATGATTGTCATGCTGAGCGAAAAACGGTTTTGCAGGATGGACTTATTGTTGTGTTGCTAGCTTAATAAATCCTTGCTTTTTGACTTTTTTCATTTCCCGATTGACTTCAACCATTCCCTGAATGCATTCGCGTTGTGTGTTGGGCATAAAGCCTTTTTTTCTTTGCCGTTTGGACAGTATAGACAAATGCTTCCAATGGCGCGAAAGTATTTTTAACCGTACAGACAACGGCAATAATTCAGTGTACATCTCTAGCGGCTCTGATTTGGCTCCATTGACCTCCATCACCACAAATTTCCCAAGGCGAAGGGCTTCCAATGATTCGGCTTTTACATCTGCACGGGCAAAGTTTATATCCTGGCTAATAAATACTTTTTGCAATTTAGAGTATAAAGGGTCGGTGTGATTGACTGGCAAGGGTATGACCACAGAACCTTTGCTAATTGCTCCCACATAATCAATGACCATAGTTTCGCCTTTCGGCAAAATTTGATTTTTGGACGACTTGAATCGTTCCAGGATCATTTCCTTTCTTATCTTTTTATTTTCAGAATTGTGAATGAGTTCAAATAGGGTAGAAGTACCATCTCCAATCACATAAGGTAGCCGCTTTTCAATTAGGGTAAAAAAAGGTTTTCCATCTACTTCGATATTATGAAACATAATAGAAAATTCCCGCTCCAACTGGATGTACTCCTGTAAGATCAATTCTAAGTCGCGTGGTTGAGCAGCCAGTTCTTCCAGTTGTGCCTCATTCTCTATCAAAAAAATACCCGCACCCGCAAAACCAATATCCGGCTTGACAATAAATGGATAGTCCAGTCCAGATTCCTGAAACTTAGCAAGCATAGAATCCTGCGGTTCCACTTTTGTTGTTTTAGGCACCCACTCGTCAGGCATCAGCCCATAAATTTGGCTTTTATTATCATTGAACATCCCCCCAAACGGGATTTTCGGATTCAAATTGGTTGGGAAAACCCAGGAAAAATTTTTCAAAGATTCCCAAAGCCAAAAGAATACCTGAACAAGTTGCCAGCCTTTTAAGGTCTTTTTTATTAACATAACTTTTATAAGTTTAAGTTTAAGTTTAAGCCGAAGTTTAAATCCTTATTGAGGAAAAGTGTTGCCTTTGGCAACACCTCATTTTAAACTTAAACTTATTCTTAAACTTCGACTTCAGAGATTAATATCCAGCAGCATGACCATCTTTTCGAGACTCCGAAGCTCCATAATAAACGCCCGTCTCTTCGTTCCACATAATTGCCTGATACCCACCAAAACCACCGACACTGTATGTGATTTTATGTCCTTTCCGCACTAATTTACGGATAGTTTCGTAATCAAAACCAGATTCTAGGCTAAGTTGTCCGCCATCCGTCATTTTTTCCCCGGTAGGCTGCGAAGAACCTGTATGTCGAAGCCGAGGTGCATCGCCTGCTTCCTGCAAATTCATCCCAAAATCTACAAGGTTGATGACAATCTGCGCATGCCCCTGCGGCTGCATCGCGCCACCCATCAGACCAAAACTGATATAAGGTTTGCCGTCTTTGGTGATAAAAGCAGGAATGATGGTATGAAAAGGACGCTTATTGGGTTCAATGACATTATTATGCCCTTCTTCCAGTGCAAATAATTCGCCTCTATCTTGTAGCATAAACCCAAGTTCAGGTGGAACCATGCCCGAACCCATACCTCTATAATTACTTTGAATCAGAGAAACCATATTACCATATTTATCGGCAGTAGTGAGGTAAATGGTATTGCCCTGCTCAATTTCTCCGGCATCATATCGCCTTGCAGCCCGGTCGGGATTGATTAATTTTCGACGTTCATCCGCATATTTTTTTGAAATGAGTTCGTCAATCGGCAGATCATTAAAAGCAGGATCAGCATAGAATTTTGCCCGATCTTCAAAGGCTAATTTTTTGGCTTCTGTAAAATGATGTACATACTCAGGACTGCCAAAACCCATTTTTTCTACATCATAAGCTTCCATGATATTCAAAATCTGTAAAGCTGCGATGCCTTGTCCATTTGGCGGCAATTCCCAGACATCATAACCACGATAATTGGTAGAAACGGGCTCTACCCATTCGGAAGTATGATTGGCTAAATCTTTTTCACTCAATACGCCTCCTTGTTCCTGTAAGAATGTAGCAATGGTGCGGGCTATATCTCCTTTATAAAAAGCATCCCTGCCGCCTTTGACTATTTTTTCATAAGTATTTGCCAGATAAGGATTTTTGAAAACATCGCCTTTTTTCAAAGCCTCGCCATTCGGCATATAAGTCTCTGTGAAATTGGGGTATTTTTTCAGTCGGCGAGCGGAAGCAGAGAGATAATAACCAATCAACTCAGTTACCGGAAACCCTTCCCGCGCATAAGCAATAGCAGGGGCAAAAATTTGCTCCGTTTTCATACTACCAAATTTCTTATGCAGCTCAAACCAGCCATCCACACAACCCGGCACACTAACGGGCAATGCCCCATAAGCCGGAATTTTCTCAATGCCTCGTGACTTGAAGTATTCCAAATCCAGTTTTTCAGGCGACCGCCCACTGGCATTTAAGCCATAAAGTTTTTTGTCTTTCGCACTCCAGACAATTGCAAATAGATCGCCCCCAATTCCACAACCTGTCGGTTCCATCAAGCCCAAAGCAGCATTGGCTGCGATAGCAGCATCAATAGCATTTCCGCCATCTTTCAAAATATCCAGTCCAATCTGTGTCGCCAGTGGATGACTGGTGGCCACCATGCCATTTTGGGCGAGGACTTCTGAGCGTGTGGCAAAATTATGTCCAGTAATGCGGTCTTGTCCGTGCATGATGCTTGTGATGAGTAATAAAAAAGTAGTGATGTATAAATTTTTCATAGTATAAAATTGAAATCCATCGAATGGTTTTCTCACAATTATTATAGGAAAAAGAGTGTGTGCAAAACTATACTATTTCTTAAAAATTACATTGAAGATCGGTCAAAAAAACAAAAAAGGCGAATATTCTCCTTGTTCAAGAAGGAATATTCGCCTTTGTCTAGTTGATTGAGCGATGCTATGCTCATCCAGTGAAAAGTTTAGCAAACTTGCCTTTCTCAAGGGCTATGCGCAAGTTTACGAAACTGTCATAACAACAAATTCTCCATTTTTTTCCGAATTTTCTCTAATTCCTTTTCTGTCGTCTGAATCTCCTTATTTAATTCAAAACTTCGATTAGTGTCGGTAACCTGTGCCATAGAAAGTCGTTGATGATTGAGTTTTTCAATCAGGAGTTTTTCAACACTATAGAGTCCATCCAATTCCAACTTTGCATTGTCTGACAAATTATCATAAGTTGTTGCTGAAATGCTAGATTCGACCGCAAGCGGAACAGTTTCAGGCTGCTCAGGTTTGACGGGTGGAGTAGGGGAGTCGACTTCATTGACTGCTTTAGTTTTTCTGCTTTGCATCAACTTGACCGTCTCCTTCAGTTTGCTGGCAATTGCTGAAAATGGCACATCTGTATCTTTAAAGGCAGTTACAGCTTTTGCATTTTTAGGCAAAGCCTGCAATTTGCCGAAAGGCGCGTCATACCACTCACATGGGCGAAGAATAATCGGAATCACAATGGCATTACCAGCTTCATGCCGTTCCATTGCTTTCTTGATTTCCACCTCCCAAATATAGCGTGATGCAATAAAATCAGCACTAACCAACAGCAGAATAATATCTGCTGTCATCAGTTCGTCTTTGATAATTGTATCCCATTCGCCACCGAGCGGTATTTGTCGGTCGTGCCAGGCATCAATCAGTTCTGAACGTTCCAGAATGCTTAAATGCGTTGCCAGCTTGTTGCGAAGCTCCTCATCCTTGTGAGAATAGGAGAAGAATACTGTTACAGGTGTTTGTTCAGGCATATTATTGGTCATTTGCTTGTCCGGTTGCTTTGTTGTTTGCTGCAAGATAGTTGGTTTTTCGTTGTGAAAAAAATAAGAGTAATTAACCTTTTAATTAGACTTGTTGGTTATGCTGAAAGCAATATTCCAACAGGCTCTTACTTTGTCGGACTACATTTGTGTTTTACCGTTTACCTGATGTTTCCTATTTTGTCTGCTTGTATTTGTTTAACGTTTTTTTATATACGAATATTATGAATTTGCCTTTTCTGCTTCGATGACTTCCCGTTCTTTTCGGGCCTTCTTTTGGTCGTTATTACTTTCATAGATGACATAATTCTCGTATTTGGTGTGATTGGTCTCCGCCCACACATCTTTGCCTATGTTACATATATTGACGAATTCCTTATACATTTGGTTGCCCAGCTCCACACGTTGCTCTACAGAAATATCCCGATCAGAGATTTTGTCCTGTTGAATATTGAGGGCAGTTTCAAAGTCACGACAGGCATCTTGTACGCGGACGAGGTGGTTTTCTTTAAGTCCGGTTTCTGCCAGAAAATCTATCTGTTTTCGCGCAACACGCACGACTCTTCTGCCACAGAATAATAACTGCGCATCTGTCATATCGCCCATTTTGGCTGTCCCAAATTTGCGATAGCGCCCAGAACGATTGCTGTATTTGGTGGCAACCCGTGTCATTACGGAACGAATAGCGGCTTTTAGTTTTTCTGCTGCGGCTGCTTTTTTTTCGGTCATCAGCATTTGCGTACCGAGCAGTTCATCATCATTGGGCAATTTGGCAAATTTCTTACACAAATTGTTGATACTTTTTAATTTGTCCAAATCGTAACCATAGGTATCAAATGCTTTAATGTCACGTTGCGCAAAACGCAGCTTTTCCATGGTTTGAACATACAAATCAGCATCCGGAAAATTATAATCCCGGTGTATTACCTGCTTTTTCATAATTATTTGTTTTAATTCAATACAAAATTAAGTAATTAATTTGATTAAAACAAGTAACTTTTATGATTAAATAAAATAATTTTTCAGTCTGAATAACAGTTTACTCCTCCATGATTTTCTAAGCGCGTATCTAAATTTTCACAATTGAACAAAAGTGACGAATTGATAGGGTTTTAGACATACGCTTGGTCTAAAAACTGCAATTTTTTAAATTTGTTGGTTAAATGTTCCTGTTTTTTTTCATTATACGTAGAATAATATTTTTCTTTGCAGTTGGAAATAAAAAATTGAGATAAAATGACCAAACAAATATTTGTTTTTCTACTACTGTGTATAATGACTGCTCCGCTATGGAGTCAGAGCGGTATTACAAAGCCCAAGCCCAATTTGGAAACGATGACGGTGGAGCAGCAATTTGATTACCTGATTAATGACTCAGAACGATTTAAAGAATTTCAGATGGTCAATCGCCGCTCCTTGAGAAAAATAAAAGGCTACGTGATGGACAGCCTGAAAAATGTGCGGGTAGAACTGAAAAACACACAGGACTTAGTAGCGACACAGAAAAAAGAAATCGAAGACCTGAAAACAGAATTGGGCAACACCAATGATAATCTAACGAAGGTGAACGATGAAAAGAACAGTATCAGCATCTTCGGGCAGAACATCAGTAAAGGAGCGTATAACGGCATCATGTGGTCGATTATAGGCGGTCTGCTGGCTTTTTTGTTGCTTTACATCTTCCGCTTCAACAGAAGTCATGGCATTATCAAGAAGACACAGGAAACGCTGGATCGTACCAGAAATGACTTTGAAGGCTTTCGCGAAAGAATGTTGAAAAAAGAACAGGAGTTAGCGCGTAAATTGCAGGATGAGCTGAATAAGAATGCGGCTTCTTAGTTGAGGGCGATTGATGGTCGATAAAAAAACGGCGGAAAAGTAAAGACAATTCATGAATTGTCTTTACTTT
This sequence comes from uncultured Saprospiraceae bacterium, assembly GCA_937951615.1. Taxonomy (GTDB): domain Bacteria; phylum Bacteroidota; class Bacteroidia; order Chitinophagales; family Saprospiraceae; genus JAHDEO01. Next base: position 114,523 of record CALFBH010000026.1, on the reverse strand, counting down.
TCCGCCGTTTTTTATGTGTCGTCGTCTGTTTTAAGATACTACATCACCTGCATCATCGAGCAAATCTTTAGCTGCATCTTTTATCGTATCACCTGCTTTGTCTGCAAGGTTGCTTGCACCGTCTGTGATGGCATCCTTAGCATCACCAAACTTACCTGATAAAGCGTCTTTAGCTTCCGACACCAAATCAGAGAACCCTCCGCCTGCGTCACCTGCTTTTGCAGCAGCGGCATCTTTTACGTCTCCAGCTTTGTCGGCAAGCTTGCCTGCGCCGCCTGCGATAGCATCCTTAGCGTCACCAGCCTTATCTGCTGCATTACTCACGATATTAGCAGCACCGTCTTTTACGTTTCCGGCAGCATCGGCGACAGCGTTTTTGGCATCACCTGCTTTATCGACTACAGCGTCCTTGAGACCGCCTGCTTTGTCGGCAGCTTTATCTGCGATATTAGCAGCACCGTCTTTCAAATCGCCTGCTTTTGCAGCTGCGGCATCCTTAAGATCAGCAGCTTTATCGGTCGCTTTTTCTGCAAGATCACCAGCCGCATCTTTCAGGTCACCTGCTTTTGCGACAGCGGCGTCTTTCAAATCGCCTGCTTTGTCCATTGCTTTGTCTGCCATTTCAGTAGCATTTTCGCGTAGGTCTTTTGTCTTTTCCATAGCGACATCTTTCAAGTCGCCTGCTTTATCAGCAGCTTTTTCTGCTAAGTCTTCTGCAACTTCCTTGAGGTCACCCGCTTTTTCTGCGGCTTTTTCTGCAAGGTTGCTGGCAACTTCCGTCAGGTCGTCTGCTTTTTCGCTAGCCTTTTCTACGAGGTCTCCGGCTACGTCTTTGACTTTGTCCAGATTTTCTGAACTAAATATGTTTTTAACTGAATTAATAAGCTTGTTGAGCATGATTTTTCAAATTTTTAAGAATGAATGAGCATTTGAATGTTGAAAACGCACAAAAATAACATTTTTTCGGAAGATTTTAAAAAAATGCTTGGGCTAAAGCCTTGTTAGATGAACTTAGCCACGAATGCACGAATGATTTAATTACGAATTACGAATGAATCAATTACGAATAAAGCAATCAAGCAATCACTTTCCTAATACCATCATAGACGGCTTTCCAGGCTTTATCTCTACTATCAAAACTATCTACATCAATACCTTTGCTAGGCAAGGCATTAAAATTTGCAAGTGCTGTGTCTTTCCATCCACAAGGTCTGAGGATGACGGGAATGACGACTGCCTGCCCTGATTCTTGCATGTCAAGTGCAATAGGGATTTCTGTTTCCATAACATATTCAGTCGCCAAAAAATCGGAACTGACGAGACAAAGTATAATGTCAGAACTTTTTAACTCTTTTTGAATTTCATCATCCCATTTATTGCCAGGTAGGATTTGACGGTCGTGAAAAAGTGCTATTTGTGGTTCTAAAGGTTGTAAAAACTTAATCAACTCATTTTTGAAAGTTACATCTTCTTTAGAATAGCTGATGAAAATTTTGGTTTGCCCTGTCTGACCGGGCAAGTGAGTGAAAACATCCAACAGCAAATCTACGACATTGACATCATCATAGCTAAATTTACATTCAATGGTAGCTTTTCGTCTTGCGAGACGGCGTTCCAAATCACTATAGTCGTAATAAGTGGGAGCTTCTTTTTCTGTTGTTGGTACAGCACCCTTGCAAATCCTGCAATTGCAGCGCACCTTTTTCTCCACTTTTATACGCTTGAATGTGTGATTGATGGCATCAATTTCATGCGTGATTTTATCCATCAACTTCTTGGGCTGCTCACCGACACATTGGATATGGATTTGTTTATTATCATAACTTTCAATGACGGTTGCATAAGTATGCTCGTCGAGATGCAGCACAACGCCCTGTTGCCACATCCATTCTTCCCGCACAATCAGTCGGTGATTGCGGACGATAAAACGATGCAATAAACCTTTTGGCATAAAGCCATAATCATAAAACAACGTGGTATTTATGCCTTTCGGCAAATGGTATTTTGGCTGTTTATCTGGTAGAAGTTGCGGAGCAATATAAGTTTGTCCATCATCTGTCTGGTAGCAAATTTCAAACTCTTTCATGAGTTCCAACAATTCACCTTGCTTGCGTTCGTATTTTGGCGCAGACCAGATATCATTTAGATCAACTTTGCTAAAACGTCCTTGCGTTTCTTTGACAATTTTATCATGTTTCAATACCGCATACACAGCATCCGTTGCCCAAGTGTTTTTGAGAATAACGGTATTTTTCAGCACAGGATTATTTTGAAAATGCAAAAACACGCCTACTGGATGCAGATAATCACTACTTAGTCGCAATGCCTGCTGATAGTTCAGTTCTTCTATTTCACAAAGCTCTACATAACGCTCTATGCTGATATAATTTTTGCCTGCCGCTTCCTCTTTTTCTATGGCTTTGCGGACATTGACCCAGGCTTCTGGGAGTTCATCGCCTATGCCGGGCAGGAATTGGATATGATACTTGATGGCTGCAATGATTTTTTCCAGTGTTTGAGGTTCATCTTTGAAATTGCTGTGCATCATCGGTCCGCATATATTCGGAAAACGAGCTTGATAAGCAGGGAAATTAAAAGCGACCTGTTTGTAGCCCTGTTTTTGATTTTCTACAATAAGCATTGGGCTACCTTCGCTCAATAAATCGACGACCTGCGACCAGTAATTGACATGATTGCCTTCGGTACGGGCATCCATGACCAGTACATATAAAGAACGACGAGTGAGGAAAAACTGATGAGTAGAATGATAGATTTCCTGTCCGCCGAAGTCCCAGATGTTCATGCGGAAATTTTGGTCTTTTAGTTTTTCTTTGGCGGTAACAGGGAAGTCATAATGGTGGATTTCTATGCCTCGTGTGGTATCGTCTTCTGTTGGCGGAGTTGCGTCTATGCCTTCTTTTATTTTTTTTGCGAGGGTGGTTTTTCCCGCACCGCCAGAGCCGACTAGGAGGAGTTTGGCTTCTAAGAGGTATTGCTTTTTGCCTTTTTGGAGTTGTTTATAATAGTTTCGGATGGCTTTATTGCCTTGTTGTACAGTTTCTATGGGTGGGGTGGTGATAGGGTTGTCTCCAATGGAGATGCCTTTTTCAATGTAAGCTGTTGTCCAAAGAATATTTAGCTTAAAGTCCAACAAGGATAAAGGAATTTTACTAATTTGATTGTTTTGCAGCCAAAGTTGTGTGAGGTTGGTTAATTTATTGAGTCCTTTGATTTCATTGATTTGGTTGTTTCCCAGCCAAAGTTGTGTGAGTTGTTTTAATTTATCGAGTCCTTTGATTTCATTGATTTGGTTGTTTCCCAGAGTAAGTATTGAGAGTTGTGTTAAATTATCGAGTCCTTTTATTTCAGTGATTTGGTTGTTTTGCAGCCAAAGTTGTGTGAGGTTAGTTAATTTATCGAGACCTTCTATTTCACTAATATTGTTTTTTTGTAACTTGAGGATTTTAAGTTTAGCTAAGTTTTCTAAATTTTCAATTTTACTGATTTGATTTTGACTTAATTGAAGCCTTTCAATTTTAACTAAACCATGTAATCCTTCAATTTTTGTCAATTGATTATTTGTTAAATCAAGCACTTTCAGCCTCATTTGCTTATCTAACCCTTGAGTGTTATCTATCCGATTATTTTTTATCAACAATTCTGTTAGTTTAGCTAAGTTTTCTAAACTTTCAATTTTGCTTATTTGATTGTCGTTTAACCGTAGAACATTTAAATTGGTTAGTTTCTCTAAGTTCTCAAGCTCAGATATTAAATTGTTGTCTAACCAAAGTTCTGTAAGTTTAGTAAAGTTTTCTAAGTTTTCAATTTTATTAATCTTATTGTTGTATAAATAGAGCTCTTTTAGGTTATGAAATCCTTTTAGTCTTTCAATTTTATTTAGCTTGTTAGTGCTCAAGTCAAGTCTCAATATATATGGAAGGTTATTCAATTGCCTTGGTATTTTATCTAAGCTCAATCTTGACAAATTTAGGTAAGTGGACTTCTCTTTTCTGGCTTTGGCTATTCTTTCGAGTGCTATTTCGTATGACATGGTGGTTTGTTTTGTGTTAATCGCCCTCGTACCGACGCCTTTAGTCGTCGCTTGTTGGTGTACGATGGATTGGTTCTGATTTTAGCAGGAGATGCCGCTTTTGCGAACAGTACAGTAAGGTTTTTTGCTAAAAAAATCAGCTATTTATAAATTTAGTTTTCACGCTTGCGACGGCTAAAATCGTCGGTACGGGATTCACGGTCAATTTATGAAGTCGCTGGTACATTGAGTGTAAATATAGATAAAAATGCTATAAAATTTACTAGTTTTTCACTTTGCACAGAAGCGACAACTAAAGCCGTCGGTACGGGTAGATTTGAACAAAAAAACACTTCAAGTGTTTCTTTTTGCGTTCGTTAATATTATAAAATAGAAAATGTCAAAAAAGGTCATAGTGATAGGGGCGGGGATAGCGGGTTTGTCGGCTGCATCCTTTTTGGCGCGGGACGGTTATCAGGTCACGATACTGGAAAAGAATAGCCTGGCGGGTGGTCGGGCGCGGAAGTTTGAGGCGGAGGGTTTTACCTTTGACATGGGACCGAGTTGGTACTGGATGCCGGATGTTTTTGATAAATACTTTGCTGCATTCGGGAAGCAGGTGTCTGATTATTATGACTTGCTGCGACTTGATCCTGCCTATAGCATATTTTTCGGGAAAGATGAGGTGATGGATATTCCGGCGAGTAGGGAGGCTTTGTATGCTTTGTTTGAGGAGCATGAGCTGGGCAGTAGCAAAAATCTGGATAAATTTTTGAAAGAAGCGGCTTATAAATATGAGGTGGGAATCAATGAATTTGTGTATAAACCGGGACTTTCTATGCTGGAATTTGCGGATATGCGGGTGCTGAAGTCCTTGTTTCGTTTGCAGATGTTTAGCTCGATGTCGGGGCATGTGCGTAAGCTGTTCAAAAATCCTAAGTTGATTGAATTGCTGGAATTTCCGGTTTTATTTTTGGGGGCAACCCCCGAAAAAACTCCTGCGATGTATAGCCTGATGAATCATGCAGATTTGATTTTGGGTACTTGGTATCCGAAAGGTGGGATGCACAAAATCATAGAAGGCATGGTGAGTCTTGCTGAGGAGCTGGGCGTGGAAATACGACTGAATCAGGAAGTTCAGCAGATTGTTGTGTCGGATGGTGCAGCTAAAAAAGTGGTCACAGCTACGGATGAATTTGAGGCAGATATTGTGGTCGCCGGAGCTGATTATCATCATGTAGAACAGCATTTGTTGAAGCCGCATTGTCGGATGTATGATGAGCAGTATTGGGATAAGCGGGTCATGGCGCCTTCGTCTTTATTGTTTTATCTTGGCGTGAATAAAAAGCTAGATAATCTATTGCATCATAATCTATTTTTCGATGAAAATTTCAAGCAACATGCGATAGATATTTATGAAAAGCCGACTTGGCCAGAGAAACCTTTGTTCTACGCCTGCTGCACAACTAAGACCGATTTATCAGGCGCACCGGAAGGCTGTGAAAATCTGTTTTTGCTGATTCCACTGGCACCGGATTTGAAGGAAGAAGAGGGCATGAGAGAGCGGTATTATAATATTGTGATGGACAGACTGGAAGACCTGACGGGGCAAAGTATTCGCGATGCTGTGGTGTATAAACGCAGCTATGCACACAGCGATTTTGAAGAGGATTATCATGCTTATAAGGGCAATGCTTATGGCTTGGCGAATACGTTGATGCAGACGGCTGTTTTGAAACCCCGTTTAAAAAGTAAAAAAGTAAAAAACTTATATTTCACCGGACAATTGACGACGCCTGGCCCGGGCGTACCGCCTTCGCTGATTTCAGGGCAGGTGGTGGCTGGTGAAGTGAAAAAAGAATTTGCTATTTGAAAGCGGGTTGGCGGGTTGCGAGTTGCGAGTTATTGTGTGTTACGCAACTCGCAACTGGACAACACGCAACTCGCAACCGGACAACACGACAACACGACGATGATGAAGTTATACGACAAGACATGTGGGGAATGTAGCGAACTGATCACCAAGCGGTACAGCACTTCTTTTTCGCTGGGCATTCGGGTATTCAGTGAGGAGTTGCGTGCGCCGATTTATGCGATTTATGGCTTTGTTCGTTTTGCAGATGAGATTGTGGATACTTTTCATGAGCATGATAAAGCGGTCTTGTTGCAACGTTTTCGAGAAGATACTTATCGGGCGATAGAGGAAGGGATTAGTTTGAATCCAGTGCTGCATACTTTTCAGCAAGTGGTACGAGAATATGGTATTGGACGGGATTTGATTGATCCTTTTCTGGATAGCATGGAAATGGATTTGCATTTCAGTAATTATAAAGATAGCCTGTACAAAACGTATATTTATGGCTCAGCGGAGGTTGTCGGACTGATGTGTTTGAAAGTGTTTTGCAAAGGCAATGAAGCGGAGTATGAGCGACTGAAGCCTCATGCCTGCAGCCTCGGTGCAGCTTTTCAGAAAATCAATTTTTTGCGGGACATGAAAAGCGACTATGATGAGCGCGGACGGGTGTATTTCCCGGGGGTGGATTATATGAAGTTTGACAACAGACAAAAAGCGCAGATTGAAGCGGATATAAAAGCTGATTTCGATCATGCTTATGAAGGGATTGTTCAGTTGCCGAGAGGAGCAAGGCTGGGTGTTTATTTGGCTTATGTGTATTATACCAAATTGTTTACAAAAATAAAAAATGCCCCCGCAGCGCAAGTCGTGGAAGAAAGGATTCGTGTAAATGATGGAAGAAAGTTATATTTGCTGTGTAGTTCGGCAGTTCGGCATCAGTTTAACATGATGAAAGCCTGATTTTTTTCAAAAAAAAACCAAAAAACCAAAAACAAATTCCAAAACTGCTAAGCGGGCAGATTTCCCCCGATTATTGTCGGGGTTAGGGAATAGAAGGGCGCGGGAAGGCAAACTTAAACTTAACACATTGCAAAAGCAATTAGATAAACTAGCAGAAATAGGTACCACTCAAGTGGCAGTGATGTCGGCTTTGGTGGTTGCTGTTATCGTTTTGTGGACAAGGGATGTTGTTGCGCCGAATCAACTTGAATTTGACATAGCTAATCTTACTCATTATCAGTCTTTTGAAACAGCTTATCTCTATCTTTTTATTAACCTCCTTACCATCCTTTTTCCTTTTTTACTGAGCTTTGACCGACGGGTACATTTTTATAAAAAGTGGAAATATTTACTGCCTGCTATCTTGCTGACTGCTTTGGTCTTTATTCCCTGGGATATTTATTTTACGCAGATTGGTGTGTGGGGCTTTAATCCGAACTATTATTATGAACCGCTGAAGGTTTTTGGTTTGCCTTTGGGTGAATGGTTGTTTTTTGTGACGATTCCTTATGGCTGCGTGTTTGTCTATGAATGCCTGAATCATTATGTGCAGAAAGACTGGTTGAAATCTATTGAACCAATTATTACCTACCTCTTGGTGCTGACCTTACTGACGGTTTCTATTATCCATTGGGGCAAGATGTATACCGTGACGACTTTCCTGCTGACGGCTGCGTTTTTGATGTATTATATTTTTACGGAGAAACGAGCGCGACTGAGTCGTTTTTACTTGGCTTTTATCGTTAGTATGTTTCCTTTTTTTCTAGTGAATGGTATCTTGACTGGTAGTGTGACGGCTGCGCCAATTGTGGTGTATAATAATGCTGAAAATCTGGGCATTCGACTAGGTACTATTCCACTGGATGATGTGGTGTATTGTTTTTTGCTCTTGCTGATGACAGTGACTTGGTTTGAGCATTTTAGGGGGCGGAGGGTTTGAAGTTGATTGCTGGGTGATTAGGATGGTTTTATTGTTGAAATTGCTTTATTGCTATTGTTTTTTGCTACGCAAAAAATCACGATAACAATTCCGTAACAATTTAACAATCATAGCAATAGAACAATTTGCACGAAAACCTGACTCAAAAGATATAAAGTCTATTAAACTGGCAGAACTATTGAGTGCACTAGTTTAAACATAAGCATACCCAGCATAACGTGCCTCGACCTGATCCAATACCTCAAATATAACATCTGCTTCCATTTCTGTGACGAGCTGGGAGCGATAAGCTTTCACACCAGGCAGTCCACGGAAATAGTTGGTATAATGTCGGCGCATTTCCAGTACGCCGAGTTTTGGGCCTTTCCATTCCAGTGAATAGCGCAGGTGTTCACGAGCAGCTTCTACACGTTCTTCCACACTTGGTTGAGGGAGTTCTTCACCTGTTTTAAAATAGTGTTTAATCTGATTAAAAATCCAGGGATTGCCAATGCTTGCGCGACCAATCATAATACCATCTACACCATATCTTTCACGGTACAACTTGGCTTTTTCAGGCGAATTGATGTCCCCATTGCCAAAAATAGGAATATGAATACGCGGATTTTCCTTTATCTTTCCAATAAGCGACCAGTCAGCTTCGCCCTTATACATCTGCTTGCGGGTACGCCCATGTATGGATAAAGCCTGAATACCAATGTCCTGTAAACGCTCGGCAACCTCTTCGATGTATTTGGTGTTTTCGTCCCAGCCGAGGCGAGTTTTTACAGTGACAGGCAGCTTGCTTTTTTTGACAATCGCTTCCGTCAGTTTTACCATACGGGGAACATCCTGCAAGATGCCTGCGCCTGCCATTTTACAGACGACTTTTTTGACTGGACAACCAAAATTAATATCCAGTACTTCTGGTTGGGCTTCATCGACAATCTCAGTGGCACGTTCCATGGATTCCTGATTTGCTCCAAAGATCTGAATGCCAATTGGACGTTCATAATCGTAAATATCCAGTTTCTGAACACTTTTATGCGCATCGCGTATCAGTCCTTCCACAGAGATAAATTCGGTGTACATCATGTCTGCACCATGCTTCTTGCATAAGGCGCGAAAAGGTGGATCACTCACATCTTCCATCGGAGCGAGTAGAAGTGGAAATTCACCAAGATTGACATTGCCTATTTTTACCATAAATTAAACTCAAATTCAAATTTAAATACAAAAAACAAATTCAAAATTAGAAGACAAATCAGTTGTGGGCGAGCTTTCCTTTAGGAAATAAAAGGCACGCACAAGCAGATTCGTAATTCGTAATTACCAGATTCGTAATTTAAAAGTCGTAAATTTACGAAAATTTAAGCAGTGATGCCACTACGACAAGAAATACAACGTTTATCAGTCATCGAATTCGTACTCTATCTTTTGGTGGCAGTTATGTTTTTGATGTTTGGAGCGACGCTCGCCGATTGGATTGGAAGACAATGGGGCATTGATAGCCTCAGGATTTTACTAGAGGACATCACTTGTGCTACACCTGAAAACCTTTTGGGTATTCGCTGGGTTTTATTGGTGAATCAGTTGTTTACTTTTTTGATTCCTGCATTGGCTTTTGCTTTTTTATATTATAAAAAAGAGTGGTCAAAAACGCTATTTTTGAATCGTTTTCCATCTGGTCGCAACCTGTTCTGGGGCGTGATTCTTTTGTTTTTTTGCTTTCAATGTATCCAGTTATTATATTGGATCAATCAGCAAATTCCCTTACCGGATAATCTGCGAAAAATGGAAGATTCTTCAAAAGAACTGATTCAGGCAATCCTGCAAATAGATAGCCCGATGTCTTTGTGGATCAACCTTTTAATCATGGCTTTGTTGCCGGCAATAGGAGAGGAGTTGGTCTTTCGTGGTATATTGCAGCGTATTGCGACTCGCTTATCACAAAATGCACATCTTGGCATCTGGATCACAGCTTTTGTGTTCAGTGCGATGCATGGGCAGTTTGAAGGTTTTTTACCTAGATTTGCATTGGGCGGAATGCTTGGATATTTATTGTATTGGTCGGGGAGTTTGTGGCTGCCTATTTTGGTACATTTTCTTTTTAACGGCTTACAAATTATTGCCCAGCATTTATATTTCCAGGGAGATATTGAGATCAATTTGGATGAAGTAGATATGACGCCTGGTTTGCCGGCTTTCTTTGCGACCTCTATTTTGCTATTAGCTTGTTATTTTTTACATAAAACAAATCAAAAAGAACGAAATCATTATGAGCAAGAAATGGGAAAAAGTATATAGCGCACTTTCATTACAACAGGTAGAAATTATGCGAATTATGCTGGGGCAAAATGATATTCCGGCAGTCGTAGTGAATAAACAAGATTCCATGTATGTGATGCTCGGAGAAGTAGAATTGCATGTACAGCAGGACAATGTGATGCGGGCAATTAATTTGATAGAGAAAGCAAATTAATAATACTCAGGGCTTGCGCAAGCCCTGAGTGAATTATTGAATGACAGAATGATGTATTTCTTCATCGACAATTGTATCCTAAATAACTTTTGTGGCTAGCCTATTTTTCAAACTACTTAGTTTATTAGCTTCTATATGCTGAACTTCTGATGTCCAGAAATTCATGGCAATATCTTCGATTGCCTGAACATCTTTTGCAGAAAGCTTTTCTATCCATTCTTTTCGCTCTCTGATCTCGCTTGTTTTGGCTTTTAACATCGGTTTATTTCCTGAGAAATGTCTTGGTACACTTCTGAAATCCAACGAAGTCTGACTGCTATCGACACCTGTAAAGTCGAGCATTGCTTTTAAATACCTTTTCGGTTCACGACAAAAATCCCCATAAGTCAATTCAAACTTTTTGACCTTCTAGGTATTTAAAATCTTTCTAATTTTTTGATGTTCTGACAACCAAGTTTGTGCAGCTTGTTCTATCGACCATTTATTGTACTTTATAGCAGAGGCAGATTGGGCACGTGGGTCACGAACCATGTAAATGACATAAAAATCAAAGTCTTTAATGAGGGACAAATAAAGTGCGTGTTCAATAGGCTTGGAAGAATCGACAAAAACTGTATTGCCGTCCATTTCTAAAGACTTTTCGATGAGCAGCTTATTGATATGACAAGTTTTCTCAACTCTTCCAGCAAAGGGCGTAAAACGAATGGAGCGATTGGCCGCAATGAAGTGTTGAGTTATTTTGCGGGATAGGCGATTGGTCAATTTATTTTGGTAAAACATAAACTGAGTGACATCCGTAGCTAAATCTTTTGCAGGAACTTGTGCTATAATTTCATCCCGAATTTCACTCCAATATTCGCATTCTGAATACAATTTCCCACATGAACAATCAAGCCGTCCTTTTCCCGAAGGGCGGAGAGATTTGATATAGAATTTTTTGCGTTCGCCAATGGTGCTAATATCAGGGTGAGCTCCGAGTATTGCACTGAGCAATGTTGTACCTGAATAACGACTGGAAACAATATAAATGAGTTTATTCTTTTGTTTTCTGGTACGCGGCATTTTACTGTGTTTTCATTTTTTATTGATGGGTAAAAATACAATAAAATACTATAGAGTATAAAAATTTAAAGTAAATTGTTTTATTGTGGTTGTTTTAGGGAGCAAGAAATCAGAATATATGAGTGGAACAAAACAACGTATTATCACAGGTCTCATTTTTGCAGCAATCGTTATTGGTGGTATGCTGGCGCATCAATGGTCGTTTATTGGTGTTTTTGGCTTGATTAGCGCATTGTGCCTGTGGGAGTTTTTGGGAATGACACTGGAAAATAATTCGTCATCTATTGATGCCTTGAGGAAAGTATTGGGCGTATTACTAGGTGTCGGAGTTTTTGTTTCGACTTCCTTCTCAGATATTTCTTTTTCCTTTTACATCATTTTCTTTGCAAGTTTTTTATTCCTTTTATTTGAATTATTTACGGCTTCCAAACAGCCTTTTGCCAATGTAGCCTATATCATTTTTGGTGCTTTATATCTAGGTGTACCTTTTGGATTGCTGGTTCATTTTTCGGGAGAGCTGTTTTCACCCTTCATCGTATTGGGCGTATTACTGATTGTATGGGCAAGCGACGTGGCGGCTTATTTTGTGGGTAAAAACCTGGGTAAACATAAATTGTTTCCACGTATTTCACCCAAGAAAACCTGGGAAGGTGTTTTTGGTGGCGTAGGAGGGGCTTTGTTGGTTTCAGCTTTGATTTGGGGGCTTTATCAGCAATTGGGCTGGGCAACAAACCTTACTCTAAGCAACTGGCTGGTGCTTGGTATAATTACTTCTGTCATGGGAATTTTGGGCGATTTGGTAGAATCTATGTTAAAGCGCAGCGTCCAAATCAAAGATTCAGGAAACCTTTTACCTGGACATGGCGGCTTTTTAGATCGCTTTGACGCCTTTGTTTTTGTTATTCCTTTTGCTGCCTTATATCTCTTTTTCGTGGCTTGAAATAAGTTTAGAATGAGTGAATGGCTAAACGAATGAATTACTGTTTATTAGTTGTCCAATTCGAGTGAATTTATCGAATTTATGACTCCTTAAGCCAGCCTTAACTTTTCCTTAACACAGCCCTAAAATGCAATAATACAGTCTCTTGGACGTTTGTATCTCACCTTTGATGCCATCTTAAATCATTATTATAGCAACTAATCAGTATCATTTTTGTTATTTTTGCAGCCGTGAAAGCTGTTTTTGAAGAATAGACTTTGTAATAAAGTCTATTAAAAAAGAAGAATATCAACTTATGCTAAAAATACATAGAGAAGGATTAGTTCTGATTACGCTGACCATATTAATATTATTAGGCGTTAATGGACTGGTTTACCAATTAGCTCCTTTTAATGCGGGGCTTCAATGGAAGTCGGGCATTATTTCAGGCGTCTTATTCCTGATTGTCCTGCAATTTTTTCGTAATCCAAATCGGGAAATTCATATTGCGGATGATAATGCAGTTTATGCACCAGCAGATGGAAAAGTGGTTGTGATAGAAGAAGTACATGAGCCAGAATACTTTGAAGACAAACGTATGCAGGTCTCCATCTTCATGTCTCCAACCAACGTACACGTCAATCGGAATCCAATAAGCGGTACGATTAATTACTTCAAATACCACCCTGGAAAATACCTTGTCGCCTGGCATCCAAAATCTTCTACAGAAAACGAACGGACAACGACAGTCATTGGCAATGGTAAAACAGAAGTTCTACTACGTCAAATTGCTGGTTTATTAGCTAAACGTATTGTCAATTACGTAGAAGAAGGAGAAGAAGTACTACAAGGAACAGAACTCGGTTTCATCAAATTTGGCTCTCGCGTCGATCTTTTTCTGCCTTTAGGGACAAAAATCGAGGTAGATATGAACCAAAAAGTAAAGGGAAACCGTACAATCATAGCGCGGATTTAAACCAGAATTCTGGTTTTGGCACAACTTGTGTCTTAGATAAGACATATTTTGTTTAAAAGAACGTTAAAACTTTATGAAGATTTATATACTTTGTCTAAAACAAAGTATATTTACCCTTGTAATTAGATATTTTTATTGTACAATATTTTAAATATTTTTAAAAAGACACATTATCATGAAAAAATTACTCTTACTGGTAGCTGTTTTTGCATTTGTTGGAACAACTGCGCAAGCGCAATGCACGAAGTCTAAGACTGCGGCTACAAAAACATGTACTAAATCTAAAGCTACAACCGTAAGCATTGATGGTGCAGAGAAAAAAGTATGTTCAAAATCTGCTGCTGCTGCAATGGCTGCTGACATGTCTATCGTGAAGAAAGTAAGCGATACTGGTGAAGTTTCTTACGCCAGAAAAAATGTTTGTGCCAAATCAGGTAAAGTATCTTACGGAGACGTAAAGTACTGTTCAGATTCTAAGAAATTCGTAAACGTTGCTCCTGAGAAGAGTGCTATATTCACAGCTCAAGGCGCTAGCGCAGGGACTGCTGATGCCGCTCCTGTGAAGAAAGCTTGCACAGCAGCTCAAAAAGCAGCTTGTTCGAAGTCTAAAGCAGCTTGCACAAAATCTAAGACTGCTTCTGCGAATGCCGCTTCTGCTACAACTGTAAGCATGGAAGGTGCGGAGAAAAAAGTATGTGCTAAATCTGTTGCAACTGCAATGGCTTCTGATGCTTCTGTAGAAAAAAGTGTTTGTGCCAAATCAGGTAAAGTATCTTATGCTAGAAAAAGCGTTTGTGCTAAATCAGGTAAAGTATCTTACACAGATGTAAAGTACTGTTCAGATGCTAAGAAATTTGTAAACATCGCTCCTGAGAAAGCTGTTCAGGTAAAAGCGGTAGGTGCAAGTGCAGGTACTGCTGATGCTGCTCCTGCAAAGAAAAAGTCTTGTGCAAAATCTTGTGCTAAGACTTGTGCGGCTAAAAAAGCTGCCAGTGCGCAAAAAACAACTGACTTGAAAGCTAAAACTATCAAGGCTTCTGTTAAGCCATTGGAAAAAGTACAGCGTTCTTCTGCTAATCAGTAATTGATTGCAAGAAAGATATAAAAAAAGCCTGTCGTGAAAACGACAGGCTTTTTTTATATCTAATATTGATGGTTTCGTAAACTTGCGGGTAGTTCTGAGGGCAGGAAAGTTTGCTAAACCTTCTCAAGAGAAGAAAATACGGAAAGGTTTAGCAAACTCGCTCCCCACAAAGTCCTCGCGCAAGTTTACGAAACCGTTTTCTCGCTTCTCGCAGCGAAGCGGTCTCGTCTCTCGCTTCTTCTAACTCTCAACAGGCATAGCTTCCCGCCAGCTAATCAATTGCGCAATCAAGACCATCAAAGGCACAGCACCCAGGCACATCAATATTGCATAACGTGGATATTTGAAAGCATTATAACCAAAAGTAACCCAGGCAATACAAGTCCCTGCCAATACGATGACAAATATACCAGCTGTATAACTCCAGTGCTTCATACTTGGATTAGCGAGTAATAAAACGCCCATAAACAAGGCACCGATAGAAAGGAAAAGTGGATAATAATTTTCGCTATGATTATAAGTCACAGCGAAAAATAGCACCATTAAGGCAAAAATTCCGCTACATAAAATACTAATCAAAACATTTCTCATCCCATAAGTAGAAAGCAAAAACAATAAAGCCGGAAGAAAAATAATCGCCATAAAACCCAGCGTCCAATGCAGTCGCAGCAATTCATGAAAAAAGGAACGTTTGCTATAATTCCGGTATTGTGACGCTAAAATGGGCGTCCAAACAAAGACCTTTGCTTCTTTGACCATCTGGATTTTCTGATTCACTTCCATGACAGTATTTTCGTAAATCGTTTCATCCATTTTGTACGTATAGCCCCAGCGCTCCATCAAATCGAGTAGCTGGTCAGTTTTGTAGTCTTCGTTCAACTTGCCCATGCTAAACATATTCTGGTTTCCCATTCCCGCATCATAAAATTTCCGATAGCCTCTGTAAGTTTCAGTATACTCTAAATCTGCCTGCAGGACTTTATCCGTTGCTACGTAGGCAGTCTGATAAGCAATGGTAGAAGTCAGGGCAGCTACATTCAATCCCAAGGAGGCAATACAGCCAATAAATATCAGCCAGGTCGTCAGCATGATTTTAAAACTAGTAGATTTGATTTTGAATTGCAATAATCGTATTGCCCAAAACAAACCCACAAAACCAGCCAATATGGTCGCGCCGATATGTATGGCGTATAGATTGTTTTCTAGGAAAATATGTTCTCCACGAACTAGAAATACGCCCAGCCCTACAGCCAGCAGATTACCCAATATCAGAGAAAACCAAGCGAAGTCATGCACCCGCGTCCGCCAGATATGCGGATAATTGAGCAGTAAGTGACGATCTATTCGCTTTAGAAAATTTGGATACAAACGTTTTAGCTTTTCCATAAGTGATTAAGTTTAAGCTCAAGTCTAAGATTAAGTTTAAACTTACACTTAATCTTAAACTTATTCAGTGACGGCGGGTATATTTTATAACAGACTTTCTGCTTAAATATTTTGTCAGGAATTTACTTTCTTATCGTTTTGTGATTTTTTAAATATACACTATTTTTTCTAGATTAAACAGGTTGATATTTTTTTCGATGCACCAGATAAACACAAAGCGCTGCTACTGGACAAAGCAAAAACAGTGTGATAATCAATGCAGGAAAAGGTATATTATGAGTCCGTTCTATAAACGTTAGGCATTTTACCAAAAAGAATGCAGGGACAAACAACAGTAAAACGCCAGATATATAGCTGTGAATTCTAGTGAAAAAATCGTTTTTTATCAATAAGAGCAAAAGCAAAGTCATAATAACCCAAAAGATATTGGTCTTATAAAACCCCAGATGAAGTCCAAGAAAAGAAGAACTGGCACTAAGGATTAGAATACCCAACAGCCCAGCAAAGAAGACCGTCAGGAGTGTTTTATAAAAACCCTGCTCATGAAAGATGAAAAACAAGGTAGGCACAAAAAACATCATCAATAAAACAAAAAACCAGTGCCCTGCAAGAATGTTGTGATAAAAGGTATAAAGCGAGCTACGCATGGTGGTATTCTGAAAAGGGTAAGCAACAAAAAGCTTAGCCTGCATTAGTGCATCCGTATGATTACGCAGCTCATAAAAGTCATCACGAGATATTGGAGAATCCAGTTCTATATAGGCGTATCTTTGCTGTACAGCCAACATATATTCGCTATAGTTATGAGCAGCTAATGTTCCATCGCTGTCAAAATGTGAATTTTCACCATCTAATGTCTCAGAAAAATACTTATAGTCATTTTGAGTTATGCTTAAAAGATAAGGGTCAAGAGAAGCTGTGTGATAAGCAACGCTTATTGTCAGTGTAGCCACATTCAGTCCCAGCGAAGCCATACAAGCCACATAAATTAAGAGCGTGAGCAAAGTGTTTTTATAAGTCAGCAACTGTGGCTTAAAGCGCGATAGTTTTATCATCCAAAACAACACAACAAAAATAGGAATCGGAATACTGATAAAATACAAGAGGTTCATATTTCGCTCTGTAATGGCGTATCCGACAGTGGCAATAATAAGACCAGCAAAAATGGCAAATACATTCCCCAATATCAGCGAAAACCAGCCAAACTCATGCACCCGAGTCCGCCAGATATGCGGATGATTCAGCAGCAAATACCGATCTGCTTTTCGCAGAAAATTTGGATATAGAAAATTGGATAAGGGCATAGTTTATTGAGTTTTGGACAGTTTCGTAAACTTGCGTACAAGCTCGCGAGCAGCGAGTTTGCTAAACTTTCGACTTTCACCATATATAGGTTTAGCAAACTTTCTCTTCGCAGGGCGGCCCACAAGTTTACGAAACCAAGGCTACACAACAGCGGGTACTTTCTTCTGCTGAATGACAGCATGAATAAATGCAGCGGAAGCAGGTATCAGAACGATCAGCATGCCGAGCAAAAGACTTGGTGTCATACCTCCGTAATAATCAGCAATACTAATAGCTGCAACACAAAATGCCATCGGTATGAATAATAAAAATACACTCGCTATATAAGGCTGAACTTTTCCTGATATGCCTTTCTTTTTAGTAACAGATAACATCAGCATAAGCGTAGTAAACCAGACAGAAACAAGAAACAAAGCCTGCTCAAATCCACTCGGAAAAGTCATCATGTCAATCACAAAAGCAAGTAAAGCTGTGGACAATCCGGTTATGAATACCGCAGTCAAGGCATGAATGATATCAAACTGATGCGCCAAAAACAAAAACGGTGGCACGAAAAAGAGCAGCAATAAAACAAGCTTCCAGTGCATTCGAAGTAAATCATTATAATTTGAATGGAGCGCCTTCATTCCGCCAAGTCCTCCGATTGGCTGAGCCAGAAAAAAGAGCTTGGCATCTCGCATAGCTGCTGTCCGATTGCGCAAAATCTGAAAGTCCAACATAGAAGGGTAGGGCTGGAAACGAGGTTCATAATTATATCTATTTACAGCTGCTGCTAATTCCTTGCTGTAGTATGTGCGATACATGACATAATTATACTGACTATTCTGGCGATAATATTTATCATCATTGGTCATGTCATAAAAAGTACGATGGTCTTCCTGAAGAGTAGAAAGGGAATGAGGCGTCATAATAGCCGTCCCGAAAGCCAGTGTAGCTGTAAACGCAGCCACATTCACACCAAGCGAAGCAATACAGCCTGCATAGATCAACCAGGTCGTCAAAGTGTCTTTATAATTGTCGGGCATTGCCTTGAAACGAAGCACTCGAAGCCCCCACAACAAAAGCGGAAAAGCTATAATAATCATAAGCACAATATAAGATAGAATAACCTTGCTTTCACCAATCGGATAAGCAGTTGTTGCCATAAACAGTGCCAGTGAAATAGCCAGTACATTCCCCAATATCAGAGAAAACCACAGAAATTCATGCACCCGCGTCCGCCATATCAAAGGATGATTGAGCAATAGAGAACGGTCTATTTTGCGCAGAAAATCAGGATACAGGAAATTTAATTTTTGCATAGTTTATATTTTTAAGTAGTGGCGGGTGTATATTTTTGTTTTAGACAACCGTGAATGACAGCGGTACAAACCAGCCCATAGAAAATCAATAAAGCAAATATATGTGTATAAGAAACTGAATTTTTATGGAAAGGGTGTCCAAGTTTCATGGTGAAAAAATAGAATATAAGTGGAAAAGCCAATAAGAGCACACCTGATTTTCTGAAGTTGGCAAATAAAAACAAGAGCATGGGAATGAATAACATGCTGAATATAAACAGCCCATAAAAACGAGCGATTTCAGATTGATAAAATAAATCTATTTCATAGTTTTTAAAATCTGTTGCCTTACTGAAAGGATGACGAAAAAAATCACGGGCTTTAACGATGATACTATTGCGATGAATGATTATTTCTATTTGTTCGATGCCTATGGGATATTGGGTGTCAATTAAGGAAGAATAGCGTTCGAGTGATTCATGGAGCTGTCCATAATACTTTTCTTTAATAATTTTGGGCTTGCTGCCTTCTATGAAATAAGTATTGTCATTTTTTATGGACTGGAAGAATTCAAGATCAGTTAGCAAATAACGGGCAGGCGGAGCTTTATAAGTCGCTGCTCCAATTGCATTTCCAATAATAAAAGTAGCTATATTTGAATGCAACGCAAGCAAACAAGCCACATAAAAAATCCAGGTCAGTAATGTATCTCGATAATTGCCCACTTCTACTTTAAATTGACGCAATTTAAAAGACCATAAGATGACGATGAAAATAAAAACAAATACGGCTACCTTGAAATAAAAAGGAGGTGGTAGGTGAACATCAATTAAACTTAATATCCCCCAACGCCAGGGAACAAGCGCGTAATCCGTCGTTGCCATACATAAGCCCAGTAAAAGAGCCAGAATATTGCCCAATACCAGCGAAAACCAAAGAAAATCATGCGCCCGAGTCCGCCAGACAAACGGATGATTTTTCAACAGATAAGCATCTATCCGTCGAAGAAAATCAGGATACATAAATTTTAGTTTTTGCATAGTACTCGTCGTAATTCCTCAATTCGTAATTAATCCATTCGTAATTCGTAATTAATTCATTCGTAATTCCCCAATTCGTAATTAATCAGACAAATAGCTTCTTCGTAGATTTGCTAATATTTCTAAAATAAGACACTTCAATCCCAGCCGACAAAAATTGCTGCATCAAGTCCATTTGCGAAATATGCAAAGGCGTATGAATCAAAAAAGCCAGCCCCGTGTGTTCCAGACTATAATATTCAAAACCACCCAATCGCTTTTCTACTTCATCCAAAGCAAGTTCGCAGCCAAATTCAAAAGTATTTTCCTCCCGACCTTCTCCTAGGTCATCCGTTTTTCCATTATAAATAACTTCTCCGTTTTTCAAGAAAATAATATTGTCCGACACATGTTCAATTTCATGTAAATGCTGTGAACTGATGACGACAGAAAGCGGATAGCGATAACTATTGGCCAAGTCGCGCAAGTCGTTTAGGATAACCAGTTGGGCTTTGACATCCAGATTAGCCAATGGCTCATCAATGACCAGAAAAACAGGTTTCCAGACCAGCGCACGAGCCAGCGCGAAACGCAGTCGATAACCACCGGACAACTGCCCCCAACTCTTATGCTGATGCTCCTCCAAGCCAAGTCGATAAATAATATACTCGACTTCCTCCTCATTCATCCGACCTTTGATGTCGTGAAGTGCCAGTTCGTAATGCAGATTATCTCGCACCGAGCCATGCCATTTCTCCAAGTGTTGCGGAATAAAAGCAATATGCCGCTTGGTTGCCGGCCAGTCCAACATTTCTACGCCAAAACGATCTTTCAGATATGGATAACGCAGTTCGCCGCCATCTTTTGCCAGTTCGCCTGTGATGATGCGAAACAAAGTCGTTTTACCATTACCGTTTTCTCCTACAACGCCAGTAACTTCTCCTAATCTAAAATCCGCACTTACACCTTCTATCGTAAAACCGCTCTTGCGAAAAATCTTATAGAGATCTTGTGTTTTGCATACAATTTCACCTGGCTGTACAGCTAGGGTCGTTGTTTGGTAATCTGGAGATACAGCGAGATCAGTTGTGGAATTATTGGCATCTGCTCCAATTTTTTCTAGCAGAGCCACCATTTCATTGACCAGTTGTCCCTGACGGCGCGGGTCATCAGCTCGGGTATGATTGAGCTTGAGGAGCAGGGCTTGATGCACCAGCTTATTGTCTGTTGCATGCTCCATTACAAATTCTACAAGCTGCCCTGCACCTTGCATAGCGTCTTGACGCAGCACCGCTTCCAATTGTTGAATATTATGTTTAATGTTGGTCATTGCTTTTCATTTATATGTTGTGTTTCAATTTGGTCGGTCAATTCCAGCATCTCTCTGGCTAGTTCAGTTCTTTTATGTTCAAACTTATCCTGCTCGATATTGTTATCGTGGAGTTCTTGTTCTAGTTTACTTAGTTCTCCATTTATTTGGATGATAGTAGATAGATGTTCACGTCCAGTAGAGAAATCGGTACTGAAGTCCATAAGCCGTTTGATGGCTTTGGGAATATGATCTGAGCCAACGAGTAGTTGTATCTCTGTTTTTCGTTGCCGGATGTCCTTGAGTACTACAGTCATTTGTATATATATTGCTGAATAATTATAACGGAAAATTATCATAAAAATACTAAGGCTTGAATAGAATGCCTATTTTATGGTTGTTAAATAATATTTAAAGGAAAAGGTCAAGTCAGATGGGTAGCTTATTTTTTCTCGTGTCCAAATTCCAGTTAAAGGTATAAACTGGAATTTCCTTATTTGTTTTTATAAAAGATGAACAGCGATAGCCATGTCACTAAATATTTAAATTTACAGTAATATAATGTATTCTTTTAATCGAAAATTCAGTCCTAACCATAGCTGCAACATTTTTGCATAATTAGCAAAAATGAAAGAGCAACCTTTTTACCTAGATTCCTCGTCTATATTTATTACTGAAAGACTAATTCAGTTTTTTTTGTACACAGGAAAATGAAAGAAAAAAATATGCACATAAAAATTTTTTCTAATAAATTGGCAGCTATATTTCTATTGCTTCATGTTACAGTAATGATGCAAGCCCAATTAGACTTGGATTTTAGTGTGAATCGTGGATTCTATGATACACCATTCACACTTGAGCTTACAATAGATGACCCCGCAGCTTCTATTCGTTATACGACAAATAATTCTAAACCAACAAGTTCTTCAGGTACTTTATATACGGGACCAATCAGTATTTCAGGAACAGAATCCATTCGCGCAATTGCCTATAATGCTGCAGGACAAACAGATGTTGTCACACATACCTACATTTTTTTGGATGAAATCATCAACGCTTCCTATATGGAAACGAACATTACGAATGATGCGACCTATGGCCCAATGATGCGAGATGCTTTGCTGGCGATTCCCAGCGTTTCGCTGGTTTCTACATCAGTAAGTTCAAATGATGCTATTGATTTTGAAGTAGAAACCTCCGTTGAAATGTTTTTCCCGGATGGTAGTTCAGCTTTTGATGTACGTAGTGGAATACAGACCTGGGGAGGAAGCCCGACTAACCCAAAGCGGCATTATAGACTTGAATTTAAAGCACAGTACGGAACTTCAAAACTGAAGTATCCATTATTCGACGACGGATATAATTATGCGATTCCACCCGTCAATGAGTTTGACAGATTGATTCTGCGGGCAGGTAGTCAGGATGGACTGAATTGTGAATTTTGTGATGAATCTAAAGCACAATTTGTTCGCAACCGTTTTATTTGGGATGTTCAGATGGCAATGGGGCATCCAGCCCCACATGGACGCTGGGTACATCTATATGCAAACGGAGAATACATGGGGCATTATCATTTCATGGAACGCCCTGATGAAGCTTGGTTTGAATCCTATTATTTTCCCGAAAAAATGAAGGAAGAGATAGAAGTTAGAAAAAGCGATAAATATTGGAATCAACCTGTTAGTCCAACGTTTTATGATCAGATACCTGGATATGATAGTGATTATGTAGATTTGGAACAAACCGCAGACTATTTGATCCTGAATGATTATGGTGCTAATTTTGACTGGGGAAATTCGCATAATAATCTTGGAGGAGCAGATCCGATTCCTGGTAATGGTGGCTACAAGTTTGTTGTATGGGATTTTGACCTCGCTATTGGAAATGAAGGGATTTTTGAAGCTTCTTACGGCAATTTATTGACTAGGAATAGTGTAAGTAGTATTGGACCTGTTCCTTTTGATGTTGCAAATAATAGCGAGTTTAAGGTATTACAGGGGGATAAAATTGAATGCCATTGCTTCAATGACGGTGTGCTGACGCCAGATGTATTAGACAGTATGTACATGATACGTGCTAATGAGGTACAACTACCACTTGTTGCAGAATCTGCCCGCTGGGGAAATGTGCCTTTTACATACAGCAGTCATACCGCTAAAGCCAATTGGGATGTGAATGATGAATTTATGACGGAGTTGAATGATCTTCGCAATAACTATTTCCCAGGAAGAACCAATATCATGGTAGGACATTACGAGGACGATGGACGTTATCCCAGCACGCAAAGTGTTCAGTTCAGTCAATTTGGAGGTGATGTGCCTTCGGGCTATCAATTGACCTTAAGTAATCCAAATGGCAATGGAACAATCTATTATACAACAGATGGGACAGATCCCCGAAATCCAGGCGGAAGTATTTCTGCTTCTGCTCAAGTTTATAATGGAGCGATTACAGTTACTGGACCTGTAGAGATTCGCGCACGGGTATATATTAGTATAAGCAACTGGTCAGCCATGTGCCCCCGTCGCTTTTATCTTCAGCAAGACCGCACCGTATTGGTCATCAATGAAATCATGTACCATGCAGATAGTATATGTCGACCAGTAGATTGGAGCGAAACAGAGTATCTTGAAATTAAAAATACTGGAAGCTCAACAATCGACCTCACAGATTGTAGATTTTCATCGGGTATAAATTATATTTTCCCTTGGGGAACGACTATTGCACCAGGTGCTTTCCTTGTGCTGGCAGAAGACCCCATTATTTTCAATCAGGAATTTGGTTTTAATGCATTTGCCCAATACAAAGGCGAACTCAGCAATGATGGCGAACTCGTTCAATTGGTAGATTTTAAAGGACGAGTGTTGGATGAAGTACGGTATAATGATGTAAATCCCTGGGATCAAAGACCAGATGGAGACGGACCTTCACTTGAGCTGCTACATCCAACATTGGATAATGCCGATCCACTCAATTGGTTTCGGGCTGATTCAGGTTGCAATGGTACGCCAGGACAGGAAAACAGTCGAATCTGTGCCGTATCAGCATCACCCATTATTATCAATGAAATCAATTATAATGCAGATAACATGGCATCTGACCCCGGCGACTGGGTTGAACTTCACAATCCAAATGCCACAGATGTAGATATATCCAACTGGGAATTTTATGATAATGACAACCTCTATGTTATTCCAAGCGGAACAATCATTCCCGCAGGAGGTTTTCTGGTCTTGACGGAAAGTGCCGCTTTATTTACCAGTATATTCCCACAAGTTGGCAATTATATAGGTGATTTTGCTTTTAATTTAAATAAAAAAGGAGAACGTATCAGTTTGTTTGATGCCAATAAATGTTTGTCTGATTATGTCGTGTATAACGACAAAGCACCCTGGCCAGAAGAGCCTGACGGCGGTGGACCAACACTTTCGCTGATTTATCCACCTAGCGCAGATAATGCCTTACCAGGCTCATGGGAATCTTCCTCGGCTATCAACTCTGCTTATGGTACACCAGGACGAGAAAACACGCCTTGTCCAGAGAGTAGCATCCTGTCACCACCTTTAGTTTGCGCTGGTGTGGCTGCCAACTTTACAGTTGATACTGCTTATGTTGATGCCTCTTATACCTGGTATTTTTTCGGCGGCACACCTGGCACGGCTACTGGGGCAAACCCATCTGTCACTTGGAATAGTTCAGGTACTTATACCGTACAGCTGATTATGACCGTTGATGAATGTACAAAGATACGCACGGTTACCGTGAATGTAGATTGCACCATTTCTGATACGCTGACTGTCTTGGAAGACAATACGTTAAATGATGCATTGAATACGCCAGCCGAATCAAATACAAATCTCATTTCTGATGTAAGTAATGGCAGCCTGAGCCTTAATGCTGATGGCACATTTGTATATTCTCCTGATGCAGAATACAGTGGATCTGATAATTTTATTTATGAAACTTGTGAAGGAACATTAGTTATAGATACAACGATTGTTACCTCGATTAAAAACTATCAAGGACAGGTCACTTCTGGAGAGGATGATGTAGAAGAGTTTGCGACCACTGGTCTTATAGAGGCAGCAAGTGGAGATTTGGATTTAATGGTGGATGGGGCTTCGGTTTACGAATCTGTAGGCATTAGAATAACGAACATTAATGTACCACAAGGCGTCTTAATCACCAATGCATACCTCCAGTTTGTAGCAGATGAAGCGAATAGTGGAGTCACTAACCTTACTGTAAGTGCAGAAAACACAAGCAATGCCCTTCCTATTTTAACAACAGCATTTAATGTCAGTAGTAAACCCCGAACGGCTACAGTTCCCTGGAATAATGTTGCGCCCTGGACAATCAGTGGCACTTATAATAGCCCGGATATAAGTACCGTAGTACAGGAAATTGTAAACAAGGGAGACTGGTCGGCAGGAAATGCCATGACATTTATCCTTGAAGGTAGTGGAACACGAACTGCAGAAACTTATGAAGGCGGAGCAGCCGTCGCGCCTAAATTGTTTGTAAATTATGAATCTATTGACGGTATTATAATTGATAGCACCGGTACGGAAGTTTGTACCCCTTCTCTCATACTAATAGATGTACTGCCTGTTAATGATGCTCCAATAGCCAATGCAGACAATGAAAGTACCGACGAAGATGTTATATCAACTGGAAACGTATTGTCCAATGACAGTGATATAGATGGCACACTGACGCTCACCACAACACCTACAGCATCTCCCGCAAATGGTGCGCTGACGCTTAATCCAAATGGGACTTATGAGTATATGTCTAATCCCAATTTTAATGGCACGGATAGTTTTGAATACGAAGTTTGCGATGATGGAAGTCCTTCTTTATGTAGCACAGCTATAGTGACGTTTACAGTGAATGCTGTCAATGATGCACCAATAGCAATAGATGATACGGAAAGCACACAGGAAGACATGGTAATCAATGGTGATGTCTTACCGAATGACAGTGATGTAGATGGTGAGCTTACGGTCAATTCTACTCCAGTTGCACCACCTGTAAATGGTACGCTGACGCTCAATTCAGACGGCACATACACCTACACGCCCGACCCCAATTTTAATGGTGCAGATAGTTTTGAATATGAAGTCTGCGATGACGGAGAGCCGGAGCTTTGCGATATAGCATTGGTAAACATTACGGTTAATTCAGTAAACGATCAGCCTATTACTATAGATGATGCCATTTCTACAGTAGAAGACATTTCAGCTACAGGAAATCTATCCACAAATGACCTTAATGTGGATGGTGACACACACGCTTTGTCAACAATTCCTGTAACACAACCCACAAATGGTTCAGTATTTATATTAGCCAGTGGATTTTATGCCTACACTCCCAATTTGAATTTTAACGGCACAGACAGTTTTGAATATGAAGTCTGCGATGACGGAGATCCGGTTTTATGCAACACGGCAATAGTAAATATTACGATTACGCCCGAACAGGATGCGCCGATTGCAGCAGACGATTCAGGACTTACACAGGAAGACATAGCGCTTATTGGCAACGTAATTATCAATGATTCAGATATTGATGGAGATAACCTTATGGTAAATACTACACCTGTTTCTGACGTTACAAACGGCGTATTAAGTCTTAGTGCCAATGGAGATTACACCTACCTCCCCGATACAGGTTTTAGCGGTACAGACAGTTTTGAGTATGAAGTTTGCGATGATGGCGATCCAATTTTATGTACAACAGCTATCGTGAACATT
This sequence comes from uncultured Saprospiraceae bacterium, assembly GCA_937951615.1. Classification (GTDB taxonomy): domain Bacteria; phylum Bacteroidota; class Bacteroidia; order Chitinophagales; family Saprospiraceae; genus JAHDEO01. The sequence continues at coordinate 88,142 of CALFBH010000026.1, read as the reverse complement.
ACGATTGAAGAAGGCTGCGCTACTATCGAATTGTTTGCTTGGCTAGAAGGAGCTTATATTGCTGCAAATGAAGAAATGCATACAGAGTTGAATGTAGTACGCGGTTTATTGCCAGGACAAACGCCAACCAGTGCATTAGTCTCCCCAACACCTGATGGACAACCTTATAGTCAGTCGCCCTGGAACTATGCAGGAATAGAAGGAGATGGTTGGACAGATGCAGATTATATCGCTTATCCAGTGGAAGTGGTGGATTGGATATTCGTGTCTTTTCGAGCAGATATTGCACGAAGCACTCAAATAGGGCAGGGGGCTGCATTGATACACAAAGATGGTAGTATAACTTTTCCCGAACGTTGTGCTTTGCCCGTCGTAGCTGGCTTAGATTCAGTATATGTCGTGTTGGAGCATAGAAATCACATGGGAGTTATGACGCCTCAGGCTATCCCTATTGTCAATAATTTAGTTTCTTATGATTTCCGCACAGCAAATACTTATAAGGATTTGACCAGTTTTGGTCAAAAAGAATTGCCTTCCGGCGAATGGAGTATGTTTGCCGGTGATGGAAACCAGGAATATGATTTTCCGAGTTATGATATTTCAGGTCCAGACAAAACAATCTGGCTGGAAGATAACGGAGTATTTAACATGTATATGATGCCGGATTTTAATCTGGATGGAGACATCAATGGAGCAGATAAAATCTTATGGACAGAAAATAATGGAGTTTCTTCCAGAGTACCGAAATAAGGAATATGGCAATGACATGAAAATATTTTCCCGCTGATTTACGCTGATATTTTTCTGCGACTATCTGTGAAATCAGCGGGAGAAAATAAAAATAAAGCTGTCATACGGTTTTCATAGATATAAATGATAAATGATAAGCCCCTATTTTTGCAGGTTATTAGTTACCTTTGCGGAAAATGCATTGTGTATCTAATCTGATTAATAATCTATGGCTGCCGTTAAACAACCTGTTTCCAAACAATCCTCTAAAGAAAAATATATTCAGGAAGTTATCAATGACTTTCAAATATGCTGCCTGAGCCGTGAAGTGAGTCTGTTGGGTAGAAAAGAAGTACTTACAGGTAAAGCAAAATTTGGCATCCTCGGAGATGGCAAAGAAGTCCCACAGGTAGCCATGGCGAGAGCTTTCAAAAATGGTGACTTTCGCTCTGGATATTACCGTGACCAGACCTTTATGTTCGCGCTCGGCTTATGTAGCGTAGAAGATTATTTTGCACAATTATATTCAGATGCAGAAAATGATCCTTTCTCTGGTGGGCGACAAATGAATGCCCACTTCGCAACACCTACCATAGATAAAGACGGAAACTGGCTCGAACTCAAATCACTTCCCAATGTTTCATCAGACATATCTTCTACCGGTGGGCAAATGGCACGAGCAGTTGGCTTGGCTTTGGCTTCCAAATTATATCGGGCAAATAATACATTAAAAGACACCCCTTTTTCCAATAATGGCAATGAAGTTTGCTTCTGCACCATTGGTGATGCCAGTACATCGGAAGGCGTATTTTGGGAAGCTATTAATGCGGCAGGTGTACAAAAAATACCGATGGCAGTCTCTATCTGGGACGATGGTTATGGCATTTCTGTCCCAACCGCTTACCAGACAACAAAAGGAAGCATATCAGAATTATTATCAGGATTTAAACTCAATAAGAAAGGAGAAGGAGTCAGTATTTACACCGCCAAAGCCTGGGATTATCCGAGCTTGTGCAAAATGTATTTACAAGGCATCGACAAAATGCGTAAAACCCATAGCCCAGCACTCTTTCATGTAACGGAATGTACGCAACCACAAGGGCATTCAACTTCAGGTTCGCACGAACGCTACAAATCAAAAGAACGATTGGCTTGGGAAATAGAAAACGACTGCATCACCATTATGGAACGATGGATAGTCGATAATAATATTGCAACACAAGAGGCTTTGGACAACATTAAAAAAGAAGCCAAAGTAGAAGTGCGGCAGGCACAGAAAAACGCTTGGAAAAGATTTCAGGCACCTGTGATTAAGGAAGAGCAATATGTATTGGGTTTATACAAAAATCTGTTTGACTCAGGACGCGCACCAGATGGTTTTTCCACCGTAAAAAATGAGCTGGAACGGGCTAAAGACGAAGGAATTTATTTCCTGGTAAAAAATGTAAAATCTGCCTTACGACTAATTTATAACTTAGACCATCCCGATAAAAATGCGCTAGAAATCTGGCTAAGGAAAACGATGAGAAAAGGAGCAGAAGATTATAATACCAATTTGTATTCCAGCTCTCCAAATGCTGCGCTGAATATTCCTGAAATACCAGCTCAGTACAGCAAAAACGCAGCACTCAAAAACGGTTATGAAATATTAAACACCTGTTTTGATGCAGCACTGAAAAGATACCCAAATGTGTTTGCCTTCGGCGAAGACGTAGGAAAGATAGGTGATGTCAACCAGGGTTTTGCCGGATTGCAAGAGAAATATGGAGAGAATCGGGTATTCGATACAGGTATAAGGGAGTGGACAATCATGGGACAGGCCATTGGCATGGCAATGCGAGGCTTACGCCCAATTGCAGAAATTCAATACTTAGATTATCTACTATACGGACTAACGCCTTTATCCGACGACTTGGCGACGCTTCGTTATCGGAGTGATGGCATCCAACAGGCACCGGCTATCATTCGTACTCGCGGGCATCGACTGGAAGGAATATGGCACACAGGTTCGCCTATCGGTATGCTGATCAATAGCCTGCGCGGAATGTATGTCTGCGTGCCACGTAATATGGTGCAGGCAGCAGGTTTTTACAACACTTTACTCAAGTCCGACGATCCAGCATTGGTCATTGAATGTCTGAATGGCTATCGACTGAAAGAAGCACAGCCTGATAATATCGAAGAATTTACTGTCCCGCTTGGCGTACCGGAAGTCTTGCAGGAAGGAACAGACGTCACGCTTGTCACTTATGGTTCTTGTGTGCGGGTAGCGCAGGAAGGCATGAAGCAATTAGAAGCTTTTGGCATTTCAGTCGAGTTGATTGATGTGCAGACTTTATTGCCTTTCGACCTACGCCACATCATAGCAACCTCGCTACAAAAAACAAATAAACTCGTGGTGATGGATGAAGATGTACCTGGCGGAGGAACAGCCTACGTACTACAGCAAATTTTAGAACAACAAAAAGGCTATTACCACTTAGATGCTCTGCCAAAAACCATTACCGCAAAAGCACATCGTGGACCTTATGGTTCTGATGGCGATTATTTCTCAAAGCCTCAAGCCGACCATGTTTTTGAAACCATTTATGAAATGATGAGCGAAGTGATGCCGGATAAATTTCCAAGGTTATATTTTATGTAGAAGTCTATTTTAAGAACGTGTTTAAATTTCTCTGAATTGGCTTTCAATATTCGTATAACAAAGACAAAGATAAATGAATCTGATTCAGGAGGTATTAAGCTTTTAGAATGGCGAGCTTATGTTGATTCTGACGCATCGTTATTGTGGGTAGAAGATGCAATAATCATGGGAAAGGTATATGAATTGGGAGGGGTAGAATTACCTTTAAAAAGGCACGCACTTTGGTTCTGTAACTTGGAAAACAAAAGTGCAGACTTAATATTTGCTTTAGGATTAGACAACAGAATTGTTTTCGGCTATGGAGACAAAAGGGAATATTTACTAAAAATATGTGAGGTAGCTGAATCTCTAGGTGGGTTTGTCCAAGCGGATGATTATGTGATATTGAATAAGAGCAATTTTTATATCTAGTCCTGGGAAAGCTGAATGTCTCCCTTTGGAGGGAGATTTAGAGGGAGGACTGCCGAGAGAAAATTACCCAACTAAAATTCACAAAAAAACCATGGACTATCGACTGCCGACCATCGACCACATTAAGACCTAGCTTTCCGCAATTTCCAATTATAATTAATCGTCTCCAAAATAGTCAAGCCCAATTCACTCAGACTCTTCTTGGAATTACCTAGCACAACCACCGCCGTATGCGTCTCTTTCACAAAAGAAATATACGCAGTATGCCCATTGGTCACGCCACTATGAACGAGTATATCAGGAAAACGTTTATTGAGTCGTAAAATATGCCAGCCTGTTGCCATATAGACATCTACCGTTTCCGTATCCAATTGCTCTACGCAATTTGCCTTTAAAATATTTTCCAAGTCCTGATTGCTATCGCCAAGATGCATAGAAAGCCATTTCAACAAGTCATTGACGGAAGATTTCAAACCAAAAGCACTTTCAAAAGACTGAAACTGCCATTCGGGAACAGCCTTGACCAATGAATAACCCTGCGCCAGTCGTTCCTGCTGCGTAGCACTCAAATCTATTCGAGTGTCATTCATGTTGAGCGGCGTAAAAAGGTAATTTTTCAATAAATCGGAATACTGTTCTCCACTTGCTTTTTCCAGGGTTTCCCCCAATAAAGCATAGCCTGTGTGCGAGTAGTTGTATTTTTGTCCAATAGGTTTACTCAATTGATATTTACCTAAAAACTGCATTAAATCCTGCTGTGCATAATGCGCATAAGGCTGATTGGCTTCTTTTTCCTTACTCCCCAGATTATGCGGCAAACGCGGCAAACCTGAACTATGTGTTGCCAGATCGCGCAGACTAATGTCTTTTTCTTTGTATTCTAAATGAGATAAGTCTTCAAAATATTCACTAACCGGATCTTCAGGGTTTAAGATGCCTTCTTTTTTCAATACAGGTAAAAGGGCTGCTGTAAATACTTTTGTAACAGAACCAATTTCGTATAAGGTATTGCCATCAGGTTTTTGACTATTGCCTCGCTCTGTTTCTCCAAAACTGAATACATAGCTAGAGTCTCGGTCAATCACACCAATCACCAGCCCAGGCGTTTCTTCATAATCTACGCCCATGCGCACCACATTATGAATGAGTTTATTCAATGATTTATTTTGTGCCTGCATCGACACAGTGAACAACAAAATGAAGCTGGAAAGCCATATCCGTCTGGTCATATTTTAAGTTGATTGAGATATTGAGTTGATTAAGTGTGTTAAGTTGATTGAGTTCATTAAGTGTATTGAGTACGTTATGATTTTGCGAAGCAAAATAACCCGCAACTCACAACCCAACAACTCGCAACTCAAAAACCCGCCAACCCGCTCACCCCAAAAAAGAAATCAAAACCCCTGCAGCTACAGCAGAACCAATAACGCCAGAAATATTACTCGACATCGCATATTGCAAAATATGATTTTTCGGATCGTGTTTCAATGCAATATCATTCGCCACGCGAGAAGCCATAGGCACAGCACTTAGTCCGGTAGCACCAATGAGCGGATTGATTTTTTTCTTCACAAATAAATTATACAATTTAACAGCAAAAATACCGCCAGTAATTGAAATGGCAAAAGCAATAAAACCACCCACTACGATAAACAGCGTTTCAGCGTTAAGGAAAGTAGAAGCCGTCATCGTCGCACCAACGGTGAGTCCGAGAAAGATGGTGGCTGTATTCATAATGGTTTCTGAAGCTGCTTTGAATAGCCGATTGGTGGACGTGCCGATTTCTTTGACCAAATTGCCAAATAACAACATGCCCAGCAGTGGAACAGAAGAAGGCACCAGCAGCGCGACAATAGTAGCCAGTGCAATAGGAAAGATAATTTTGACCGTGCGAATATCCTTTATTTTGACTTTACTGGGATACCGTTTTTCCTGCTCCCGCATATTGATGCCCAATTCTTTTTTACTAATCGTAAACCGAACAATCAGCGGAATAATCACGGGCACCAAAGCCATATAAGAATAAGCCGCAATCGCAATCGGACCCAGTAAGTGGGGCGCAAGAACAATAGCGGTATAAATAGCCGTCGGCCCATCAGCTCCACCAATAATACCCAAAGCCCCAGCTTCAGGTAAAGTAAAGCCCAGCAAAACAGCCGAAATCAGCACTGTAAAAATTCCAATCTGGGCAGCCGCCCCAAAAAATGCCAATCGCAAATTGCGCAACATAGGTCCAAAATCAGTCATTGCACCCACACCCATAAAAATCAGCGGGGGCAGCAAACCGGTTTTGATGAGCATATAATACAGCATATTCATAATGCCATGCTCTTTCGCAATTTCTAAAATCGTCAGTTTTAATATTCCGTTCTCCACTGTGTCAGGCGTCACTGCCATACCACCACCTGGAAAATTTGCCAATAAGACGCCGAAAGCAATGGGAACGAGCAGCAGCGGCTCATACTTTTTATGAATACCAAGATACAGAAGTATCCCGGCAATCAGCAGCATCAAAAGCGTTGCAGGTTGATCCATCAACTCCCCGAAGGCAGTCATGTCATATAGTTTTTCTAATATCTCCATAGCTCTATTCCAAACGCATGATTACACTATCCTCTTCAATTTCTTCTCCATGTCGGGCAATAATCTCTACCACCGTCCCGCTTTTGTCCGCAGTGATGGCATTGATCACTTTCATAGATTCTATATAGGCTATGGTTTCGCCTTCTTTTACCTGCTGTCCGACTTCCACCGCTTGTTCGCCAGCATTCTGGGTCAGATAAAATTTGCCTTCTAGGGGCGAAATGATTTCATGAAAAACACCAACAGGTGCAGAAGGAGCAGCCGTAGTAGTGACAGGTGCGGCAAGGTCAGTTGATGTTGGCGCAGCAGTTTCTCCATCATAAGAAACCGAAACCTTGTATTGCTCTCCATTGACATCAACAATCAGCGACTTGGGCTGGAAAGTAGCTGGAGCAGCAGGGGAGGAGGGAATAGCAACTGGAACGCTTGTTGTACCCAATTTGTCCGCTTTTCTTTTTTCCAGATCTTCCAGAAAACGCTCTTTGGCTTTACCCGATTTATAGTCTTCATATTGCTTGGGATGCATGGCATATTCTAGCAATTCCTCATTGTCTTGTCCATAGCTCCAACTTTTCTCATCCATTTTGGTCGCAAATAATTCCAATTCATCGGGATACAAATCTTGTGGTTTGCCCGTAAAAAATTCGCGCTTTTGTGCTTTAGCCATATCCACAATCTCCCGGTCAATTCGACCTAGCAATTTGCCAGATCTGCCCATAATCATCCCCCAGGTATTTTCATCGATCATCGACCAACGTTCTTTGCCTTTTATCATTTGAAGAACATTCATCAAAGACATGTTTTTGACGTATTGACTGAATGGCGTGACCAGTGGTGGATAACCCAGTCGAGGCCAGACATACTGAACTTCATCAAACAATTTTATGAGCAATTCATCCTGCGTTATGGTCGGTTGATCGCGCTTGCTGAGCCATTTGTTCAGCCCTTTCAGGTTGTTTTCCAAATCTGACATCAAGCTCCCCATCATGCCGCCCGGCAAACCTGGGCCAATCAGCAGAGAGTTCATATAACGGTTGCGTGGATTGATATAATAACCGAGAAAGTCATCCATGAATTCCTGCGTTAATGCTCGCACCTGCATATAGGCTTTCATATTAATGTCTGGCACAGAAAAGCCAGCATCTTTCAGCATCGCATGGATAGTCAGCAGGTCAGCATGCCCCGTTCCCCAAGACAGCGGTTCCATGCCCACATCAATAATGTCCACACCAGCCCGCGCTGCTTCCAAAGCGGAAGCTACCGAAAATCCAGGCGTAGAATGTCCATGATATTGCACCAGCACATTAGGATGGCGTTCTTTGATACCTTTTACAATCTTACCAATAGAAACCGGACGTCCAATGCCCGCCATATCCTTGATGCAAATCTCCTCTGCACCAATAGCAATGTATTGGTCGGCAAGATCAATGTAATAATCAACCGTATGTACTGGAGAAAAAGTAAGGCTGAGTGCCGCTTGTGCAATCATGCCGCCCGCTTTGGCAAACAGAAATGAATTTTCCAGATTTTGCGGATTATTTAGCCCATCAAATGACCGGGAAATATCTGTTCCCTGCAATTTTTTGACCTTAAACATCAACTGACGTACATCAGCAGGCACGGGACTCATACGAATACCATTCAGCCCGCGTTCGAGCATTTGTGTTTGTATGCCTTCATCATTAAAAGGCTGTGTCCATTCTCGAACTGCGCGATTCGGGTTTTCCCCAAATAGCAGATTGATTTGCTCAAAGCCGCCGCCATTGGTTTCTACTCGGCTGAAACAGCCCATATCTATAATTGGCCCCGCTACTTTGCTGAGTTGATCCACACGAGGCACATATTTGCCTGATGATTGCCACATGTCCCTGTAAACCAGGCAGAATTTTATCTCTCTTCCCATATTTGTCATTTAATCATTTGTCATTGAACATTTATCATTTCACTTTCGTAATTTGGGTTACACTTCCTTTGCCCTGTGTTGCTATCTCAACAGCCGTCACAATAGCAGCTATTTTTGATGATGAAAACTCTGGTTGAGGCATGCTCGTTGAGCGAGGCTGCTTTTTCTGAATGACTCTTGGAGCAGACCCATAAGTATTGACGAGATAAATCAGCAACCTTCCAGTCTGCACGACCAAAAAGAGAACTGTAAAGACCGTCAGCATTCCCACAACTAATACGAGTAATGCCGTATTTAATGGCTCTTGCATTATGAAATTTTATTTTTATGTAAATTTGTGTGTGTAAATTTTGCGAAAATTCGCTAAACAGCATTTCATTCTGTTTTGTAAAGGTAGAAAAATTGAATAAAAATACGCTTATTCCTTGTGTGAACTTGTATAAAATAGACTAAACTATCTGTGGGCTTTGTCCGTTTTAGTACATTTGCAGTATGTTAAGAAGAAAAAACAAATCTGCTATACTACTGGAAGACGCCGCCATCTACCAACAAAAACACCTAATTTTGAATCGGGTGAACATGAAGATCGGCAAAGGTGAATTTGTCTACTTGGTCGGCAAAACAGGCAGCGGTAAAAGTAGCCTGATGAAAACCCTCTACGCACAACTTCCACTACTCAGCGGACAAGCAACCGTAGCAGGTATAGAACTCCACAAACTCCCCTGGAGAAAAGTCCCCAATCTACGCAGAAAGCTAGGCATTATCTTTCAGGATTTCAATTTGCTGCACGACCGAAATGTGCAGGAGAATCTGTTTTTTGTAATGCACGCAACAGGCTGGAGCAATAAAAAGAAAATGCAAACGCGCTGCGACGATTTATTGGAAAGGGTAGGGCTGAGTACCAAAGCAATGAGTATGCCTCATGAGCTATCTGGCGGAGAACAGCAACGAGTGGCTATCGCCAGAGCTTTATTGAATACGCCAGAAGTCATTTTAGCGGATGAACCAACTGGAAATCTTGACCCTGAAACATCTGATGAAGTGGTGAAAGTATTGCGGCAATTGGTAGAAGAAGCTGGCACAACCGTTCTGATGGCAACCCATGACTACCATATTCTGGAAGCTTTTCCGGGTAGAATTTTACGTTGTCAAGATGGAAAAGTACTCGATCAAAATGTTATGGAGATATAAAATGCAAAATACAGAAGATTCATCTTTCTGCACTTTGCATTTTTACTGGACTTTGGACAATGGTTGCCAAGGTTAAAAGCATGGATCATCAACGTTTTGTTGGACTAATAACCAATCACCAATATACTAATCACCAAACTACTGACAATCCCGGATAGTCGCTCCAAAATTGGTATTGGCAGGTGTAGAGAAACCATTTTCTAATATGATAACACTTCCTGCCTGAAAACCAACTGTCGTTCCAGCATTCACATTTGTATTACAATTCACTTCTACACCTGCGGCATAGAGACCTGCTGCTACGGGTGAAGTAATAGAAAGAATAGACGGACAAGAAGGATTGCAAGATAAGCTGCCATCATAATCCTCATATATCTGTACATTACTAAAGAAGGAATCGCCTGCTGCGTTGGCATCATCATCACAGGTCAGTACTAGGTTGGCAAAAGTGCCTGTAAAGTCCGTACCTAATGGCACGACAAAGTGTTCGAAATTTCCACTACCATTATACGTTGCATTAGTAAATGTTCCATTATAGCCCTGCGTACCATATACTACAATACGATGGTCTGGACCAGTCGTACCAAATACAAGGTCATTATCAAAAGCAATTTCGTGAATCTCGCCTTGTACGGTACTTTTGAAATCAAACTCTATGACTGTATTAGGTGTAACCGTATAATTAATCGGCACAGCTTTCCAGGCATTTCCTGTCATGTAAACAGTTGCTCCGGCATCTTGTACCGTAGCTGTACCAAAATCATTGCTGTTAGCATCATAACTGACCACTGCTCCCGTGAAATCATAAGTCGTACAATCTTCTGGAGGACAGGCTTCGCAGTCAGGTCCACCACAATCTAAGCCCGTTTCATTACCATTTTGAACACCATCCGTGCAGGTTGGTGCTGCACAGGCTACTGTGTTGAAATCTTCTGAACCATCTGTTGCACTATTTGTAGAACCTTGTGAAGCATTATCGCCTAGCCCACGACGCGCGAAAGCTGTTCTGATCAGACATTCATTGGCACCATTGTATAAAGCTTGATCTGCTGCAATAATTGCATTGCGTCCATCAACAAAACCAGGACTACAGGGCTGTAATTTCAAACCTTCAATGACGAGTGCCATAGCAACATTATTACCACCGGTACCTGTATGTATATTTGGATCATAACCATATAAGTCAATTAAATCCCAGGTCATTTCCCAGAGCATTGCACACCAAACTGAACCGATACCATGTGGTATGGCTTCGCTTCCTATATCATTATAACTATGCAAATTAATGTTAAGATCACAAGTGTATGGATAAGTCCGAATACCACTACCGCCCGTACTTTGTCCAAGCGCAAAGGTACCAATAGGTCTAATGTCGTTTCTAGTGTCAGAGGGATCAATGGTCATCATGAGACCAAACCAATCACTCCAGCCTTCTCCCATTTGTTCAGTATTGCTTAGGCAGCCGCTATTGCCGCCGCCACCTGTCAGACGAATAGAAATACCATGTCCATACTCGTGTGCGATAATACCATTGTCCAAATCACCGTCTCTGTTTACAGAACTTCCAGAAGTAAGGGTGACATTAACTGTAGGTATTTGTGCGCGAATGATTTCGCACTCACTCTGACTAATCATTACTGCAGGAATGGTAACGCTTGCACCATCTGCACCAGGACTCATAGCGATAGGCGAACCTCCTACATTATTACAAACAATAACAGCAACTGCTCCAGCATTTTGTGCATTGAGACATTTTAGTCCAAACTCACAGGTTCCTCTATCTACTAAAGCAATATTGCCGTTGATTGCTCCTCCATTGACCAATGCACCACAGCCTTCATTGGGTGTAGCACTTCCGTCATTCACAATGACCAGGTTGCCATTTATATTATAAGTCGTTGCTCCAAACTGAGCACTTTCTGTAGAATATGGGCCAGCGATACTACCTGGCGAATTGACATTAAGTGTTCCGGCAGAAGCTCCTGTCCATAAGTACATTTGCATTCTTCCATTGCCGCCGTCAGTTGGGACAGAAAAATTGGCATTATTTGTACTACCGCCATCTTGTGCATCCGCTAGTACATAGTCGCCTCCCGAACCACCATTCCCATAATTATTGGATTGGAAATTTCCACTCGCTTCATCAAAACCATATTGATACCAGACATCGTGTGTTAAGTTGTTCCAGTAAAAAAGATTTACAATTCCAGATTCCAAATTGGGCGAAGTATTAGGATTTTGTGTTAAGTCAAGACCAAAATCAAAATCTAACGAGGCACTACCATCAGGACTAAATCCTGTACCGTTGTTTCCACCAATGTCATCTTGCGCCCATACATTATTTCCTCTGGTAATGGTGTATTCTGCACCAGGAGAACCATTGGTGTCATGCCAGCCAAAAGGAGAGGCATTGAGGTCAGCAGGGTTGATGACCAATTGACGTCCGCCATGACTTGGACTTTCTACCGGTTCGGGATAAACACGATAAGAATCAGGGGCATTTAGGGTGGATTGAGTGTAATTGGGTGACTGAGTAATTGAGTGATTGAGTGAATTTTTCTTTTTCTGAAATGAATTACGATAAACATGTCCGTCCTCTTCGCAACCTCTCTCATGGTCAAAATTACAATAAACAGTCCAATTGATTTTATCTAAAATCTGTCCGGTTTGTGCATCTACCCGCATACTCCACCAATCGGCATCCTGTATTTCAGCAATAGACATATCCCAGCACAGACGCAAACTACCATCCTGCGTAGGCATATACATCAACTGAACAGGGATGTCATACTGCGAAATACTACCTTTTGAAAACAACTGCTTTTGAGCTGCTGTGTTTCCTGTTTTTTCTATAAAAACGGGCAATTGAGATTGGTCGTATTGCATTTTTTGTGCAACCCGAGCGAGTGTAGCTTGCGCATCTAATCCTGCTTTTTTTGTGTTTACCTTTTTCGCAATGTTGGATACGAACTGATTGTGCATCTGCACAATCTCTCCATTGGCGTCAAGGTGAAGTCCAATAACTGCATTGTGAATAGGAATACCTTCATGCTGTTGTCGAATGTAGTAATGTGTAATGCCGCTCTGTTTGCTAGTATGAAAGTGAGTGATTTCATAAGTCTCAACATCACTTTGGAGTAGTTCTAGTCCGTTAGCTTTAGCATTGATGTGGTGTTTTATAAGGTCGAGGTCTTTTGAGTTTTGTGCTAATAAATTATTCGTAAATAATACATTAGGCAGAAGGAAGAGTAGGCTCAGCCCGAAGCTGAGCAGGTTGTGGTTTTTCATGCTATTTTTGTGTTTGTGTTAAGTGATAATACCTTTAAGGTGTAGCAAATCTAAGCAATGATTTTTTTAGAATGAACATAATTTTGTCATATAAAAGGAGGATTTACCTAAAATAAGTAAATCCTCTTTTAAAATATGAATTCCAAACATACTTCACTGGCAATCCTCAATAATTGCTTCAAAATTTGTGTTCGCTGGTGTTTCAAAACCACTTTCTAATTTGATAATATCTCCTGCTTTGAAACTGGTATTGCTTGAAGGATTAATGGAGGCATTGCAATTAACCTCTATGTCTGCATGATACAAATCTTCCGGTACAGGCATGGTGAGAGAAAGTAGAGGGGCGCAGTCGGTCGGTGGGCAGTCTACGATTAAATCATAAGCACTTCCACTACCATCATCGGCATCCACTACAATATAATAAGTCTGTCCGGCTATAGCATCGGTAAAAGTTGCTGAGGACGAAGATACTGTTCCGAGACAATCATCTGGATCACAACTTCCGAGAATATAAACATCAAGATCGCCTGTAAAATTGGAGAGTGTAGCGGTCAGCGGGCCGCTGGCAATAGGGGTGATGCTATGAAATCGTTCTGGGCCTGTTTCTGTCCATACATTACAAGCATAGCTATCTATTTCGGAAAGAGCGGCAGAGCTTGCCCCAGAATAGGTCACGCCACATGAAATAAAAACGGCATCATAGCAGCTCGTGTCAATCCTTGGCGGACTGCTTGCAAAATTGACAGCATTACAAACCAATTCGTTTCTTAAAACAGTACTTGTGGTCTCCAATGGAAAACCAAAATAGACCACTGAAAAATCACTGCCTTTATACGCTATTGCTGCGCCATCATTTGTACCACCATTATATAATAAATCTACAGTAGAACCGCCATAAGGAGCCAGTTGGTCAGGAAATTCAGCATCAAAATAACCATTGGTGTTATCGTCATAAGAACCAGTCAGCCCTGTAAAAATTCCTGTAGTTGCGCCAGTCAGATTATAAGTTCCGGCATCATCACCTACATAAGTCGCTTTAAGATAATTATTATAAAAAGCCAAATCAGCATTGGGCGCAGCAGCCCTGCCAATGTCCCAGCCAATCTCTGCACCAGAAACAATAAGATGGCCCTGATTATCTAAGTAATTTTGAATCAATGATTTTTCTGTAGCATCAAAAGTATAAAGTTCAGTAGATTCTTCTCCTGTGTACCAGTCCAAGCCTTCATAGTCGGTCAAAACTGCCGAGCCAGAAATGACGGCTTCATTGCTCGCACCATCAAAACTGACGTCACAATATTCCAGTGCTTTCGCATGATCGACCATATAATCATAATTATTCATCAATTCCAAAAACAAACGTTTAACGTTCGTTAGTTGAGGACTAGACGTTTTAATAATAGCTGCTGGGCGATCTAGCCGATCAAAACCATCTACAATCAAATATTGAGCAATACTATCTGATGCAGCAGGCGTTCTTGCTGCAACGATTGCGGTAGGGAAAGATTCTCCACCTGAATTTGTGGCACTGACCCGAAAATAATATGTTGAGTCGGCAGCCAAATTTGTAAAAGTATAAGTGGTGGTATCGCCAATAGGAATGCCATTGGGGAAACCCCGCCCATGCGTTCCCATGTATATCTTATAAGCCGTTGCTATTCCTGCATCACAATCGACAGGGGGCGCTTGCCAGCTTAGTGTAATCTCTCCCGGAGCTGAATTTTTAGCATACAAATGGCTCGGTTGTTCAGGCATGTAGACGGCAGTTGTGTTGTCTTTATTTGCAAAATAATCGACAATGCCGTGATACATTCCCCTCGCGGCAAGTTCGCGAAAATCTGGTGTCGTCAAAGCCTGCGCATCTGTGGCATTATCATGAAAAGCAACTTCAACCAGGCAGCCAGGCATCGTGCTTAGTTGCGTCACCTCACTAAAATTAGCATAATTCAAGCCCCGGTCATTCCAGCCAGAATCCCAGCAAGCAACAATATCTCCAGCTAGTCCATTATGTACAAAAGACTGTAAATCATAACTCCCTGACGGAAAATTGCTGGTGTTCGCGTAAGTGACCGTGCCTCTTGCCGAACCTGTAGCAGCGTTAGTATGCCAAGATAGATAAATAGCATTGGACTGTTCTTGTACTGTGCCTTTAGCCAATTCCCATTCTGCATATTTTGGTCGAATGGTAGGGTCAGTCTGACAAGTCGGATAGCCCTGAAAGTGGGCATACAAACGAGCAGACTCTTCAAAGCGTGGTTTGCCTGTTGCGCCTGCACCAGAAACACCGCAATCCACCTCCGTTCCCACACCACCACCAAAACGCACCGCATCGGCAATAAGTGCACCTCCAGGGTCGCTTGATGAATTGATTAACCGGACATTCTGCGCTGTACCCTCATCAAAATAAAACTGCCCCAGATAAACCCAGGTCGCGCCATGCACTTCCTGATTGACGCTGACTACTGTTGTACCACCTGCATGATTAACTTCGTATTGAGCATCTGTTGTGCGGTCGGAATAAGAACGATACGTCACAGACACCCAATACAAACCTTCTTCCGGGATGTCGGGCGTGAAGGTAGCCGCAGCATCGGCAGTACCCGCCACCGTATAAGCCACTCGATAGCCAGCAGGTTGGTCGTGATTGGTGGTGGCAGGGTTGTAGCCGAGACTTCCCGTAGCAATCCAAGTGCCAGATTCGCTATAGCCAGGGCTGGTGTTGTCCACAATAACTTCATTGGTGTTTACATCGCGTTCGCGTACCGACCATACATTCGCGCCGGCATTCCAGAGGTATTTGAGCAGATAATAATTGATGCCTTCTATGGTGCCAAAATCTTCGACCATTTCATTGGTTTCTCCACGTTGGGTAGAATAGCCATTAAGTGAAGTGAAGTAAAGCCAGCCATGACCAGGACTCAGCCAAACTGTTTTGCCGGATAATGCACCAGAAGGCTGCGCCTGTCCAGTGACTGGATTATTTTTGAGTTGCGGGTCATCAGATTTGTGGACATTTAGACCACCATCGCCACGTCTTCCTTCCTTGTAAACAGCATCTTTTACTTTGGGCAGAAAGCTATCCAGTGAAACATATTTGCCTTTTCGGTTTTGCACCAATATTTCAAAACTATTTAGATTCAAGTCTTGAGGTAGGACATTGAACAAGCGTAGCCCAACTTCCTCCAGAAATAATTCATCAAAATTTTCTTCAAGGTAACTTGTCGTTATTTTTAAATAAAAAGTAGCTTTTCTATCGACAACACTAACATCTATCAACTTCATCTCATCGGGCAAAACATGTCCATGCCCATGATGATGCTCGTGTTTTTTTTCCTTTAATAAGTCAATAACTTCAGCAGCATTTTTATAAACAGTTTCAGTGTTGATTTGCGCTTGAATGGCATAGGTAGCGAGGCAGACCCATAACGTAAGGAATATTTTTTTCATAGCAAAAATAGGTTTAATGTGTTGTGTGGAAGGCAAAATAGTTTTGCCTTGTAAAATATTATGGTGAGTGCTTTTGCTCTGCTAATATATGGTTTTTTGAGGAAACAAATGGTGAATTTCTTATGCTGGATGCTGCAAATCAATTATTTTCTCGCAAAGACGCCAAGTCGTAAACTTTGTTTTCTCTTAGCGTCTTTGCGCCTTTGCGAGAAAATTTCCCCTTTACCAAAGGTAGTAATGGGGAATATCGACGTAAATCAACGGAAAAAACCTTCTCAAAATTACCATTAAGCCAAGCCGCAAAGTTTGTTTTGTTTCGCTTAGAATGTGTACCTTTGCGCAAAATTAAAAGACAAGAATTTCAATGGCAAAAATATCCATCAATCTATCCGAAGGAACGGTTAAAAAAGAAGCGAAAAAAGACATCATTGTTGGCATAGACCTCGGTACGACCAATAGCCTCGTCGCCTATATGCAGGACGGGCAGGTCATTGCCGTGACTGGGGAAGATGGCAAAAATACCCTCGTGCCATCCATTGTCCATTTTGCAACAGGTGAACAGATTATTGTTGGAGATGCAGCAAAACAATTCTTATTGACAGATCCAGGAAATACCATCTATTCCGTCAAGCGATTGATGGGCAAATCTTATCAAGATATTGCTAAAGCTGGACAATACCTCGGCTACGAAATCATAGACGAAGACACTGAAAGCCTGGTCAAAATACGAGTACGCGACCGCTTCTACAGCCCTGTAGAATTGTCCGCTAAAATACTGGCAGAACTAAAAACCAGAATAGAGAAAACCTTAAAAGAAGACATCAGCAAAGCTGTCATCACTGTCCCAGCTTACTTCAATGACGCCCAAAGACAGGCAACCCGCGACGCAGGAAAATTAGCAGGTTTGGATGTGCTGCGCATCGTCAATGAACCCACAGCCGCAAGCCTTGCTTATGGCATCGGACTTAGTCCTGATGAGTCGAAAACTATTGCCGTCTATGACCTCGGTGGCGGTACATTTGATATTTCTATTTTACAAATTCAGGGCGGCATATTTGAAGTCTTATCGACCAATGGCGACACCTTTTTAGGCGGCGATGATTTGGATAGAGTCATTATTGATTACTGGTTGAGTCGGCATAAAATTAAAACAGCTCTCCTTACGGAAAACAAAGAACTCAGCCAGGCATTTCGCATAGCGGCAGAAGAAGCAAAGAAAACCTTATCCACTGAAAATCAGTATGCAGGAAGAGTAGGGGAGTGGACGCTGGGAATTGACAAATCACAATTTGAAACACTCATACAGCCCTTAATTGACAAAACATTAAACAGTTGTAAAAATGCTTTGGCAGACGCCAAATTATCCATTGATAACATAGACAGCGTCATTATGGTCGGCGGCTCGACTCGTGTGCCACTGGTCAAAAAAGCCGTTTCCGATTTTTTCAATCAGCCCGTCAATAACAGCCTGAATCCCGATGAAGTGGTCGCCCTAGGCGCAGCCATACAAGCCGACATCCTAGCCGGCAATAATAAAGACCTACTACTGATAGACATCACACCACTCTCCCTCGGCATAGAAACGATGGGCGGTTTGATGGACACGATTATTCCCAGAAACACCAAAGTCCCCGCCAAAGCCGGCCGCCAATACACGACCTCCGTTGATGGACAAAAAAACCTTCAAGTCGCCGTCTATCAGGGCGAGCGCGACTTAGTGAGTGATAATCGAAAACTAGGCGAGTTTATCCTACGCGGCATTCCACCCATGCCAGCCGGTATTCCGAAAATAGACATTCAGTTTATCTTAGATGCAGATGGTATTTTGACGGTGCGTGCGAAAGAAATGCGCTCCGGCGTAGAGCAAAGCATACAAATGAAATCCGCCTACGGCATCAGCGAAGAAGATATGGCGCGTATGCTACTCGACTCCATCAAAAATGCAGAAGCTGACATGAAAATCCGCGCCCTGCTCGAAGCTAGAAATGAAGCCAATAACATCGTCCTTTCCGCCGATAAGTTCTTGAAACAAAACGCCGCCATTCTCAGCGAGGAAGAAACTACCCGAACGCTCGAATTGGTGAATGTGCTTAGAGAAAGTGTGAAAGGGGATGACAAGGACGTTATTAATCTGGCGATGAAGGATTTGAATACTTATACCGAGCCGCTGGCGCATCGGGCTATGGATGTGAATATTGGGGCTGCTATTAAGGGGAAGAAGCTTTGAAATTTCAAAAATAAAAATCCGTTCTACAAAGGCTACAAAACCCGATACTTCACCCAACGCTTCAGCTTTTGCAAAAGCCCCCGTTCCCCTTTCAACTTCTTATCAAACAAAGCTTTCTGTTGAGTATAATGATTGGGAGTATAAGTCACATCGCTAGTTTTACCTTTTCGTATAATCGCAAATAATTCTCGTTGATTATGCTGATCGCCTTCCTGTATGTCTAGGACTTCTATGCCTGCTTTTGCAAAAACATGTTGTAAAGAATGGACATTGAAATAATAAGTATGCACGACGCGAAACCAGTTGTCCAGCAATTTACTATTTCCAAACTTTAGGTTATTGGGAACTGCGACATAAGCAATGCCATCGTCTTTTAAGATGTGGCGTACCTTGCACATAGCATCTACAGGATCAGCAAAATGCTCCAGGACATGCCGCATGATAACCAAGTCAAATGCGCTCTCAAAATCCTTGTGGAAATTGATGTCCACATCTGTGCCGAGAATATTGACCCCCATGCCGCTGAGTGTCTCTCGACATTGTGCGGAGGGTTCTATGGCATAATAAGTGGCTTTCGGGATTTGCTGGATCAGGTAATTGAGGTTATTCCCATCTCCGCTGCCAATGTCCAGTACGCTTGTCACATCATTTGGCGAAAGCCCATGATGCTGTAATCGCTTATAGAGCGGCAGGTAATAGTTGACCCGACTAATTCCCTTATTTGTATAAACTTCTGGGCGGTAATATTTGTCGTATTCTTCGGTGTAGAAATGAATGTAGCGATCCTTTGTCCAGCGTGGATTCAGGTAGCCCAAGCCGCAGGTTTTACACAAGACAACATGCGTAGGCAGTCCAAACTGACCACGATCACAAATCTTATCCGTATCGTCCGAGCCACATACTGCGCAGGAGACAAATTCAAAATCTTTCACGCCTTATTGTTTTATTAATTTTCCGATTTTCCAAGACTCGTCTTTCACTTTAAGTTCAATAACATAAGTTCCTGACAATAAAAAAGATACATCAAAGGTGTTCATCTGTTGATGAATTGTCTTTTGGAGAATCAATTGACTATTCATATTGTAAATACTAAGCTGTCCTTCGGTAGTAAATTCATAAGGAATACTTATCGTATTTTTAGTAGGATTAGGAAAGAAAAACAAGGCTTCAGCTCGCTCTATAAGCTGCTCATTTGCTACAGGATAAACCATAACATCCAAGCCAGAGAAACTAGAATTAGGGATATTGATAAGCTCGGTCAGATTAGAACCATCCAAGTCGGCTTTGCTGATTGTTCCCATATCTCTTTCCAGCCAATACATTTCACCTTCATATAAATCCAAGGCAATTGCGCCTGCTTGTCCAAGCGTTGAAATAATATCGGTGCGATTTGAGCCATTGAAATTCACACGTTCTATCTTGTTAGTAGATCGATTGGTGAAATAGATATGTTGATTTGGAACATCAATTTGCAAATCATACACATTCTCACCTGTTGATAAAATATTCACAATGTTAGCTCCATCAAGATCTGCTCGACGGATAAGTCCATTGCTACTTTCTGTCCAATAGAAATGATGATTGAGTGGGTCTACATCTAAACCTAAAACAATACCTGTTCCTTGAACTAAGACTTGAATGTCTGAGCCATCAAGATTGCAGGACTGAATTTCTCCCGAACCGGATTCTGTAAAATAAAGTCGATTTGTAGAGTTGTCAATTTCAATAATGGCAATATTGCTGGTATTCTGAACAATAATTTCAGGATTAGAGCCGTCCAGGTTGGCTCTTTTTATAGTTTCATCACCACCTACTGTCCAATATACTTTTTCATTCACTCTATCCACTCTCACCCTCCTGATGATGTATTGCCCTAGAGCTATATTATTGGTATTGCTGTTGCCAGCCGTGAGTTCTTTGCTTCTTAAGAGTTCTGTGGGTTGGTCACCCCAAAAGAGTGTAGTTTGTGAATAAAGGCTTGATTGACTTAAAATCAAGAAGAATAGGATAATGATAGATGTTGCTGTTCTCATAGTTATGTATTTTTATAAGGATGAAATTATTTCCACCAAAGATATGAAACATCTCATAAAACCTAGCAAATTCAGAAAATCTATCAGGTTTCACAAGGTGTTTTTCCAAAGAAAAATCTTACTCATTCAAAATTTTCTCTCTATTTAATTTTCATCAAAAAAAACCATAAAAATAGCTTGTTTTTTAGCTGTTCAAATTCAATTTTTTCGACTATTTTTTGTACTTTTGCAGGTCAAAATTTTTAAGGGAATAGAGTAGGGGAGTAGCCTTTCAGAAAAGGATTTTTATTTTCCGATTTATACCCGTCACTCAACAAACATACATGGCAGGAGCAGACAAAATAATCCCCATTAATATTGAGGATGAAATGAAATCGGCCTACATTGATTATTCGATGTCGGTCATTGTATCAAGAGCCTTGCCCGATGTGCGGGACGGACTCAAGCCAGTACACCGCAGGGTTCTATACGGTATGTCGGGATTGGGACTGACTTATAATAAAGCCCATAAAAAATCAGCTCGTATCGTAGGAGAGGTTTTAGGTAAATATCACCCGCATGGTGACACCTCCGTATATGATGCGATGGTGCGTATGGCACAACCCTGGTCGCTTAGGTATCCGCTCGTGGATGGACAGGGTAATTTCGGTTCAATGGATGGTGACAATCCGGCTGCCATGCGTTATACCGAAGCAAGGATGCAGCGACTTGCTGATGAATTGCTGACAGATATTGACAAAGAAACCGTTGATTTTAAACTCAATTTTGACGATACATTAAAAGAACCCACTGTTCTGCCCGCTAAAGTTCCAAATCTGCTGATTAATGGAGCTTCAGGTATTGCAGTCGGGATGTCCACGGATATCTTGCCACATAATCTCTCTGAAGTGGTGGATGGCACCATTGCTTATATCGACAATTACGACATCACCATTGATGAACTCACCAAATATATCAAAGCACCTGATTTTCCTACAGGCGGTATCATTTATGGCTATGAGGGTGTCAAGCGTGGTTTTGATACGGGTTTAGGACGGGTAGTGCTTCGCGCAAAAGTGGAAATTGAAACTAAGGATAATGGAAGAGAAAGGATTATCGTCCATGAAATTCCTTACCAAGTCAATAAAGCCAATCTGATTGTCAAGATTGCAGAATTGGTGAATACCAAAAAGATAGAAGGCATTTCTGACATTCGGGACGAGTCTGACCGTAATGGTCTACGCATCGTTGTGGACATCAAGCGGGATTCGATGGCGAATGTGGTGCTGTCTAAATTGTACAAATATTCGCAACTACAAAACACCCTTCGTATTGGTAATATTGCGCTGGTCAATGGACGTCCTGTCGTACTGAATTTGAAGAAATTCATTGAAGAATTTGTCAAATTCCGTTTAGAGGTCATCACAAGGCGCACCCAATTTGAATTGCGCAAAGCGACTGAAAGGGCGCACATACTTGAAGGTTTACTGGTCGCGCTGGATCATCTGGACGCAGTCATTGCGCTCATTAGAAGCTCAAAAACAGCCGAAGAAGCTCGTAAAGCTTTGATGCAGGGTGATTTCCTAAGTGCAGCAGATAAAAAGAATGGTGTAGTAAAAATACAGTCTATCAGCGAACTGCTAGGCGAAGATTTTTTACCTGCTGACACCCTGAGTGAAGCACAGGCAAAAGCCATTCTGGACATGCGCCTGCAAAAGCTCGTCGGACTGGAACGCGACAAATTGAAAGGTGAATTTGATGAAGTCCAGCAAAAAATAGCCTACTTATTGTCTATTTTGGGTGATGAACAAATGCGTAAAGACATCATCAAAGAAGAATTGACGGAAATCAAGGAACGCTTTGGAGATGAACGCAGATCAAAAATCGAATATGCTGCTGGAGACATCAGTATAGAAGATATGATTGCTGATGAAGATGCCGTGATTACAGTTTCTAATCTCGGCTATATCAAGCGAACTTCCGTCACAGAATACCGCACACAGGGTAGAGGAGGACGTGGCTCTAAAGGCAGCGCAACACGTAGCGAAGATTATATCGAACACCTTTTCACAGCTACTGCACACAACTACCTCATGTTCTTCACGGAGCAAGGACGTTGCTTCTGGTTACGGATTTATGAAATTCCTGAAGGCACAAAAACTTCTAAAGGGCGAGTGATACAAAACATTATCAATATACCAAAAGAAGACAGGGTCAAGGGCTATGTTATTGTAAAAGATTTGACCGATAAGGAATTTTTGGACAATCATTATATCATGTTCTGTACGAAAAATGGTATTGTAAAAAAGACCCCATTAGAGGCTTTCTCACGTCCAAGAACTAATGGCATCAATGCAATTACGATCAGAGAAGGCGATCAATTACTTGAAGTTATCCTTACCACAGGAACAAATGACATCATTATTGGCAAGCGTTCTGGTAAGGCGATTCGTTTCCCTGAAAGTAAGGTGCGTTCTATGGGCAGATCGGCTGCCGGAGTGCGTGGCGTGAAGCTCGCTAACGAGCAAGATTGCGCAATTGGTATGGTTTCTGTAAATCCAGAAGAGAACGAAGACGAGATAATGATTCTTGTGATTTCTGAAAATGGTTATGGAAAACGTTCTAAACTATCAGAATACCGAGAAACGAATAGAGGCGGAACGGGTATAAAAACACTACAGGTGACCGATAAGACTGGATTTCTGGTTGGTATAAAAACACCCAACGAAGGTGACGATTTGATGATTACCAATAAATCAGGCATCACCATCCGCCTGGATATTGATAAAATAAATGTCATCGGACGTGCTACGCAAGGTGTACGACTTATCAATTTGCAGAAAAAAGATCAAATTGCTGATATTGCTTTGATTTCTGTTAAAGAAGAAGAGGAACAAGTTGAAGGGGAGGAGAATACTGAAAACGAAGCAACAGATACTGAAAACGAAAACACGCCTGAAACAAACAATAATAACGAAAATACGGATGAATAAGTCGGGAGGAATTTAAGTTTATTCCGACTTTATCGGGGAAGTTTAAATTTCACTCGTTCACCCATTCACTTATATTTTATTATAAAAAATCAAAATTAGAACATGAAAAAATTACTTTTATGTCTGGTGGCCGTTTTATTGGTTTCCGGTGTTGCAATGGCTCAGGGTAAAGATGCAGGTAAAGCATTAAAAGCGGCTAAAAAAGCTTTAACTAAGTACACTTATGATCGCGGAGCTAATGCTGGAGAACTGGCAACGGCTATTGAAAAAATCAATGTCGCTATGGGCGATGAAACCATTAAAGGGCAGGCAGCTGCCTGGTTGCTGAAAGGCAATATTTTTAATGAAGTGATGAGTGATCAATCTGGGATTTATCGCCTCAAGTATATCGATGCAGTCGATCAGGCTTATGAAGCTTTTCAAATGGTTTCTCAAGTAGGTGGCGGTAAGAAATTTGAAATTACAGCTTCACAGAAATCAATGGCGAATATCGCGCTAGGCTTTAGTAGCAAAGGAGCTACCTTATTTGGCGATGGCGATTTTAAAGGTGCAGCAGCAGCTTTCGCTAAAGTATTGGAAGTCAAAAAATCTCTTGGATTGGCTGATGACAGCAATGAAGAATTTCAAGGCGACTTGTATAATGCAGGTCTTGCAGCTATGAATTCTGGCGATAATGACATGATTAATAATGTCATGGGACGCCTGTTGAAAGTAGGTTATTCTAAGCCAAATATCTATGAAGGATTGTACAAAGCCAATATAGATGCTGACGAAGAAAAAGCATTGGATTATCTAAAGCAAGGTAGAGAAAAGCATCCTGAAAACAATGCGCTACTGACAACTGAAATCAATTATTACCTGAAAGCAGGCAAACTGGAAGTCTTAGAAGACAAACTATTGTTGGCGATCAAAAATGATCCTGAAAACAAGGTTCTACATTTGGTAACAGGTAGTATGTATGAAAAATTATTCCAAAATGCTTACGAGTCTAAAGCACCTTCTTCAAAAGAATATTATGCTAAATCAGAGCAGTATTACAACTCTGCCATTGCTTTAGATGAAAATTATTTTGACGCAATTTATAGTATCGGTGCTTTGTATTTCAATAAAACCACACCCATGCGTAAGGAAATGAATGATTTGCCATATAGCGAAGAAACACGTTTTAATGCACTAAAAAGCGAAGTAACTTCACTAATGGACAAAGCTTTACCATATTTCCAGAAAGCAGATGGACTAAATGCGAATGATTATAGCACCATTTTCGCTTTGAAAGAAATCTATGCACGTAAAGACGACCTCGTAAAATCTAACGAGTATAAAACACGTCTGGAAGCATTGAAAAAATAATTTTATTCCGATTTCGTCGTTATAAAACAAATAGGAGAGGAGGGAACTTGGGTTTCTTCCTCTTTTTTTATAAAAAAATACCAAACAAAATAAAATGAAAAATTGCCTGTTTTTTTGCTTCGCAATATTACTACTCACCACATCCTGTAAAGACGATTGCAAAGATGTTCAATGCATCAATGGCTCTTGTGATGAAGGCATTTGCAATTGCTTTCCTGGCTTCACAGGCGATGAATGTGAAACTAGAATTTGCGACACACTAGTCTGCATGAATGACGGCGAATGCGTCAATGGCGTATGCGAATGCCCAGAAGGTTTCTCTGGTTTAAATTGCGAAACCAACTTAGCCTGCCAGGGCGTCACTTGCGAGAACGGTGGGACTTGTAATACAGCTACAGCCACCTGCGACTGCCTGCCTGGCTACAGTGGTGATTTTTGCGAAAATGTACTCACGCCTACAAATCTCCGCATTACAGCCGTCCGCATTGATGATTTTCCAGACACCAATAATGGAGCTGCTTGGGACGCTTCCGACGGGCCAGACATTTATTTCAGTATCAACACTGGCACGATGCCTGATAATACACAATTCACAACCAGCAGCACCATGAACACTACAGCAGGTACATCATTTACAATTACAGATGGTTTTCCGCTGGATATTACAGACATAGCAACGATGAGAACATTTGCGCTATACGATAGCGACGCCCCAGATGCTGATGAGTATATGGAAGCCTTGTCTGGCAAGCTGTCAGATTTGCAACTTGGATTTCCTACAGAAATGAGATTGTATGATGCCAACAATCCATCGCTCGAATTCGACGTGACTTTGATGGTGGAGTGGTCTTTTTAAGATAAGGAATGGTAAACTTAAACAGGAAACTTATTTTTTTACCATTCCTAAAATTAGTTTGATTGTTAATGTTTCACTAACTTAGTGTAACATTAACAATTTCTATTTCTCTTAATACTGCTACACTTGAAAACACGTAAATCTGAAACCATCCCGCCAACAGCTCTCTTCTTATACCTATTATCAATCTCTTACCTGCTATTGATAATTTCCTGTAAAGAACAAATAAATCATGATAATAATGATTCAGCTAAATTAGAAGCGTCAGCAGCTATTCTAAAAGCCAGTGTATTGATAAATACTAAGGCGAGACTCGGAGAAGGTGCGCTATGGAATCATAAAACTCAGGAATTTTATTGGGTAGATATAGAGAAAAAAGAACTCCACATTTACAATCCGACAGAAGACAAAGACCGAACTTATGCGCTCCCGTCAAAAGTAGGCACTGTAGTGCCATATCAAAAAGATAAAGTAATCTTAGCCTTAGAGGATGGAGTGTATACATTTAACACAGAAAATTCAGCATTGACGCCTTATGTACTTATTGATCAAGCTGGTAAAAATGTTCGGTTTAATGATGGAAAATGTGATCCTGCCGGAAGATTCTGGGTAGGCACTATGGATAATAAATGTGAAAGCCCAATAGGTAATTTGTACATGGTTCGTGAAGATGGAACTTATAAAACTCCATTGGATTCCATAACCATATCCAATGGGATAGTTTGGAATGCTGCTAAGAATAAAATGTACTACATAGACACGCCCACCCATCAAATTGTCTCTTTTGATTATAATAATACAAATGGGCAGATCAGCAATCGAAAAATCGCAGTAACTATAGATGAAAAAACAGGCTCACCAGATGGTATGGCGATTGATGAAAACAATCACCTCTGGGTAGGACTTTGGAACGGAGGAGCAGTAGCTTGTTTTGACCCTGAAACTGGGGAAATGATAAAAAAGGTGGAAGTGCCGGCACATAATGTGACAGCATGTGCATTTACAGGACCTAAACTCGATATATTATACATCACCACAGCAAGTGAAGATATGACCGAAGAAGAACAAAAAAAATACCCGCTTGCTGGCAGTGTTTTCCAAGTGAAACCTGGTGTAAAAGGTACACTCAACTACCATTTCGGGGATAAAAATCAAAGCAAATAGTAAGATGATCTATATTGTGATGGGCGTCAGTGGCTGTGGAAAAACAACTATCGGAAAGCAATTTGCAGAACGACTGAAAATTGATTTTTTTGATGCTGACGACTTCCACCCTGCACAGAATATCAAAAAAATGAGCCAGGGAATTGCACTCACTGACCAAGACCGCTACCCCTGGCTTCAGGCAATGAGAGAGCAGTTTCCAAAATGGAATAAAAAAGGTGCTGTTTTAGCCTGTAGTGCCTTGAAAGAAGTGTATAGAACATTTCTTAAAGAAGACTTTCCTTTAGTAAAATATATTTATCTTAACGGAGATTATCAACTAATTTACAAGAGATTGAGTATTAGAAAAAATCATTTTATGCAAACGGGCTTATTGCGTTCACAATTTGAAGCCCTCGAAATTCCGAAATATGGTATTCATGTAAATATCGACCAGTCTGTGGAGGAGATCATTGAAGAAATATTAAAAAAGACAGACCATGAATAATTCATCATTTATCGGAATTATTGGCTTAGGCGTCATGGGTAGAAATCTAAGCCTGAATATATTGGATCATGGCTACTCGCTTTCAGTGTATAACAGGATTGCAGAAGGGGAGGAGCGACTAGTTGCTGATTTTTTAAATGAAAATAAAGGACAGAACTTAGCAAAGGGATTCACAGCTATCAAACCCTTCCTTGCTTCTCTCGAAAAACCCCGAAAAGTACTCCTGATGGTAAAAGCAGGCAAAGCCATAGATGAAGTAATAGAAACATTGCGACCTCACCTTGAACCTGGCGATATCATTATTGATGGAGGAAATAGTCATTATCAAGATACGGTCAGGCGTGAAGCCTACTGCAAGCAACAAGACCTCAATTTCATAGGAATGGGCGTCTCTGGTGGAGAAGAGGGTGCGAGAAAAGGACCATCTATGATGATAGGTGGCGAGACTAAAAGTTACGAACTTTTGGGAAAATTATTTGAATCCATTGCAGCATCCGACCAAGCTCAAAAGCCCTGCTGCGCCCATATAGGCCCAGACGGAGCAGGACATTTTGTAAAAATGGTGCATAATGGTATTGAATACGCTGAAATGCAATTACTTGCAGAACTATATGATCTGTTAAAACGCTGGAATACCAACGAAGAAATTGCCCATATTTTCAGTGGATGGAACAAAGAAAGTCTGTCTAGTTTTTTATTAGAAATTACGATTGACATCCTTCTACATAAAACGAATGACGATTACACACTCGACCTTATTCTTGATAAAGCAGCCAATAAAGGTACTGGTGGCT
The DNA here is from genome assembly GCA_937951615.1 of uncultured Saprospiraceae bacterium. Taxonomy (GTDB): domain Bacteria; phylum Bacteroidota; class Bacteroidia; order Chitinophagales; family Saprospiraceae; genus JAHDEO01. The sequence goes on along the minus strand of CALFBH010000026.1, from coordinate 60,063 downwards.
GGTCAGTGAAGGCAGCTTTAGAACTTGGTACGCCCAATTCAATGATGGCAGCAGCTGTCTTTGCAAGGTATCTTTCTTCACAAAAACAGGCGAGGCAAGGTATGGCAAGAAAACTACAATTGGACACAAAAAGCAGCACGCCACTAAAAATTGATGTGCTGAAAAAAGCCTACACCTCAGCAAGAATTATCAATCATCATCAAGGCTTCGAGCTGGTAAAAACCGCGTCAGATACTTATAAATGGAATATACATCTTGCTGAACTCGCCCGTATATGGACAAATGGCTGCATTATTCGTTCTAAACTTATGCAAAATTGTGTGGGTATTTTTAATAAAAATACTTCAATACTCAATAATCACCTGTGTTTTGAAAGTATATCTGCCAACCATAGTGCAGTACAGGAATTAATTATCCACGGTATTCAGCAGAACATTCCCTTGCCCTGTTTTCAGTCCGCTTACACCTATTGTCAATCAATGAGTACTGACAGATTGCCTGCAAATCTAATTCAAGCCCAGAGAGATTATTTTGGCGCACATACCTACCAAAGAATAGACCATCCGGAAACCGCGTATTTTCATACAAACTGGAAGTGATATGATAGATGTTACCCTCTTACTCTATGTTGGAATAGGAATCGCATTATTGCTTTTTTTAATCCTAAGGCTAAAAATGCAAGCCTTTATTGCCTTGTTAATCTGTAGCATTACTGTAGCATTATTAGCTGGAATTCCACCAGACGAAACCATTGATCTTGTCAAGAAGGGGATGGGAGATACGCTTGGTTTTGTGGCAGTCGTCGTGGGGCTTGGTGCTATGTTTGGAGCTATATTGGAACATTCCGGTGGTGCTGAATCCTTAGCCGCTTATCTGCTGAAATGGTTTGGCGAAAAGAGAGCCAATTTAGCTATGTTAATCACTGGCTTTTTAGTTGCTATTCCTGTATTTTTTGACGTAGCTTTTATCTTACTCGTTCCGTTAGCCTATGCCTTGCAGCGCAAGACTGGCCTTTCTTTGCTGCATTTTGCCATTCCGCTTTTGGCTGGCTTGGCGATTACACACGCCTTTATTCCGCCAACTCCTGGTCCTGTTGCTGTCGCTGATATTTTGAATGCAGACTTAGGACAGGTCATTCTATTTGGTTTTATTGTTGGTGTTCCTACTGCTTTGCTTGCAGGACTTGTTTTCGGAAAATTTATAGCCAAAAAAATATTTGTTGCCGCACCAGAAATTACTGATAATGAATATTTTAGAAGTGAAAATGGAAAAGGTATTCCGCCTCCCTTAATGATTTTTGCCATCATCGCCATTCCCATCGTCCTCATTCTGTTGAATACCTTTCTGAACAGCCCGCTGGCCAATAATTTACCCATACCAATTTCCGTAAAAAAGACAATTCAACTCATTGGGCATCCCTTTACAGCATTAATCATTGCCAACCTGGTCGCCTGGTATTTATTAGGTATCAGAAGAAATTTCACACCCAAACAACTCTTAGAAATCACCACGGCTTCTCTTGGACCAGCTGGCATCATTATATTGCTGACAGGAGCAGGAGGCGTTTTCAAGCAAGTGCTGATCGCTACAGGCGCAGGCGAAATGCTGGCAAATTATTTTGCAGAACAAAACATAGGTCTCCTGCTTTTCGCCTTTATTGCTGCTGTTTTGGTCAGGGTACTACAAGGTTCGAGTACAGTCGCGATGATCACAGCCGCAGGATTAACCGCACCGCTTATTGCCGACAATTATTCTGGGACTTCATTAGCCTTATTGGTGATTGCCATTGCATCTGGCTCTAGTATTCTTTCTCACGTAAATGACAGTGGATTCTGGTTGGTGAGCAAGTATTTAGGGCTGGATGAAAAGCAAACTTTCAGAAGTTGGTCTGTCATGACCACAATTTTGTCACTGGTCAGTATCTCGCTGGTCATGCTGCTTTCTGTTTTGTTATAAAACGATAAAAATAGGGGAGAGGTGCTGCTGTCTAAGTTTAAGTGCAAGATTAAGTTTAACTGGCAAAAAATTTTTTATTCAAAATTTGGTAGTTCGACTAAAGTATGATGGAGTAAACTCCGTTGTCGTCAGACGAATTCGGTTAGAAATACGGCATATCTAAAGGAATAAGTCACCAATTTTACAAAATCCTTCGTCTGCCGACTGTTCCATACTTTCTATTGTAGTTTGACTCTATTTAACATAATATAAATTATAGGTATTTTTTTTTATAACATTAAATAGAACCAAAATATGGAAGGTTAATTTTAAACCTTTGGTTATTCTTCTTCTTCCGATGGTTTTTCTTCTTGTCGCGTTTCTATTAGCTTTGCGCTATACATAGCTGATTCATTCCAACTGAATAGCTCAACGTTACATACTTTGCAAAAAATTGAATCCTTATCACGAATTGGAACGTTGATGTAGGTTAGTTCATATATCGAATGACAATTAGAACAAGTGATTTTTTCCATCTTCGTATTTTGTTTGTGATTAATAATACACAAATATAATAATTTCATTTTAAAAGCCCGTATAAGCCACTTTATAGATTCTATTTAACATAATCAATAACCTTCAATTAACTCTACACGATAAAAGTTTCTTTACGGTCTATCTCTATCATTTGATACTTTTGTGCCTCTATATTAATATTCTCTAAATCAATAGCTCTAATATCAAACCATTCCCCACGAATCCTCTTGGTGCTATACTTTAACAATAAATCATTTTCAAAGGACTTAGGAGCTTTCCAAGCAACAACTACTTCAATCATAGGGTCTGAGGCTCTCAATGTCTGCTCTGCGACTCCTTTCCTTCTTACCTTCAATTCGGTTTGCGTTTCACCAATCTTAATTAAATTCTCTCGCCGATCATACATCAGGTAAACCTTTTGCTGCCCTTTTTTATCTTCGATATAATTTTCTCTCTCAAAATATGATTTATATAACTCATGTATATCAATAAACAATATGTTATCTAGGTCACCTTTTTGGGATGGTAGAATCATTGCTACATCCTTCAAATTCGCTATGTAGTTAGGCACACACATAACTCCAAAATTTTCATAAACCGACTTTAATTGATTCTGAAAAGTATTGAATATTGCTAAACAATTAGCTTTAGGGAATTCGTTTTCAATTACTCTTGAAAAATATACCGTACAAAGATCACGGCTTTCAATTTTTTGTCCGGAATGAAGTACTAAGCCTTCAACTTTGCCCTGACTGTTCCCTACATATATGAGTTCATACGTTTCTAAAGAATCCTTTTCTCCAAACATTATCCCTAAGAAATCAGAGTCAAACCCTTCTAAAACATTATTGAGTCTTACATCCTTAATTCTATGATAAATATCAACAATATTCCTTGTTGGTAAAAACGAAATTCTAGTATTAAATTTCTCACTCATTTCCACTGTTTTTTTTGTTATTAAATACCGTATAATAATCTTTAATAATAGCCTTCATTAAAATTTCACCATTATTCCCAAGTCCTTTATTGTTTAACCCTAAATCCTTTCTCATTCCCTTCATTACTCTTGTTAAAAGTTTTAAGTGAACAGTTAGGTTTTGTTTATCTACTTCATTTTTATACATATACTGCATATAATCGGAAAAGGAATTAATTACTTCGGGAGAGGCATACAGTATATTCTTTTTGTAAAACTCATACAGTCCTTCCACGAAATCATTATTTTTATTTTTTCCGTTTTTTTCTGCCTTTATAGTAGCAAAGAGAGAGATAATAAGGTTAATAAATTTCTGATAGCTCTCTCGTCTTTCTTTAGTTATTTCGCTGGTAAGCTCTTTCTTTTTGTCTAAATAGTTTTTTATCCAGTATCCAATAATCCCTCCTGTGAAGGTTAGAACTAAGTTTAGTAAAACATTATATTTTAGAAAAAATTCACCTAAATTTAGAAGCATAATTATTTTTTTAGTGTTTAATTATTTTCAAATTACCCAATTTGTCTTATTTAAATTGTAATTATACACATATATTTTCAATAAAAACACTATTTGTTTTACAAACCTTACATTTATTTTTTTATAAACTCTATTTTTTAGGGCAAAGTTAGATGGGTAGCCCGTTTTTTCTGAAATGATCTGATAAAGAGTTAGTTTCGTAAACTTGCGAGCAGGAAGTTTGCTAAACCTTCCAAAATTGAGCCTTAGAAAGGTTTAGCAAACTCGCCATCCACAAAGCCTCGCACAAGTTTACGAAACCGTCGAGTAAAACAAAAATCCAAAAACAACGTTTACCATCCATGCAAACAATCTCCATATTCTGGTTTCGCCGAGACTTACGCCTACACGATAATGCAGGACTTTATCACGCGCTGAAAGGCAAATATCCCGTCCTGCCGCTATTTATTTTTGATACAGAAATTCTGGAAGAATTAGAGCCTACAGACGCCCGTGTGGAGTTTATTCATCAAAGCATTTCCCAAATAAAAAAAGAACTGGAAAAATTGGGTTCATCGCTCATCATCAAATATGGGAAACCACTGGACATCTGGCAAAAATTATCGCAAGAATACGATATAAAAGCCGTTTATACCAACCACGATTACGAGCCTTATGCCTTACAACGGGACGAGGCGGTGAAAACAATTTTACAACAAAAAGAAACCCCTCTACACACGTATAAAGATCAGGTCATTTTTGAAAAAAGTGAAGTGACAAAAGATGATGGATTGCCATACACTGTCTTCACGCCATACTCAAAAAAATGGCGCAAAAAACTGGCTACACGAATGTCAGACGATGGGCTGTCTTATTATTTCAAACCATATCCAAACGAAAAATATTTTAGCAATTTTCAATCGACCACTCCCCTACCCGATTTATCGCTTGCAGAAATGGGCTTTAGTAAAAGCGAGCTTAAATTTCCACCTACAGAAGTCTCGCAGGGTCTAATAAAAAAATATGGCGAAACCCGTAATTTTCCAGCAATAAACGGCACTTCACGCTTAGGTATTCATTTTCGATTTGGCACAATTTCCATACGAGAAAAAGCCCGAAAATCTGAAAATCTAAGCGAAACCTACCTCAATGAGCTGATCTGGCGAGATTTTTATGCGATGATTTTGTCGCATTTTCCGCATGTCGTGACTTCACCTTTTCGGGCAAAATATGATGCGGTACAATGGCGAAATAATGAAGCAGATTTTGAAAAATGGTGTGCCGGTAAAACAGGTTATCCCATCGTAGATGCCGGGATGCGAGAACTCAATGAAACAGGCTTCATGCACAATCGAGTCCGCATGGTAACGGCAAGTTTTCTGACTAAACATTTGCTTTTAGACTGGCGTCGCGGCGAAGCCTATTTTGCTAAGAAACTATTGGATTTCGACCTGGCTAGTAATAATGGCGGTTGGCAATGGGCAGCAGGTTGTGGTACTGATGCTGCGCCATACTTTCGTATATTCAATCCAACGAGTCAGCAACAAAAATTTGATAAGGAGTTCAAATACATCAAAAAATGGGTGCCAGAATTTGGTACAGCAAACTATCCAGCGCCTATGGTCGAGCATAAATTTGCTAGAGCGCGTTGCTTGGCTACTTATAAGGAAGCTCTTTCGTAGCGGCGACTTCAGTCGCCGTTTGAACGTGTGAATAGTGACCGTACCGACGACTTTAGCCGTCATGAACGTAGTGCGGTTTTCTGCAAGAAAACCATAAGTCCAGTGGACTTATGACGAAGTGAACTGCGACAGCAGGTGGGTGAGCCTATTTGACTTGACGGCTAAAGTCGTCAGTACGGTTAGTGAGGCAACACCACAAAAAAAGGTCTCCCAAAAAGAGAGACCTCAACGTTCTGTATTGTTTCCGGAGAGTGAAAGAGCAAGCCCGCAGGGTGAATATCCTGTGGACATTCATGGGCAACTCAATATTTTAAAATTTATCCATCATCTTCTTCTTCATTTTCTGAAATTCAGCCTCCGTAATCACACCATCATCACGCAGTTTCGAGAGATCCTGCAACTTCTGTAGCGCCGCATCCATACTATCTACCGTATCTTCATCCACAACTTTTGCCGTTGCTGCAGGACGCTTTTTCTTGGTCGCTTTCATTTCTTCTTCCGCTTTGGCTTCTGCCTGCTTTTTCTTTTCGTCCTCCTCGGCTTTAATATCCTGCGCTACTTTTTTACCCTTTTCAAATTGCTCTGAATAGTATTTGCGTAAGCGACTGACATCAAAATCCAGAAAAGTTCCACCTGTTTCAAAATGATGTTTGAATACCTGACCCAGTGCATAAGTAGAAGCACCAGACAAGACAGGCATCGCTACACCACCGATGACAGAGCCAATGCCCGGTATCAATTTAATGGCACTCGCGCCAAGACGGGCAAAACTTGAACCCACAAGCGTGGTAATCAGACTTTTTCCCTGCATTTCATCAAAATCAATCCCATAAACACGGCTCATTTGCTTAATCATATCCAACTGAACAGCACTCACGGCTACAACATCTGCAATAGGCATAGGAATCAAACCAGCACCCATCGACCAGATAATATGGTTGCGAATAATGGGGTCTGCAAGCCGACCTAGGTTATCATCATGCTCATTTAAATAATCTCGTCTCATATTTTTATTATTATTTTCTACGAATTTATCGGAAATTTCAATCTCGATAAAGATTTTACGACAAAAAAACACAGTTTTACGACAAATTAGCGACTTTCGTCAAAAATTAGCAATCACACCATTCAATAATGACACAGATGACCTTATCAGCACTGACCGCCATTTCGCCCGTCGATGGACGTTACCACAGTAAAACGCAGGAATATGCCGCTTATTTTTCGGAATACGCACTCATTAAATATCGCGTACACGTTGAAATTGAATACTTTATCGCTTTATGCGAATTGCCTTTGCCACAATTAAACGGTTTTGATCGCAATAAGGTTGAACAACTGCGCGACATCGGTCGTAACTTTAGCGAAGCACAGGCACAGCAAATCAAAGACATCGAAAAAACCACCAATCATGATGTTAAAGCAGTCGAGTATTTTCTAAAAGACCAATTTCGTGCATTGGGCTTGGAAGAACATCTGGAATTTATCCATTTTGCACTGACTTCACAGGACATCAATAATACGGCAACTCCGCTTTCGCTAAAAGAAGGACTGACAGCGGTCTATTTTCCTTTTTTTGAAAAAATAATGGCTCAATTAGACGGATTGGTCAGCGAATGGGCAAATGTTCCCATGCTAGCCCGCACACACGGGCAACCGGCCTCCCCTACTCTACTCGGCAAAGAGTTTGAAGTCTTCACCGCTCGACTTCAGGCACAAATCAAACAAGTCAAAGCCATTCCTTTCTCTGCCAAATTTGGTGGTGCAACGGGAAATTTCAACGCCCATGTCGTCACCTATCCTGGTATCGACTGGCGCGGCTTTGCCGATAATTTTGTCAATGAACGACTTGGTTTACATCGTTCGCATCCCACCACACAGATTGAACATTACGATAATCTGGCAGCTTTGTTTCATGCTTTGAGCAGAATCAATACTATTCTCCTTGATTTAAGTCGGGACATCTGGACTTATATTTCAATGGATTATTTCAAGCAAAAAGTCGTGCAAGGCGAAGTTGGCTCTTCTGCCATGCCACACAAAGTCAATCCAATAGATTTTGAAAATGCAGAAGGCAATCTTGGTATCGCCAATGCCATCTTCACGCACCTCGCCACCAAACTCCCCGTCTCCCGCCTACAGCGCGACCTCACTGACAGTACCGTACTACGTAATGTAGGCGTCCCACTCTCCCACACACTCATTGCTTTTAAGTCCATACAAAAAGGCTTAAACAAACTCCTGCTCAATGAAGCCAAACTACAAAGCGACCTCGCCAATAGTTGGATGGTCGTCGCAGAAGCCATACAAAACATCCTCCGTCGCGAAGGCTACCCACAACCCTACGAAGCCCTCAAAGCACTCACGCGCGGCAAAGCCATCGTCACCGATGCAGACATCCACAGCTTCGTCGATGCCTTAGATATTGATGATGCCATTAAAGAAGAACTCAAGCAAGTGACCCCGGGAAATTATGTAGGACTGAGGTGATTGGTATATTGGTGATTGGTAACTGGTGTATTCGTAATTCGTAATTAATAAATTTTATTTCTATATTTGAGAAGCCACTATTTACCATTTACCAATCACCAAATCATGACCATTGAAAAAACCATCAAAGACATCAGACAGCTTATCGCTAATGATGACCTCCCTCCTGCCCTCTCCAAACTTCAAACGCTGCTCGAAAATAGCCCAAAACTAGACGAAGTCATTCACCAGTCAGGACGTTTTGCAGACATTCGGAAACAGATACGACTCGGCACAGTCAGCCATGAAAATGCAACACTCACCAGAAACCAAATCAGCATCGGCATACTCGACTTATTGGATGAACTAAAAAGCCAACAGGAACAGCCGGAGATACAGGAAGAAATCAACCAGGCAGTCTTGTCTATAGAAAACAGCAAAAATGTCGTCGCCAATTCCAATATCACCGCTGGCGGAGACGTGCATATTGGAGATCAGGTCAGCAACACCTCAAAAACCATCACACAAAACGCAGAGAAGATTTATAATATTGAAAAAATAGACAAAGCAGACTTTTCCTAAACCGTACCGACGACTTTAGCCGTCGCAGAAAGTAAAGAGAATTTTATGCGTATTTGAATTTCATTTTCAATAAAATTTATTTGACGGCTAAAGTTGTCAGTACCGTTTTTTGAAATTCTATGAAGATGAAACTGTATTATTTGAACAACTCTATGATGCCTATCCGAATAATGTACAGTTTAAAAACGGACTCGCCATCTCTTACGAAAAACTCGGGGAAACCCACGCCGCACTTGGAGAATTAGACAAGGCTTTGAAATTCTATGAACAACGTTCTGAACTTGGAAAACAACTCTATGATGCCTATCCGAATAATGTACAGTTTAAAAACGGACTCGCCATCTCTTATGCTAAACTTGGTGTTTTTTATAAGAATAAAAATGACAGCCAAAAAGCAAAGGAGTATTTTGAACAAGCCAAATCTCTTTGGCAGGAACTGACCGATGCTTATCCGGCTTATGTAGAATTTCAAAGGAATTATAGTAATGTAAAAAGGATTTTGGAAGATTTGTAATGCTGAATGGTTTCGTAAACTTGCGCATAGGCTTCGTGCGCAGCGAGTTTGCTAAACCTTCCACTACCCCCCACCTTTCTCAGGCAGGTTTAGCAAACTTTCCATTCACACATGGCTGCCCTCAAGTTTACCAAACCGTCGTCGGTTACTTAATCCGTCCCTCAGAAACACAAGTCACCCCGCACAATTTATTCAGCTTACGGAAATTCATTTCAAAAATATTGATGTTCTTCAATAAAAAATTGATCGGTGGGGCGGCTGGTTTCATATCTGAGCTTTCGGGCGTTTGCTCTTCTGCACCACCGCCTTTTATCCGACGAATCAGCCAGACCAGCGGGAATATCCAGCCATAGATGTAGTAATGACTTTGAATCGCACAGTCTTTCGTGTCCAGCAATTTACGCAAAGTAGGTAAAGTATAGCGACGATAATGCCCCAAAAACACATCATGCCCCGACCATAAACTCATAAATGCCGGGACGGTGATAAAATAGTGGGCATTCTCCCCGAGCCGGTTGCGGATGTCCTGCATAATGGCATAGTCGTCTTCTATATGTTCCAGTACATCCATCATCACCACTACGCTGTCTGTCACGCCTTCGGGGATGTAGCGCAGTTTGCGAATCGAATCGTTTTTTGTAGTCGCTAATTCTTCATCCGTATAACCAATATCCACCAGCAGGACTTCTTTGATGGCATCGGGAAAAGCTTTGAATAATTCGATGGCAAAAAAGCCAGAACCAGAGCCAAAGTCAATCACCGTCAGCGGCTTGCCCTGCGCTTTGGAGAGCTTTTTAAAATACTTAAACAAGGGTACTTTTTTGGATTGGTAGTACCAGTGTATTTCGGGGTTTACCCCATTTTCTAACTCTTTTAAATCCATCTACTTTGATCTGTTTGTCCATAGTCCATAGTCGATAGTCGATGGTCCATAGTTTTGTGACAAGACATGAAACACATGTAATTGTTCGCAAAAGCGGCGGGTTTCAACCGCCGTGTATATCCATCGTCCATGGACTATCGACCATCGACTAAAAAATTTATTTTTTCTGTTGTGCCAATAAAACATCAAACACCTCTTGCAACTTCACCGCAGGTCCATAATTCGGGTCAGCTTGTAAGGCTTGTTTATTTTTTTGCAAAGCCGTCTGTCCATCGCCTCCTCTATATGCTTTCTTCGCTTCAAAATAAAAGCCTGCAGCTCGTTTGCCCTGCTGCTTGGCTAGTTGAATACCTAAGTCGTAAGCCGAAGGAATATTGCCGTCATGCTTATCGTGCAACTCTATATATTCCAGTGCTTTTCTTGGATTGCTTTGTGCATTGAGTTGTGCCAGCCAGAAGTAAGCAAAATTATACTTATAATTGGTTGCTATTGCTTTTTCAAAACTCGCTTTCGCATTATTCATATCCCCTGTGGAGACATAATAACTACCCAGAATACCCAACGAAGTAGTGTGCTCAGGATTGATGGCAAGCGACTTGTCAATCGCTTCTTTTGTTTTTGGATGATCTCCAATGGCACGATAACATTCTGCCAGGCTCACCCAGGCACCTTCATTTTTCGAATCAAGTTGCACTGCCGTTTGATAATGACCAATCGCCTCTTCATAATTTTTTGCTTTCTTCGCCTTATAACCGAGGTGCGTATGGTTGCCTTTGCGCTTCGTGACCGCGCCAATCGTAGTATTGCCTATTTTTTCTTCATAGATGATATCAGCTGGCGGCCAAGCATTTTCGATATAACTTTTGTCTAGGTGACGGGAATACCAAAACCCATATTCCCAGGGACGTTCTTCGCGGTCGTGATAGCGAACGTAGTAGACTTTCAGATTTGGAATACGCCTTTGCAGGTAATGCACAACGGGTTCCCCGCAATTACTCGCCACGATGAGTTGTGGAAGTTGTGCTTTGATTTCTTCCGGCGATTTTCCAGCTTGAACCATTTCCCAGCCCTGCTTCGCTTCTGGTACATTCTCGATAAACCAATCCGTCAGACCTTTCATCGAAGTCATCCAATAATCGGTTTCATAATTGGCGTAAGCCTTATCTACGCCACCAAATATTTCATTGAAATAGACGTATTGATAAGGATGGTTTTTGACCATAAAAATAGCGGGCAAGGCGAGTAAGCCAGCTAGCACAAGACCTACTGCGTATTTGCCGATTTTATTTGTTTTAAATACATCGACCAGCATACTCCAACCCCAGGCAGCTACTACTGCGAAGATGGGATAGACAAACAAAAAGTGTCGCATTCCATCGTATAAAGAAGATTCTTTAGCGACAGCATAAGCAATGGGAAAAACGCCTGCAAAGAGCATCAGCGCAAATACCAGTGTACTAATACTTTTACGCAATATCACAAATAAAACAACTGCCAGCACTAAGCCAATCAAAAAGAAGATCGGCGAACCAATTGCCATCCATTTTGGAATATAATACCAGGGAACAACATCCGACCAGATGCGTTTGCCTTCAAAGAGAATTTGTATCGCCGTATCGAAGCTTTCCATCTCGCCGAGAGCGACCAGTGGATTGGAAAAAGGAGCTTGTCGCGCCCAGGGCCAAAAGATTTGCCCACCCAAATACCCCAGTACGGAAATCAGCAGACCAATGCCCGCAATTTTAGCCAGATGCTTGACATCTTTCAATTTTGCCCGCAATTCTGGTTTCCACAAATAAGCGACGCCAGTAAATAAGCCGAGGTAAGCAATGAGGAGTAGTCCACCTACCCGCACATTGATAGCCGCAGCTATACCGACTGCAAGCAGCGCGATACTTTTTTTGCCAGGATTGGGCAATTGTTTGACAAATTTGAAAATATAATACAAGGTAAATATGAAGGCTGCCGCAAATGGAATGTCTTTCGGATTGTTCATCGAATGTCCGAAAATACGTGGCGACAAAGCGAGGAACAACAAAGTCAGAAAAGCCACGCGCCAACTGCCCGTCACTTCTTTTGCCAGCAATCCTGCAAACAAGATCATCAGAAAGCCAATGAGCGAATTGATCAGATGTCGGAAGTCGTAAATATCTCCAAACCGTCGATTAGGTGCTTGGAAACCTGGTTCTTCATGTTCGGGGTGCGCCTTGCCTTGTGCATCTACGCGATAAGGCGAATTAGGGTCGGCAGGCGGATTGAGTCGGGAAGTCATGTAGTCAAACAGACCACCATAGTATTTTAGGTTTTTCCATTGGAGGTAACTCTCGTCTTCTCCGTCCGTGACTTTATGTTTGAGTAGTTTATCGCCATAGACGCGCTGCGTGTGTTCGTCGCCCGTCACGCCATAATCAGAACTGATGGAGGGCATGAGGATGAGTAGGAAGGCAGCTAGAAAAACGAAGAGGAATCGGAAGATTGGGTGTTCAGTTTTGCCGCCCGCATGTTTGGTTTCTTTTTTACCGAATACGCTTGCCAGTGGCTTTTTCACAAACCATTCCCATTTCACGAAAAAGGAGATAAATAATGCCTGAAAAAACATTTTGAAGCTGTCTTTCAGTGGCGATATTTTTGTGCCGGCAACGTCTTTCCAGGTAATGGACATAGAGCGTACTGGAATACTGGCAAGATCAGCTTTATAGAGCAACTCTACATCATGCGCCCAGCCTTTTACTCGTAGCCCGGCGAATAGTTCTTTAGCGATTTTAGCTGGATAAAGCTTGAAACCGCATTGGGTATCTTTATGGGTCAGTGAGGTGAATAATTGTATAAAAAAATTGAATACTACGCCCATCACACGACGCATGGGTTCACCTTTTACCTTGGAGTCTTTATGCTCACGGGAGCCAATCAGGATTTCATTATCGGGAAAAGTATTGTTTGGCAATTGTCTGAGCCAGTTGCCGAGTTCGAGTGGGTCGGTGGCCATGTCTGCATCGAGGGTGAGGATGGCGTCTCCGCTTGCTGCTGCCACTCCTTTGCTGAGGGCATTTCCTTTGCCGGCATTTTTCTCTAGTGGAATGACTTGGACGAGGTCTGGATTGGAGAGTTTATTATTGATGGCGGCTTTGATTTTCTCCAGGGTGTCGTCTGAGCTGCCGTCATCTACTATGATGACTTCATAGCTTCCTCGCCACTTGCGTTCGAAGTTTTGGAGGGCGCCGACTAGTAGGTTTACTCGCTCGCTTTCGTTATAGCATGGAATGACAAGGGATAGCTTTCCTTTATATTCGGGAATAGCTTTTGTTGTTGCTTTTCCAGTTGGTTTTGCCGATTCTTTTCTTTTGTGCTTTTTGCTTTTGCTCATTTTCAGTGGAACTGTAAAGTTGTAGAGTAGTTTGCCAGGATTACATTTTGCGTAGCAAAATATGACCGCTAATTAACCATTTTACCAATCAACCAATCAACTAATAGTGCTTTCGTCGGCCAAAATACGGTTTTTGTCAGGAAATGCGACATTGTAAGGCTAAGGGTTTTAAATTGGCTTTGTATTTGGTGGTTCAATTACGAATTACGAATGGTTTAATTACGAATTATTACACATTTACAAATTAAATTTAAACATGAATTTTTTAGTTAGAATAATTGGCGGACTGATTCTCGGTGTCGCAGTTGCCAAAATAGTAGAGGAATTTACTAAGGATGAAAATTTTGAGAAGAAGCGCGATGAGGAAAGCGATGAAGTGATGATGGCGATAGATGAGCAACATTCTTTTGAGTATGAGACCGTAAAACCTCGTACTGCCAAAACGAAAGTTACTAAAGCCATTAAAAAGTTAATCGCAGAGAATAAGGCTTTTAAAATCGGTGCTGCTTCTGACCTTAAAGCGATAGCTAAAGATAACCATAAGGCTTATAAACATTTCATCTTATTATGCGAAAGCAAAGATTTGAAGGCTATTACTGATCTTGCTGCGCATTATATTCAGTCACATGCCAAAGACAAAAAGAATACGAATAAAAAAGGAGAAGGTATTCACACTGATGCCGAAGCTGAAAAGCATTATTTGTATATGATCGCGAGATGAGAAATAATGATGAACGATGAACTATGAATGATGAATGATGAATGTTTACGTATTTTGCAGAGCAAAATATATTTATCATTTCTTATTATTCATAGTTCATCATTCATCGTTCATCATTTAAAAATTACCCCGCTCCCTGTCCCCTACTCCGCTTAAAGCCAATAGACTTCTTGGTGTAAATCACATCTGCTTCTTTGTCGAAAGACATGACATCTACATCTTTAAAAGTAATTGTTTTCAGTGCTTTAGCAGTGCGTTGTCGCTTAGTGAGTTGCGATAATCGGAGGTTTTGATTTTTAATCACATCGGTTATAATGCCACGTACAGTACGGGCATTTCCAAAATATTTATCTCTCAGGTCAAATTGCAAGGTCAGGTATTCTTCCATGCGCTCTGATGCTTTTTTGTCCGGCTCTACGCCCTCTTCTTTAAACATCATCAGGGCAATTTCAAACAATTCTGCTGGTGAGTAATCTTCAAATTTAAGGACTTTATCGAAACGAGAACGCAGACCAGGATTTGCTTTAAGGAAGGCGTCCATGTTTTCAGGATAACCTGCTACGAAGACGAAAAATTCGCCCCGATTGTCTTCCATGCGTTTCAGTAGCGTCTGAATGGCTTCGCTTCCAAAATCATTGCCCATACTGCCGCCTTGTCCACCAAGTGCATAAGCTTCATCTATGAACAGCACGCCGCCCATGGATTCTTCTATTTTTTCGGCTGTTTTCAGTGCCGTTTGTCCGACATAACCCGCCACTAGTCCCTGCCGGTCTGTTTCTACCATGTGTCCACGTTCTAGCACACCGAGGGCTTTGTATATTTTTGTAAGAATACGAGCAACCGTTGTTTTTCCAGTCCCTGGATTTCCGACAAATACAGTATGTAGGAAAAATTTATTCAGGACATTTTTGCTGGTTTCTCGATAATAGCGCACCAACTGCACCAATTCCTCAATTTCTTTTTTGACATTTTCCATGCCTATCAACTGATTCAGCTCAAGCATGGCTTCTGTCAGCAGGGCTTCATCAACAGGAATGATCGGTAATTGTTTGACAGATTTGACTTTAATCTGCTTCACATCTTTCAATTCCACAATAGACAATTCTTCATTATTCAAAGCGCGAGGATCCTCTAAAGCCATCACCCGCAAACCAAGATTAACTTTTGCCTGCTCGATAATGTCATAAACAAATCGGGCATTTCCAAAAGTACGATCTCGTCCGCGGAAAGCTTCTATAATGATTTCGTCAATACGGGCTTTTGCTGCTTTCGACAGGCTAACATTTTTCTTTGTACAGGCATATTCCGCGATAAGCGTCAGCTCCTGTGGTAGATAATCACTGAAGGTGAAGAATATTTTGAATCGGGATTTTAAGCCAGGATTTGATGCTAGGAAATGCTTCATCTCCTTTGGGTATCCTGCTACGATGACGGCCATATCGCCTTCTCCATCCGACATTTCTTTAACAAGTATTTCAATCACTTCACGTCCGAAGTCTTTGCTGTCATCATTGCTTCTTGCTAGTGCGTAGGCTTCATCAATAAACAGTACGCCTCCCCTAGCCTTCTCTATCGCTTCTTTTACTTTTGGGGCGGTTTGCCCAATATATTCTCCAATCAAATCCACCCGATCCACTTCATGGACATGCCCGCGTGTGAGCAAGCCCATTTTGCGATACAGTTTGCCCATCATCTTAGCGACGGTGGTTTTTCCAGTCCCAGGATTACCAATGAATACGGAATGTATATTGACCTCCTCGTTTTCTTCAAATCCTTTTTCTTTTCTCAACTGCAGGAATTGGAGGTATTGAGCATGTTCGCGTACCTGCCGTTTAATATCACTGAGTCCGATGAGGTTGTCGAGATAGACCATCACATCTTCAAAACTTTCCTGATCCTCGCTGTCTGCTGTTATCTCTATAAGGCTTTGACGTTCTGGTAGTAAAACGCCTATAATGCCTTTTTCATGATCTTCTTTGACTTCAAAAGGAATGGTGGCTAAGATAGAATCCATGAAAACGATGTCGATATAATGCAGTCCTGTACGCCAAGAGCCTTTGACACTTGAACCCCATTTTGCTGTTATCGTGATCGTTGCCTCTTTCTTTTCTACTTTTTGCAGATGAATAAACTCGTCTTTAAGTTCACGAGATTCGTTGAAGAGTTTGAATAAGACTTCTGCATGCCAGGCTTTGCCATACAACTGATTTTCGAGGATCAATTCTAAGCAAATAAAGCGAGTCAGTTCCTGGCTGAATGTTTTATAATAAATCCGCTGCCTTTTGAGAATATCCTGTGCAGAACCTTCAAAAAGTTTGATGGATTTGATGTTGATATAAGGCGTTTTTTCTTCTATTTCCTTATCTGCATCCTCTACGTAAAATTCTTTGGTGCGGATATTTTCCTCTTCCACCCAAATCTCCCAGTAATAAGCTCCTTTTTTC
The DNA here is from genome assembly GCA_937951615.1 of uncultured Saprospiraceae bacterium. Lineage (GTDB taxonomy): Bacteria > Bacteroidota > Bacteroidia > Chitinophagales > Saprospiraceae > JAHDEO01. The sequence continues at coordinate 43,502 of CALFBH010000026.1, read as the reverse complement.
CAGAACGCGCCGATTTTTTTATTGCCCCACCCCTCTCGTATATATACGACATGGTCGTGTTTGCTCACTTTTCGTTTGATCGGCAAGGAGCAAATTTCTTTAGGTCCACCTCGCTTATTGGAAAAGCATTTCAGCGTGATGGAAATCTCCCACTCCTCTATGTCATATTTCTTATTATAAAAAGAAAATTCGGCATAAACATAGGTACAGGCATAACGTTCAAAAACCTGGCGATAACGCTTCTTGTTTTTGGCTAGCCATTCTGTAGAAGAATAGACTTTTAAGTCTCTGAATTTATAATTTTCGTTGTTGTTCAAGGTATAGTCAATTAGTTTAGGTATTCAGTAAAGTCTTTTTCGGGAAAAGCGGAGATATCTTTTCTTCTATTCACAAAGAATTAGACCTTGTATTCCTCCACAAGATACAGCTATTTTTTACCTATAAAAATAAGTTGAATGATAGACTTTACAGTTATTTATATTTGATTGAACGAGTCTAAGCGAAAAAGTGTTTCAATTTGACGTGATTAGAGCAAAATGAAATAGATTTTTTTGGACTTTAGGGACGAGAATCTATAAAAAATACTAATTTAGCAGACTGTTTAAGTATACAGTCCCGAATATGAGTCAAACAACTATAAATCTTCCCATACTAGTCCAGCAACTTGAAATAGAAGGCAGGTCTCAATATTATCTTCGCCCATTATTTCTTGGTTACCCTATAGCGACCCATTTGCGTTTTGAACGAGCAATTTCCAAATTACAAACGGAGATCAAGCGGACTTTGCGTGGCACGGAAATCGGCTGGAAAAATGTCAATGATTTTTTATGGTTTAAATTTAATCCTGAATATACGTTCAAGACTTATGCCTTACAAATTTCTACAGGCAAACAATTTGTAAAAGGTGATTTTTCAGCCGCTCATTTTGATTTGAAAGGCATCCGTTTTGTCTGTCTGCCGAGCTTTGGAAATTATATGTTCATCGCAAGTCCCGACGAGCGGGGCAAATACAAGATGGCAGATCAAGTAGAACGGGGCATTCGGAAATACATTAAAAATATAAAAGATAACGGAGGTGTTTTTGATGCAAATGACCATACTGCAACGAAAGGAGAATTTATTACTGAAATTGACTGCACCCTTCGGGTAGAATATACTGGCTTTCCATTTGAAAACGATCCTTTGGGTTTTTTCTTCTCTGGAATGAGAAATAATGACGACTTTAAAGGCGGTGTTGAAATTGCTAAAGTCGGTTATAACCTCAATGCGGCCTACCCTGCCGAACTACAACGGGCATACTGTCGGGATGAACTGGTCAAACGCTTATCGCAAATTATTTATCAAGAAGAAAATACCCCCATTGTCCTGGTCGGGCGCGAAGGTGTAGGGAAGCATACGCTCGTACATGAGGTCGTGTGGCAATATATCAGCAATCATGCGCCCAAAAATCCAGAACATTTATCGAGCATCTGGCATATCGACCCTACTCGGATTATTGCAGGCATGAGCGTGGTCGGGCAATGGCAAAAACGCTTTGAAGCTATTCTACAATTTGTTGTACAAAGCAAAAACAAACAAGCCCATGCCCATAAGGTGATGATTGATAATGTGGTGGCCATGCTGCGTATCGGGAAGTCTTCGCAGAATGACATGACCTTGAGCGATGTACTAAAACCTTATTTGGAAAAAAGATTGCTCCAGCTCATCATTATTTCTACGCCAGAAGAATGGAAAATTCTGCAAGACAAAGATCGCCGATTTGCTGACTTATTTCAGGTGATCCGCATCCACGAAGCGAATGAGGATGTTGCTGCAAAAATGGTGTCCCGCCAGCGCATCAATCTGGAACTTGAACATAATTGCACCATTACAACGCTGGCACTCGCACAACTTTTCTCTCTGCATCGAAATTATATGCAACAGGAGGCTTTGCCAGGTAGTGTGATGAAAATGCTGCATCAACTGGCTGTTCGATATAAGTTTTCAGAGGTTGATATACCACAGGTTCGAGAGACTTTTGAGGAACAAAGCGGCATGCAATGGGAGATTTTTGATGAAACATATACTTTTGATAAAAACGAAGTGCAAGATAGCATATCCGCTCATCTTATCGGGCAGCCACAAGCTGTAAAATGTCTTTCTGAAACGATTCATCTGATCAAAGCCAAGTTGAATCCACCGGGCAAACCTTTGTCTTCTTTTCTGTTTATTGGTCCTACTGGAGTGGGTAAAACACAGGCAGCCAAAGTACTCTGCAAATACCTGATGGGCAGCGAAGACCACCTCATTCGATTTGACATGAATGAGTATATCGACCAATATGCTGTTCAACGGCTAATCGGAGATTCGAATCAACCTGAAGGGCAACTGACGGGCAAAGTTCGCTATCAACCTTTTGGTATTTTGTTATTGGATGAAATTGAAAAAGCGCATCCGAGTGTACATGATTTATTACTACAGGTCTTGGATGATGGGCGACTGACAGACAGTAGAGGTAGAACGACCAGCTTTAATAACATCATTATCATCATGACCTCAAATGTAGGTGCGCGTGATGTGGCTTCTATCGTCGGTTTTGATACCAAAAGCAGAGACGAAGGTGCGGTGTATCGCCAAGCGGTAGAAAAACATTTCCGTCCTGAATTTATCAATCGAATTGACCGAATAGTGATTTTTGATCCGCTGGAACTTGAACATATTCAGAACATTGCGAAACTTCAAATCAAGGAATTATTAAGCCGGGATGGTTTTGTGAGGCGGACAACTATCCTCAACATAGCTCCTGAAGCCCTTGACTGGGTAGCCCGTCGCGGCTTCGATGACCGCATGGGTGGACGTGCCTTAAAACGCCAAATCGAAAAAGACCTGACCACACTTTCTGCCGACCAGCTTATCGGCATGTACAGCGATGGTCCGATTATTTTTAGTATAGATTTTGAAGATGGGCATCTTGTGCCGGGTATCACGCCGCTCAATTTTGTAGAGCCTTTGCCAGATGACTGGCTATTACAACCTCCTACTACACAGAAATTCAAAGGCGTCTATAAAAAGCTAAAAAGCAGGATGGATAAACTGCGTCGGGATATTGCTCATCATGAAGATGAGCAGGACAATGTGCTGGTCTCGGTGGATGATAATAACTGGCAACGTTTTCATTATAAAAATAAAATAGAAGAACTGCGAGAAGAGTTAGATAAGCAAATTTTGGGTTATGGACACGATATTTATGAAGAAACGCCAGTGAAAAGCCTTCGGGTAAAACGTGCGGGTATTTCTAGTATCGTAGCCCGTCCTGACGCTTATGACGCAAAGGAACGCCGGCAACTAAAAGACCAGTTTTTTCAAAAGGATGCCATCGAACAATTGCGTGATTCTTTTCATTATGGAGAAGCGCATTTTGACAGAATGCAAACCCGTTATCTCAATGATCTCATCGCAGTAGAAATGCTGGAACTTGCTGCGGATGGTTTTATGGACAATCGTTCTGACCACATCGAAATTACTGTACAATCTGCTGTAGCTGGTGTCGGTGATGCCGAAGTAAAATTTCTCCTAGATTTATATACAAGGGTATTTAGCGGACTGGATATTAAATACAAATACAATAAAGGCAGTCAGCAAATTAGCGCAGAAGGTTATGGTTTATATCAATTATTTAAAAATGAAGCAGGTATTCATCTTTTTCACCAAGCACATAGTAATCCGCTACCTGTCCAATTGATGCTGCGTCACCAAAGTAATAAACAGCAAAAAACCAGCCCACCACTTGTTCTCCGTATTTATGACCAATTGAAACTGATTACCGATATACGCACTGGTTTTTCTAATAGTGTAGATATTTCTATTTGGGAATTTAAGCTGTTTTTGTATGGCGGACTCGTCTAACCGTACCTAGCCGTACTGACGACTTTAGCCGTCATAAAACATATTAACTAACACACGCGACGGCTAAAGTCGTCGGTACGATTACAACATTATGAGCAACTTAGCCCTACAACTAATCGAAAAAGAAAAAAAAGAAAAAACCGGCTACTTAGACCTCGGACATACCGGACTGACACCCGACAATCCTCAACTGCCCGAAGTATGGAAGGCACTGGGGGAACTGGTGCATTTGGAGGTCTTGATTTTTAGTAATCAGTGGTATGACTGGAATGAAAAATACGGTGCATATGAATATAGGTTAAGTCAGAACACAGGTAGCAAAAATCTATTAGACAAAATACCCGAATCACTTATGCTGTTAATCAACTTAAAAAAGTTAGTGCTAGCTGGGCATGAAAATGACAAATGGGTTATAAAAAAAATAGAAAATTTAAATAGACTGACCTATTTAAGGCATTTCGATATTAGTAACAATAAAATTAATGATTTAGAACATTTAGATAGTTTAAACAAACTACAATACTTAGATGTTAGCAGCAATCAGATTAATAAATTAAAAGGCTTAGATAACTTAATTGCTTTACAACATTTCGACATTAGCCAAAATCAAATCAGCAAACTAAAGGGTTTAGAAAACTTAGGCGCTTTGAGGCGTTTTAACATTAATAACAATAAAATTAATAAATTGAAGAGTTTAAGTATTTTAAACAATTTACAATACCTTTATATTGAGAATAATCGAATCCGTAATCTGGAAAACCTAGGTAGCCTAAACACTTTAAAAAACTTGAGTATTGGTGACAATGAGATCGTTAATATACAACCTCTAATACCTTTTTTAAAACGTAAAAGTAATCCTTTAAGAGTTGTCGTAAAAGGATATTATTCTGAGAACGAAACTGGAGAAATTAATGTCCATGGTAATCCCATTTCCACTCCTCCTTTAGAAATTATAAAGCAAGGTAACAAAGCCATTATACGCTACTTCCAAGAATTAGAAACAGAACAAAACATCCCCCTACGCGAAGCCAAACTCCTCATCATAGGCGCAGGCGGCGTAGGCAAAACCTCACTGATGGTCAAGCTCCAAGACCCTGAAAATAAACTGCCCGAAAGCGATGAAACAACCGTCGGCATCACCGTCACGCAGCAGCCCAAGACTTATAAAATAGACGGAGAGGAACACACCCTGAATATCTGGGATTTTGGCGGGCAGGATATTTATCATCCCACCCATCAGTTTTTTCTGACCAAAAATTCTATCTATGTGCTGATGCAGGACGGACGAGAGCAAAAAACGGATTTTTATTACTGGCTACAAGTGCAGAAATTACTGGCTGATGATAGTCCTTTGTTTATTGTACAAAATATCAAGGACAACAGCCGTTGTGCTATTCCTGTACAGGAATTAAAAGGTAAATTTGATAATATAAAAGAGTATTTTGAAATAGACTTATCGGAAGTCTGCGCGGGACATAAAGGCTTTGAAGATATTATCATTGAACTCAAGGCAAAACTGCAAAAATTGCCGCACATCGGGGAGGTCTGGCCCAAGACTCGTTATGATATCCGGGATGCGCTGCTACAACTAAAAGATAAGCATCACATTTCTCTAAAAGACTATCAGGCAATTTGCGATAAGCATAACTATACCGACCCGCAGGCGCAAAAAGAACTGTTGCGGCAGTTGCATTTTCTAGGCGTGGTGCTGCATTTTGAAGATACACCTTATCTCGACGATATGGTCATCACCAATCCGCAATGGGCGACGGATGCGGTCTATGCTATCCTGGATCATACAGAAAAGCATGACGACAAAAAGGGACATTTTAACTGGTCGGATGTAAAGACAGTCTGGCATGAAGCAAAGTATCAGGGCGTTTATCCGCAGATTTTGAACTTGATGAATAAGTTTGAATTGAGTTTTGAATTGCCCGACCAAAAGCATCATTATATCGCTCCGCTCCTACTGCCGGATGATAAGCCCGACTACAAATGGGATACAAATAATAAGCTGCAAATGCAGTATAGTTATGATTTTATGCCCAAAGGTATTCTCGCGCGGCTGATTGTGCGGATGCACAAATATATCAAAGATCGCCTCTTCTGGAAACGAGGTGTCGTGTTGGAACTGGATGCTACGCTTGCACAAATCACAGAAGATTATAGTGGTCGGAATTTGTCTATTTCAGTAAGTGGCAGACAGGCGAAGGAATTGATTTATAAAGTATTCACAGAAATTGACAGCATCAATAAGACTTATCATTTTTCTGAACGCATCAAGGCAATAAAATTGATTCCCTGCAATTGTGGCTTGTGTGCTAGGGCGAGTTCTCCGCATTTTTATGATTATAAAGTCTTACGGAAAAGAATTGATGAATTGCGAAAAAAGACTATTGAATGTCCTGATAGTGCGGAGGATGTTTTAGTGAAGGAATTATTGGATAATATCACACCGAGCGTTCCATTTGGAGCGAAGAAAATTTTCATTTCCTATTCGCATAAAGACATCGCTTATCGCAAAGAATTTGAAAGCCGTTTAAAACCTTTATTGCGCCAGCAAAAAATAAAAGACATTTGGCATGACCATGAAATCACCGCCGGGCAAAATTGGGATAAAGAAATTGAGCACAACCTAAAAACAGCCGATATTATCGTCCTGCTGATCAGTGATGATTTTTGGGCATCAGATTATATTTACGAAAAAGAACTGGCGATTGCAAAAGAACGTTATCAAGCTGGGGATTGTATCGTCCTGCCCATCATTGTCCGCGTGAACAGTTATTGGGAAGGCAGTGAATGGGCAGCCATTCAGGGTATTCCGACTGATCCGAAAACGGGTAAGCTGACAGCTATTCATGCATGGTCAGATAAAGATGAAGCCTGGGCATGTATTGTGGCTGGAATTAGGGACTTGCTTTAGAGCATGTTTAAATTTCCAGTAGTGTTTCGACTAAAGTATGATTGAGTAAACTCCGTTGTCGTCAGACGAATTCGCTTAGAAATACGGCATATCTAAAGGGATAAATCACCAATTTTTCATAAAATCCTTCGTCTGCCGACTATTCCATACTTTAATCGAACACCCTTAAATTTTCATCAATTGGCTGCAAGCGGCAAATTTTATCCTACTCTTAAACCAAATACCATAACAGGAGTCAGAGAAGTGATATAAGTGGAAATACTCCCGATAATTATCGGGACAAATGTCAAATCCAAAGGATTGGGGGTGGACTACTGGAAGATGGGCTGATTAGCCTATCAATTCTCCAGTATTCCTCCCTCTAAATCTCCCTCCTGAGGGAGACATTCAACTTTTACAAAAAAAATAGTTTGTAAGTTTACACAAGCCTGCAAAGCTGCATAGGCAGTTGAAAAAATTATTATCATGAAAAAAGCAACACTATTACTTCTAGTCATCTTGCTCATCAGCAGTTGCAAAAAAGACGATGAATCCTCCAATCCATCCAATGTCAATCTCAGCAATCATAATATCCTGCTGGTTATTGCAGATGATATGGGTATTGATGCTACGCCCGGCTACCCTATTGGCGCAATAAAGCCCAATATGCCAAATCTGGAAAGCCTTGCTGCCGACGGGCTGACTTTTGATAATGCCTGGGCAAATCCAATATGCGCCCCAACTCGCGCGACAATGCTGACCGGCAGATATGGCTACAGAACTGGCGTATTAGATGTACTCACGACCTCCAATATTCCAACGACAGAAAAAACAATACAGACTTATCTGGACGAAACCACCAACTCAGCATACAGTCATGCAGTTGCCGGAAAATGGCATTTATCGGGCAATAATGCGAGTGGGCCTACTGGGATGGGTGTTGGCTATTATGCAGGTGTATTGAGTGGAGGCGTTGGTGATTATTATAATTGGCCTTTGACAGAGAATGGGCAAACCAATAATACCCAGTCTTACTGCACTTCAACGATAACAGACCTGGCCATCGACTGGATCAATGAGCAGGACAAACCCTGGTTTTGCTGGGTGGCTTATACCACACCGCACACGCCTTTCCATTTCCCGCCTGCCAACACACATTCGCAAGGAAATCTGCCTACTGATACCGCAAGCATCAATGCCAATCCAATGCCCTATTATATGGCAATGATAGAAAATTTGGATTTTGAAATGGGACGATTATTGGAAAGTATCCCTGCTGATGAACTGGCTAATACAAGCATTATTTTTATTGGTGATAATGGCACAGCTGGGCAGGTTGTCCAGGCGCCTTATAGCAGCAATCGGGCAAAAGGCAATTTGGCAGAAGGAGGCGTTCATGTTCCGCTTATTGTTTCCGGCAAAGATGTAAGTCGTAAAGGTCAGCGGGATGCCAGCCTTGTGAGCAGTGTGGATTTATTTGCTACTGTTGCGGAGCTTGTAGGTCTTGATTTGCCAGTTTATGAAGATAGTCGTAGTTTTAAGCCTTTATTGACGGGCACTACTGCGGCAAGAAGTTATAATTATGCTGAGTTATTGAGTACTGGATCGCCGAATAAAACAGGTTATGCCATCAGAGATGAACAGTATAAATTGATTCAATTTGATAGCGGTACAGAGCGTTTTTATGACTTGTCAGTTGATCCTTATGAACAAAATAATCTTTCTAATAATCTAAGTGCAGCCGAAGCGACTGCAAGACAGGCTTTACTGGATGAAGCAGGGCGGATAAGACAATAGGAAATTCAAAACAATAAACTATGAACTGGATAATCCCTTTATTAATTATCAGTACACTTTACATATTGGTTTATAATCTGGCGATGTATCTTTTTGCAAGATTATTTGGCATTCGAGTAGAGAAATTTTATGTTTGGTTCAATCCTTTTTTCTCCATTTTCAAGAAAAAAATCGGTGATACTGAATTTGGGCTGGGCTGGCTTCCTCTTGGCGGGTACATTGCGATGTCGGGCATGACTGTTGACGATGATTTCATGACTGAAATCTACGATCTAAGAGATATTCCAGAAGAAGAAAAAATACTTCCTCATCATTATATGTACGCTGCTCCGTTGAAAAGGCTCTTAATTGTTTTTGCGGGGCCGCTTTCTTCACTCTTATTGGGTATCGTTTTTTATGCCTGGCATCATGACGTCTCTTTTCCCCTTACAAAAATCTTGATGGTGCTGGGTTTACTTCTGGCAGGACTTGGCACATTGTTTTTGATTGGTCGAACACAGGAAAAACCACATTGGTCGAAGGAGCAAAATTTGCTTTATTTCATAATAACTTTCCTTTTGTATTGTGGTTTTTTCTATCTTTTATTGGATACGCTAAATGACATTATTCCTTTTTATCAAATCTTTACCGATATGTATGCTGGCAAATATAGTATTCGGGAATTATTTTCGACGCCCTATTCTTCTGAACAGACAATATTGATTGCTGCTTTTTTCGGGGTGTTCTTTTTTATTGTGAATTTACTTCCATTAGGCACCTTGAATGGACTAGGTGTGGTAAATGCGTTGCACGAGTATTGGACAAAAGAAAAGATGCCTGGAAAATTTATGCAAAAATACCTTCTTATTAGTCTAGTTATTGTCTATGGAATCTGGATATGGTTTTTTGTATCTGTTTTTTAACCTTCAAATGAAAACTATGGAAAATCAAACACCACTAGACCATTCAGTAGAAGAAACGGCGAAACCAGAATGGCGTACTCGTTATCTGGTCGTAGAATCATTGCTATATGTAGCCTTGCTGGCATCAGGAGCTGCTCTCGCTCTGGGCTTTCATGCTGGTGCTTATGTAATATTGCTTTCTGCGCTAGGTTTAATCATCCTCAATCTTGTCGTTCCAATCATTAAATTAGTTAGAAAGGAGATTAATGTTGGATTGTTTATACTCTATTTACTTAGAACTCTTATTGTAATGCTTGTGCTTATCGGAGTTGCATTTAAATTAGAAAGCTATCCTTATGCCAGTGAATTTCTCATTATTGGATTGACATCAATTTGGCCATTTTTCATACTCATCCCAAATGTGGAAATACGGAAATACAAAGCAAATTTCCTTGCACATCTGCTGGTCAGCCTTATCGGAATAGGTTTGACGATTGGTTATATGGGCGTTTTATTCTCATTGGAAGCCTGGCCTTACGCAAATGAGCTTCATATTATAAGTATGCTTCTTTGCCTGCCGATATTTATTAGCTTAATAATTATGTCGCGCGATCAAAAATATTTTTATTTAAAATACTATTTGCCTCAATTGCTTTTAATCTGTTGCGTTAATCTCTATTATCTTATGACATAATCATGTTAAAGCACTTTATCCAACATATCAAAACACATCAGCTAAACAGCGAAGGCACTCCCCTACTCGCAGTCAGCGGTGGCGTAGATTCTGTGGTCATGTGTGATTTGTACCACGGTGCAGGATTAGATTTTGCGATAGCACATTGTAACTTTAAACTTCGTGGGAAAATTTCGGATGAGGAAAAGGAATTTTCGGCTGAACTGGCTAAAAAATACGGCGTCGCTTTCCATTCCATTGAGTTTGAAACCGAAAAAATTGCTGAGGCTCGTGGACTCTCTATTCAGGTGGCTGCGCGGGATTTGCGTTATGCCTGGTTTGAGGAATTGCGGGTGCAGGAAGCCTATGCTTCTATTGCCACTGCTCACCACCTCAACGATGTTGCGGAGACCCTGCTCTACAACCTAACTAGAGGTACAGGCATTCGTGGCTTGCACGGCATTCCTGTACGGCGCGGGCATATCATTCGTCCTTTATTGTTTGCCACAAAAGAAGCTATTTTGGCTTATGCCAATACACAAAAACTGAGCTGGTGTGAAGATGCTTCCAATGCGCTAACTAAATATTCCCGCAATAAGATTCGCTTAGATGTTATTCCTACACTGAAAGAAATTAATCCTGCTCTCGAAAACACGATGCAGGAAAACGTTCAGCGTTTTCAGGACACAGAGGCACTTTATCAGTTTGCGTTAAAGCATATTAAAACCACTGTTTTCAAACAGGAAAAAGAACAAGTCCGCATAGATATTTCCAAGCTGCACACCTACCCCGCTCCTGCGACTGTTTTATACGAATTGCTCAAGGATTTTGGTTTTAATCAGGATCAAACTATGCAGATATTTAAGTCTCTGGGTGGCTTATCGGGCGCACGTTATCAGTCCGCTACCCACGAATTGCTCAGAGACAGAAATGCACTGCTCATTCGACAACTGAGTCAGCCGAAAATCGACACAGTTTACCTTGCTAAAGAAGATCGTGAAGCTACTTTTGGACAGCTTCATTTGCAATTACAAATCGTAGATAAGCAGGATTTTGTGCTAGACACAGCAAGTCATATTGCCTGTTTTGATTTAGACCAACTTGTCTTTCCGCTTCAATTGCGTCACTGGGAGGCAGGTGATGTTTTTCAGCCATTGGGCATGAATGGACGGCATAAAAAAGTGAGTGATTTTTTGATTGACCAAAAAGTATCTTTATTTGAAAAAGAACAAACGGCTGTTCTACTGTCAGCAGACAAAATTTGCTGGTTAGCTGGGCATCGGGTGGATGAGCGGTTTAAGGTGCGGGAAACGACGAAAGCTGTTTTGGTCGTCAGGCTCTTTAGCGGTCGATAGTCGATGGTCGATGGTCGATAGCAATACGAGGGTTTTGCTTCGCAAAAATCATTATAATAGTAAAACAATTTACGCAAGTCAACTAAAAAAGGGCATCGTATAAAACCATGCCCTTTTCACTGATAAATGTAATCGCTACACGATTATTCTATGTCTTACTTAATGCTTGTATCGTTACCTGATGCGGATGCAGTTTCTGCTTCTACAACTTCTGCATGGACATCACCTGGAATCAAAATAGTATAAGTCACAACTTCCTCCACTTGACGTCCCTGATACTTGATATTTCCTCCACGAGGCATTGCAGAGATAACTAATGTACCATTTTTAGTAGTTTGCAGAATACGGTAACGCCCTTTTTCTGTAAAAAAACGGAGCGCCGAATCATTTGCATTTTCAAAGCTTACATTCATCAATACTCTTACGACTTCCTGATCCCATTCTTTTACTTCGACAGGACCGTCGAGATTCACAACTACTTGATTATCCCCCTTAAGGTTGAAGGATTTGACAAACGTTCTTTGAGCTTGGGCAAACGCTATATTTGCGACCAAAATTGTTGCCAGCATTATTATAAAGCGTTTCATAATTAAATTTTTTATTAGGTGTACAATTTACAATTAAAAACAGGAAAAGTCAAGCTTATGTAAAATTTTATTTTAAAAAAATGTTGAAAAACAAAATTAATGACGATTTTGAACTTGTCACTTAGCTGACTGCTTTCATAATGATAACGCAAAGGTATATTGAATAGTTCTATGAAACAAGCTTTATTTTAAATAAATCAAAATAAAATTTTGTAATTAAGTTTTTTACAACTTAAAAACAGAATAATAGTTTGTAAATTTACTTTTAACGAAATTAATTCACCAAAAAGACTATCCTCTCCCAATATTTTTCTCTTTAAAATTAAAATTCAACATTATTGCTTGTAGGGCTATTTATTATGTGATGAAAAATAGGCTAAAATCGCTATAAATTGCAGTGAAACAGTCTATATTCGACTATACACAATGTAAGAAAGTGTCTGAAATGGTATAAAGGTGGGAAAGGTGTAACAGTTTAGTCCATAGTCGATGGTCGATAGTCCATAGCTGCAATTCAGTAATATTCCTGCTTTATAAGCTTTGCACGCATTTTGCAAAGCAAAATGAAATGCTGAAACGACCTGAATACTAAAAAACAGCCATCGACCATGGACTATTGACCATCGACCTAAACTGTTATGAAAAGATTTAATTTCATATCTTTGATATCAGTCAAATTTATCAAATCATGCAAAGAAGAACATTTATTTCCAACACTGCAAAGGTCGCTATGGGTATTCCCTTACTTCATTTTACTGCCTGTAGCAGTCAACAATCTATGACTAATATGACTACTGATTTTCAATTTCAGGAAATGACGATTCCCGAAATGCAGCAAGGTTTCCAAGATGGTAAATTTTCCATAGTCGATGTTGTGCAGGCTTATCTGAATCGAATTGAAGCAATCGACAAAAACGGGCCAGTACTCAATTCTATTATTGAAGTGAATCCTGAAGCCATGGATATTGCACGGAATCTGGACAAAGCTTTACGGGATGGCAAAGTAAAAGGAGCTTTGCATGGCATTCCCGTTATTTTGAAGGACAATATTGATACGCACGATAAAATGTCTACAACGGCAGGCTCACGTGCGTTGAAAGGTTCAAAACCCTTACAGGATAGTGCAGTCGCCGCACAACTCAAAGCAGCCGGTGCCATTATTTTGGCGAAAGCCAACCTCAGCGAATGGGCTAACTTTCGGGGCAAGCTCTCTACAAGTGGCTGGAGTGGTCTGGGCGGCTTGACCAAAAACCCTTATGTCCTCGACCGGAATACCTGCGGGTCGAGTGCAGGCTCGGGCGTAGCTGCTTCCGCAAATTTGTGCATGGTCGCCATTGGCACAGAAACCAATGGCTCGATTGTCTGCCCTGCGACCACCAATGGCATTGTGGGCATCAAGCCGACTGTTGGGCTGATTAGTCGGTCTGGCATCATTCCGATTTCATTTACGCAGGATACCGCCGGACCAATGGCACGTACTGTGACGGACGCAGCAATCTGCCTCGGCGCGATGACTGCTGTTGATGCCAAAGACAGCAAAACACAGCAAGTAGACAGGAAAGCATTAAATGATTATACGCCATTTTTGAAAAAAGCTGGTTTGACCGGAAAAAAGATTGGTTTGTATCTGCCAGCAATGGACAAGCACCCGCAAGTCGATGAATTGGTTCGTACCGCTATGGAAGACATGAAAAAGCAAGGCGTAACTTTTGTCGACATTGACAAATTTAGCGATGAAAGTGTAGGCGGCGATTCTTTTGAGATAATGTTGTATGAGTATAAGGATGGATTGAATAAGTATTTTGCTTCTTTGGGCAAAAATGCGCCTATTAAAAATCTGGAAGACCTGATTGAGTTTAACAAGAAGGATACCGAGGAACTCAGATATTTTGGTCAGCAATACTTAGAAATGGCGCAGGAGAAAGGCGACCTCAATACGCCCGAATACAAAGAGGCACTTGCCAAAATGCACCGCGTCCTGCATACCGGCATCAATAAGGTCATGGATGATAATGACTTAGATGCTATCATCGCCCCCACAGGCTCACCCGCCTGGAAAACGGACTTGGTGAATGGAGATAATTATCTATTAGGCAGCTCTTCTCCTGCTGCACAATCTGGTTATCCGAACATTACTGTTCCGATGGGCTTTATTCACGAACTTCCTGTTGGACTTTCGTTTTTTGGTCGGGCCTGGAGCGAGCCTGTTTTGCTGGAAATTGCTTATGCTTATGAGCAGGCGACAAAGCATCGAAAAGCCCCTAAATTTATTGCGGAATAAGGTGCTTACTGCCAAGTTGCTTAATCTTAATCTGGAATGCTGCAAATAATAAAGTCATAAACGGGCTGATGTAATTAAAAATGGCATACACAAAATAATCCGACACCGATACGCCTAGTACGCCTGACTGATAGGCACCACAGGTATTCCAGGGAATCAATACCGAAGTCACCGTACCCGAATCTTCCAGCGTCCTGCTCAGATTTTCGGGGGCTAAACCCTTTTCTTCATAGGCTTTTTTAAACATTTTCCCAGGAATTACTATTGCTAAATATTGATCGGAAGCCGTAATGTTCAATGCCAGACAACTTGCTACTGTGCTGGCAAATAATCCAAATACAGATTTCGCCATACTCAACAAGGACTTAGTAATTCTCGACAATGCGCCGATGCCATCCATGACTCCTCCAAATACCATTGCACAAAGAATCAAATACACCGTCCATAACATGCCCACTACTCCTTTTCCACTTAATAGTTTACTTAAATTACCTTTTGCATCATCACTCAATTCAGTGTTGTTTTGAACAAAATCAGGTAATGCTAATTCCGTACTTTTCAGTAAAGAATCCCAAACTGCCTGAACATAAGCTCCGCCACTTAATGTCGCTGCACCAGTCAATTCTTTGATGACATTGGGTTGAAAGATAATCGCAAATAATCCACCCAGCAATGCACCAACTGTCAAAGCGATAATAGGTTTTATTTTGAAAAGTACCAGTGCGATTACAACTGCTGGAACTAAGAAAAGTATAGGGCTAATATTAAACTTATTTAAAAGCATATCATTGATTACAGTATTATCAGAAGGTGCTGCGGAACTCCCCGTTGTCAAGCCAATAATGATAAAAATTACAATCGTGATCAAAATAGAAGGAACTGTGGTCAAAGACATATATCTGATATGATTAAATAATTCACCTCCTGCCATCGCTGGTGCAAGATTAGTGGTATCACTTAATGGCGACATTTTATCTCCAAAATAAGCACCCGAGATAATTGCCCCTGCAGCCATACCGGGACTAATGCCCATTTGGCTACCAATGCCAATTAGTGCGATTCCTACAGTAGCAGAAGTTGTCCACGAACTCCCCGTTGCTAAAGAAATAAATGCACAAATGACTACGGACGCTGCCAAAAATACAGTAGGATTTAATATTTGTAATCCATAATAAACCATTGCAGGAACAATTCCACTCATCACCCATGTACCTGCAAGCGCACCTACTAATAATAAAATAACTATGGGTATTATTACACTTTTTATGTTACCCCAAACCTCATGAATCATTGTCCCGACACTTACTTTATTGAATAATCCGACAATCGCAGCCACGACTCCACCTATCAATAAAATATAATGGCTGGAATAGTCTCCCAACCATGCTCCATCTTTAAAAAATATATTATAAGCTAATAAAATCACCAGAACAATCACAGGAATCAATGCTTCCCATATATTCAGTTCCTTATTTTCTATGATCTTTGTATCTTCCATTCTTATTGAGTTGATTAAGTTATTATGTTAATTGAGTTGATTCGTAATTCGTAATTAATCCATTCGTAATTAAACTGATTTTGTGCTAATTTATCTTTATAATGTTAAAAAAAGTATTCTTTTGATAAAAAATCAAATCTTTGTTGCACAAATTAGACAAACCAAACGTTTTATTAAATATTTACGACCATAGTCCGCAGTCGATGGTTGTCTATCGACCATGGACTATCGACCATCGACTGACTAAATTTTTAACTATGAAATACATATACACCACCTTCCTACTCTTGATTTTTTCCCTGACTACCTTTGCACAGGTTGCGCTAAATCGTCCGGATGTACCTTTTTTCGTAGGAACAGATAAACTCGACCTCGCATTGACAGGCGGTTTGAATAATCCACAATTTTCAGAAGTCGATCTCAATAATGATGGCATTCAGGACTTGTTTATTTTTGATAAAACGGGTGATGTCGTCATGACTTTTCTCAATGGCGGTACAGCCAATGAAGTAGATTATACATTTGCACCAGAATACGTTGAAGGTTTCCCGAATTTCAAAAAATGGGTTTTACTGCGCGATTATAATTGTGATGGCATTCAGGATGCTTTTTGTTATTCACAAATGCCTGGAGTAGCTGGCGTAACCGTTTATGAAGGTTATTATGATAATGATAAAATTGCCTTTACGCTTGCTGAAAGCCTGATAAGATATCCCGGCTTCAATCAGTTCCCGACTAACCTCTATGTCAGTAGCGAAGATTATCCTTCGGTACACGATTTGGACAATGATGGAGATTTGGACATCCTGACTTTTAGCATCAGCGGTGGCTGGATCGAGTATTACGAAAACCAGTCGCAGGAAGAAGGCAATGGCTGTGCCGATTTGGATTACGAACTCGTAGATAATTGCTGGGGACGTTTTTATGAAAGTGGTGTTACCAATTCTTTAGATCTCAGCCCCAGCCCAGACAGTTGTATCAATAATCCCAATTTCATCGGTCGAAGCCCTGCAGATGGCGTTCATATTGGTTCTTCTTTGCTCAATTTTGATATTGATGATGATGGTGATAATGAAATTCTATTAGGCGATGTATCTTTTACAGATATGGTGCTCGGTATCAATGGAGGAAATGCCGATACTGCCTGGATGAATGACCAGATTATTGGTTTTCCCGATTACACGACGCCTGTTGACATTCCTATTTTTCCAGCCGCCTTTTATATGGATGTCAATAATGACGGAAGTAAGGATTTATTGGCTGCGCCCAATGCGCGGAATGTCTCCGAAAATTACTATTGCTCCTGGTTCTACGAAAATACACAAAGCACCACGCTCCCACTCTTCGATTATCAACAAAATGATTTTCTGATTAATGAAATGGTCGATTATGGTTCAGAAACTGCTCCTGCTTTTTTCGACCATAATGGAGATGGCTTGCTGGATATTGTTATAGGAACTTATGGGTTTTTCCAGGCTGGTGGCAATTATATGGCAACAATTGCCTTATATGAAAATACAGGAACAACTACTTTACCCGAATATACGCTCGTCGATGATAATTACGCCAACTTACAGGCAACGCCTGATCTTCGCGCACTCAATCCCAGTTTCGGGGACTTTGACGATGATGGTGATTTGGATATGCTGCTAGGCGAAGAATTTGGAAAATTACTTTATTTTGAAAATACAGACACAGGTAATGGCTTGGCTGTTTTTCCCAGTTTTACTGCCTTTCAGAATATTGACGTCGGGCAATTTTCTGCGCCCTACCCTATTGATATAGATCGCGACGGGCTGCTAGATGTTGTCATCGGTGAGCGCAATGGCAACCTGAATTACTGGCGGAATATTGGCACAGCTCAAGTACCAGATTTGGTAGAAGAAGACAATTTTTTCGGCAATATAGATTGTCGGGAACTGGGTTTCACAGAAGGCTATTGCGATCCTGTCATTATTGATGATAATGGAGAGTATGTACTCTATATCGGCAGCGAGCCGGGCAATATTCGTCGCTACATCAATATAGAAGACAGCCTCGCTGTTGGGCTTGGCTTCGAAAAAGCAGACAGTCTTTTTGGGGGCATTGTACAAGGCGCACGTACTCGCTTAGATGTGGCAGATATCAATGATGATGGCAACTTAGAATACCTTGTCGGCAATCGCAGAGGCGGTTTCACCCTCTATTCTGCTGGCGATATTTTGATTTCAACAACTGCACCAGAACTTCCTGACTTTGTGTTCAATATTTATCCAAATCCAACTACAGATGAACTGGCAATCAGTTTTGCACAACCTTTAACACAATCCGCCGAACTCAGCATTTTCAGTGCTTTAGGGCAACAACTTTATCAGAGTACAATTACAGAAAATACAAGGGTCGATGTGAGTCAGTTTGCTCGCGGCATTTATTTTTGTCGAGTACAAATCGGAGAACGTGTGGTGGTGAAAAAGTTTGTCAAAAGTTAATTTGTCCATAGTCGATGGTCGATAGTCCATGGCGCGGTTACACGCATTTTGCAAAGCAAAATGAATACTTAAAAGCAGCCATCGACTATGGACTATCGACTATGGACCCAATTATAAATTATGAAAACAGTCCTAATCACAGGCGGCTCCAGCGGAATTGGTTATGAAATAACAAAACACTTTGCCCAAAACGGCTATAAAATACTCTGGGCATCTCTGCTAGAAGACGAATTGCAAGCAGCAAAAAAGCAATTGCAAGAAAGCATTCCCGATGCCGATATAGATTATCTTACCATCGACCTATCCAAACCAGACGCCGCCCAAAACACCTTCAACTGGACACAAAAAAACAACTGGGAAGTTGATGTACTCATCAATAATGCCGCCTTCGGTACTTATGGTTTTGCCAATGACATCTCAATGGAGAAAGAAGTCTCCATGATACAACTCAATGTGCTGAATCTATTCAAAATGACCCGACTCTTTCTAAAAGTCATGCTGGCAAAAAACAAAGGCACGATCATCAATATCAGTTCCAACACCTCTTTTCAGCCCGTCCCCAAAATGTCCGCTTACGCAGCCACCAAATCCTTTGTCAAACACTACAGCCAAAGTCTTACAGAAGAACTCAAAGCCCTAAAGTCATCAGTCAAAGTCATCACCGTCTGCCCATCTGCCATCAAAGACACGCCATTTAAACACACCGCAAAAATGGAAAAAGTCAAAACCTTTGAAGGGCTTGTCGCCACCACAAGAGCAGAAGTCGCCAAGGATGTCTGGAATGGATTTATCAAAGGCAAAACCCTGATTATTAGCGGCGCAAAATTGCGGCGGCTTAATGGGCTGCAAGGTATGCTGCCTCATGCTCTTGTTCAGTTTTTGCTTAGGCGGGAATTGGAGGAGGGGGAGTGATTGGTTGGTTGGTGATTGGTGATTGGTTGATTGGTTGATTGGTGACTGGTGATTGGTGATTGGTTGATTGGTAAATGTAACAAATCCCAATTATATGAAGGCTTTCAGTAGGGCAAACGCATCAAAATTTTAGTCGTGTTCTATCAAAGCATCGTTGAGCAAATTCCGTTGTCGTCAGACGAATTCAGTTGAAAATACAGCATGTTTCCAGGGACAAACCACTAATTTTAATCAAATCCTTCGTCTGCCGACTATTTCATACTTTGAACACCGCATTAAATTTAAATTTGGAAAATGAAGAAAAAAAGTCGGCTGACGATGCTTGCTTATCCACACGTATGATGATTTCCAGGACGATGAACTCCTGAATAAATTGAATCGTCAGACGACTCAGGTTGCTTTTTAATTTGATGCGTTTGCCCTAGCTTTCAGCCATTCTTTCTTGTCCCCTTAATCGTTTTATCCATGCTTTAGCCTTAGAATCTGTTTCTATTTTGTTGAGCTAATCTTCTGAAGTTCTATGTGTAAAAACATTTGACAAAAATCCTTATCTTTACCATTTAGTCGAATAGGATTAACAAAATCCATAAGGCCAACTCTTCATGGAAAACCTACAAAACATGCTGGAACTAATAACCGGACGAATAACTGCCTCCATTACTTACGATAGTATCAAATCACTTACAAGGGCCGTATCTAAAAAAGAGGCAGTTCAGGAATTTCTATTAAAACACAATTTAACGCAAACACCCAATGACTTTCCAAGAATTTACATAGAATCTATTGTTGAATTTTGTAAAAAAGAGGAGGAAAAAACCGTCATAGAATTTTTTAGAAAAATATATGTCCAAAGCTCCTTTTACAAATTTTATTATGGTAATGAAAATGAGCGGAAAAACCTGAATACTATTCAACAGAGGACAGAAAACATCCTCAATAAAATAAGAGAACACGATGAGATTATAAAACATTTCAAACAAAAGAATCAAGTCGATTTTGAAGCTGCAAAAGATAAAATAGACCTTAAAATTCAGCAATTCCACGATATTTTCAGACAAAAAGTACAGAAAAGCCGGACGGTGAAAGAAGCTGAATTGGTCGTCATGTTAGAAAGTCAAGATGCAAAAATTGATAACATCACAAGCATCGTTGAACAATTAAAACAACAAGGTAAAGAGTCCATTGAAATTGAAGGAAAATTGCATCCCATTCAGAGCAGAATCACTCAACAAATCTTACAGCAATTTGCAAATAAGATAATCAACGTTGAAAAAATAGATAAGGCTACTTTCCATATCTACGGAGAACAAAAAATCAAAAAACACCTCACGCAGCCCCCATCCCTCAATCAAGACTTCTTAGGTAGGGAAATAGAACTGGATGAAATACACACACGACTATTTGAGCCAGACGGACACATCCTACTACTGGTAAACGGACAAGGCGGTATCGGCAAAACCTCCATTGCTGCCCAATACTACCACCGCTACCAGAACAAGTACAGCCATGTAGCTTGGGTACTGAAAGAGCAAAGCATAGCCGCTGCCCTACTCCTCCTCGCCTTCCCGCTCGGACTTAGATTTGACGAGCGAATGAATACACAACAGAGGCTACAAAGACTCATCACCGAAATGGCAAACCTCCAAAAACCTTGTCTGCTCGTGATAGACAATGCCAATGATCCAAATGACCTCGAAACACATTACGATGACCTGCGCAGTTGCGAAAATTTCCACCTGCTGCTCACCACACGACTTGAACATCATCGGAGTGCAGCAACCTATAAAATAAAAGGCTTACCAAAAGTGGATGCCCTGAAATTATTCAAAAAACACTACTCCGATTTACCTACCGAAGAAGAAAAACTCGTCTTGAACATAAGGGATGCCGTAGATAAAAACACGCTAGTATTGGAAATACTGGCTAAAAATCTACACCAAAGCAATCGCCTAAAAACCCAATACAGCCTTAGTAACTTACTAGAAGATTTACAGCAAAAAGGACTATTACAGCTTTCGCAAAGTCGTGAAGTGCAGACCGATTATGGCAAGCTCAAAAAAGCCAAACCCGAAGCCATCATCTCCGCCATGTATGAGCTCGGTGACCTCGAAGATATAGAAAGTCGCCTGCTCTCCATCTTTGCCGTACTGCCGCCAGAGAACATCCCTTTCGAGCGATTAGAGTCACTATTGCCAGAGCAGGAAGAACTGGATACTCAGCTACTCGACTTAGCACAAAAAGGCTGGCTGGAATATGATAAAACCAATAAAACCTTCAAGGTCAGCCCAGTGATACAGGAGATTATAAAGACTAAGCAGCAGGACAGTTTGTATAGCGATGTGGAAGGCTTGATTTTGGTTTTGATTGATAAATTGGACTATCAACCTGGAGTTGGGCATTTGCTGAATGTCTCTTATGAGGAAGCTGCTGTACTTGCCCGTTATGGGGAAGGAATGATTGATGGTTTTAAAAAACCTACCTTTAATTTGGCATGGCTTTTTACACGACTTGGAAACTTTTATCAAACCATTGGAGATTTAAATAAAGCCATTTACTTCTTCCAAAAATGTTCAGAAACCTTTGGGCAACTACACAAAGCCAATCCTGATAATTCAGATTTTAAAAACGGACTCGCTATTTCTTATTATAAATTAGGGCAATTTCACAAGGATAAAAAGAATGATCGTACCAAAGCCCGTCCTTACTATCAGCAGTGCTATACAATTTGGGAAGAATTGACTAATGCTTATCCTGCTTATGTTGAATTTCAGCGAAATTTTGGTATTATAAAAGATGTTTTGGATGAATTGTAAAGTAACGTTCATTTCGACTCCGCTCAATGACCGGACGAATGGTAAATGAGCCAGCCCCGTACCGACGACTTTAGCCGTCGCAGGGAATATTGAATTAATTGACGGCTAAAGTCGTCAGTACGGAGATAAAAATGAAAATATACTTAATCGGTTTTATGGGCTGCGGAAAATCCACCATCGGGCGCGAGCTGGCGGAGCTGCTGGGCTATACCTTTGTGGACTTGGATGCTTATATCGAGGACACAGAATACCTCAGCATTCCAGAAATATTTAAACTTAAAGGAGAAAAAGGCTTTCGCCTAATAGAGCAGCAATGCCTGAAAGAACTGGGCAAGCTGAATAAGGTCGTCATCGCTACTGGCGGCGGTACGCCCTGCTTTTTTGACAATCAGGACTGGATGAATGAAAATGGTACGACTGTTTATTTGAAAACATCGCCTGAATTGCTTTTTAAAAGACTAAAATCTCAAACTGCTCAACGTCCTTTATTAGCTGATAAAACGGAGGAGGAATTGAAGGACTTTATTGACAGCAAATTGCAAGAAAGAAAAGTCTTTTATGAAAATGCGGAGTTGACTTATGAGCAGTACGAAGAGGGTACTCAAGTGGCTGCCCACTTAGCCATGTTCTTCAGAGAAAAATAAAATTAGCTTTCTGATATTAATATTTTCCAAATAATTAAGTAGTTTTACGAGGCTGCTAAGTTGCTGTACATCTTTATGAAAACACCAAGCTCTCCCCTTCCCAAAAGGGATAATGCCGTTTAAATTCAAAAATGTATAGTCGTTTATCAGGCTACAAATTCAAAATTTATTCATCAATTGAAAACGCATGAAAACCTACTTTACCTTATTGTGTACAATTTTACTGCTCGCTACATCGCTACTGATGCATGCCCAGCAAATCAACTGCCCCAATACGACGCCCCCGATCATTGCTCAACCGGCTAATTCTACAGCTTGTACCGGGCAACAAGTCGTGTCCACTGTAACTGATCCCGGCATAGGACTGCCTACGCTGGAATACATCGTGACCGACCCCAATACGCCTGCGACGGATGGCTGGGGCGACCTGATTTTGGGTGGCGTGCCGAGTGGTGCTTTTGATCCGGCTGCTGAGTTTGGGCTGATGGCTGGCGATGAGTTTTGTGTCACTGCGGTCAATTATGACTTATCGCAGGTGCAGGGCTTATTGGATGGTATTTTGACTGGTTCGGCTATTCCGCTGGGTGCTTGTTGCAACTGGGTGGACTTGGCTTTTCCTGGTTTGTGTACCAATCTGAATGCTGGTGGTATCAATTCTGGTTCGGATATTCAAAATCTAAATGATGTTTTTGCCCTTGTCGGGCAATTCAATCCTGGTGCGACTTTTTCCATACAGGGTTTTCTTTTTGAAATAGATAGTATAAATACAGATGCAGGTATTCTGCCTGCTGCCTGTGGTAGTAGTTTTCTGGATATTTGCTATGCATCGGATGTGTCGCAGCAAGCCTGTTACACCGTAGCGGCTGGTCCAATGGTAACGGCAACAACTAATCAACAGATCATCTGCCCTGGTGCTTCGGCTACGCTCATCGCAAGTGGTGGGACTGCTTATACTTGGAGTGATGGACAGACTGGTGCAAGCATTTCTGTGTCGCCGACCATGACGACGACCTATTCCGTCTCCGTCAGTGATGCCTGCGGGACAGCAAGTGATGAGGTCACAATAATAGTAGATGCTGCGCCACTTGTCAATGCTGGACTCGACCAAACGACCTGCTCAGGTGCGGCCGTCATGCTCACCGCTACAGGAACAGGAACCTTCTCTTGGAGCAATGGAATGACAGGCTCAACGATTACAGTTGCACCAACGGCAACGACGACCTACACCGTAACAGCAAGCACCACCTGCGGAACCATTACGGATGATGTCACGGTCGATGTCACGCCACTTCCGGTGGCCAATGCGGGTATGGATCAGACGATTTGTCCTGGTGGATCGGCTTCACTCACTGCGAGTGGTGGCGCGACTTATCTTTGGAGTGATGGACAGACTACTGCAAGTATTATGGTTTCTCCAGCTGCTACGACAACTTATACCGTAACGGTAACAGATGCCTGTGGTTCTGCTACTGATGAGGTAACGGTAACCGTCAGTAGCACAGTAAATGCTAATGCAGGAATGGATCAGGCTATTTGTAATGGTGGTTCGGCTATGCTCACCGCGAGTGGTGGCGGAACTTATCTTTGGAGTGATGGACAGACTAGTGCAAGCATTACGGTTTTCCCGATTGCTACGACGACTTATAGTGTGACGGTGACTGGAAGTTGTGGCGCAGCTACAGATGAGGTGACCGTAATGGTAAATAATAATATAATAGCCAATGCAGGTCCAGACGAAACGATTTGTGCTGGTGGTTCGGCTACGCTCACTGCAAGTGGAGGAGCAACTTATGCGTGGAGTAATGGGATGATGGGGGCAAGCGTTTCTGTTTCGCCTGCGGCTACGACTACTTATACTGTAACCGTGACGGACATTTGCGGCACAGCTACTGATGATCTTATTGTAGAAGTCCTTAGTGCGCCCAATGCAAATGCTGGTGCAGACCAGTCTGTATGTGGTGGCACTACAGTTATGCTGACTGCAAGTGGTGGAGGAACTTATTCTTGGAGTAATGGAATGACTGGTGCAAGTATCATGGTTTCCCCAACTGCGAGCACAACTTATACTGTAACGGTTATGGATGTCTGCGGAACTAGTACGGATGATGTTACGGTCAATGTTGCACCACCACCATCAGCCAATGCAGGCGCAGACCAAAGCACCTGCGCAGGACAAGCCGTGACGCTTACCGCTTCTGGTGGAACAGCTTATCAGTGGAGCGATGGGCAAAGTGGTGCGACCGTGAGTGTAGCTCCTAATGCCACCACAACTTATACCGTGACCGTGACCAATGCCTGCGGTTCAGATACTGATGATGTTACGGTCAATGTGACCACTAATGTCATGATAGATGCGGGTATGGATGTCATTGTTTGCCAGGGCGAAGAAGTCACGCTGACAGCTAGTGGCGGCGATACTTATATCTGGAATAATGGACAAACGGGCGCGAGTCTTACGGTAACGCCCAACTCTTCTATTTCTTATACGGTGACTGGTTTTCTGGGCGGCTGTACTGGTGTGGACAATGTGACGATTACCGTCATTCCTGCACCAATTATAGAAGCTGGGGCAAATCAAACCATTTGTGAAGGCGAATCTACTATGCTGACGGCTATTCCTTCTACGGCTGGTACTTTTGAATGGAGTACTGGAGAGACGACAGCTACGATTAGTGTCATGCCTAGTGGTACAGAAACTTATAGCATCACCTTTACCGATGATAATGGCTGTGTGGATACGGATGAAGTCAGTGTTTCTAATTTCACGACTGCACAACCGACCATCAGTGAATCTGGCGGCGTATTGACGGCGGACATTAATGCTTTTGGTTATCAATGGTATTTGAATGGGCAGCCTATTCAGGGCGCGTCTGCGCAGTCTTATATTCCTGTGATGGATGGTGATTATACGGTTGAGATATTTGACACCAATGGTTGTTCTTCTCTTTCTGATGTCTTTGCGGTGGACTTTGTTGCCATTGAAGATATAGAAGGTTTGAGTGTTTTTGAGGTGTATCCTAATCCGTTTAATGGCTACCTGACGGTACAATTGGAAAGTACTCAAAGTACTCAATTGCAATTGGAATTGGTGAATATTACCGGACAGGTTTTGTTTACACAATTTGTCAATAGCAATGATAATGCTGTGCTTGACTTGCGCGACTTATCTGCTGGCATGTATTTTATCCGCTTGTCGGATGCTGCGGGTAGTGCGGTTCGTAAGGTGACGAAATTTAGACAATAACATATACTGACCGAAAACACCGTACTGACGACTTTAGCCGTCAATGTTCCCTGCGACGGCTAAAGTCGTCGGTACGGTGTTCGGTTCAGCCACAGTGATGTGGCTGCTTTTTTTATACTCAATCCAATAATTCTAATGCCTTTTCAATGATCTCATCTACATCAGTTGTGGCAGGGTCTTCATCTACATAAATATCTGGAGCTATGCCATTTTCAATACTTTGTCCATCTAAGTAATTAGATTTTTTTTAGTGTAAAATTTGATTTTTTGAATTAATATTTAGATATTTGACTAAATAATTAATTACCTAAACATCAAAATGAATAAAATATTCAAAGCACTCAATGATGCGACGCGTCGGGATATTTTGGAACTCCTCAAAAAGCGAGATATGACAGCAGGGGAAATAGCGGAGGAATTTAGTATTTCCAAGCCCAGTATTTCGCATCACCTGGATAAGCTGAAGCAGGCAGATCTGGTGATGGCTGAAAAGCAGGGGCAATTTGTTCTCTATTCTATCAATACGACGGTATTGGAAGATGTATTAAAATGGTTTATCAATCTAAATAAATAAGACGATGAAATATTTAAAAAGTGAAATTCTTATCCTGATTTTAATGGCAATTCCTTTTATTTATCTGGCTATAATATGGGGCAGTCTTCCGGCAGAAGTGCCTGTTCATTTCGATATAAATGGTGAAGTTGACCGTATGGGAAGCAAAACGACTTTACCTTTTATGTTGCTCTTGCTGGCTCCACTGACTTATCTGATTTTTCTGCTTGTTCCTAAAATTGACCCGAAGGGTAAAATCAAAAATATGGGTGCAAAATATCAGCAGCTCAAATTTATTATGGTGCTGTTTATGTCGATTATTTCTGTGCTTATTATTTATAGTTCGCAGCAAGGCGGCTCTGATATTAACTGGATTTTTGTAGTGGTGGGTTTGTTCATTGCAGCATTGGGCAATTATTTTCAAACGATCAAGCACAACTATTTTATCGGTATTCGCACGCCCTGGACATTGGAAAATGAGCAGGTTTGGAAAAGCACACATCGCCTTGGCGGAAAACTGTGGATGCTTGGTGGTGTTCTGATGGCGGTGTTTCCATTGCTAGTCAGTAATAAAGATTTGGTGGGTAGTGTTTTTGTTGGCTTGGTGCTTTTGATTTCTATTGTGCCGATTGTTTATTCTTATCTGGCGTTTAGAAAAATACAGGTTGGAGTTTGAGTGAAAAAAGATAGCCACGAATGCACGAATTGCGGACGAATAAAATTCATTTGTTGTAACAGTTTAGGTCAATGGTCCATAGTCCATAGTCCATAGTCCATAGGCAGGGCATAAAGAGCACATAGTCGAGTGCCGAAAGGCACTCGACCATCGACCATCGACCATCGACCATCGACCATCGACCATCGACCATCGACCATCGACTAAACTGTTACCATTCGTTTATAATTCGTGCATTCATGGCAAAATTAACGCTTAAACCACTTCTTTGTATCTTTGAAACAATACAAAGCCTATCAAGCAGAAGACCAGTGCGAATAGACCTGTCATTCTAACACCAAGATCATTCTCCGCACTGCGTCCTAATAACAACATAGACGGGAAGACCAGCAAGGCAAAAGACGCGCCCAACTTCATCATAAAAGTCCGAAAGGCAAAGAACATACCTGCTTGTGACTCCCCTTCTTCTTCCGCTTGTTTGTTGATGACATCTGCAATAATGGCATTGGGAATGATGCCAAAAATGGCTAGGGGCATAGCAGATAGAACGATGAGTAAACCTAATTGCCACATTCCCGGCAAGGGCATTTTGCCCAGGAATAAAGAAACCAAAAAAGTGAGGGCAAATAAGATGAACCCAAAAGAGACGATGCGTTTTTTTCCGTATTTGGCTACTAAAATATTGACTGGAATATAGCAGGCAAAACTCAATGGGAATGCTATGGCTGCAAATAGACTTGCATTACTTTTATCCATGCCCAGTAAAATGGTTACGTAATAAATAACGCCTGCCTGAATGATGGTCACGGCTACCCAATAAGTCAAATCAGCAATCACGAAAAAGCGAAAATTCCGATTTTTCCAGACAATTTCCATGGATTCTCCAAAACTAACCGACGAAGTTGTTTGCTTGCAATATTTGTTTTCATTTAAAAATAAAATAGGAAATAACATGCACACAAAAGCAATGACACTCAGGATGCCCTGCCCATACTGGAAGGCTTGCGCCGAAGGCATGCTGTTTTCAAAATAGCCCTGCAAAGCATAAATCATTCCGCCTAAAACAAAGCCCAATGCCCAGGTTACAGAAATCAGTGTACTGATTAACATCCTGTCTTTTGGGTCGTGTCCAAGCTCGCCTATCAGCGCATTATAAGGTACAACATATAGCGAAAAAGACAGGTAAAAGAGGACGATTAAGACCATTAGCCAAATCGTATTCAGCATAGTATCATCGGGACTGATGGGCACAAAAACCAGCACAGAAAGTAAAGCGAAAGGCAAGGCTCCGATAGCGAGCAGTTTTTTGCGTTTTCCAAAGGTGGAAGTTGTTTTATCCGACCAGTTGGCAATAATCGGATCGCTGATGGCATCAAAAAAACGTCCGCCGAAATTGACCAGTCCGGCTACCGTCAGTATGCCCAATATCGCGCCCTGATAAATAAAATCGGGAAAATCTGTCTTCCCCGCTTCTTCAGGCGGCATAAAGAAATACGGAATGAGATTCAACACTCCAAAACTGGCCAGCGACCAACCTAATTGGCCAACGGCAAAAATAATTTTCGTCGAAAGTGGTGGACGTTCTATCATATTGCTAAGGTAGGAAATTCAAACTCAAATTCAAATGACAAATTCAAACTCAAAAAACAAAAGGTAAAATTCCAAAACTAATACGACATGCGCGTGGGGCGTCCTTCAGGACACGAGGTGCGTGAGGGCAAAACAAACTCAATACTCAAAACTTTCCAATTGGATTGTAAACTTAGCTTTTTCTAATTTTTGAGTGGGTACTTTCCAAAAGCCATCATAGCTGATAAATTCGGGAAAATAATTGTCTTCCAGTTTTTTTAACTCTACATTCATCGTGACATCAAAGTCGAATAATGCGCCATAATAAGCGACTCGATAATTGCGGGCAATGACTTGGAAGGTCTTTTTTTCAAAATAGGTTTCCAGAAATTTTACGACTGTTTTATCGGTTTTTTTAGATTGATATTCTGGCTTGACGGTTAGCCCAAACACATAGCAATCTATTCCGTTTTTATAGATTTTTGATTCAATCGAGTAGTCGTAATATTCTGCCATTTTTTCATCAAAAATAGCTGTTTTATTACCAATGATGGGGATATCCACTTTTTCGCCTGGCTGGAAGATGAGCTTTTTTAGCTGCGCAACGTATTTGGCTATTTTACCGTCGGGTTCGTCTTCTGAAGCTGGAGCATCTATGCTTGCTTCACAGGTTTTTTCTTTGGTAAAAAATAAACGCTCATACATTTTGGTGGTGTAGTAGCGAGGTTTTCTGGATTTTTTATAATACTTGCCTTCTATCTGTTCGCTTTCTATGCGCATGGTGCGGCAGGTGAGTTGCGCTTCCTGCTGTACTTGTTGTGTGGTTTTGCTGCGGTATGAGGCAGCGGGTTGGTCTTTTTTATCATAAAACTGGATGTCATTCTCGGCAGTATAATTGACAAAACGCAGGTTGCGAAAAGCCCGGTAAAAAGAAGAATCTGCCTGTACCATTTCGATAAACTCTTCGCTATCAAAACCACTCCGGGAAGCTGTGATCGTTATGGAATCCAGATAAATAAATCGGGCGAAATCAAATTCGAGGCTATCCGTCTGCGCATTTACCGATAAGGTCATCCATAATAAAGTAAGAATTATAATTCCATTTTTCATACGATTCATTATTGCTATTGAAGGACAAAAATAGTCCAAAAAAACATTAATCTTCGCTTATTTTTTATTTACTTTGCAGCCTCAAAACTGTTTGATTGTCAAGCTGTTTTTATATCAATTCACAATTTCAATTTGCATGGGTATTAAATTATTATTTAAACTTCTTATAATCGCCACAGTCTTAGCGTTCTCTTCCTGCGAAGAAGATTTTTGCTATGAATGTACAGGTTATGATGATGGTGTCGCGCCCCTTGAAGATCTTGGTCTCATCTGTGAAGGAGATAATGGCTCTACGAGAGATGAAATCAACGATACGGTATATCGTTATGAGGACTTGGGTGGTACATGTATTAGGCAATAAGCTAGTGGAAATTCAAACTCAAATTCAAACGTTAAATTCAAATTCAAATTCAAATTTTCCCGATAGCCATTGGAAAAAACTGTTGGCTATAAGTCAATTAAGCAATTGAACAGAATTATTTATAATCTAAATTTTGAATAAAAAACTAATCGCCAGCGTTTTATATCGTTTTAAACTTATCTAAATTAAATGAAGCGTTTATTTTGGGTAACCTAATACCCAATTTCCGAATACCCTAATTTCCAAAGTCCAGTAACTAAATAACACAATCCACCCAGCTACCAATTCAAAACTCCTGAAGATAGCCCATTATTCTCATCCCATAATATTTTGTCCGCGCCATTTATATCACCATCCAGATTGAAGTCTGTCAGTAGATAGGCTGATCGTCCATTATTTAGGCTCCATTGCGTTTTATCTGCGCCCATAATATCACTCCATTCATCGCCGGCTTTAGGGACATTGCCTGCAAACATGGCAAATACACTCGGACGCACTTCTTTCTGCCCGACAACAGTCGATACCTTCCAGGAATCCCGTGTCGTAAAATCCCAGATAATCCCATTGCAGGAATCGTAAGTAATCGGATATGGTGTCATCACACTTAGGTGGTTTCGATGTTCGACGACCAGGTAAAAGGAGGAGTCGGGTGCGCCACTCAAAAAATCGTGTTCGATAATTTTTACACCTCCGTCATCGAGCAACAATGCCACTGTTTTGGCAAATTCACTTTCTGGTGCAGTTGTACTTCTGAGAGAAACTAGCACCCAATCTACCGTATTGGGTTTATACTCTTGGTTTTTCCAATGCATCACTTCATTTCCATCATAATTAAAAGGTGCTTGGGCATAAACGAAAGCAGCATTATAAACCACTTCGTCTTCTACGATTATCGTATTGAGTTGTCGGGGCAAAAAATTACCTTCATACAGTTTAGTGTGCATCTGATTATTGATGCTGTCTAATGCACCTTCCAGAAATACTTTTACATCTACATAATTCGGAATAAAGCGAACTGCATTGGAGCGCAAACTCCGCCCTCCATCAGGATATAATACGGTAACTGCCGCCCATGTTTCTCCATAGGTATAATCGTAATTCATGATGTACTCATTATTTGGCGTCGTCATGACCGGCAGCATGGCATTACTGGCTTCATCGTACATAGAAATTTCGTAATCGCAATCTGGACAAATATCTTCCCAGCTTATTTTGAGTTGGCTGTCATTCGGATTATCGCATATTGCTGCAATTTGTATCTGCGTTTTTTGCAGGGCATCATATATTTTAAAAGGTGTTGACACGGTATCACAATGCAGTCCGCTTGTTTTACAAATACTGAACAAGGCATTTGAAATATTAATGTTAGCTAGGTCATTGCGCAGCCATTTAAAAATACGTTTATCATGTGGGACAGTTGCCAATTGTAGCCAGTTTACACCATTATCCAATGAATAACTAAGCATAAAATCTGTCATGTCATTTCCATAATAATCCCATTCTACATAATAATTAGAAGAACCACCGGGCAGTATTTCTTCTGGCAAAGGGCTGGTGATTATAATGCCTGGATGCAATAATTCATACACTACATAAAAGTCCTGTGCAGCTGTGCCATTCAATTTGAAAGCATCGACCTGTACCGTATAATTTCCGCTTGCTGGAGCAGGGATAATAATTTGCTCCATATTATTGAGTCGATCTTTGCCAGTTGTCGCATTCGCAGTTACATCATTAGGATTTAGCTTGAATGGATAATAAATATTTCCATTTTCATCTATTATTTTTATATCCAAATCATTAACTAGTACAGCCGCTGTGTCTGCGAGATGCTGGTTTCCTGGCTCGTCATTCCAATACAGCATCACCCGCAATTCGTGGAGGTTTTCAGGTGCAGCAATATCAGCTTGAAAACTCGCTCCTGTCGTATTCAGTTCATTATAAAAATAATATTCTGACTGATCCATCAGTTCTTTGGCTCTTCGTATATTCATTTTGCCATAGCCATAATGAAAATCTGGTCCCGGGTTACCTAAGTCTTCACTTGTATTACAAAATATAGCCTTCATCAATGCCGCATCGGGATTAGCTCCGCTGTGCATATTCCGATAATGTTCATACAATAAAGCCAATCCGCCTGCTGCCTGCGGTGCTGAAAAGCTTGTGCCTGAGCCGCCATTATAGTCGTGGTTGGAATGGGTCGTGTAGAATCCTGTGCCTATAGCGACTATTTCAGGTTTCAATCTGCCATCTGCGGTGGGTCCGCGGCTAGTGTTTCCGTAAGGTATATCATTAATATCTACTGCGCCAACTGTCAGTACATTTTTAGCCGATTGCGCCCCTGCTGCTATCGAATGATACTTATCTGGCGTACACAAAGTACTTCCCTGGTTTCCCGCTGAGGTCAGATGGAGAACCTGTGGATAAGTCCTCATATCTGTATCGTAATCCATACTTTGTCGGATATAAGTTCCGTAAGGATAAGGCGTTCCACTTGTACAACTTATCGGTCCGCCAGAGGGTTTTACGGTGAGGACTACATTATGGTTGTTCACCAAACCAGCCAGATGACTACCTGCAATACGACTGGGCGCACTGATAATTTTTGATTTCGGAGCAATGCCTTTGAAAGTGGGTCGCAAGATGCCTTCTCCTGCAATCATACCGCTGACCAAACTGCCGTGACCATAGTCTTCTCCAGTAGCTTCATTGATAAAGCGATCTTTGAGATCGATGTGTTTTGACAGCCAATCACTGACTGCAATCACAACCCCCTCCCCTTCCAAAGCACCATTTTGCGCAATATGGAGATAATTTCCCCGGACATTATCTGCGCGGGATGCAAGAGCACCTAGTGGCACATTGCTGTCTATTATATGTTGCGGGTTTGCAGATATTTCGTCTGCATGAAGAAGTAAGCATTGCCACCCTATTATTAGCAAAGTAATCATCAGTATTATTTTCCCGTATGTAAAAAAAGACATAAGCGTTGTGCTTTTACACGAACATGTTGAAATATTTTCCTTACTCGATAAATGGGAAGACAGGTAGGTTTATGGGGTAAATATAGAAGAGTCGGCAAGTTATGTTTTTTTGGATTAAGGTGCAAGTTCAAGAACATATTATAGGATTTTAAGCGTTCTTCTTCTATAATTAAATCGAAACTGACTGTTGAATAAAATTTTTATGCCGCAAAAGCGGTTGCCGCCCAAAAGCCGCATGACTTAATTTTGTGGAGATTGTTTATGTGGAAGGGATGGGGATTTTCTAGCTTAAATTATTTTATCAGAAGACACCCATTGTTATTATGTGAACGGATAAAAGACGTTATGAATATTTTTTGTGCATACCTAATCGGAGAAAACTGTAAAATGTAGGTAAAAGATTAAAACTAAGGGTAAAATTCGTATAGAAAATTACTTTTTGTATATATCTTAGTGTCTATTATTTTGACGGAGTTCAGTTTACCTAATTCTAATTAAAACAAACCTTTGTAATAATGAAAAATAAGCAATCATCAAGTTATGTGAAAAATGAAATATTAAGAGTCAAAAAAGGATTATCAGATAGAATAGACTTTTACCATTTGGGATTAGGTAAAATTCCTAAGGAAATATTTAGTCTTAAAGGTTTAAGAGAACTGAACCTTGGTGCAAATAAGTTATCCCATATACCTGCGGCAATAGGAAATCTAGTTAATTTAAAAAACTTATCATTAAAGGAAAATAATATTAAAACTCTGCCTGATAGCATAGGAAATCTTACAAGACTTGAATACCTCTCTTTAGATAACAACCAATTAACCTTACTACCAGAATCAGTTGCCAGCCTAGATAATTTAATTTTTTTGTACTTATCCTTTAACAATTTCAAAGAAATTCCTTCTTGTATTTATAGTCTTCAAAACCTAGAAAGTTTATACTTTTCTCAGGAAACGAGTAAAATAAACCGGGCAAATATGCTAACAAATAAAATCAGCTCGATATCAAAAGATAAGTACATCCATGTAAATAATCGACACTGATACATATAAGTTCTTTGAAAATAATAGTATATTTTTGCGTCATGACGCGACGAAAATTTTATTTAACAGATAGTGAACGAATGACCTTAGAGGATGGTAGTAAGCACCACCCGAAGTTTCATTTTCGCCAACGTTGCCAGACTCTGCTTTTATGTTCGGACGGTGAATTAATTGAAGATGTGGCAGATTTATTCAGTATTCGTACTCGTACGATTTATACATGGATGGACAGATGGCGGGATATGGGTATTAGCGGACTTGGCATTCTCAAAGGCAGAGGATTAAAGTCAAAACTATCCGCCCTAAGTGAAAATCAGGTTACCAGTTTAAAAAAAAGTCAAAACCCATTGCCGTAGTCTAAAAAAAATGGTAGCCGAATTGAATGATTTATTCGGACTCAACATTAGTCGTGATATGCTTCGCCGCTTTCTAAAATCGTTAGGATATAGTTGGAAACGAATGCGTAAGAGCCTGAAAAGCAAACAAACACCAGAGGAATATGAAAAAAAACTCAGCGAACTCAAACAGCTTATTGAACTTAATAAGGGTGGGTATATAGACTTGTTTTTTGCTGACGAGAGTGGCTTTAATATGCAGGGCTGTATTCCCTATGCCTGGCAGCCGAAAGGAGAATACATACATATCACGCCATCTAAAACACCAGGCACACAGGTTTTTGGTCTAATGAGTCTGGATAATCGACTGGAAGCTTACACCTGTAAAGGCAGTATGAATAGTGATATGGCAATTGCCTTTATCAATGATTTTAATAAAAGCAGGACATGCCCTACTGCGATTGTCATCGATAATGCCCCCATCCATCATAGTGATAAGTTTCACGAACAGGTAGCGAAGTGGAAGCAGGAAGATTTACATATCTTTTTCCTCCCAACTTATTCGCCCCACCTCAATCCAATTGAAATACTCTGGAGAATGGTGAAGTACGAATGGCTACCCTATGAAAATTTAAAATCACAAGAGGAACTCGACATCGCATTGGAAGAAATCCTCAATGATTTTGGAACAAAATATACTATCAATTTCAAAGAACTTGACGACATAGTAGTGTCGAATATTTATACTTAACTACTTATTTGTCAATTAGAAAAACTTGAGACAATAAAATTAGATATTAAATACATAGACCACCCTCCACCAGAAGTCGTAATAAGAGGAGCTAAAGATATTAAAAAATTCTTTTTACAAATAGAAGCTGAAGGGGAAGATGTTTTGAATGAGGCAAAATTACTAATAGTCGGGGAACCCGGAGCAGGGAAAACAACTTTATCCAGAAAGTTAATCAATGAAGATGCACCATTGCCTAGAGATGAAGACACAACTAGAGGTATTGATATTAGTAGGTTTAATTTTATAGGTAATTCTGAAAAGGATTTTTTCGTTAATATTTGGGATTTTGGAGGTCAAGAAATATATCATTCAACCCATCAATTTTTTCTTACAAAAAGGTCTTTATATTTGTTAGTCGCTGATACGCGGAAAGAAGATACATCGTATAATTATTGGTTGCAAATTCTTGAATTGCTGAGTGGAGACAGTCCTATCATAATAGTACACAATGAAAAGCAGGATAGAAGCAGAGAAATTAATATAGGAGCTATTAAACAACGTTTTCCTAATGTAAAAGCTGAAATTCAAAGGGTTAATTTTGCTACTAAACGAGGGTTGAAAGATTTGATAAATACTATAAAATTTCATATTCAAAAACTCAATCACGTTGGAGATAAGCTTCCAAAAACTTGGGTCAGAGTCAGAAGAGAACTAGAAAGAATAAGACTGGAAAAAGATTATATTTCCGATAAAGAATTTTACGATATATCTGAATTTAATGGGATAAGTGACTTCGAAAAAGCTCACCAACTTTCAAATTACCTTCATGATCTTGGAGTGTTTTTACATTTTAAGGATGGCTCAATTCTTGAAAAAACTATTATACTGAATAATTCTTGGGCAACTGATGCTGTCTACAAAATACTTGACAATGAACATATAAAAAAAAACAACAAAGGAGTTTTTAAAAAAAGTGATATTGTCAATATTTGGTCAGATAAAATGTATGAAAGAAAGCAAAAAGAAATTTTAGCATTAATGCTTAAGTTCGAATTAATTTATCAAGTAGAACCAAATAAGGACTCATTTATACTGCCTCAATTACTTCCTGTAAGTCAGCCTGAATTCAATTGGAATTATGATGACAGTATTAAACTGCGATATTCTTACGGTTTTATGCCTGAAGGTATTCTGTCTAAATTCATAGTCAGAATGCACCGATATATATATATGAAATCAATGGTATGGCGGGAAGGCGTCATATTAAAGCGATTTTCGAATAACGCATTAATTATTGAAACATATGGCGAAAAAGAAATTCAAATATTTGTAGAAGGTCCTGAACCGAGGCTTTTTTTGACATTGATTACGGAAGAATTTGACAGAATTAACAATAGCTATAAACATATTAATGTTGAAAAATTAATCCCGTGTAACTGTGAAGAATGTTCTAAATTAAAAAGACCAAATTATTATGAATACGAAGATTTGCAAAGAAGAAAACTAAGGAGTAAAAATACAGTAGAATGTAAAATAAGCTACGAAAATATACAAGTTAGTAGTCTAATTGATAATGTACTTAGCTCTTTCAAAGTAAAAAAACAACCTATCAGAAATAGTATTGAACTACCAAATGATGCTAAACAGGATACCCAGCTATCAGTTGAAGCTTTAAAAGAAAAGTTAATTGAATTATTTAAAAAAGATAATATAGAAGAATGTTTTAAAACTATGGAATCATACGGAATCTCTTCTATTGAATTCTTATCAATTCAAAATCAATGGAATAGTTATCAAAAATTAAAAAGGTCTGGAAAAATAAGAATTGAGGCATCTGAAGCACAGAATAGAATTAAAAACTCCCTCATTCAGATTATAAATGAAATAGAATAAGAAACATTGTAATCTCCCCTATGAGTTTAAATAACGACACTTTAATATCCTGCTTAACAGTTCGATTACGAAAAGAAAATTCTGACCAAGTCATAGGAAGTGGTTTGATATGCTATCAAGAAAACTTCAAAGACAAGGTTTACATTATTACTGCTGCTCATTGTCTATTTGAAGACAGCACAAAATTCAACGATCGATACCTCTCTATAATAATAGACATTTACAACCCGCAAAAGGATACTTATGAATCTGTAATAGAAAACATTGATGAACGACTAATCAATAAAGACCTTGATAGAGACATTGGAATAGTGGTTATTGAGAAATCAAAAGTCGAGCAAATAACTGGGGAAATTCCTGTTCTTAAAGCTGTACAGGAGAGACAACTTTTTCAAAATTTTATAATTAAAGGCTTTCCCAATGCGACACAAGGAAAAGAACTAGATGTAATTTTTCCTACATGGAAACAACAGATGACTGAAGCCCCAAAGTTTCAACTGCAACTAAATGAAGATTATGTAGAATGGGCAACCGAGGGTTTTTCTGGAAGCGGTATTTTTTTGAAAACTCATCAAGACATTTTTCTTTTTGGAATATTCACAAGATTTCGCCCAGAAGAAAAAGGTAGAGTTATTTATTGCCAGTACATTCATACTGTTAATGAAATCTTGAGTAAAAATTTCTTGCCATTAATTTCTTTTACCTACTTGGGACAAAATGGTTTAACCACTGATTATTTTAAACGACATATATCGAAATCAATTGAAAACTCAGGACCTCGTTTTAATGAAAAATTAAACTTAAAACTTCCCATTTCAAAGTTATTTAGTGATTTGGCAAAAGATGACTATTTTAGGAAGCGATTTATTACGGTATTTGATAAATGGTTATACGAAAACAGGTACTTTCGAAATCAGGAAAATGCTCATTTAAAAGATATTGAGACTGAATTACAAGATATAGTGAACAACTTAAAAACTTGGATTAATCAACTGAATTTTGATGTTGAAACAAAAATTGATACTGACTGGGTAGAGAGTAAAATTAATAATATTCAAGGTAAAATTGATGAAAAGATAAATCACCTACATAATTTAAGATATGAAGAATTTAAAGACAAAAAAGACAAAGAGTACTCTCGGCACCTAAGACCATATGAACAGGAAATCAATAGATTATACGAGATAATGTCTCGTAATAATCGTATGCTAAGTAATTTAGGTGAGATTAATCTATATCTGTCAAATAATCCGATGCTTCTGATAAAGGGTGAAGCTGGTAGTGGAAAATCACATCTACTTGGGGATATCGCATTTGAGCGGCAAAAATTAAATCTACCTTCTTTTTTATTACTAGGACAACATTTCAAAACATCAGTAAGTATAGAGAACAACATAATCAAACTACTCGGCTTGGATTGTTCTTTTGAAGAATTATTGGAATCAGCAAATAGCATTGGCAAACAAATTGGTAGTCGATTTTTAATCTTAATTGATGCTCTAAATGAGGGGGCAGGAGCAAGGCTATGGAAAAACGAAATTGCAGGATTTATAAGCCAAGTCGCACAATATCCATATGTAGGATTAGCCATGAGTGTCAGAACTACATATTTTAGTGCTATCGTCCCTGAAAACATGAGACAAGGTACTAAAAAATTAGCAGTAGTAAATCATGAAGGATTTAAAGGGAATGAGTATGCTGCATTGAATATGTTTTGCAAACATTATCAACTTAAACAACCTAATTTTCCTATACTTTCACCGGAGTTTACCACGCCCTTATTCTTGATACTTATTTGTGAAGGAGTTAAAAATTCTCCTGATAAGTCTTTTCCACAAGGTTTTCAAGGAATCAGCAAAGTCTTTAAATATTACATTAAAGCCATAGAAGAAAAGTTAATTGAAAGACGGCAAATATATGCTTCAAGACCTAAACTTATTCAGGAAGCTATAAATAAGTTTTCTCAACGGAGTTTCGATAATGATGCCCGGACACTAAAATTAGAAGAAACCGAAAAACTTTTTAATAAAGAGTTTCCCCAATTTACCTATTTGTTAAATGACCTAATACAAGAAAGTGTATTCATTAAAAGTATCAGAAATAATTACAAAACAGGTGAAGATGAAGAAATAGTCTATTTTGCATATGAGCGATTTGGAGATTTTTTTACTGTAAATAGATTGCTAGACACTTACTCTTCGAGCAAAAAACTAAAAAGAGCATTTAAAAGAGACAATAGGCTTAGAGGGCTAGTAAATAATGAAATTTATTACGGCAAGAGTAGAGGGATACTTGAGGCACTTGCGATATTATTGCCTGAAAAATTTAGTTTAGAACTGTATGAAGTATATCCATGGGTATTTTCAAAAAACGAAAAGTTTAAAAAATTTAGAAAAAAATGCAAATGGTTAAGCCGCCAAATGAAAAAAATTGGTTTAAAACCTAAAAAAAATGAACCCGAGAATCTTCAAACTATACGTTCATCGATTTCAGATTTTGTACAAAGTAGTTTGACTTGGAGGAGCGTTGAAAGTGTAAACATTGAAAAACTGGGGGGTTGGTTTACGAATCAGCATGTAAGTGTTGACTATCTATTTATTTCTACAGAATTAGCTGTCACAAAAAACCACCCTCTAAATGGAGATATGCTACATAAAATGTTATTGCGACATACTATGCCGGAAAGAGATAGTTTTTGGCAGCGTTATATGAGATGGTATAGTGGATATAATGACGATGACCATGCCTTTCCACTCAGAAGATTAATTGATTGGGCATGGATTCCCAATGTTTCTAATAATATTGATTTTGAAACAGCAAGACTCACAGGGCAAACACTTGCCTGGTTGTTGTCATCAACCAATCGTAGATTGAGAGATCAGGCTACAAAGGCAATGGTAAATTTATTGGAGCAACAGCCTAAAGCATTAATTTCAATCTTAAACGCATTTCAGAATATTAATGACAAGTATATATCAGAAAGGCTTTATGCTGTAGCTTATGGATGTATTTTAAGAACTACAAAAAATGGAGGAGTAAAAGAAATTTCACAGTATGTTTATGATACAATTTTTAGATATACTAATCCTCCTGAACATATACTTTTGAGAGATTATGCCCGGAATGCAATCGAGTATGCTGTGCATAAAAAGGTAGGCATAAATGTCAATTTAGAACTAATTAGACCTCCTTATAAAAGTAAATTACCTGAATTACCAACAGAGGCAGATGTTAATAAGTACAATATTGACTACAAAAGCCCTGAATATGATAAAAATTACGGCGGAATATTTAACCAAATACATCACTCTGTGATGACTTGGGATTTTGGGAGGTATGTAATCGAATCTGCATTGCGTAATTTTTCACCTATTAATTTTAATTTAGAAAAAGTACACACGGCTTACTTCAAGAATTTGGATGAAGAAAAAAGTATGCTCGTTAATCTACTCTTGAAACTTAAAATGCAAAGAGATTCAATGGTTCATAAAAAGAGACAGCTTACCCACTCATTAGGAGCTGAAAAATATGAACGTCATCTATTAGATTGTGAATCTTTTATTTCTAAAATAGTAGGTAATTTAGAAGATGTATTCAAAGATGAGAGTCACTATGTAAAACAGGAGCTTGTACCTTTCTTAAAAAATAAGCAGACTCTTGATAATGAACGTTATCATCGTAGATTGTTTGATATTACACCTGTTAAATGCTGGATTGTTCAAAGAGCCTTTGAATTGGGGTATGATATAAGTTTACATGGTGATCATGACAAAAATCATAGTAACTATAACTCACGCAATGACAATACAGAAAGAATAGGGAAGAAATATCAATGGATTGCTTTTCATGAGATAATGAGTATTATTACTGATAACTATAAGATTAAAAATAGCTGGGGTGAAGAAAATAAATACGAATACTGTGAAGGGGCTTGGCAAATTAGCTTAAGAAATATTGATCCCGCATACACTAAATATCATGGACATGATGATGAAGAAAAAACATCAGATCAATTATCATTAGATAGCAAAAACTGGTGGGATGATGATGGGTATAGATATTGGAACCAACCAAATCTGGAATGGCTTGAAAAAACAGAAGACTTACCTGCTGTAAAACATTTGCTCTTAAAGAAAGATTATCAAGAACAAGAATGGATTTTTTTATATAAAAGTATTACTCTGTGGGAACCAAAACAGATTGGAGCTTCTAAATATGAAGTCGAGAATAAAAGAATATTATTACGAGCCCAAAGTTTTATTATAAGGAGCGAACAGAAGGAGGAAATAGTTGCTTTTTTGAAAGATAAGGATGTAGGTAGATGTTCACTACCAGAACAAGAATATGTAAGTTATCAACTATTTAACAGAGAACAGTTTTGGTCTCCAATTTACAATGATTCACCAAAAGAATCTGAGTGGCAGAACCTTAGAGATCAAGATGAAAATAGCGAACTACTTAAAGTATTAGTTCCATTAATTGCAGCTAAGGGAGGTTTTGGCAGTAGTGACCAATCTGGGGCTAGCAGTAGTTACGATATAGTCTGTAAATCAATCTTCGAGGGCTTAAATTTACGATATGGAGCATTAGATGGAAGTTTGGAAGATATAGACGGCAATATAATTTTAATGGATACACCAACTGGAACAATAATCAAGAAAGATATATTCCTTGATTATTTAGAAAAAAACAACTTGGAAATTATTTGGTGTCTATCAGGGCAAAAAACATATAAATTAGACGGTGGCGGATATCACTCTAAAGCTATTTCAGGTGTCTTTCAGTTGGTAAAAGGAATACCGGAAGGCAAAATAAATCTATTTGATTGGTGAATGATATGGAAATATATTTTTATCAGGCTGATTGTGGTGATGCCGCAAGAATCTGCTACTTAGGAAATGATGATTTTTTTCATAATGTTTTGATAGATAGTGGGCGTAGCAAAACATTTAGGCATATCCTAATTGAACAAATTAAAGGAATAAAATCAAAAGAAGAATATATTGATTTATGGATTACCTCGCACATACATGACGACCACATTGGTGGTATCGTAAAATATATTAAGGCTGTACAATCGGGAGAGATTCAGGATATAGTCAAAAGATGGTTTTACAATCCACCTCGAATTGCAGTCAAGACTAGTATTGACGATCAATCTCGTATTAGTTCTCCGGTAAGTATTAAACAAGGAGACTTACTATCACAATATTTAGAGGAAACTCAACAATTTCCTCAAGAGGATATAGTGAACTTACACACAGAAAATCTTTATGGACTGGAGATTACCGTTCTCTCGCCATCAAAAGAAAAACTGAACGAGTTAAGGACAAAATATAAAGATGAAGATGTGCAGCTTGAAAGGATAGAAAATGAATCCATCAGTATTCCTATAAGTGTATCTAATAACGATTATTTGAAAAGTATTGACTCATTTGATCTGAATAAATGGACAGAGGATAAATCTGTAGAAAATGGCAGTAGTATTTCTGTGATTACAGAGTTCCAAGGTAAAAGAGTCTTATGGTTGGCAGATGCCCATCCTTCTGATATTGTTAGTTCTTTGAAGGAGTTGGGATACTCCGCTTCAAATAAAATAGAATGTGAATGGGTGAAAGTTGCTCACCACGGTAGCAAAGGAAATAGTAGTGATGAGCTTTACAGTATGATTGAATGTAGCAATTACCTTTTTAGTGCCAATGGTGAGAATAGAGATTACCTGCCCAATAAAGAAGCTATAGTACGGATATTAAGAAACTCAAATAGAGACATGGAAAACAAATACAATATCGTATTCACTTACGACAATGATACCTTACGAAGCATCTTTTCAATTGATGGAGCGGAGACTTTTGAGAAGTGGAATTTTGAAGTTAGATACCCTAGTAGCGAAAAATTCATAAAAATTGTTTTATAGCAATTTGTTGTACCTATGTTGTACCAAAACAAAAAAAGACTTACGAAACAAATCGTAAGTCTTTGAAAATCAAGTAGCGCGAGGCAGGCTTGAACTGCCGACCTCACACTACTGGATACCAATTAGTTACAATTATTTTAGTAAAATCAGATACCTGAAAAAGTGTTTTGTAGAAGGTGCAAGATACAGAATTCATAACCCATAACTGTACTGTAATACAGCAATTTAAAGTATCCCCTCATCCGCAAAGCTATAATAACCATCTTTAGTAAGAATCAGATGATCCACAACGCTAATGTCCAGCACCTCACCTGCCTTCTTCAACTTACGAGTCAGGTTAAGGTCATTCTGACTTGGAGCTAAATTGCCAGAAGGATGATTATGAGCTAGA
>CALFBH010000025.1 GCA_937951615.1 uncultured Saprospiraceae bacterium | reverse complement strand
ATGGTCGATGGTCGATGGTCGATGGTCGATGGTCGATGGTCGATGGTCGATGGTCGATGGTCGATGGTCGATGGTCGATGGTCGATGGTCGATGGTCGATGGTCGATGGTCGATGGTCGAGTGCCTTGCGGCACTCGACTATATGCTCTCTATGTCCTGCCTATGGACTATCGACTGCGGACTATCGATCCAGCCACCTGAACAAAAATGGATAAACTATCAAGGCTTATCCCAAAAATACAACCAGGGCAAAGGATAAATACGATTGGAAATAATGGCGATAAGAATAAATTCAAGCAAAAAGGAAAGAGCCGTTGCATAAGCAGCCCCGACTACGCCAAAATGCTTAATGAAGAAATAATTGAAAATTAGAT
This sequence comes from uncultured Saprospiraceae bacterium, assembly GCA_937951615.1. Taxonomy (GTDB): domain Bacteria; phylum Bacteroidota; class Bacteroidia; order Chitinophagales; family Saprospiraceae; genus JAHDEO01. The sequence continues at coordinate 55,707 of CALFBH010000025.1, read as the reverse complement.
TCAGGAAAATTTTAATAAAGGCCAGATAAGTCAGATAGATATTCTTTTTAAAATAAAAAATAACGCCTGCCCGCATCGTGTACCAGCCAAAAAAACTATAGCCCAAAGCGACCCAAAACACATAAGCTAGCCCACCTTGATATTCTTTATTAAATAAATAAAAAGCCACTGGAGCGAGCAGCGTGACCAGAATCGCACAAAGGAAAAAACCAGCGATTCCTGCATAAGTATATAGCACAATTTTACGCTTGGCATATTCCGTATTTTGTTTGAGCCATTCGTAGAGCATCGGCATCCAGGCTAAAGCAAAAGCTGATTGCAAAACCAGCACCACACTCCCTACTTTGTATCCGGCTTCGTAAATCCCGAGTTCATCCATATTCACCATGCCGCCGATAAAAATACGGTCAGACAAATTGACCACAGCCCCGGCGATATGATGTGGAATGAGCGGAAGCGCGAAAGCCAGTGCATCCAGTCGATAGGTTTTGGACAGCTTTCGAGTGAGTAGCCCAGCGCGATAGAGAATGTACAAACCAATCCCTGTGAAAATCATTTTACTACCCAAAATAGACCAAACCCGCCCGTCATAATTCCATTTGAGCGCGACTACAAACAGCAGTGCGAGTCCCATTTCAAGAAAGGTCATGCCGAGGTTGTACTGAACATGTCGTAAGGGCTGATTGGTCACCTGATAAATAATGGAGGTAATCGTTGGAATCATTCCCATCAGGCAATACACTGGAACAAGTGAAGCCCACCTGGGATCAAGATTGATGGCTTCGGCTATGTATTTTCCAAAGAATAAAAACAACAAGGTAAAAATACCAAAAGAAATCAGCGGATTCATGAGCGCAGAACTCACATATCCAGGGAAGGCACCGTCGCCCTGGTCGCGCCGAAAATACTCGACACTAATTGCGCCATGCGCACTCAGCAAAATCAATGGCGCTACGACGCCCGTAATGGCAAAAATCAAACTCAATTGCCCCAGATTATCAGTACCAACGGTATTGGCAACAATAGGCAATAATACAAAACCCGCCGCCTTACTAGAGATGCCGGAAATGGTGTATAAAGAGAGTGATTTAAGTAATTTCATCTATACTTGCGAAAGTAGGGATTAGGTGTGGGCTTGCTTAAAGACAGCGAAGGTTTAACAAAATAAAAACAGCCTGTCACCGGATGAGTGCGACAGGCTGTTCTATATATCTTACTAAAGTATTTTAGAATCCATAAGTGAAGCCAACTCGGTATAAAATTGGCCATTCATTAAAGGAAGTATTTTCATCCCAGAGTACATCATACATCAGGTCAATCGTGTAACCAAAACCCTGATAAAAATTAGAACTATAGCCTAGTCCGAATAGCATAGATGATTTTTTATCTACCTCAAAACCTAACTGACCTACAGGTATTTTTTCCCCGTCCAAATTGAAGCTGATCTTATTATACTGAAATTCAGTACTGGCATAAATGCCTGCTGGATCACCAACATGAAACAGTAAGAAACGAGACAATACCCGACCGCCTACATATCTATATTTGAATACATTATCAGGTGTGCCTATACCAGTCGCATATCTTTCAGTTTGTCCACTATAATTCATCCCTACACCTACCAGTAATTTATCTATAGGACGGTAAGCGACAAAAGGAGAAAATTCAAAAAATAAGGTATTACCAGAAATTCCAAAAGTACCATTTCCTCCAATAACCAGTTTGCCAGAAGTCAGGTTTCTACTGCCTTCAATATCGTCTGGATCATAAACTACTACAGGCTCTTCGTCAGTCGTATCTTCGTCCTGCGCAAAAGCTGTGACGGTAAAAGCCAGCATAGCAATAAGGCACAGACTCAACCATTTTGCGAATTGTTTCATTGTGAATCGTTTTTATATAAACCGGAATGCCCGGCTGTGTTTTGTGATGAAATATTGTTAAATTAACGATGTCAAAGACTATTTACAAAAACTGTGCTAATTTAAAAAAAGGCGCTCCAAACCGAAGTTCAGAACGCCTGCACATAAGAATACGGAAAATTTTACCGGGATTCTATGCCCCAATCTGCTTTAGGGATTGGTATGTTTTAATCAGTAGAAATGTCAGTGTAACAGTTTTAGGTCGATGGTCCATAGTCAATGGTTGTCTATGGACTATTGACCATCGACTATGGACGTAAACACTTATAACAATATGAATTCTAATGAATGGATTGTCTCATTCGTAATTCGTAATTAGCTCATTCACAATTAAACTATTCATCGCTATGCCTGACAATTTTTCTACTGTGTATATAATCGTTCACTTTTACCTGTAGGAAATAAGTTCCTGCTGGAATATTTTTCCCTAGTTGAATCGTTTCTTGATGCGTACCCGCTGTTGCTATCGTAGCGTGTTGTTCCTTGACTAGCTTGCCATTTACATCGGATACTCGAATATAGAGTTCTGAACCAGCTTCGGTTTTTACAACAACATTAAAACCTTCTTTGAACGGAACAGGAAAGACCTGAATGACATCTGGATTTTCATCGCTGAAATCTATAGTACGAACATCACTATAAGCTGATGCGCCATCAAAGTCTACTTGCTTTAAGCGGTAATACCGTTTTGTATTTTTCGCAGGTTCTGTATCTACATATTCATAATATTGCTGGATGGTCGTTGTGCCTGCACCATTCACCCGAGTTAATTCGGTAAAGTCGCCAATTTGACCATTGCTTTCTGTCGCCAATTCTATAATGAAATAGTCATTATTCGTTTCAGAAGCTGTTGCCCAGTTTAGAATGACATCGGTCTGATTATTGGCTTTATAAGCCTCAAATGAAATCAACTCGATAGGCAGATCAAAGCTTTCCTGCAATTGTATATCGTCAAAAGTAAAGCCGTCGCTATCCACAGGATCATCAGCACTTGATGTACCTGATTGATTGAAACTGATCTGGAAACTACTGCTCAAATCTTGACCAGCAGCCCGCAGGTTATCTGCAATATCAAAGGCATTGACTTGTGCAAATACTCCTCGTGCTTCATTCGCATCCAAGTCATAGACTTCAATCCAGGGGTGTGTATCACTGCCTCTTACAAATATGCGGTTATTGGCATTGCTGGCCTGTCCATGATTGATATAGCGAAAAGCCAGATACAAGGCAGGTTGTGGGCCTGTACTTGCTGGAGCATTATAGACGCTAAAATTGGACAGATTTTTAGTCAATATCAGTTGATTGATTGTTTCTACGCCTGATGCTACATTATTGATAGTAGCCGCTGGCTCAATGGTAAAATCAGAACCGAAGATCAATTCGCCATTCTGTGTACTGGTTACAAAGTCGAAAGCACCACTGCCGATACCTATTTGGCCACCTTGTATAACTTCGGGCGTAATGCTGTTGAAATTTTCATAAATATCAATGCTCTCTGTTACAGGGGCATTGGGGAGTTGGGTCATTACAACGGATTCTACGACTTCATTATTATTTGCATCCATATCACCAACAAGTGCTGTCCTTGCCCGCAAGGTGTACGTGCCAGGTACGGAGAAATCTTTATTTAATGAAAATGTAAATAATTCTACTTCGCCTGGTTCTAATATACCTGGGTAAACGTCTGTGATAGTCGTTCCATTTACATCATAAATAACATCAAAATTGGAAGCTGGAATATTACCCATATTCTCCAGTTCTACTGTGATTGCCTGATTGGGAGATAAAGAATTATTGGTATATTGCCGCCCTGTTGTATTGATTGGAGACACAATAGAACGTGCGCGTACATCCGCAAAATCATCGCATATTGTTGTACTCATAATTGCTTTTTCAGCAATGGCTCTAAAGCCGCGCGAGTCATCTGCTGCAATGGGGCGAACGCTATACCATTGTTCTGTACCAGGCGCAAGACCTGTTGCAATGTAAGTGGTCGCTTCCGTTATTGCCAGTGGCTCCATAAAACGATCACCAAGATGCATAACTTCATAAGCTACTGCCCCTGGAATATCATTCCAACTTAGATACACATTGCCACCACAGGAAGTTTCTGTGTCGATAACAGGTCTTTTCATCAGTACAAATGGATATTCATTGACATCAGAAACTGCACCACCATTGATACTTACTTTTATACGCCCCTCTGTTGTCGGAGGAAGTCCTTCTGGGAAAGTAAAATCTACATAACCAAAAGGTATATGTTCTGGATTGGTCGGAATTTCTGTCCAGGTGACGCCATCATTAATAGAGTAATAAACATTGACATTTTCTGCTCCTTCGCCTACAGCATTCCAACGAATAAACTCACGTGAGCCAGCTATAAAAGCTTCGCCACCGACTGGATAAACCAAATCTACACCTGGCATGATGACTTCATATACAATAAAGTATTCTTGTGGGCCAAAAGGCACTTCATTACCTGTAATCTGAATCGTATGTGTGCCGCTGTACACTTCACCTGCACCTGCCCTTAAGGTGACTTGTTCTACATTATTTAAATTATCAACACCTCTAATGGCATCATTCGCCACATTTGCAGGCGTAGGATCCAGCACCCAGGGATTGACATTATTTTCAGCAGGTGTGGTGACCAATAAATTGAGGTCATTGACCAATGCTTTTGCTGTAGCTGGTGTGCCTGCGACATCGTGCCAATACAACATAATCCGCACTTCTTCTGCGCCTTCTGGTACTATAATACTATGTTGCGCAGTCGTGCCTTGCTCAATACTGCCCGTAAAGAAATCCGAATTTTGCATGGATTTAGCAGCTCTTGAAGCATCTACCATGCCCCAGCCGAAAGAGTAATCGGGACCAGGATTGCCGAGGTCTTGTGAGGTATTGAGCAAATAAGCTTTCAGTAAAGCTGCATTGGGATCTGTGTTGAACCTTTTTCTATAATCTTCTACCAGTAAGGCCCAGATGCCTGTTATGCCTGGTGTTGCCATACTTGATCCACTGATGGTGGTGTAGTCATTATCAAGACCTGCTGATCGGATGCCATAACCTGGTGCTACGATATCGGGTTTCAGTCGACCATCCATTACTGGACCTTTGCTACTAAAAACCATTTCCTTGCTTCTGTGTGAAGTAGCTCCAACAGTCACAGCATTTTTATTAGCGGCATAATTCCTCAATAAGGTGCGATAACCAGCAGGATAACCCGCACAGCTCTCTGCTCCACTATTGCCACCAGCAATAATATGCATCAGCCCTTCCATGTCTCTCATTTGCTGATCGACATTTTGGCTGGAAGCCGTATAAGCACCCACATCGGCACAGTTGAATGTAGAAGGCCCATAAGAGTTGTTGGTTACAAGCATTCCTTCTGCATAATGTGTTTCTGCTTGTGTGAGTATGTTGCTGGTAAGCTCCAGGATCATCATAGCTCGATAAGCAATGCCTTTGTTCCAGGGATCACGGTTGCCCGTGCCAGAAGCAATGCCTGCGACATGGTACGTGTGTGCCCCCCACAAACTCAAGGTGGTGTTATTGGTCACACGATCCTGAAAGTCAATATGTCCCTGAATCAGTCCGCCCTCTCCTACGCCAATGGTAACGCCTTCGCCTGTACATTGATAATTGCCGAGGAAATTTGCGGTCAGTGGAGCGACACGCATGGCTGGAATTGCATAGTGGTTTAATTTTGCATCCGCTTCTTTGATCGGTTCGATAAAAGAAACAAATGGCAACGCCGCCAGATTTTCGATGGTATTCAATCCTGCTCGCACCTCCAAGTGGCGCGGATTGTTCAATAAATTGCCGAGTACTTCATAGCCTTGATTCTGTAACATAGTTTGTACAGCGGCTATTTTATCTGTGTTTAATAACAAAACAAGGTCTATTTTGCCTGGAGCATTTAAAGCCCATGCTGGCATAAAATCGACCTGTAGGCGATCAGAGATTTTACTTTCAATCGGTATTTCGGTAATCGTCCGAATATTGAAAGCTTCTACATCACTTGACCGTAAAGTCTTGGAAACCGCAGCAATATAAGCTTGTCCGCCTACATAAGTCTGTAGTTGGATACCTGTATTGCTGAGTTGTTCTTGTGTAGCATTGTCCGGTATGTCATCAAATTGGACAATGAGTTGATAAGTATCCTGAAACAGCGTTTTGCTATACGTTTCAGGTTGGTCGAGCAAGCTCGACGGGGACTTTTCAGGGGTAAAGGTCTGATGTTTTAATTGTACCTCATACTTACTGCTTTGTGCGGACAGGCATAGCGATGCCAGCACGAATACAGCCCCCAACACTAAGTTGATTGCTAATTTCATGGTTGTAGCCTTTTGGATAAATAATGTGTTTTATAACTTCGGGGACTGGAACTTCCCCTATCTCACTTCCAAAAGTATTGACCACAAGCCCTCATTGCTTACTGCTTAATGGGTAAAATGTGACGCCATACACGCCACATAGGAGGAATAAATTATATTTGATGTTTTTTATTCACTACTAATTTATTGACAAATAGTCATTTACACAAGAATAGATGTTTATGTTTGAATATGTGACTATGTTTTAGCGTGACGATTATTTCGGTTTAAGGCAAGAAAAAGCCGCAACAGAAAAAGTTCTGCCGCAGCTTATAATCGCACCGTGAATCTTTGTTATTTAGTGTGTTTGTCGAAAGTGTGTCGAAAGTGTGTTGAGGTGTTGAGGTGTTGAAGTGTTGAAGTGTTGATGTGTTGATGTGCGCATCTGTTGATGTGATTTTGTTTTGCGAAGCAAAACACGACAACACATCAACACGACAACACATCAACACGCCCCCCCTAAATAATCACCAACTTAAAAGTTTCGATTAAAGCACGACTTGCATAGCGAATATAATACAAGCCGGCAGGTACATGAGAAACTTCCAGTTTTACATTAATCTCCGAGCCTTGCGAGGATAAGTCGGGTACTTTCACAGGAACAATACTGCCTTTAGCATCTAAAAGTTCCAGTCGAATATTTTGCTCGCCTTCCCTTACGTTGAATGATACGTGAACAAAATCGCTGGTCGGATTAGGATACATTTTGATTTTGATACGCTCAAAATTTGGTGTAATTTCTAGGAGCTGACTTTCTGTGCCGACTTGTTGTTGTCTGACGTAAATGGCTTGCTCTTCTGTATTGCCGGAATCATCCATAGCGAGTGCTGCCGGTGGATCTCCAGGTGTACAAGCAAAAGGATAAACGATGACATTGGTACCACATTCGGCTACAAAGCCGGGTAATAAATCGACATAATTGCAAGCAGTAATTTCGTGTAATGGCTCTATTGTCGTACCGCCAGTACTAATACCTGCTGATGAATAGCCGCTGTCATCAACAGTAGGAATACTGACATTGACAATATGCTCATTATCATGCTGTCCTGGAACATAACATCCCGCAGTACCCCAGGCATTACTATCCGTTTTGATAATGTTCAGCGTTTGTGGATCTCCATAAGCGGAGAAAGCAGTATTCAAAGCACTTTGCTCTGCACCAAGCCATTGTCCTAATATGCTGGAAAAAACATCTCGATAATCTTTATAATCATTAGTTAATTCATTCGGTGCCCCCTGAGTATCCAGTAAGGTTACATCGATTTTTGGACCAGTCAGTCCGCCATTGATTTTTTCGGGATGCCCAAAAACAAACATAGGTGCGAGCGTTCCATGATCTGTTCCGAAGCTGCCATTTCCTATGAATTTTCTACCAAATTCAGAGAAGGTAACGACCAAACATTTGTCCAGCATGCCCATTTTATCGAGATCGTCCATAAAAGCATGAACAGATTCAGATAGCTGCGTCATGAGTTCGCCATGCCTGTTGAGTTGGTAGGCGTGGGTATCAAATCCAGTCATTTCCGTCAGGAAGATTTTTGTTTTTGAACCGCCATTGACTAATCTTGCCACTGTTTTAAGCTGCGTACCCAAGTCATGTGTACCATAATCTACGGTACTGTTATTACCTCTGTCGAAGACCTGATTGATGCGTTCACCATAGACCTGCGTTTCCTGATCGATGAGTTTTATATAATCTACTTTATCCCCACAGGAAGCTTCGTCAAAAAATTCGGAACTGATGCCCTGTTCTGAAAGTAAGGCATAAAATCCATTCTTTTTAGTTCCCATGTTGATCGCTGCAAGATGTTCTCCATGTGTATGAAAACCGAGGGACTGACTTTTACTTTTTAAATGAATTCCCAGTGGATCTGGCATGAAAGCATTGGGTGTGCCATTATAGCCTTGAAAAATATGTTCAAGGTATAAGCCCATCCAACCTTCGCTAATACTGGAGCTGGATTCATCCCTTGAGGGAATTGTAGTACCTGCGCCATCTCCGCCAGTCAGCCAAAGATCAGTTGCCTTGAAATGCGACCTGCTCATCGAAGGATAACCAACAGATTGAATAATATTCACGCAACCTTTGTCGCACAGCTCTTTAATCTTCCCAAGATTAGGATGAAATTTTATTTCATTAAAATCAGTATTGGAAGAGGTCAGTAATTCTGATTCATCAATATACAAATCGGGTCTTTGCTGAAGATAATGATTCGTGCCTCCATTATAATATTCTGGTCTGATAATCGTATTCAGTCCGTCATTGGCTCCTTTGAGTTGAATGACAATCAAAAATCGCTCTCGCACACTGTCGCAGGCGAGGGAGTTGAACAGTTCTGGACTGTTGAATGCCCTGACGAATCCGGTATTCAAAAATATCGGAGCAGTCATGAGTGGGGCGGTATGTTTAAAGAAATCTCTACGTTTCATGTTTTTTATTTTAATTGAAATTCCTGTGCAGATAATACAGCACAAACCAGTGCGTCCAAGTGTGGACGGACTCTGTTTTCATCTCCATCGGGTGTTACGGGCGTACCATTACAGTTTCCGCCATTATATAATGCCCATTCACATTCCCAATTCGTTTCAGAAAGGTCATCTAAAAATATATTTTTAATCAAATCCCTTCTGTCTGTTGTCAGCGTTTGTGAAAACAAATAATTTAAGATGGCATCAAGTAGGGCATCAGCATTACTGACATCTACGCCTTCTACATCATTTAAATAATGAGCAAAAGCCAGTGTGTCGATGCTGGTGTGTATATTATTGGAAACGTATCTTTTTACAAAGACTGAACCGACATCATAGCGTGTGGGGATGGTGGGTCCGCCATACCAGTTTTTGTCCATCAAAGGTTCCTGATAATAAGCTGGATAACCTGCAACGCTTGGCGGTCCAAAGAGCAGTAAGCCAGTGTTCTGTCCATATCTGTTGAACAGATGATGGGTAACAAAATCATCAAAATGATGCTCAATATCTATTGCACTAGGTGAATTGGGTAAAGGCGGCAGGTCGGAATTGAAGAAACTCATCGCATCGGTCATCAATTCTATTGGGGATTTGATGATATTACCACCTCCTTCAACACCAGTACACATACTATAAAAATGCTGACTTCTCAATAAATATTTCAGTGACCGGACAAGGTCATAATCGTAATTCATCAGGTGGTTACTCAATGCTGTGATGACTGAACTTTCTATAGCCGGACTAATAACAGGATCGACATAAAACCGATACATTTTCCGGGCATAGTTTCGGGCAGTTGCCTCTTGTGCGAAAATCATTTCTATCAATTCATCCAATTCTTCAAACATGCCAGTAGCAGTCGTTTTTCCAACAATAATCGTATCGTCGAATTTGTCGGAAAAAGTTTTGTTTCCGCTGTCATGTGTCCCTGTATCGGCAATTCCTCTGCGTATGTCTGTATCATCATCAAAATTAGGATTACTGGTTCGTCCGCCATTATAGGTTGTAAAACCAGTCAGTACGCGCGCTGCCTGAGTAATGTCTTCCTCTGTGTAATTATCCTCACCATTTTGATCACTGCGTCCGATCGTAAATAATTCTAGCAACTCCCGTGCGTAATTTTCATTTTCATCGCCAGCAATGCTCGACCTATTGTTCAGATAACAGAGCATTGTCGTATCCAGTGTCATCTTTTTAGCCATGGTCTTCAAACTCGCATTATTATCTGCTAGCCAGTTGAGCAAAGTTAAGTGGTCGTAGAGCGACCGGGCAACATGGGTGTTGAGTCCGGAAGGTGGTGCTAATCCTACATGAGAAATAGTAAAAAAAGTATGGATAAAAAAGGCCAGTTTGTGTGTGGCGGATGGGTCGTATAAGGCATTTCTAAACCACCAGCCTGTGACCCATTGCCTTCTGTTGGTTTCATTACTGGTAGGGGCATCATCATCATCTATCCATTCTCCGCCATTATAACTGTGTATGTTATAATCCAGCGGACGAGGAATATAGGGGCTTGGAGGAGAGGTATTAAAAAGATTATTAACAGCTTGAGCGGCAGTCATTGTAGAAAGTTCGTCCACACGGGGTTTGGTGAATCTGAACGACGATCTTTTCAATAAAAATGCTGCCAATTTTATACCAAGGACACCAGTTCGTTGTGCCATGGATGTTGTGGTAACACTCATAATTTAAAGTTTAAGGTGAAATAAATTTTAATAGAATTTGCAAACCTTACTCTTCGATTCGCTCACTCAATTCTTTTATTTCCTCATGCAATTCAATAATGTAAAGCGTGAGTTCTTCTACTTTTTTCAGGAGAATTTGATTCATTTCTCCTACATCTGTACCACCTTGTTCGTTCACTTCTTCGGAGGAAGGCACATCGGGAAGGTGTTTTTTTGTTGCTATGAATGTTTTTAAATCTTCAATAGGTAAAAGGTCATAATCTTCCGCAAAAACATAATCTGGCCAGTAGCCTCTGAGCTGTACCCGCATTTCTTCAGCAATGATTTTCCCCTTGACCGCCAGCGCGTATTCAGAAGGAATGACATTAGTATTGATGCCCAGTTGATTGGAGTCAAAGTCTCCATAAATGAGCGGGACAGTTGTGCCAGAATTATCAATGTAGAGTTTATTTGCTCCCGTTTCACTCATGCCTGCACGGAATCCAACACATACATTTCGATCACCTTGCACAGCTTTACCCGCTTCGTAACCAAGGAGTACGTTATGGTTTCCTGTTGAATTATCATGTCCTGCATTCATACCAACGAAGACATTATTTAAACCCGTCGTGTTTTTTCGTCCGGCCGATCTTCCAAAAAAAGTATTGCGTCCGCCAGTCGTGTTATCATAACCAGCAATATAACCAACAAAAGTATTTTCATTGGCAGTGGTACTTTTGTATCCGGTAGCATAGCCCTGATAAACATTATAACTGCCCGTCGTATTTGTGTATCCGGCTGCGCCTCCTGTAAAGGTGTTTTTCTGCCCTGTTGTATTTTTACGCCCAGCACTATGTCCAGTGAAAACATTATTTGTACCACTTGTATTTTCATAACCTGCTGCATAACCAGTATACACATTATTGATACCTGTAGTCGTGCTATAACCTGCAATTCCACCTATGAAGGTATTGTAATTTCCAGTGGTATTTTTTCGTCCTGAAGCTCGTCCCAAAAACGTATTATACCGTCCTATCGTATTGTCGTAGCCTGTGGCATAACCGAGAAAAACGTTATTATTCCCAGTCGTGTTTAGATAACCAGCAACACCGCCTAAAAAGGTATTATAGTCTCCCGTTGTCGTATTTTTCCCAGTAGCATATCCCAGAAAAGTCCCGCCTTTTGCCGTAGAATTATATCTCCCTGACTGAGAACCGAGAAAGGTATTATAGATACCTGTAGTATTGTCTCTACCTGTATTATCGCCAATAAAAGTGCTGTAATTGCCTGTATTTATAGTGCCGGACAACCTGCCGAAATAACTCGAATAATTACTTTGTGTACCTGCATTATCGCCATAAGTGGTAATGACTTGTGCGTAAGTTTCTGTCGGTAGAGAAAAAAGACAGCTTGCGAAAAGAAATAAGAATAGTCTTCTCATAATAAACATTGTTTTGATGACGAATGAAAGAAATTCGCCGCATTAGAAAATATGATTGAATGATATCGGAAAGATTCAGACATTAGGAGTGGCATCTTTTAGTTTTGAACATATTGGTAAGCTCAAAACTAAAAAACAGAAAGATGCATGACCTGCTATGGTTGAATATAGGTGTGGAAAACGAAGGTCTTTTTTTTATGGAGTAGTGGGTGTGTCTTAAATATAAGACTGAAAGGTTATGTGATCGGTTGCATCTGGACTTTTTTAATCATATAAGGAAATAAGAAGAGAGACCGCTTCGCTGCAAGAAGAGAGAAGAGAGACTTTGTGATGTAAAATCAAGCGTCGCTGACGCATAATTGTGCAATTCGTTATACACACTTGATGACTACTTAAACCCCAATCACAAAATTACTTGCTATATTTGCAGAGAATAGAAAAACTAATTATGAAAAATATACTCACCACACTCCTACTCTGTCTACTGACTACCGTCATCTTTGCTCAAAAAACCTTTCCGCAAGACGAGGTATATGACGAGCGCGACGGGCATTACGCTTTTACCAATGCGACGATTTTTACCGATTACGATAGCAAAATAAGCAATGGTACACTGATTATAAAAAAAGGCAAAGTGGTGAACGTCGGAACACGAATTTCCATTCCAGCCGATGCCGTGGAGATTGATATGACGGGCAAATACATCTATCCTTCTTTTATTGATTTATTCACTAGTTATGGTATGCCGGAAGCTAAAAAAGCGGAAGGTGGCAGAGGACGCCGCCCGCAGGAATTTTCCAAAAAAGAGGGCGCGTATAGCTGGAATCAGGCTTTAAAGACCGAATTTAGAGCACATGAAGCTTTTTCATATGATGAAAAAGCCGCCGAAGAATTTCGCAAACTTGGTTTTGGTGTCGTCCAAAGTCTTCGGGAAGATGGCATTTCACGGGGCAGTTCCACACTGGTCTCTCTGGGTGACAAACGCGAGCATCTCACCATTCTGAAAGAAGTCGTTGCGCATCAATTATCGGTCAGTAAGGGTACTTCTACACAGGGTTATCCGAGTTCGCAAATGGGTATGATCGCGCTGATGCGCCAAACCTATCTGGATGCCGACTGGTATAAAAAACAAGGTTATAAAGAAGAAAAAAATATTCAACTCCAACGCTGGAATGACTTGTCGAGCTTACCGCAAATTATGGCAGTACGCGACCGCCTGGAAATTCTGCGTATGGCAAAAATGGGCAAAGAATTTGGCATCAATTATATCATGCGAGCAACCGGCGATGAGTACCAGCGGATCAATGAAATCAAAGCAACAGGTTCGCCGCTTATTGTATCGCTGAACTTCCCGAAAGCCTATGATGTAGAAGATCCGTATGATGCGCGACTAGTGAGTCTCGCCGATATGAAACACTGGGAACTCGCGCCTTCCAATCCTAGCAGACTAGCCGATGCAGGTATTGAATTTGCCCTGACGACTAGTCTGTTGAAAGACAAAAAAGCCTTTTGGAAAAATTTGCGTAAAGCAGTAAAGCATGGTTTATCAGAAGCCGATGCCCTCAAAGCCCTCACTTATACGCCTGCCAAACTGCTCGGCATGAACAGCAAAATCGGTAGCCTGGAAAGCGGCAAACTCGCCAATTTCATCATCACTTCTGGGAATATTTTTGATAAAGGAACAAGCATTTATCATAATTGGGTACAGGGGCAGCCTTTTGTACTGGAGGAGCCAACCAGCGTGGATTTGCGTGGTAATTATGAATTAAAAATTGGCAAAAAAAGCTACGTCATAAAAGTAAAAGGCACAAAAGACAAAGCCAAAATAGTCTATGAAGAATCAGATTCCAATAAGATTGACATCAGTCATACCCTTACGGGAAATAAGCTAAATCTGGTCTTCAAGCCGGAGGAAGATGGTGGTTTTTATACCCTTACGGGAACGGCAACAGACAAAAACTGGAAAGGTGGTGGTACAAATGCTGAAGGAAACTGGGTCAGTTGGGAAGCCATTCAAAGCAGCCCTTTTGAAAAAGAAGAAAAGCCTGCATCGAGCGAAGCCGATATGAAGGATAAAGACGAGGATAAAAAAGAAAAAACGACTAGCGAAATTATGTATCCTTTTATTGCCTATGGCAATACGACACTGCCTACGCAAGGAACATTCTTGATAAAAAATGCAACGGTCTGGACGAATGAAAGTGATGGGATTTTAGAGAACACAGATGTCCTGGTCAGCAATGGCAAAATTTCTAATATTGGTAAAAACCTATCGCAAAGCAATTGCACAGTCATTGACGGTACAGGCAAACACCTGACCTGCGGCATCATTGACGAACATTCTCACATTGCGATCAGTCGAGGCGTGAATGAAGGCACACAAAATAGTAGCGCGGAGGTCAGCATTGGCGATGTGGTCAATTCGGAAGATGTAAACATCTATCGCCAACTCGCGGGTGGTGTCACCATGTCCCAATTGCTACACGGTTCTGCCAATCCTATTGGTGGCCAGTCCGCAATTATTAAACTGCGTTTTGGCTACGCGCCGGAAGACATGAAGTTTGAAAACGCACCTAAGTTTATCAAATTTGCCCTGGGCGAAAATGTCAAGCAATCCAATTGGGGTGACAATAATAATGTCCGCTTTCCGCAAACTCGTATGGGTGTTGAGCAGGTCTATGAAGGCTATTTTACCCGCGCCCGTGAGTATGAGCAAGGCAGAAAATCAGGTAAAATCACCCGCCGCGATCTAGACTTGGAAGCTTTATTGGAAATCATCAACAAGCAGCGTTTTATCACCTGCCATTCTTATGTACAAAGCGAGATCAATATGCTGATGAAAACGGCAGAGCGTTTTGGTTTTAATATCAATACGTTTACGCACGTTTTGGAAGGCTATAAAATTGCAGATAAGCTACACGATCATGGTGCAGGTGGCTCTACTTTCTCCGATTGGTGGGCCTATAAATACGAAGTGATTGACGCGATTCCTTATAATGGCGCGATTATGCACGAGCAGGATGTTGTCGTAGCTTATAATTCTGATGATGCCGAGATGGGCAGACGCTTAAATCAGGAAGCCGCAAAAGCTGTGATGTATGGCGGACTCAGCGAAGAAGATGCCTGGAAGTTTGTCACGCTCAATCCAGCCAAACTACTCCGTATTGACAGCCAAGTAGGGAGTATCAAAACGGGCAAAGATGCCGACTTGGTACTTTGGTCAGATAATCCATTGTCCATTTATGCTCGGGCAGAAATGACTTTGGTAGATGGTATTAAGTTCTATGACAAACAAAGCGACCAGGAAAAACGCGAAGCCATTCGCACAGAACGCGCCAGGTTGATTCAGAAATTAATCGCTGAGAAAAAAGGTGGTGCCGATACGCAGAAGCCTAAGAAGAAAGACCACAAGCATTATCACTGTGATGATGTGGAGGATGAGGGGTATTAGCAGTGGCAATGTCAGTCACAGTTTCAGTGGCAATAGCAATTTGCAATTATTCAGTTGAAAGACAAATAGTCAAAATATAAAAATCTCTGACTGGCTTTGGCTGGTTAGGGATTTTTTTACTTGAACAACTGCTCAATAGTCTTTATCGGAAGAAACATTATTTTACTACATGGAAGCGAAATAAATCATTCTTTAAATGCTAATTCTATTTTGTTCATTGACATAAACATTCTTCCACTTGTGGGTAACATTGTGAATCCATATTTAGCATAAAAGGCGATTGCCTCTCCATCGATTGGATCGACAATCACAGCAACTGCACCTATTTGGTTTTTGGTCACCTCTAAACATTTTTTAAGGGAGTCTATTAGTAAAAGCTTTCCATAACCATTCCCAAATTCATTTTTATCAATAGCTAAGCGACCTAAAAGAATAACAGGAATATATTCATATTTGATTTTCTTTTGCAATTTATCTGGAGCATCTTTCTTTGGTATACTTTCTGCAGAAAGGGTGTAATATCCTATTACCTGATCTGTATCAGATAGAATTACAAAACAAGTGCATGCACCTGACTTAACATCTTTAGTAGCATTTCTTAGAATGTAGTTATTGAGAGGCTTTTTTCCGCAATCAAAATTTTCTCTTTTGAATTCACGATTATAGGGTATAATTTCCAAACCTATTTATTTATTATTTTTTTATGATATTTTATTGCCCCTAATAATGCCTTATTGGGCGGTTCTTCTTTTCCCATTAATGCATTGAAAAATATTTCCTTATCCCTTTTTGATACCAGAATTTTATTTTTTTCTTCTACTATTGCTTTAGACTCTTTTGTTAAAACATGCCTAACAAATTCTGAAAAAGAAGTATAACCCATCAATGTTTTAGCGTATTCAAATAGTTGTTTGTCTTCAGCACTAACTCTGAATTCAATTCTACTATTACCTTTTTTACTTAATGAACTTTCCATTTTTTATCGTTTTAGAGTAAAATACGACATTACTCCGTATAATGCAAGTTCTTTCCGTACAAACTCCGTACAAATTAAATTATCAGCATTGATTTAATTAAGCCAACTACGAGACTATACTAATGACAAAAGTCATCAGTATAGTCTCTTTAGTTGATAGCTAAAGTCAAGCAATATCTTCTAGCATTAGGTTTTATCCTACCGGATAGAAAAATTGCTCTGATATGATTTTGCCATTTGCTACCCGAAATATAGCAATTTCTTCATCAACTTTTCTAGGCTGTCCTTTCATAGTAATGTCCATCTTCATGGTAGCTGAAAAATGGTCACCAGCAACAATAGGTCCGTCTATTTCTACGCCATGAAACTCCTCAACCATCTTATTCCAATTTTCTCCTTTGGCTTTAATAGCTTCCAGTCCCTCTACTCGGGGTGGGAATCCTTGTGCGCCTTCCATTTCCAGGCTTACACAATTATTGTCATAGAGTTCTGCTTGTGCCTGATCCCATCGACCAGAGGTACAATATTCTGCCCATTTTTTGGCAATCTCTTGTGTTGTCATTTTATACAATTTTTAAGTTTATATAATATAATTACTCCGCTAAATTAGTTATTTTTTTACACTTTTCAAAACATTTTGTTTTGTTTTTTAGATTTTTTTGGTTCGACAGCGAAACACAAAAAGATGAAGTGTATTAAGTTGGAGTTAGTGTATTGCAATAATTGGATATTAGTAATTGAGGTACATACTCAATCACTTAATATACTCAATTAACTGTCCGCCCTTAGCCTCACTTTAACCAATTTGCATAATTATCAGTATTGATGAACTCAAATTCAGCATCCGGATAATTATTTTGCCAGCCTTTTGGAATTCTTGTTTTTCGTTTTGGATTCCATTTGAATTCGTAGGCATGCAAGTTTCCGCCTCGGTCTTCTATCCAGTCTATTTCCTGCTGGTCGTAGGTGCGCCAGAAGTAGTTATTGACCAGCATACCTGTATATTGCTGGTACTTTATCCGTTCACTAATGATGTAGTTTTCCCATAACTGACCAATATCATTTCTCAATTCTATGGGATTCAGATTAGCGGTCAGGATATTTCTTATCCCATTATCAAAAAAATACCACTTGTTACTTTTTGCGATTTCTCTTCGAAGGTTTCTGCTAAAACCTCCTAATCTATGGATGATGAAAACTTTTGATAACAAATCGAGATATTTTGTGACCGTATTCCCACTCATCCCCAGTTGACTGCCCAGTTCTGAAGTAGATACCAAATTGCCGACTTGGTAAGCTAATAGCCGAAGTAAGGAGATAATTTTATCGGAGTTTCTGATATTTTCAAAGGCCAGAATATCTTTCAATAAGTAAGAGGTGACCAGGTCATTCAAATATCTGTTTTTTTTCGCTTTGGTATCCAATTGTAATAATTCAGGATAATTTCCATATATCAAACGCTCCCTCAATTTATCTTTCCTTACCTGCACTGGGTGAATCTGCTCATATTCCTGCTCCGACAAGGCATACAAATTGAATGTGTATTTTCTTCCGGTTAAGGGTTCTCCAGTATAATTTTGAACATCAAATGCAGATGATCCTGTTACCAAAATCTTGAGACCTTTAATTTCATCAACCATTAACTTCAATGAATTTCCGATGTCTGGTATTTTCTGGGCTTCATCAATAACTAAAAGCAATTTACCATCTAATAACTGAAGAAAATTTTCAACGCTTCTTCTTGAAAACAATTCTCTTGTTGATAAATCTTCCCCATTTAACAACAGATAAGACGTTGTAATTTCTGCCAGAATTTGATTGATGAGTACCGTTTTTCCAACTCTTCTCGGCCCAAGTAATACTAATACTTTATTAGGTAGTAAATATTCCAGCAAAAGCGGTTTGATGGTTCTTTTAAGATAATTCATGTTTTTTGAGCTAATTTACGTTAATTAGCTCAATTAAACAACTTATTTTCTGTCAATTTCCTCAATTACTGAAATAATGTGGAGAATGAAGGGTATTAGTATATTGGGGTATTAGGAACATTACCAATTACTGATACCCAATTATCCCAATACCCTAACATCCCAACCAACTCAATTAACCGTCCGCCCCTTAGCCTTACGAGACTTGACATTCACCTTCTGCATTTTCTTCAAATTGACCATCAAGGTGGCATATCCGCTGCCGGGCACGACATTGAACTCGTCTTCGCCATAGGTTACTTTTCCTCTGCCGCTTCTTTTGTCCCATTCTTTGGCCCGTAGCGTGTATTTGCCATTCATTTTTGGGTTCGAGCCAAAGGTCAGATGCCGTCCATCTACATCAAAACTGACGACAAATAATTCAGAGTCGTCTTTCTTAAATTCAAAGACGCCTGGCGTGCGTTTTTTGATAATAATTTCTTCTAGTTCGCGTCCGTCTTTCATGCGAATTTTACCATCAGAAATTTTGCTGTCTGCTTCTTTTTTTTGTCGATACAGGACAATTTCTTTTGACAAATAGAATTGAATGCGCTGAAGCTCATCATCCGACCAGCCATTTTCCTCATACAGTTCTTCTGTAAAAGGAGTCAGACTCGCGCAGGAAGCCATAAGCGTCATCATGCCGAATGCGGCAAATAATAGCTTTACATTTTTCATCATCTAAGGTTTTGTCGGTGCATTTCATTTTTTCGTCTTCCTCGCGCGTCGCCTCTAGCTCCTAAAAGAGAATCAGCCCGCATGACGAAAAAGTAGAGTACATCCGTTTTGTGTGAATAGATGATATATTTTTTACAATTAAAATGCCAAAAGAAATCATTGGTGTAGATAGTCGATGGTCCATAGTCCATAGCTGTGATTTAGCAACGTTCCAGTTTTATAGATTTTATAGGTTTTATACGCATTTTGCAAAGCAAAATGAAATACTGAAATGACCTGAACATTTAGAAAACAGCCATTGACCATGGACTATCGACCATCGACCTAAATCATTACTACCCAAACATCTAAATTCTCGCTACTTCCATATAAAAATTCTTGCCTTGGAACTGCTCGACTAAGTCTGGGTATTTGCTGATTAGGTAATAATTCCCACCCATTATACGCTTATTTTTAAATGCGTCCAGGGCTTTTACACAAGGGGCAAATTCGGATAAACCGAGAATGAGTTGGTCATATTTTTCGCGTGGCAGCGTATCCAGCATATATTTTAAAATAGATTCAAAAACAGCCGCATTATCATCTTGTATCAAAGTAGTATGCAGATAAATATTTCGGAGTTTTGAGCCAGCTTTGGGCAAATGGATGCCACCTTTCAAGTAATTATACAAATTAACAAAGGGTCTTAATATGGCTATCTTTTTATCGTAAGCCACAATTTTGGTTCGCCAGATATTGTCTTGATTCCATACACCTGACATGCCGATAATGACATCATTTTTCAAGACTAGTATGTAATTTTCAATTGCAAGATCGCTATAATAGGCATTCGTTTTTAGTTCGCTAAATTCATAATGTGGATAAAATTGTCGCTTGGGGGCTTCCTTGTTGAAAAACTCTTGCATGGCAGGAATATCCTTTTCTTTCGCATAGCGAATTTCATAATCTCCTGATGATTGAAATGTTTTTTGACGACGTGGCAATGACAATATACAGGTGACTATTTTTCCAATAAAATGATAATAAGGCAGTCCCTTTTCTTTGCCCAGTGCATTGATTTTTTCTACGCTTCTGATCATATTTGCATTATCGGTCAGTATAGCCGTCTGAACCAGTTTACCCAGTTGTTCAGAGGTAAGAATATCATCCCAAATCAGCGGACTCAACACGCCGCCCCGATACTTTGGCGGAATACGCAAATCGCTCAGATATTGGATTTTTTGTTGTTCTCCGTTGATATAGACTTCACGTTTTCCTATGCTATATACGGCGCAAAGTTCTCCATTTTCCGGATCTTTATATATATAGGTTTCAGGCGAGCTATTCTGAATACCTGCTCCGCTGAAAAAATCGGGCGAACGCTCTTTCGAGAGGCTAATCATGCCTCGCATCGGAAGCGCGAATAGTTCGCAGATTTCTTTATTATATTCTGACGTAGCTGGTATTGGCGTATATTTTTTCATCCTTATGTTTTTTAGCCCTTTGACATGTGTCGTGAAAAATGCCTTTTAACGCGTGGGAATAAATTCCCACGCTACCAAATAATCCGTCGCTATGCGACTCATTGGCGAAAGGCTAATCATAGAATTTGTCTAAGAAACTAGTTCTTTGATTGTCAAATACTGATTGGCTGTGAGCAATGTTGCATTTTTGATCACCGCTTCTTTTGCCTGTCCATTTTGTTTGATGTGTGTCAGGTATTTTTTTTGTGTCCCAATGGGTAAAATGCGAACCAGCAAAGGCTTCAATTGTCCCAAGCTGACCGCTTCTTTGTAATATGGGTTTTCAAATAGTATTTGTTCAAAACGACAAGTCAGTTTTTCTATATTCGTCAAATTTTCGTCTAATTTCAATTCAATATTCAGGACATAATGATAAAAAGTCGCATCCGATTTTTGAGCTGCAAGAAATACCCATTCCACTTTATTCCGATACTCAGCAAATACAGTTTCAATCGCTCGATTGACCTGTATTTCAGAGAGTTTTTCGCCTACAAAATCGCTTTGTCTGTTTTTTCTACCTAGAAATTTGAAGCAGGGAATTTGCGCGATATGACTCGTTACTTCTACTAAATCCGCACTTGCATAGCGATATAAACCACCTCCTGTTGTTATAATAATTTCATACACCGCTCCTACTCGAAGTTGATGTGCCAGGTAGATTTTTGAAGTATCTATTTCCCTAAATTCATAAAAATGCGACAAATAACTTAATGTTGGAAATTGTCCCTCTTCCATTGGTATAGAACAAACACATTCCGTCGATAATAAACCTTTGCCTTGTATAGAAATGCTTCCCAGTCTAGCTTGCAAATGCTGGCTCTGTAAATAAGCCTGCGCATCCGTCCAGCAACTAATTACAGGAAGTTTTTTCCACAAATCATCCCAGGTAAAATCCCCTGCCAAAACCTTCTTCAAGTCCTCCCTTCTCTTAGTGGTTGTCAGTTTCGCAAGCACATCAGAAGCCAAAATTTCCGACCTGTTTCTTTGAAGAAATTCATCCATAGCCAGCAAAAAAGCGGGACTCCAGGCAGACATAAAAGACAGGTTTTTATCTGCCAGTAGATAAGCCAGCGAAGTCATATAAAATTCCTCCGCCTGCAACTTCCCCACTCCACTCGGCACTGCCAAAATGCTGTTCAGCAACAAACTCACAAAAGGATTGAAATAAGCCGTATCATCCGCCACACCAATTGGAATCCCGCCCGCCGTCCTGCGCTGTTGCCGCGTCGTCGGAGAAATCGACCAGTAAGCTTTCCCTTTAAACACTTGTGGTTGTTGTTCATGCAGGCTACACATCCAGCAGGCTATAGCGCTTTGAAATTCAGCCAATAAAGCATCTGTATAAGGAATCAGTTTAGAAGCCGTCGCCGTACCAGAAGTCTCTTCAAATCGAATCACTTTTTGCGCAGTCAGTATATTTTCTTCGCCTTCGGCAATACGGCTTACATAAGGTTCAATAGCCGACCAGTCCTGCACAGGTACTTTCGCCACAAAATCAGCATAGGTATTTATCCCCTCAAAATCATGCACCCGTCCAAATACCGTGTCCTTATTTTTATCAACATAAGCCTTCAATTTCCCCAACTGATACACCTCCACCGCCCCACTATTTTTAATAAATAATCGGTACTGCCTACGCTGCGTAAACAACCAAATTCGATTAGCAATTTTTACATTTATCATTTGTCAGGGAACATTTTTCATTGCTCACGCGCGCCTCGATCCTAAAGGAAGCCCTGCCCGCGAGGAGGTTCTTTTTTCATTTATCATTTGTCAGGGAACATTTATCATTGCTAATAGAACGTGTCCATTCATTCATCATTTATCAGATAGCATATATTTAAGGAATACGACCTATTCGCAATGATAAATGAAAAATGTTCAATGATAAATGAAAAGTTAAACCCAAAACTCCATCTCCTTCTTCAACAAACTAGGCGCATTTCCCGCTTCATTTCCCATCGCATGATTCCGCAGTGACTCAATATACACGTGCATCGTATCCGCCTGCGAAGACCGATATACCTTCTCCCCTTCAAAAGTCTTCAAATTATTCCCCTGCTTTTCCATGATCCACACATCCTGATTGATCACCTTCTTTGTGTACCAGGGCATAAAAAATCGCCCCAGCGGATTTAGCCAACCAAAATTGTATGAAATCAGGGTATAAACCATCGACTTAAACGGCGCAACAGGCGTGCAGGTACTCGTGATAATAAAAGACTTTTCACCAAAAGAATAATCCACTCGCGTGACATTCGGCATATAAAAATTGTCTGTGTGTGTCATCGGCAATCCCTTCGGATTCAGCAACTTTCCGAAAGCTCCAATAGAATCATTTGGCTGATCGTAAGTCACCAAAACACTATCTTTTGTGCGTTCCACTTCTGCTTTGATACACATCTGTTTACGCTCCCGAAACCAGCCCTCATGAACATACACTGTATGCGGAACATCCATAAAATTCTCCACCAAATCGGTCACGTTATTATCAAAAGGCGTCACCATATAATAATGCTTCCAGCCCTTTTTGCCCGCCATCGTCGGCATTTCAAAAGGCTCGCAGTCGGGCGGCGTGTCTCTGCCCATCCAGACCCAAGCTAATCCATAGCGTTCCTTCGCTGGAAATTTCTCGACTTTTTGTGTTGGAATCCGTTCGCTATGCGGGCCTTCTGATGGAATTTTCACACAACTACCTTCTTCATTATACGTCCAGCCATGATACGGACAGACCAGACAATTATTCACAATTCGCCCCTCACTCAAGGGTGCATTCCGATGGATACAACGATCAATCAAGACCTGCACTCCACCAGTATCATCGCGCCAGCAAACCAGTGGAATATCCATAATTTGCCGCCTAATGAGTTTATTGGTTTTAATCTCGGATGCCTTGTCAATGACATACCAGCCGTTTTTTAGTAAACCTTGTTTTTCGTACATAATATTTTTTTAAGCACCAAAACGAAAAAAGCCAAATTCCAAAAGAAGTATTAGGGCTTTGCCCTAATTGTATTGTTTTTTGGAATTTGGAATTTTCACTTTTGGAATTTAAACAAATAATCCATCAGCATACTCTGCCAGAATCGTGATTTATTGAGTGCAGGATTCATTTTCGGTGCAATCGTTGCATCATGTAGTCGCCGCAATTCTGACCAGTGTGCATTCGGATAGCAATGATGAGCCGTATGATAACCCACATTAAAAAATAGTGCATTATAAATCCTTCCAGTATAATTGATAGAATGATCCAAGTCAGAAGTATGGTCGCAATCCCGATGCTGCATGTAATTGGTCGCCATCAAAAACCATTGACCAAAAATAACGGGCAGTATGATGTACCAAAAAGTAGCTTCAGCAGCCCAACAGAAAGACAGTATAAGCATCGTCCAAATCAATATTTTGTCCAATCTGATTTTCGGCTTTAAAACTGTATTTCTTTCCTTTTCCAAATAGGCTTTTTTGCCTTTTATCAATTTTGGTAACAAAGCAAACGGGTAAGTGACCAACTCTAAAAACTTCCACCGAAACGGCTGTGCATGATGTACTGAAGTCCAGTCCGCATCATTATTATTATGCCGGTGATGAACCGCAACATGAACAATCGTCGTCGTGATACAAGACGTTCCGGTATTCAAGGTCAGAAGTTTACTAAACACCTGATTCCATTTTTTATGTACAAAAACCGGAAGGTGAAGGTGATTGTGTTTTACGGACCATAAACTACTAATGCCCAGCAGACACAGCAGTAAAAATAGCCAGTGAAACGCCGCACCCATCACGACTAACCAACCCCGAAACAGGGTCAGCAGTAGCACAAGTAACAGGCTGAATATGTCGTACTTATTTTTCATTTTCTCATTTTATTATTGCTCGCACGCGCCTCTTATCCTAAAGGAAGTCTGCCCGCGAGGAGGTTCGTTTTTCATTGCTCGCACGCGCCTCAATCCTAAAGGAAGCCCTACCCGCAAGGAGAGTTGTCATTCATTTTCTCATTCTCTCATTCATTCATTCTCTCATTCATTCATCCCCCATTTATCATTCATAGTTCATCGTTCACCATTAGCCTACCTGGCTGAACAGTATAATACGCGCCTTCTTCTATCTTATCAAACACCTCTGTTTTGCCCGACATCCATTTTACTTCCAGTTGGAGATCAGTCGCGCCTTCGCCCAGACCAAACACTTCGCGGGCATCTGACTGCGACATAAAACCATTGACCAATCTGATTTCCCGGTATTGCGTGTGCGCTTTGTTTTCTTTTTTATAATGTAAATACAATTTTGTCCCGACTGCATCCGCAGAAGCTTCTTTGCCATCGCCTTCTAGTTGGAAACCAATCCAATGGGCTTTGGCGATATTATTTTTATATAATTTTGGTGCGCCAAATTGATCGGTAAAAATCAAGTCGAGGTCGCCGTCATTATCCAAATCGGAAAGCGCAATGCCTCGTGTATTGGCTTCGTGATCCAGTCCGACCACATCAGCAACGTCTATGAATTTTTCATGGTTTAAATTCAGGGAAATGCGGTCGCGTTCATTTTCATAAATACTCATCCCGCGTATATCCGCCCAATTGTCGGCATAGCTGTGTACATTCGGTCCGGTGCGGGCAATCTGTGCCTGAAAATACCAGTAATCCATTCGCTTATCGTAGATTTTATCCCAGTCATCGCCGACCATTCCATTGGTTTGCACCACATCTGGAAAGCCGTCTAAATTGATGTCGCCTATCTCCCCTCCCCAGCCAAAGCGGTTGATATTTAGCAGATTCATTTTATTGGCAGACTCTTGCAATTGTACACTTGAGCTGCCTTTTTCTGTATGATTTAGCCAAAGCAAAGAACCTTCTGCCTGCAATTCGTGGTGGACATTACTGATATAGGCATCGTCTTTCAAATTGCCATCCAAATCACCAAAACTGGAATTCATGCCCTTGTAAGTGTCCAGTCCAATGTCGCCAAAAAACACGCCTTCCTGTCGTTCAAAACGCTTGCCTTCTACATTGAGATAACAATCGTCCCGACCAAAATCATTGGCAATATACAAGTCGGTGAAACCATCATCATTGAGGTCGGCAGTACTGGCAGCGAGTGACCAGCGGGTTTCGGGCATCCCCATTTCTGTGCCTTGCATACCTTCAAAATTGCCTGCGCCTTTGTTCATCATTAGGTAGTTCATCCCTCCATTATTGGCATTATGCCAGGAAGCGTGCATGAAGCGAAACATGCGTCGGTCGTCTTCGTAGGCAGGTTGCGGCAGGTCAAAAACATTGAGTGGAGTCGGTTCTTCGTAGTCTTCGAGATGGGTCATCAGCGCATTACAAAGCAAAATATCAAGTTGGTTATCTCCGTCAATATCCATTGCGGCAGCACCAAGACAAACCGTGTGATTGTCCTTCAGGAAAGGCACTTCTTTTTCTATAAAAGACAATTGCCCGTCAGGGATGATTCTATTTTCAAATAGGTGGCTTTCGCCAAATCCAAATCCAGTAAACAGGTCTTTGTCACCATCATTATCATAATCGAGAAAAAAGCTAAAAGCATTCAGTCCGTTTTCTTTTGGATTATTGAGGTATTGTTCCAAGTCGGGAATAGGTGTTTTTGTAAAAGTAAAATCCCCTTCATTGAGGTAGAGTTTTGCTCTCCATTCTACGCTTTTCAGAGGTTGCGTCAAAAACAAATCCTGATCTCCATCCAAATCTACATCCGCCGAAGCTACAGCATCTCCAACACTTAATATCCATTTGCCGACATGCTGAAGGCGTGGATCTAATTGTTCAAAAATATCGCTTTTCGCGTAATCCAAACCAGAATGACTGGCAGGTATTTGTTCTAAAGTAAAATTATAATCTTCCGCAGCATTGGGTGATAGCTTGGGATAAGTGAAGCAAAGAAAAAACGGAATTGCGGCAAGCAGAATAAAAGGCAATCGACTGAAAGTCAGTTTCAAATCGTATGGAGCATGTTGGGAGTTTGTCCTTTGGGCTGCACTTGCGAAATTTCCTCCTGCACTGCGTTGCTCTTCGGTCGTGTAGCTAAGGCTATATTCCCTCATCGCGCCTTGTTCAGAAGAAAATTTCGAGTCGTTCGCTCCAAAAACAAACTCCCAACATGCTCTGAAAAAAGAATTATTTCCCGAAAGGGCATCTTTGCTAAAAATGTATAAAAAGCGCAGCGTAGCTGCCATAATCCCTGCATAGAAAAAAGTGAATAAATTAAATTTGGTGTGCAAATACAAATCAAACAAAGCAATCAGAAAACCAATGCCGATCTGTTCCCATTTACCTTTCGGACTTGTGCCGGGGTCCGTAATCATATAGAAGGTAAAGAGGTAAAAAGAAGGGGTGACCAGCGAACTCAGAAACAAGGTCGAGGGCGGAATAACGTGTTGTAAAATGATTGCCCGAAACAAAGTTTGCAACATAAAAAAGAACAGAAAAGAAAAAATCAGCCAGTTGCGACGAATCTTAAACGCAAACAAAAACAAAGCACCCGTGATGATAAAGAAGCCTGCCGCATAAGCACTTTCAGCCGCGCCATACCACTGATAACTCGGTGACAAGGTGATATAAGTTCCGCCAAATAACAGGCAAAAACAGATGCCAAATAAAGACGGATTATAAATATGCCTGCCTTTATAAATGAGCAGATGCTTCGCGCCAATCGTCACAAAAACCGGTATCCAAATCCACTGAAAACCCAGCGTATAATTGAGTAAAATAGATAAAGACAGGCAGGAAATCATTGCCGATAAAGGAAAGATTTTCACGCCTTTGAAAAAGCCGGTAAACAGCACATCCAGCACCATGCCCAAGCCCACAACCATCAACATCTGCCAGGGATTTCGGCTGAAGCCCAGAAAGGTAACACCAAGCACAAGATAGAAGGTCAGCAGTGCCGCAACTTTCCAGCGAATATCGCTTTTCGACGGCGGTGTGAAACTGCCTGTCCATTCACGGAGTGGGTGTAAGAATAGTGTTTTCATCGTATTAAGTTTTAGTAACAGTACTGACGACTTTAGCCGTCAAGAGGCCTTCCGCTTTGCGACGGCTAAAGTCGTCGGTACGGAGATCTTTCATGTATCCCTTCTCCCCTCATAAAGTACTAAATAAGTAAAAGAACATTATGCTCAACAGTATATTAGAATAAAAAGTAAGCCGATTCACTGCCCTGAATTTTGGGTCATCGGCACTTGCATACCAGATGGGTGTATCGCCTTCTGTTTCCCTGCCGACCAAGACATCAAACCACCAGGCATAACAGGCATCTAGCGCGAAGCAGACTGCATTGATAAGCAGTAAAATATAAGTAGGCTGTTGCCATAAATTATTTGCCGTGTCCTGACTTTTCACCAGCCAATATACCGCTATAATAAATCCCAATACATTCAAAGCAACCCCTATTTTAGGCGACCACTTTTTAATTCCATACATCCCAATCGACTGCAATACTGCCCTGCCGATCATTAGGCAAACAAGTATTTGTAAACCCTTTCGCATAATATCCGGTGCAGACACTACAAAGCCAAAAATCGGATTGAACACAAAGTAAATCAGCATGGCAAAACATAACCAAAAAAGCTTCGCATTCGAAATTGCACCCCCCATTGATCGCCCATCTGCCAGTCTTTTTTTATAGTAAAAACCGATGGCTGCCATGAGAGAGATGATGAGTAGGGCGATGATTTTCATGTCTATTATTGTCTGGAATTGCATGATTGCGAAATTGTGTTGATTGAATCTTTTCGCCCATGAATAAATTCATTGGCTACCAGACTGAATCGTGTCTGTGACACTTGTCCAAGCTATCCGGTTTTTAAAGTAAGTTTAAGTTTAAGTACAAGATTAAGTTTAAAACGCTGACAATTAGTTTTTTCTTCAAAATTTAAATTATAAATAATCCTGTTCAATTACTTATTGAGTTATTTTGCGTAGCAAAATACAATTTCCCAATTTCCCAATTTCCCAATTTCCCAATTTCACAATTTCACAATTTCACAATTTCCCAATTTCCCAATTTCCCAATTTCCCAATTTCACAATTTCCCAATTTCACAATTTCACAATTTCACAATTTCACAATTTCACAATTTCACAATTTCACTCAATTCCGGCAATCCCTCATTATATCCCTGTTCCCAATATTTTCGCATACGCGGATGAAAATTTTCAAGGTGCAAAGGCGTGATGCAAGCCAACTCTTCTCCCTGATAAAAACGTGGATTTTTTTCAAGGAAAAAAGCAACGTGTTTATTTTTTTGTTTGTCAAAAGTGCCTTGGGCCAGCTCAGGTGACAACTCTCCCATACTTTCGGGAAAGACAATCAAATCGGCTGCTGGTTTCCAGTCATTAGCAAATAAGATGAAGGCTACTTTGTCTAATATTTGCTTTAATTTTGGATGATCGTTTTTGATATGTGGATAATATTCTTCAAAAAAGATAGCGAGATACATGTATGTTCGATGCCCCTTAGACATCAAAAACCAATACCAATCTTTTTCTGTATCAGAAGCCACTAATTTTCCTACCGTTTCTGTGAAACCCTTTGCCAATTCCTGTGTTCCCCAATGCTCTGGCGAAATAATCGTATCGCCAGAAAACAAAATATTATACTCCTTCGTGCCACAGCCTTTTGGATTGACACTTACAGTAGAAAAACCCTGCATGACATCAGCCTCATCTGTGAGCAACAGAATGAATTGTTTATTCGACAAATCATCGAAAAATTGTTGTTCAGATATTTTATCATAGTTGGCCGCAAATAAGTCGTACATTCTTGCACGTTGCGGATCGGAAAGCTGACTAATAAGAATGAGTTGGTTGGATAACATAATTGTATTTTTATGATTTCTATTGCAAACATACACAATAATACATTGCGATCGCAAACCATATCTTGCCAAAAACAGACTTTTAAAAGTATGTTTTATACTAGCTAATCAACTAACAATCAAATTAATCAATTATGTTTTTGAGTATTTTTAAATCTCTAAAAAAGAAAAAGCGCGGGGTTGTTTCCCAACAGAAAAAGACCTACTTTCGTGGCTCGTAAAATGAGTGAATCATTTAATTACGAATTAGTTAATTACGAATTACGAATAAGAACATGTCATGTTAGCAATGATAAATGTTCCCTGATAAATGACACATGTCTGAAAAGAACTTTATAGATTATGTCAGAATCTGCTGCCGCTCAGGTGCAGGAGGTGCTGGCTCTGCCCATTTCTTTCGCGACCGGCTCAATGCCAAAGGCGGACCCGATGGTGGCGATGGAGGACGTGGTGGACACATCATACTGAGAGGCAATGCACAACTCTGGACTTTGCTGCACCTCAAGTATCGCAAACACGTTATTGCAGACGGGGGAGGCGTGGGAAGTGGCGGGACTTCTTCTGGTGCGAATGGTGCAGATGTTTTTTTGGAAGTGCCTTTGGGAACAATAGCAAAAGACGCAGAAACCGGAGAAATAGAAGCAGAAATCACAGAAGACGGACAAACAGTCGTCCTCCTGTCGGGGGGTATGGGCGGACGCGGCAACGTCCATTTCAAATCATCGACGAACCAGATTCCTCGTTATGCACAACCCGGTATTCCTGGTCAGGAGTCCTGGAAAATACTGGAACTCAAAGTGCTGGCAGATGTGGGTTTAGTGGGTTTCCCCAATGCGGGCAAATCGACTTTATTATCTGTCGTCACAGCAGCTAAGCCCAAAATCGCCAATTATGAATTTACGACCTTAGTCCCAAACTTGGGAATTGTGAGATATCGTGACCACCGGTCATTTATTATTGCTGATATTCCTGGTATCATAGAAAATGCGCATCAAGGAAAAGGCTTAGGAATTCGATTTTTGCGGCATATTGAGCGGAACGCTACCCTACTCTTCCTCATCCCATCGGATACAGATAATATTCAAAAAGAATACGACATTCTACTCAATGAGCTCAAACAATATAATCCAGAATTGCTGGATAAACCTCGCATTTTAGCCATCAGCAAATCCGACTTGGTGGACGAAGAACTGAAAGAAATGTTGATCCCCGAATTGCCACCCGATGTGCCTTATTTATTCATTTCGGCAGTTGCCCAGCAAGGTTTGGTGGAACTGAAAGATTTGCTTTGGAAAACGATTAATGAGTCTGTAATAGGGGATTAGCATCCCGTCCATAGTCGATAGTCCATAGATGAAATTTAGTAAAAATATGGCATAATCTGAATACTAAAAGACAGCTATCGACCGTGGACTATCGACTATCGACCAAAAATAAACAATGAGTAAAACGCTAAAAAGCTGGTTGATTCTACTCCTGCTCGCCGTGATTTGGGGAAGCTCTTACTGGCTAATCAAAAAGTCTCTGATTGCTTTTAATCCATTTCAGGTCGCTTCCTTGCGGATTGGTATTGCTGCACTGGCTTTCCTGCCTTTTTTTCTATTCAAATTAAAAAACATACAAAAACAAGAGTGGAAATTTCTGGCGGTTGTTGGCTTGCTGGGTTCGGGTATTCCATCCTTTCTGTTTCCCATTGCGCAGACTGAGATTAGCAGTTCGTTGGCAGGAGTATTGAGTTCGCTGACGCCTTTGTTTACTTTAGTCCTTGCTGTCCTCATGTTTGGTATGACTGTCGCCAGACGCAATATGATTGGTATTGCCATCGGTTTTCTTGGTGCAGCTGGTCTCATTGTTTTCGGCAAATCTGCTTTTGGTAGTGGCAACAACTGGTATGGCTTATGGATTGTATTCGGCTGTGTGTTTTATGGACTGAGTGCCAATACTGTAAAAAGACATCTGCAAAATATGAATGCGCTCACGCTGAGTTCCGCAGCTTTTGCGATGTTGCTGCCTTTCGCGCTCTTTGGTTTTTGGTTCACCGATGTTCCGAGTACCATGCAAAGTCACCCTGAAGCCTGGACTTCACTTGGCTACCTTGCAGGTCTTTCTCTTGCGGGTACTTTCTTTGCCTCGGTCGTCTTTTTCTGGCTGGTGCAACTGACCAATGCCGTCTTTGCTTCTTCCGTTTCCTACCTCACGCCCATCGTTGCCCTCCTGCTCGGCACACTGGATGGTGAGTTGATTAGCTTCTGGCATTTCTTTGCCATGGGACTTATTTTGGTTGGGGTGTACCTTTCAAGAGAGTGAAGAGAACTGTGTGATTGTGAAATTGTAAAATTGTGTCGCAATCATGCCATTTCACAATCACACCATTTTATCATTTATGAATTCATTGAGGCTAAGATTTCCCGAACTCTCTTCTTCAGTCCTGTTGTTGCCTGGTCGTCTGTCAGTATTTTTTGAAATTGCTGCTTGGCTTCTTCTATTTTGTTTTCTTTAAAATAACTGTATGCTTTATAAAAAGTCGCTTCTGGTCGTTTTCTTTTGCCATTCGCAATCAGTAAGTCGAAATAATAATGTGCTTTTTCATACTTTTTTCGTTCAAAATGATAGACACCTTGTTTGTACGCGGCTACAATGTCCAGATTTCTCTTTTCCTGTGCAAGTTGTTCTAAAATGGCATTGGGTTTGGTATTTGTTGGAAAAGCGATTAGTAATGAATCGATAGGTTTTACAGGAATATAGAGTTTCTTTGCTATGATTTCTAATGTTTCATCTGGATTGCTTTCGCCCATGGTTGTTTTGAAAGGGCTGAGTTCTTTTTCTATATCTGCCATCAACTGGTTGGTATCTCCTCCTTTACCTATAATTAAAAAATAGAGTAATGGAATGATGAGTAGTGAAGCAGCTATGGCTAATATCCAACGCATATTTTTTCGGCGATTGGACTGGATTGGGATTACAGGTGTTTCTTCTTCGGCAATATCTTCCCGCACTTTTTCTACCCGCTTCATAAAGCTTGCGTACTGTACCGTTTCTATCGCCGTCTGATGTAGTCGGACTTCGTAGGCGAAGTCTTTGTCTTCTTTTAAGCGTTGCTCGAAGGCTTTGACTTCTGCTCCTGATAATTTTCCGGCTATGTATTTTTCTATTTGATCTGTATCGTATTTCATGGCTTGTCTTTAGTAGTTGTTTAATAATCCTCTAATAAAGTTTCCCAAATCAGGATCGTCATCTATCCATTCTTTCAGCTTTTTAAGGCATTGTGACGCCCTTGCCCTTGCTGTTTCTTCATTTGTGTATTCTGTATTTTCCACAATTTCTTTGTAAGTCATCCCTTCGTAAAATCTGCGTTCTAGTAATTCCTGACATCCTTTTCCAAGTTTGCCAAATAACTTACATAATTGCATTCGACTTTCATCGCTGGCAAAAGATAAAATTGTCGTACCCGAATATTTTATCATTTCATCGGATGCTGTACTGATTTCTTTTTTGAACCTCTTATAGTCCTTTTCTTTCAAATTGAACTTGATATAATAGGCACAGACACCAAGTAAGTAGTGTTCAATGAAAACATCTTCCATTTTTCCAGCAAAACCTTCTTTATTGGCTTTTTTCCAAAGCTCGCCTAAAGCATAACCAAACATTTGTTCAATCTGTACGTCCGAAGGAATTCTCAACTTAGTGATAATACGGCTTTGATACTGTTGTATAATATACCTAATGGCTGTATTAACTCCATTAGTATGCACTGACTTTAACAGCTCAATTATTTTTCTGTCTTCCATTGTGATGTGGTTTTGGTTCTCACTGGTATATGTCTGTGAGTATCCAAAAAGGTTAATGATTGCAGACGTTTTTTTCTAATCTCTATTGCTCGCTGTATAAAGATAAGCTAATCCGCTCAATTATAATATTTGAAAAAAATATAAACTGGCATTAACGTTTTCTTGCATTAGTCCACATATAGGGATAGATGCACTTGTTGTTTAACCAAAAATCAAAATATGAAAACACTATTTACCAATCTACTACTCTGCATTTTCATTTTCAGTACCAGTCTGTTTGGGCAGCCTCAGGGTGTACAGAAAATGATGGTTGAAAAACCGAAAAACCCAGGTGCAGCTTTTTTGTCATCTTTTGTCGTACCAGGCGCAGGACAAATGTATAACGGAGATGTAGGACTTGGACTTGGACTCTTTCTGGGCGAGGTCGCCATCTTTGGCTTTGCGACTAATATGAATCGTATTATAGAATTTGAAGACTGGAAAAAAGCAAAGAGAATAAGAACAGGTTGTTATGCAGCAGGTGGCGTCCTCTATCTTGTTTCTATCATTCAGGCACCAATCAAATCTAAAAAGCTGAATCAGGAAAAGGGATTTAGCTTTAAAAAAGATAAAAAACTGGAATTCTATGCCAATCACCAAGATGGTAAATGGCTTCCCGGACTTACGCTGACTTTTTAATTCATTTTATCAAATTATTTAATCCATTTTATTATGAAAAAATTATTTTTCCTTATGGCATTCTCTGCCATCACAGTAATCTCTTTTGCTCAAACTATTGAAACCTGTAATGGAGATAAAACAAAAAGAACCGACCTACTGACAAAAACAGCAGTGTTTCAGCAAATCGGAATAAACTTGAATAAATACGATTGGAAGACTCCCGATGTGAATTGCCATATCAACGAAACCATCTCTAATCTGGGTAAAAGAAACTTGTACAATTACCTTGGAGGCGGTGGAATAGGAGGAGGGATAAGTTTTATTGCTCTTGGGGCAACTCAAAGTTCTTATTCTGGTCTGACTGGAAATAGTGGGGCGGGAAGTTACATATTAGGAGCAGCCCTAGTTGGCGGGGGAATTTACGCGCTTATCCAAGCCAGTAAGAAGAAGAAAAAGCACAATTACCACCTTAATCAAGTAAGTGAGCACTACCGACAGAAGGGGTGGTTTTAAGCCAAAACAACCAAATAATAAGTTGAAAATGCTACATAGATAGCATGATAAAAGTCTATGTAGCATTTTCTCTTTATAACTCTCAATCTCGCTTAAGCTGGAGAATTAAAAACAAGACAAATTATTACGGCACTCATTTCAAAAAACAGCTATTATGGAAAAATCTACAAAAATAATTTCTAAGCTATTTATAGTTCTTTTGTTATGTCTAACTTCACTATACATAACTGAAGCGCAAATAAATATTGAAGAAAGGGATGTGTCGCTTGAAGTCCCTGTAACTCCCTACATGAGTTGTGGCACACATATATCAAAAAGGAAAGCGAAAAAGATTTTAAAAGAACGGAGAAAAAGGAAGAATACCTTAAAATCATCCGTCAGCACAGCTATCCCTATCCAGATACATGATGTTAGAATGAGCAATGGTAGTGGGGCATTATCACAATATGATATTGATGCTATCATACCAACGCTAAACAATTATTTTGCAGACACCAATATCAGCTTCTTTGAATGTGGCGCACCTAACATCATTAATAATTCAACTTTTTATGACTTCAATCAGTCACAGGAAAATGCGCTGGTCAATGTCGCATATACAACTGATGTGGTCAATATTTATATTACCAACTCATTAACAACAAGTAACGGGAATAGTGCCGGTGGTTATGCTTATTATCCAGGCACTTCAAGTTATGATTTTATTTTTGTGATAAAAAGTCAGGCAACTGACGGACATAGCACACCCGCTCATGAAATCGGACATTACTTAAATCTAATCCATACACATGGACCTGTAAACGATATATTGACTAATGAACTTGTTAATGGGACTAACTGTCTGTTTGCAGGAGATGGCTTTTGTGACACCCCTGCCGACCCACAACTTTTACAGCAATTCTACTTGGTTAATACAAACTGCCAATATACTGGGAATCAAGTTGATGCAAATGGGCAGCCATTTAATCCGCTGACGGATAATGTGATGTCTTATTCTCGCTCTAACTGCCGTCAGTTTTTTACCCCAGATCAAATTCAGGAAATGGAAAATATAGCCTCCGGACCACTACGGGCTAACTTAAATTGTACTACACCACCGCCTTCGGTTACCAATGATGAATGCAGTAACGCTGTAGCACTTGATGTACTGTCCACCTGCTCTTATGATTATTTTGATATGGCAAGTGCAACACAATCTTATCCCCCATCAACCTGTGATACATATATATCAACGATTGTTCAGGATGTCTTCTTTTCTTTCACAGCCCCTTCTGATGGCGAGGTGGACATCTATGTTGAACCAAGCTGGGGATATGATCCCGCAGTATTCGTTATGGAGACTTGTTCTCCTTCCTCATTGATTGACTGTACA
Source organism: uncultured Saprospiraceae bacterium (assembly GCA_937951615.1). Taxonomy (GTDB): domain Bacteria; phylum Bacteroidota; class Bacteroidia; order Chitinophagales; family Saprospiraceae; genus JAHDEO01. The sequence goes on along the minus strand of CALFBH010000025.1, from coordinate 20,099 downwards.
GACAATGGAGGTGGACAAGGGTTTTATGAAGATTTAAATTTGACAGGATTGACGCCGGGACAAACTTATTATATCAGGGTCTATGACTTTTCTTCTGACTACACTCCACCTCTAACCACTACCTTTGGAATTTGTGTCGTAGGAGAGAGTTCTCCTCCTTCAGGATGTGATACGCCTGATAATTTACAGCTAGAATTTCAGTCTTATAACTCTAATGGTAGTGTGTCTATGGAGGCTACTTGCAACCCCGTTAGTGGTGCAGATGACTATCGTTTTACATGGTATGTAGATGGCGTGTATGACGATGATGATCTTTCATCTGACGAGGATGATAGTGAAAGCCTTCCCTGTGGAGGAGAAATATCTGTAACCGTCTCTGTAATTTGTGATGGCGTAGAATCAGCTCCCTCTGCCCCTGTCTCACTCTTTGTGCCATGCCAGGAAATTCCTTGTGAGAACACCGACTTAGACATCACCATTGTCCAACAATCACCAGAACAATGTGGACAGAGTAATGGAATGCTTGAAGTATCAGGTGAAGGAGGCGCACCTCCCTACAATTATATGTGGAATGATAATTTTCAGGATGCAATAAGAACTGGTCTATCAGCGGGTACTTACTCCTGTGAAGTTACTGACGCAGATGGTTGTACAGCTTCTGTTTCCATTATAATCGGAAATACAGGCAGCGCACCACAATTGACAAGTAGTGTCCAGCCAACAACTTGCGATGAAAGCAATGGACAAGCAACAATAACTGCACAAGGAAACGCACCATTCAATTATCTATGGAATGACAATAATAACCAAACGACGGCAACAGCAACCGGACTGTCTGAAGGAACTTATACTGTAGTCGTCACAGATGCCGACGGCTGCGAATCAGTAGAAAATATTCCTATTTCGAATATCGGCTCTGCACCTGCAATAACATCTAGTAGCCTACCGGCAACTTGTCAGGCAGGTGATGGTGAAGCAACTGTTCTGGCACAGGGAAATTCTCCATTTACTTACTTATGGAATGATGCTGACGCCCAAACTACCGCTACTGCTATAAACCTTTATTCTGGTACTTATGAGGTTGTTATAACAGATAGCAATGGTTGCGCAAGCACCGAAACGGTAGTTGTAATCACAGAAAATAATCTTGAACTTACTGTCAGTTCTACCGTTGCAGCGTGTGGCGCATCGACCGGAACTGCTACTATAAGTGCAACAGGTTTCTCAGGTACTGTAAATTACCTATGGAGTAATGGACAAACAGGAAATAGCATTTCCTTACCACCTGGAAACTATACCGTAACGGCAAGCGATGCCAATAGTTGTGAAGCAACTGCAAGTCTCGAAATAGAAAGTACACCTCCAGTAAATGTAGAAGCAGTCGCTTCAGATATAAGCTGTTATGGAGAAAATGACGGTCTCGCAAGCATTACTACATCAGGAAATTATTCGTATCTATGGAATACTGGTCAAACCACCCAGACAATTGAAAATCTGGCCGCAGGAACTTACACTGTAACTGTAACAGAAGGCAACTGTAGCGATGTTGAAAATGTTGAGATTATGGAGCCATCCCCACTTGTTGTCAGTGTCGATTCAGAGGAAAATTTATGTTCTTTAAATGGTTCTTCGGCAGAGGTATCTATATCTGGCGGAATAGGTGGATATAGTTACTCATGGAGCAATGGAGCAACAACTTCCGTAATCAATGACCTTTCAAATGGTAATTATACCGTCACAGTAACTGATCAGAATAATTGTACAGATATTGCCAGCATAAATATAAATAGCCCGGCTAACCCTCCCGTTTTATATCAGGAAAAACAGGATATTTCTTGTTATGGTGAAAGCGACGGTTCCATTAACTTAATTGTTCAGGGTGGCGTTCCTCCCTTGACTTACTCGTGGGATAATGGCAGTATTAATGAAGATATCAGTGGACTACCTGTGGGATATTATACCGCCTTAGTGACAGACGCCTATGGTTGTATTGCCGTGATTACGGTTTCAGTAAATGAGCCAAATCCAATGTCACTGATTATTTCCTCTACTCCTTCTGCAGGCAATAACGGTTCAATTAGTCTGAATGTAAACGGTGGAACGCCTCCATTTACTTATCAGTGGAGCAATGGACAAACCACACAAATAATAACCGACCTTTCGCCGGGCACATATAGCGTGACGACAATAGATGCAAATGGCTGCACGGTAGTTGAGCAGATAGAAGTTGAAAGTATTACAAACAATGAAGAATTACCGGAAGCAAACTTCATGCTTTATCCCAATCCCAATAATGGCGTGTTTAATATCGCTTTTGGAATGGACGGTTCATATTCCTTTCAAGTACTTGATGTATTAGGTAGAGAAGTCACAACTACAAAACAAGTAGATGTACTAGCTGGAGAAGGGAGATCTTTTAGCATGGAGCATTTAGCCCAAGGAACTTATCTAGTCAGATTGACTCATATTAACAATCATTTTTCTAAAATTTTTAAAATCGTGATAACACGATAAAAATGTGATGTGGTTATCACAAAAAAGCATGAAAAACATGCTTTTTTCTCAGGCAAGTATCCTGAATACGAGTGAGTATTCGGGATACTCCTTAATCTATTCAGCAATTTACAGAATCTATAGTAAAATGCAGAGAGATAAATTTAAAAACGACACCACATATCAATAAATATTATTAATTTTAATTCACTACTAAAAAAATTACCATGAAACGTTTAACCACATTACTTCTTGTTGCTTTTTTGTTTTTTTTATGTCCTACGCTGGGTATTGGGCAAACTAATTTTAGTGATTCTTTGGAATTGGCGAATTTCTATAACGCTGTTTGTAATACAAATAGCTGCGTTTTAGATTGGGGTTTGAATCAACCAATTGATACTTGGGAGGGAATAGGTTTATCAAATGGGCGAATAGATAGTTTAGATTTGGAAGATGTTGGCCTATTGGGGAGCCTTCCAAACTTGAATCTACCATATTTGGAATACTTAAATCTTAACGGAAATAATTTAGATGATACAATACCCAATTTCACATATTTGGTAAATTTAAGAATATTATACCTTAATGATAATTCATTTAGTGGAAATGCTCCAAGTTTTGATAGCTTAAATAACCTAAGGAAATTAGACTTGGATGGTAATAGCTTAGCTGGCTCTATACCTGACTTTCACTTACCTAACCTATTAGAACTTGACCTCAGTTATAATGACTTGGAAGGTAATATACCAGCCTTTACAAATTTAGTAAATTTAGAAAAATTATACCTACATCGGAATTATTCTTTGGAAGGAGTAATTCCAGATTTCAATCTTTCAAATTTAAGATACTTAGACCTTAGCTATAACGACTTGACAGGTGATATTCCCGACTTCGATAATCTTATAAATCTCATATCACTTGATTTATTCGGGAATGAGCTAACAGGAACAGTTCCTAATTTTACTAACTTATTAAATCTGACAGAATTGAACATTGGTAGTAACAATTTAACAGGTGTTATACCTCAATATGAGAATCTGGTGTATTTGGAATATCTGAATATTGGGCGGAATGATTTGTCAGGTATGATTCCAAATTTTAGTAACCTAACCAATTTAGAAGATTTAAATCTGGAAAGGAATAATCTTACAGGAACAATACCGGATTTTATTGAGTTATTGAATCTCCAGAGACTTTATTTAGGGGGTAATGATTCTCTGGAAGGGAATATCCCCAATTTTTCTTATTTAGAGGATCTTATACATCTGCACCTTGATGGAAATCAGTTGTCTGGAACGATTCCAAATTTTGCTCAATCGGGACTTAGAGAACTTTATCTTGACAATAATCAATTAGTTGATACCATCCCTAATTTTAATTTACCGGCTTTAAGAGAATTGAATCTTGGCTATAATCAACTGACAGGAACTATTCCGAGTTTTAATCTCCCTGATTTAGAACTGCTTAATCTTGAGAATAATCAATTAACAGGAATGATTCCTGACTTTGCTAGCTTAGGTGACTTAGAAGAAATTGATTTGACCAATAATGAACTTTGTGGCTGTTTCTCACCATCTTTAATTAATCTTTGTGCTATTGACTATGACTTTAGATATAACCCAAATCTACCCAATAATGGAGATTTTTATGACTTTTGTATAAATAGCTCTGGAGTTTGTCCAGATATAGACTCCTTAGAATTGGTTGATTTTTATTTGACAACTTGCAATTCCAATTGTATTTTAAATTGGGATTTTAGCACACCAGTCAATTCGTGGAATGGTGTGATTACATCAAATAATAAAGTTGTAGAACTTCATTTGGATAATATGGGGTTGTCAGGTAACATTCCTAATTTAAATCTTCCATATTTAAGGACTCTTAGGCTATCTGGAAATCAGTTGAGTGGTAGCATTCCAGATTTTAACAATTTACCAAGTCTTACTAGTCTATATCTCGCTTACAATGTGTTGTCTGGTACTATACCTGACTTTTCAAGTTTGTGTAGTTTAAAAATACTTGCATTAGGTGGTAACCAGCTTAATGCAAGTATTCCTGTTTTTACTGGTTTACCTAATCTAGTATTTCTTCAGCTTAGTTATAATTACCTGACAGGTAGTATTCCGGATTTTGATAATCTCCCTAACTTACTGTTTTTGTATTTAAATAATAATCAACTATCAGGATGCTTTCCAACCTCTCTTAATCGATTTTGTAGTTTATCTTCCGTTTATTATAACTTTGTAAATAATCCAGGCTTACCAAATAATGGTGACTTCGAGGCGTTTTGCCTGAATGGCGCAGGTAGCTGTTTTGTATATGAACCTGTATCAATAAGTGATTCTTTAGAACTGATAAGTTTTTACGATACTACTTGTATAGGATGTCCGCTGTACTGGAATCGAAATGCCCCAGTAAGTACATGGGAAGGAATTTCTTTAAGCAATGGACGTGTTTCTGAAATTAATCTAAGTCAGAAAGAACTCAATGGCACTATTCCAGATATTGATTTATCAGAGCTAATTCAGTTAGATCTTCGTGATAATTACTTGACAGGCACTTTACCTGATTTTTCAGGACTACCTAATTTGTCTGTATTTTCGGTTGGCGGGATACAAAATATATTTGTCTTTAATAATAATATGTTGAGTGGTGAAATCCCAAATTTTACAGGTTTGCCAAACTTGATTGTACTTATTCTTGATGACAATGATTTTGCCGGAGAAATTCCTAATTTTGCATATATGCCAAACCTCAAAACTTTTTCTGCTACACAAAATCAGTTATCTGGTGAAATTCCAAGCTTTGATAATCTACTTAATTTGGAGTATCTTAATCTTGGCTACAATCAACTAAGCGGTCAAATACCAGATTTTTATCTGCCAAATCTTAAAGATCTTTATTTACGAAACTGTCAATTGACTGGCGGAATACCTGACTTTTCAGGACTAAATAACTTGGAATGGTTACTACTTAGTAGTAATGAGGGGTTAGGCGGTACTATTCCAAATTTTAGTGGATTACCAAATCTCAGGACTTTTCAGGCAGCTTCTTGCCAACTAAGCGGAGAAGTTCCAAATTTTACAGGATTGAATAATTTAGAATATATGCAACTTCTCAGGAATCAACTTACGGGCAATATTCCTGACTTTAATCTACCTAACCTGATAAGTCTTGACTTAAAAGACAATCAACTGACAGGTACTATACCTAATTTTTCGGGTATGCCCTTATTGACGAACCTTGAACTTGATAATAATCAACTAAATGGCATAATTCCTAACTTTTTATATACCCCCCTGTTAATTGACTTAGAATTAGGTGATAATGAGTTGACTGGAGTGGTTATGGATTTTACACAGTTACCAAATCTAGAACGTCTCAATCTTCGTGGAAACCAATTAAATGGTGTGATGCCAAACCTTATGAATTTATCTGACTTAACCTATTTCAATGTAAGTGGAAACAACTTAACAGACACAATTCCAAATTTTACAGGGCTACCAAATTTAGAAGACCTTTATCTCGAAGGTAATGATTTTACAGGAGGAATCACAAACTTTACGAACTTACCTAAACTAGAAGTTCTCAGCCTTAGTAGTGGTAAATTAACCGGTAGTATTCCTGATTTTGCCAACCTGTATAGTCTTGAACGGCTCTACTTAGATAACAATAAACTAACGGGCGTAATTCCTGACTTCGCTACACTTACCAATTTGAAAACTATAGAGGTTCAGGGCAATGAGCTAAGTGGTATAATACCAGATTTCACATTTCTGCCTTTAATAAATCGGGTAGAAATAGTAAATAATCAATTCTCTTTTGAAGACATGGACATAAACTTTAACCGTAACATCTTAATTAACAGTTTCGAATATTCTCCCCAGTACCACGGAGAAGTCCAATCTTACATAGTCGAGGAAGGAGACACACTTACTATAGGCTTGTCTCATCCATTATCAGGGAATAATAATCAAAATGTCGATTACGAATGGCAAAAAAATGACATAGAAATCAATAATGCTGAAGACTCAATCTATGGCGTTATTAATCTTCAACTTAATAATCTTGGTAAATACACCCTACACATGACAGATGCCAGTCGTGTACCTGATTTGGAAATTATCTCTAAGCCAATATATGTAATGGCTATAGGTTATGATTTGTATGGGCAGAAAGTAGAATACAGTCAGATTATAGTAGAATTTGATGATTGGGCTGATAAGGAGTTCTATGAAGAAGAATATTTATATGAAGCATCTGGTTGGGTTGGAGATAGCTGTAGTTGCAATAGATTATTATATCTCTGGCAATTCCCCAATGATACGATTGCCCTTCAGGTATTATTAGATATTAATACAAAAAAAGAAGAACAGACGGAAGATGCTGAAATAGACGGTGGGCCTAATAGCATTTTTACGCTTGTTGAATCTAGTATGTGTGGTATAGGCTGGGATTGGGAAGGTACTTATACAGACATATATCCAGATTCTGTATTGGTGTATATCATGGATTCAGGCATGGATTCAGGTGGCTGGGATTCCAGCCCATATCTAATGAATACTGCACCGTTGGATAGTTGTTATACCATGGCAGCATCAGGTTACAATTATACGGATACCTTGGGCAATTTTGATACAAATTATATTGATTCACTTGGGCATGGAACTTTTGGTTTTCGTGCGGTTATAGAAGATTTAAATGACTACATGGATTTAAAAGTTGTTCCTTTGAAAGTCTTTGATGAAAAAGGAGAAGGCACACTATTTAAATTTGTTTGTGCTTTATATCATGCTATAGACCATGATGCTGATATTATTAATATAAGTGCAGGGTATAGCGGACAACCTTCTTCTATTCTTGAAGGTGCAATTCAACTGGCACAGGAAAAGGGAGTCTTTATCGTAACAGCAGTAGGAAATGAGGGCGTTAATATTGATAGTTTTCCTCAATATCCGGCTTATTATGCAGGAGATTTTTACGAAACAGTAGATGGCGATACTATTCATTATGATAATGTTATATCTGTAGCTTCCATTAATGCGGACAGTACACTTTCTGACTTTTCTAACTATGGTGTAAAGTCTGCTACATTATCTGCTTATGGCGAAGATATGACAGGTTATGGAATTGGAGGGGTGGAGGTAATTAGTAGTGGGACTTCTATTGCTACTTTTTATGTAACCCATGAACTTGCTGTAGAAATTGCAAAGAATAAAAATTTAGATTATGAGACAATATGGTCAAATTTTGAGAATTCAAGTTTGGTTCCGAGTCCATTTACCGTAGATTCTACACGTACCGGAAAACAACTTGACATTGAATTATTTTACATATGTGATCCTATACGCATATTGAGTGGTAACATTACTGAAGGTGCTTACCAGGCTGGCTGTAGTGTAAAGTTTAGTGGGATTATTTCCGAAGGAAATAATGTTAATTTTAAAGCAGGAGAAAATATCATCTTAGAATCTGGGGCTGAAATAAGAGAAGGAGCAACTTTTACAGGAGAAATAGGACCATGTGATGATGACGGTAATTAACAATTAAGCATAAAACAGGAAGAAACGCTTTAAAAAGTTTAATTTTGGATATGAAAGTTGCTTTGTCACAACTAAATATTTCAGAATATGCGTTTCCTCCTGTTTTTTATTTGCGCTGTTTTTATCAGTTTAAAACCCTCTGCTCAGCATATTGTTAAGTTCAATTGTGAGGATGAAAAAGCGTGTTTGTGTGAGAAAAGCGACGGATTTTCCATAGAGTCAGCCTTGCGTGCTATTGATACCATTAGAAATAAAGTTTATCTCACCTGTTATCATCACCAGATTGGAGTTGCTTACCACATAAAAGGAAATTATTTTAAAGCCATTGAACATCATGAAAAGAATTTAAAGCTTCGTAAGCAGTACGACAAAGATTTTGTATGGAAGTCTTATTATGGTCTTGGCATTGCATATCGTAAATTAGATTATAGGGATAAATCCATAGCGCATATATCCGAAGGAATTACTCTTCAAGGTGTTAAGAGGTCGAAAGATTCTATTAATATGTTAAGATCCTTGGCACAAGATTATGCCAAAATCGGTGATACTGAAAAAGCTATAGAATACGCCCAAAAAGCAATACAAGTAAATGCAGAAAAAGATAAATTAGCAGCGGCATATAATGTCTTTTCATCAATATTAGCAAATACAAAAACACCTAACAATTTAGAGCAGGCTATTCGTTATGCCAATAAGTCTATTCAACTGTATTCAGATGAAAAAAAAATTGCTCAGGTTTATAATAACAAAGCTATGGCATTGGGCTGGAACGGGCAGCACCAGGAAGCTATACATGTATATGAACAGGCACTCGAAATTCATTATAAGGAAAATGATATACTTAATTCCGCAAAAACACTCAACAACATTGGTACAGAATTATACGTTCCCAAAAAACACAAAGCAGCCATAGATACCCTAAACAAATCCCTACAACTCAAACAACAATATTACAACTCTGCTCAATACCAATACACCTACGCCGCCAACCACGAAAACCTAGCCGAAAACCACGAAGGCTTAGGACAATTAGACACCGCTCTAAAACACTACCAACTAGCCTTAATCAACCTAACCGACAGTTCTTGGACTGAAGAAGACATTCACCAAAACCCAAAAGTAAAGAACGGACACTACATCTACAATAAACCCGACCTCCTCCGTGTCCTCAATCTAAAAGCACAAGCCGCCAAAAAATCAGGCAAAATAAACTTAGCCTATCAAACCTATCAGGACATAGATGACTGGATCAACGAATTTTACAAAGACCTCAGCACCAATGAATCTAAACTGCAATGGATAGCCGAGGCACATAAAACTTATGGCAATGCCATAACAGTTGCACTAGAAAAAGGCGACAAAGAAAAAGCCTTTCAATACGCCGAAAAAGCTCATGCGGTGCTGCTTTCGCAAAACTTATTACAGCAAGCTGCCCAAAATTACATCACAGATAAAAACGATATTGAAAAAAGAGAAAACCTGCTCTTAGAAATTCTACAGGCAGATCAGCAATACAGAAACGGGGAGGTGGACATCAACAAATTGCAGGAATTGGAAAGACAGCAGGAACAGTTGGAGCAGGGCTTTGAACTGAAATATCCAGAATACAAAAAACGGAAATATCAGACACAGGATGTAGCCATTCAGGATATTCAAGACAAGATCGTAGATAAAAAAACGGCTTTGCTGGAATATTATCTGACCGATGATAGCCTCTACATTTTCACCATTACAAAAAAGGACTTGCAGGTCATCACAAAACTCAATGATGACTTAGCTGCTAACATTAAAAATCTGGTCAAAACCATTAGTGAGAAAGGCAGTTTGCAAGACGAGTATAATGGACTGGCTTACAAATTATACCAACAACTTATTCCTGAAAACATACGATCAAACACAAAGATTGACCGACTCGTCATTATTCCCGATAAGGAAATCGGTACTTTGCCTTTTGCAGCACTGGCAACTAAGCAGACCGATGAAAATTTCAATGCTGATTATCCGTTTCTAATTAAAGACTATACGACCAATTACCTGTATTCCTGCAATTCATTTCTAGAGTTGCAACAGGACACTAAACGCTTCTCTACTGCCAAAGAGTTCATGGGGATTGCACCAGTCGAATATAATTTTGGCAAATGGACTCCATTGAAAGAAGCTGGTCAGCAAGTCAAACAATTAGCCAATATTTATAAAAATAATGCAGAAACACTGGAAGGCAAACAAGCTACAAAAAAAGCAGCTATAACAGCTTTTCAAACTGGTTATCAGACCGTCCACCTCGGCACACACGCAGTTTTTGACGGACGAGATGGACAAATCATTTTCAGCGACGCCGCTTTAACACAGGATGAAATTGACAATATGCCTGTTGACGTTTATCGACTGATTTTTAGTGCCTGCGAAACGGCAGTTGGCGAAGTCAATTCAGGAGAAGGTATTTTGAGTCTAGGTTGGAGCTTTGCGTATAAAGGCGTACCAAGTATTACCATGACGCAATGGGAAGTATATGAAGCCTCAACGACCAAAATCACAACGGCTTATCACAAAGCTTTGCAAAATGCTATGACGGCTGACAAAGCTCTGCGAAAGGCACAGTTAAATTACATAGATGATGCCGTTTATTGCAATCCATACTATTGGGCAGCCTTGGTGCATACTGGAAATGTAGCCAGCCTCGAAAGTAGCTGCTGTTGCTGGCTCTGGGCAATCGCTATTTTACTTTTGCTCCTTAGCATTTACTTTTGGCGAAAGCAAAAAAGAAAGGAATAACGAATGTCGAAGTGATTTTTACAACTCACAACTCGTTCAACCCAGAACTCACAACCCAACAACCAATTTGCCTCACCTAGCCTCTCCATCCTGCGGCGGAGAGGGACTTAGCCTGCGCTTGTTCTGCTGCGCGAACTCGCTGGACTTCTAAAAAAACGGATAACTCCCTCTCCTAAATGCAATTAGGAGAGGGTTGGGGTGAGGTAAAAAATCACCTGCGGCTGTTGGGCTATGCCGACAACCTAGTTTTCTTTGTTCACCCAACAACCCGCAACTCGTTCAACTCGCAACTCAATCACGCATCTACATTTGCATAAATTGCATTGGCTTCGATAAACGCACGACGTGGAGGAACTTCGTCCCCCATCAACATAGAAAATACACGGTCGGCTTCTACGGCATCAACAATCGTAACACGACGAAGTGTGCGTGTATCTGGATCCATGGTGGTATCCCAGAGTTGCTCTGCATTCATTTCACCCAGACCTTTATAGCGTTGTATGCCGACTGAATTGTCATTGCCTTTACCAAGTGCTTTTACAGCCGCAACACGCTCTTCTTCGTTCCAGCAATACTGAAATTGCTTTCCTTTTTTGACCAAATAAAGTGGTGGCGCAGCAATATATACATAGCCATTCTCAATCAGCGGACGCATATAACGGAAGAAAAAAGTCAGAATCAGTGTAACAATGTGGCTACCATCGACGTCGGCATCACACATGATGACTATCTTGTGGTAACGCAGTTTTTCCGTATTCAAAAATCGCTCTCCGTCCTTCTCTTCTATACTGACACCCAGTGCGGTGAACATATTTTTAATCTCCTCGTTCTCGTATATCTTGTGTTCCATCGCTTTTTCGACATTCAGAATTTTTCCCCGTAAGGGTAAAATCGCCTGAAAGAAGCGGTCACGCCCTTGCTTGGCTGTCCCGCCTGCCGAATCTCCCTCTACGAGATAGATTTCTGAAGCTGCGGGGTCTTTGGAACTGCAATCTGATAACTTACCTGGCAAGCCTGTTCCTGATAAAACATTTTTGCGCTGCACCATTTCACGTGCTTTGCGGGCGGCGTGGCGGGCAGTAGCGGCAAGGATGACTTTATCAATAATACGCTTGGCTTCTTTTGGATTTTCTTCGAGATAATGTCCCAATGCTTCCCGCACACAGCCGGAAACAATGGCGACAACCTCAGAGTTACCCAACTCGCCTTTGGTCTGTCCTTTGAACTGTGGTTCGGGTACTTTCACTGAAACTACAGCCGTCAGCCCTTCCCGAAAATCTTCTCCGGCAATGGTAAATTTCAACTTACTGAAAAACTTATTATCTTCTCCGTACTTCTTGAAAATATGGTTTACTGCCCGACGGAATCCGCTGACATGTGTACCGCCATCTCGCGTGTTGATATTATTAACGTAAGAGTGTAAATTTTCTGAATAAGAGGTATTATACTGCATGGCTACTTCCACCTGCACATTGTCCTTCTCGCCGGTTACGTGGATAGGTCGTTCGATTATTTTTGTTCGACTTTCGTCTAAATATTCGACAAACTCTCTCAAGCCGCCTTCTGAGTAAAAAACTTCTTTCGGAAATTCGCCGTCTTCCTTTTTTTCTCGCTCATCGGTCAGTGTGAGGTGCAATCCTTTATTTAGAAAAGCCAATTCCCGAATACGAGCAGCCAATACCGTATAACTATAGACCAAATCTTCCAGAATTTCCGGATCAGGCGAAAAAGTAACGATGGTTCCCCTTTTCTCCGTCGTCCCAATCTCCGCAACATCCGTCATCGGTTTACCGCGTTGATACTCCTGCATGTAAATCTTCCCTTCTCGATGCACCTCGGCTTTGAGGTGTGACGAAAGTGCATTCACACAGGAGACCCCTACGCCGTGCAGTCCGCCCGACACTTTGTAGGTATCTTTATCAAATTTCCCACCGGCGTGGAGTACGGTCATCACGACCTCCAATGCTGATTTTTGAAGCTTGTCATGCATTCCGACTGGAATCCCCCGACCATTATCCTTTACGGAAATAGAATTATCGGGATGAATGATGGTTTCGATATGCGTACAATGTCCGGCAAGGTGTTCGTCAATAGAGTTATCAATCACCTCATACACTAAGTGATGAAGCCCTTTGGTATCGGTACTTCCGATGTACATCCCCGGGCGTTTACGCACCGCTTCCAGCCCTTCTAAGGCTTGTATATTATTGGCATCGTAATCGCCTCTTCCCGGGGTGGGGGTCTGCTTATTTTTATCTTCACTCATAGCCTGCAAAGATACAAAAATTTAGGCGTTTTTTATAGGTTTCAAAGGCATGAAATTGCTATTTTTTCATCTTTTTTATACGCTTTGCGCAAAAGATATTTACACTTTCATAAAATAGTCTTATCTTTGCCGTCCAATTATTCATCTGTATGGGGAATTTATCCCCAGTTTGACATTTGAATTTGCCCTCACTCACCTCAATCCTAAAGGATGACCTGCCCACAGTCAGGTTTTGAATTTGGGTTTGACATTTGAGTTTGAATTTGCTAATTACCCACGTGACGGAATTGGTAGACGTGCTAGGTTGAGGGCCTAGTGTCCGATTATGGACGTGCTGGTTCGACTCCAGTCGTGGGTACTGTTAAAGTCTTCAGAATATTGATTTTTCGATATTTTGGAGGCTTTTTTAGTTTATATAGATATTTTCAGTCGCTATTCTGGGGTTAGTTGTCCGTTTTTATTCATTGTTAGATTATTTGACAAGTTATTTTCGAGCCTTTTCGATTACTGCTTTATAATCGTGAAATTCCCATTCCTTTGTTTCCTGATTTATAGTAGCTATAATTTCAAAAGCAGATTTTTTTTCTAAAGGTTCTAATTCAAGTGTTAATTGGTCGTTAGGGTAGCTTGAATAATGCTCTTGCACTATGTCTAATAACGAAGACAAAGCATTTATCCAGTCGTTCAGTTCTAATTCATTATCGAATAATAGTTTTAGCCTCTGTCCATCTTTCAATTCAAAATGTATCGACAAAGCTTTCGATTGAGTATTTGATTTGTCCAATTTTAAGGGCGATGTACTTGATGTTACTGTTTTGACAGGGATAGTTTTGCCAATTTTGAGTAAGCGATTTAGAAATTTTTTTAACAGATTGTAATGATCTTTACCAGCCTCTTTTAAAAAGGATTCAAAATAAGGCTTTAAAATATATGCCATTATTATTCCGGGGATAGCCCATTCTATACTTGCCCAGATTTTTGGTTCTTCTCTTTCGAGTAACAGATTTAATTTCTCATTTAAAATATCTGTGGTGATTGAATCACCAAAATGCTCTGGAAAATAATTTGGATATACTAAGACAATATCTGGTTTTTTCATTCTTTCGAGTTTTATTTATTCTTTTCAGTTCCGTTAATGTAGTTTTCATATATGATTTTTATTCTTCTTCCACATTATCTATCCTCATAATTCCCATTTCTTCAGGAGTAAAATTCTTTAAATATGCACTATACATCTTTTGACCTGCTCTCTCAATTTTTTTCATTACTTCATCAAGTAGAAAATCTATTAAAACTATAATTTTTTTCTTTTTTTCTTGACTAAAAGTCATTCGCTTTAATCCTAAAAATCTCATTTGAGGGTCCTTTTCTTCTTTGGGGATCAACAAGAAAGCTCCTTCAACTTCGCTTTCAGTATCTCCTCTATGAGCTATAAAGTGATGCCTTAAATTCATGAGGTAGTCGTGAGTTTCTTTCAATTCAGCTTTTTCTTTAAATAGATGGCTTGGTTCTAACTTTGGTGCTTTGCTTTTCGTCGCATCAGTAAAGCATTTCCCATACAGAGAAATTGTTGAATATGTTAATGCGGAATTAATTACTCTGTTATCTTCTCTCTCTAAGCAGGCTATATATTCTTTAATCAAAATTAAATCTTCTCGCATTGAACAATAAGATGTAAATGATTTAGCCATAAAATGAGGTACAATAAAGGCAAAATTATTTTCTGCACTCTCTGCTTTAACCTCCTCAATAATTTTAATTAATCGTTCCGTTTTTTCATCCATATTATTTAGTGATTTGATGATGAGGGTTGTATATAATTATTTAGTGATTTTCCGTCCATGTTTGAGTTTGTTGTTAATCAAAGTCAAAGTAACGAAAAATAAGTTAAATTTTACCTTACTTTATTTTTGTTGGAGTGTAAAACTTGATTTAATTGTATATCATTTGTATATTTGTCAGTCGTGAGTAAATCAAATTTAAATATCATAGATTCAGTCAAATCCTTCATTCTTAAAGGTAGGGTTGGTGACGCTATGAATCTATTGGTAAAAAAGAAAAATCGTTTTTCCGACTTCACCAATGAAATTTACTCTTTGTCTTGCCGATATAATCGCCTTTTATCTCAAGAAATACGTCGCATAATTAGCCGTGAAAATTCAGAGATTGAACTTAATCAGATTACCGATTCGCTGCTAAATCTTCTTGAAATAATACACCCAGCCAAAAAAAAAATGCCTATTTGACAAAAAACACTGGAAAAAAGTCGAATAAAAAATTATCTTTGCCGACCGAAAAAAAATCTTCAAAAAAATCCACCTTTTTTTACACACCTTTTCTTTTTAAGTTCCTGTAAACCAACACAACACACCTTTCCAATGATTTAACGAAGTCAATATGCGCCACAAAAGTATTTCGTGCAAATATTCTATCTGTTCGTCGATTGTATGCTTTATGGGCAAGTTCCTCCTAAAACTTTAACACATATAGTCATACTTAAAACGTACTCGTTTTATAATGTTTAATTAGTAGTTCCGCTTCCCCTGCAAATTTACTTAACCACCTCCACATAAACCTTATAAGTCACTCCGTCATCATTCTTAAATATAATAGGGTTTTCGTGCTTCTTCTTTTTGCTCAAACTACTATAACTCAAAAAATCACCGTCTTTGACTTTCATATCTTCACACAGCTTTTTCAGATTGCCCCATACGCCCAGCACTTCGCAGTCAGCCAGTAAAACGTACTGCTTATTGGCTTTTTTTCTTTCCTTATATGTCCGGCTCATTGTGTCGAAATTTTCATCAAAATAACACTAAGTCCGGGGCTATAATAAATGTTTGTTGAGAAAAGAACATACAATATTTGCATTTGCAAATAAGGCATGGTATATTTGTAAAAACTATTTCAACAAAAACTATGTGTACCGGAAATATCTCATGCACAATCTAAAAATATGGCTACCAAAGAAGAAAAAATAATCCAAATAAAGGATGTTAAAGGCGTCCAGGTCTTGCCTGATGGACGTATTGCGATTATTACCGACGATATTGATACCACCGACCTTGCCAACTTACCAAGACGAATAACAGCCTTTTTTATGGAGTTTAAAAACAAAGATTGTTCAGCCATTGGAGAGGATGCCAAGTATGGGGTATTGCAAGTCCTGACGCAGTTTTTGCCAACGGAGCAGCAGGGCGTGACGGGTTTTGAGCAGACGCCACTTTAAATATATCACTCTAACTTTCGCCTTGCAATACGCTCCCTTGCCTCCTCCAATGCTAAATGTATTTTTTCCTGAAGTTCTTCTTTCGGAGGTAAATCCGTCCAGTATTCCGCAACCATGATACCGTCTTTGTGCATTTCAAGTAATTCTAATTGCTCCCGACCTGCCTCAGTACATAAAATAAGTCCGATGGGGTTTTCTTCGCCTTCCTGCTTATCGTGACGGTTGAGCCATTTGAGATAAAGTTCCATTTGTCCTTTATAGGCGGCTTTGAATTTACCTATTTTCAAATCAATGGCAACCAAACGCTTTAACTTTCTATGATAAAACAACAAGTCCAGGTTATAGTCATCACCATCAATAATCATTCTTTTCTGACGTTCCACAAACGTAAAGCCTGCACCAAGTTCAAGCAAGAACAATTCTAATTCTTTCAAAATAGCAGCTTCCAAGTCATTTTCAAGATAGCTCTCTTTCAAACCTAGAAAATCTAAGAAATACGGATCTTTAAAGATGGTATTTTGTTCAGGATTTTGAGGGGCAATTTGTATAGCAGCTATTTGAGTGCGTTCATAAATTTTGTTTTCTATCTGCTTTCTGGTATGGCGTACACTCCACATTTCATCAGCTATTTTTTGGGCGTAGAATAAACGTGCTTCGGGGTCTTTTACGGGTAATATCGTAATAAAATGCGACCATGTAAGACGAGGGGAAAGAGTGACGACGGTTTCAAAATCAGGAAAAATTTCAGCAAAACGCGACATTCTATGTAAATTTCTTTTACTAAAACTTCGTCCGAAGCGTTTACTCATCTCTGTGGATAGATTTTCAAAAACTTGCTTTCCATATTCTGCTCTATCGTTTTTTACGATGTGTTCATTTATCTTGTGTCCTACCTGCCAATACACTAAATTTAAGGTGCTATTGACTTGATAAACGACTTGATCTTTACCTTCTTCAACGACTTGTACGAGTTCATTAAGTAAGTCCTTGTCTATTGGTTTTAATTTGCTCATTTAATTTATTCTTTTGACTTAAACACATTAAACAATTCTATTAATTGAATTATGCCAACAGTGTTGGCATAATTCAATTAACAGAAAAACAATTATTTAAAAAATGGATGATTAGCAAGTTGCTCCGCATTTTCCTCTTTCCCAATTTTGATGTAATTTAAAAAATTTTTGACAGACCGATGCCTTGTAATTTTCATAATAGCAATAATCGGTACTTCATTTTTGTAGGCATTAGTCGCAAAAGACCGTCGGGCAGTGTGTGAAGTAATCAGGCTGTATTTTATAAACCAGGCTATTCTTCTTTTCTACTTTCCAAAATTGCCCTTACTTGACTTTCCAGTAAAGCCTTATCCGGCAAATATATCTGATATTTTGAAACGAATAATTGATTGGTAATCCCTCCTGTAGCGTACTCTACCAGTATTTCATCTTTATCAGTTGTGAGTATGATCCTTATAGGATTTATCCTTTTGGATGACTGATTTCATATATTTTTATTTTAATAAACCGAATTAGTCAGACAGTGTCTGACCAATTCGATTTATACTTTATTTTAATCCGTATTTTACTGTAAAACATCAACAAAATGGGGTATTTGAATTGTGGTGACGTGTCACCACAATTCAGTTAATGAAAAATTTTCATCATTCATCTGTCCGTAATTGCCGCTCAACTAATTGTTTAAGCTCTTCACTATTGGGTAAATATAGTTGATACTTATTCACAAAAAGTTGAGACGATATATTATGCAAGGCATACTGAATCAAAATATCATCTTTTTCTCTAGCTAGGACAATGCCGATGGGAGGATGATCCCCTTCTGTATTTTCTTCATTTTCAAAATACCCCAGATACATATTCATCTGACCAACATCCTGATAATCTGCTTCTTCTCTTTTTAGGTCTATCAACACAAAACACTTCAAAATGCGGTGATAGAAAACTAAATCAACATAATGGTGGCGATTGCCAAGAGTGATACGGTATTGCCTTCCGATAAAAGCAAAGCCTTTGCCTAGCTCCAGTAAGAATTGTTGCAAGTGGGCAATAATACGGCTTTCTAATTCGGATTCACTGATATGATAAGGCTCTGGAATTTTCAGGAAGTCCAGCACATAAGGTTCTCTTATGAGGTCTTCGGGCTTTTCTATTTTTTGCCCTTCTTTGGATAATTGTAAAATCCCTTCTTTGTCCTTTGAAGCTGCCAGTCTTAGGAAAAGGGATGCTTTCTTTTGACGTTTTAATTCAGGGATAGACCACTTTTCGAGAATTGTTTGTTGAAGATAAAAGTTCCTTTCCAGCTTATCTGGAATTTTGAGCAATTCGACATAATGTGACCAGCTCAATAAGTGAGAAGGCTTCTCACCTTTTGGATATTCAAGATAAAAAAGGCGCATATAAATTAGGTTACTGCGACTAAATCCTTTTCCTATTAGCTTAGACAGGTCTTTTGCTAGTCTATTTATGAGTCCTTTACCATACTCTGCACGTTCTTTCCCTTGCTGCTCATATTCCACAATATATTGTCCAATTAGCCAATAAGTATTTACTAAGTGGGTATTGACAGCTAATACTGCACTTTGCTTCCCTTGCTCATAAGTCTTGCCGATCTTGCTCAGTAGTTCCTTATAACCTTTATCTTTTACGATGTTTTTCATGTTTTATGCTAATGGCATAAATTGGTCAGACAGTGTCTGACCAATTCAGTTGATTAAATTTTCTATTAAAAAAAGGATGACTAGCTAACTGCGCCACATTTTCCTCTTTTCCAATTTTAATGTAATTTAAGAAAGTTTTGCTATTTCAGTAATGCACGTTTCACCAAAACAAAAAGGTTCATGAACAAAAAGCCTGAAGCATTTAGATTTAGGGCATATAAAAATAGCATTTCTTTTGTACTTTTGAATCCAGTCTAATTAAATGTAAAAAATGAAATCCATCTACCTACTGCTTCTTCCCCTCCTCTTTGTCACCTGCGCACCGTCTGCACAAAACAACAAAGAGCCAGAAAGCACAAAAAATTATTCCCACAATATCCCCGATGTGCCTAAGCCCGACAAAACGCTGAATGTCGGTTTACTCATCATGGAAGGGGTGTATAATACGGAGCTGACTGCGCCAATGGATATTTTTCAGCATACGATATACCATGCTAAGCTAGGGATGAAAGTATTCACGGTAGCCAAGACAAAAGCTCCGCTGACCAGCTTTGAAGGGCTGGTCATTAGGCCAGACTATGGCTATACTGATGGTGATGTGCCACCTATAGATGTGCTGGTCGTGCCGAGTGCCGAACATCATCTGGACACCGATTTGGAAGATAAAGCAATGATTGATTTTGTGCGAACGACAGGCGAAAAAGCCATGTATGTGACTTCGCATTGCGATGGCGCATTTGTACTGGCAAAAGCTGGTTTGCTGGATGGCTATGCCTCGACTACCTTTCCCGGTGACATAAAACCCTACAAGAAAATGTTTCCTACTTTAAAAGTACATGAAGACGTTTTGTTTGTTCATGATAAAAAATTCATTACCTCAGCAGGCGGTGCGAAGTCTTTTGAAGCCGCTTTGTATCTGGTCGAATTATTATACGGTAAAAAAGCTGCCGATGGTGTCGCCAAAGGCATGGTCATCAACTGGAATGTAAATGATGTGCCGGCTGTGATTGTGGAGTGAGTCGATGGTCGATGGTCGATGGTCGATGGTCGATGGTCGATGGTCGATGGTCGATGGTCGATGGTCGATGGTCGATGGTCGATGGTCGATGGTCGATGGTCGATGGT
>CALFBH010000024.1 GCA_937951615.1 uncultured Saprospiraceae bacterium | reverse complement strand
AACGCATCAAAATTTTAGTCGTGTTCTATCAAAGCATCGTTGAGCAAATTCCGTTGTCGTCAGACGAATTCAGTTGAAAATACAGCATATTTCCAGGGACAAACCACTAATTTTAATCAAATCCTTCGTCTGCCGACTATTCCATACTTTGAACACCGCATTAAATTTAAATTTGGAAAATGAAGAAGAAAAGTCGGCTGACGACGGTTGCTTATCCACACGTATGATGATTTACAGGACGATGAACTCCTGAATAAATTGAATCGTCAGACGACTCAGGTTGCTTTTTAATTTGATGCGTTTGCCCTAGTCAGTACCAGTTTCAGTAGCAGTTTTTGGCGAAAAACGAGTAAACGAATGGATGACCAAATCAGAGAATTCTATCATTCACTCATTAGGAATCTTAATTCAGTACTTTTTTTGCAATTTCCAATGAAAAGGGTTTTTCAAAATATCCTTTAACAGACTTATATGCCATCGCACGCTGCTGGTCTTTCTCTACAACGGAACCACTTAGAAAAAAAACGGCGGTTTCTGCGTTAGGATACATGACCTCAAACTGTTCAACAAATTCAAAGCCCGACAATTCTGGCATGTTCACATCGACAAAGATGTAATCTGGCAATAATTGTTCTTCTTTCAACTGTTCTAATGCTTCCCGAGCATTCTGGTAAATATAAGATGCAATAGGCAATTCTTCCACCTCAATAATTGCTTTTGTCAGACTGTTGTTTATATCATTATCATCAATAAACATAATTTTGAAGATTTTTTTCATAGCAGGGTAATCATAGCATGATTATTGTTCTTATTAATGGATAATCGGTATATGTAAAGATAGAGAAAATAGATTTAATTCCTTACTTTTGTCACTATGAAACGTTTTACTTTTTTACTTTCTGGGCTAATATGTATTATAGCCTTTTTGAATTCCTGTACGAATGACTTTGACCTGGTGGATCAGTGGCAGGATATTCCTATTGCTTACGGCCTTTTGAATGTTAATGATACTGCACAATATATTAAAGTAGAAAAGGCTTTTCTGGATACAGAAACCAGCGCATTAGTCCTTGCACAAGAGCCTGATTCATTATATTATCAAAACCTCTCCGTCGAATTACAAGAACTTGGCAATAATGGTGTTGTGGACTTTTCTTTCCCGCTTACGCTTGTAGATGCGAACCTGGAAGGTTATGTCAAACCTGAAGGCATATTTGCTTCCAGCCCCAATTATGTGTATAAAACAGATGGCATTCTTGATCCTGAGCGTGATTATCGTCTCGTGATTATCAATGGTGAAACCGACAAAACAGTTACCGCAGAAACAGGCATGATTGGCGATTTTGAAATTTTCCGCCCTCAATCAGCCATTACCAATCCCAATTTTAAAGTCAATTGGGAAATCGGCAATGAAGTAGAATTTAAATGGAGTGCCAGTGATGACAGCGGCAGTCAGAATGCTGCTTTCTACGATGTGGTTTTGTATATCAATTATTTTGAACAAGAAAAAAATAATCCTGCCAGCCGTGTAGAAAAAACTTTGGAATGGAGAATTGCTGAAGGCATTGTCCCGCCAACCACTACAGGTAATTCCAGAACACTGGCTTTTGATGGTATTGTTTTTTATCAATATCTTTCGCAAAACTTAGAGCCACTTGATTTCAATTTCTGTCGCGAACTGAATGACATGGATTTCGTCATTTATGCTGGTGGAGAAGATTTATACAATTATATTCGGACTGATTTGGCAAATACGGGTATCACCGGCACACAGCCGCTACCCGACTATACCAATCTCTCTGAAGGACGTGGTGTTTTTTCTACTCGTTATAATAATGTAGTAGACAGCGTTCAAATCAATAATGATGTCCGCGAACAATTGATTATCAATGAATTGACTGCCGACCTCAATTTTCTGGAGCCAGGAGATGCATGTAATTAAGCAAAAATGGATACACAGGAAATTTGGAAACTCTTAGAAGAAGTCAAAGACCCGGAAGTTCCTGTGCTTTCAGTTGTGGATTTAGGAGTAGTCCGGGAAGTTCATCAGGAAAATGGACGTGTTGAAGTCATTATCACCCCAACCTACACGGGCTGCCCTGCCATGAATGTCATCGAAATGGATATTCGTGCAATGCTCCATTCTCAAGGCATTCAAAACCTTCATGTTACTACCGTCCTTTCTCCTGCCTGGACGACCGACTGGCTTTCGGAAGCAGGCAAACAAAAACTCAAAGCTTATGGCATCGCTCCACCCATTGGTACAGTAGATAAAGCTGCACTAATCGGCGAAGAACGCAATATTGAATGCCCACAATGCCAGTCCACTAACACCCAAATGGTGAGTCAGTTTGGCTCCACTGCCTGTAAAGCCTTCCATAAATGTAATGATTGTCTTGAACCTTTTGACTATTTTAAATGTCATTGACTTGGTGAGTAGTGATTGGAATATTGGTGATTGGACACCTATTTATTGCCACTGCCATTGAAACTGCTACTGCAATTGAAAAATATGATACTTGACCAAGACAATGCACTCTATGAATTACAAAGACATTATCCTCACTTGTTTGAAAACAAAAAAAACCACACACAGGCTGTTTAATTAGAGCATGTTGGGAATTTACCGCCGCTTATGATTGATATCTTTATCGAATATCCATTATTATTACTCTTCACAGTAGCTGCGCTGGGCTATCTGGTGGGGACTATCCGCATCAAAGGCAGTTCTTTGGGCGTAGCAGCCATCTTGTTCACTGGACTTGTATTTGGAGCAATTGATCCTCGACTTCAAATTCCTGAAATCATCTTTCTGCTGGGCTTGTCTATTTATGTGTATTCTATCGGGCTGAGTTCAGGTCCTGCTTTTTTTCAGTCCTATCGCAAAAACGGGATTCGGGATTTTTTGTTTACCATTTCCATGTTGATACTGGCCGGGCTTATTTCTGCTGTATTGTGGATTGCGATGGGCTATTCAGCGGCTACGATTACAGGTGTGTACACAGGCAGCACGACCAATACTGCTGCACTTGCCGGCGTCATTGATTATATCCAAAACACCATGCCTGCTGCTACAGCAACACAATTGACCCAAGAAGCTGTTGTCGGTTATTCTTTTTCTTATCCAATGGGCGTACTAGGTGGCATGATTGCTATTGTCGTGATGGAAAAGGTTTTGAAAATTGATTATAAAAAGGAAAAAGAAGCCCTGAAAAAAGAATATCCGCTAGAAGAAAAATTAGACCATATTTCGGTAGAAATTACCCATCCGGATTTTGCAAATATCCCTTTACGTGACCTGCTCAAACAATACGACTGGAACATTGCTTTTGGTAGATATTATCGGGGCGAACAGATTGACTTAGCCAATTTACACACTCAGTTTCAGGTGGGTGATGTATTGAGGGTTGCTGGCAGCGAAGAGGAACTCGACAACTTCGCCGACACCGTGGGTAAGCATTCAGATTTTAATCGCAGCTATTATCGTTCTCCTTTTGATGTACAAAACATTTTCGTCTCCAATCCTGATGTTGTCGGACGCACCATTGCCTCCCTTAATCTGGATGAAAAGTATAGTGCCGTCATCACCCGCATCCGGCGCGGAGACGTGGATATGGTCGCAAACAGAGAAACAATTCTCGAATTGGGTGATCGTATTCGTTTTGTTGCCCGCCGGGAAGATTTGAAAGGCTTGTCGGAAGCATTTGGCGACTCCTATCAGGCTTCCAGTAAAGTCAATTTATTTTCCTTTGGACTCGGCATTGGACTAGGGCTTGTTCTTGGTATGATAGAACTCAAGTTGGGTGCTGGTGTAAGTTTTAAGTTGGGTTATGCAGGAGGCCCATTGATTGTCGGATTGATTTTGGGAGCGCTGCGGCGTACAGGTCCGATTGTCTGGCTACTCCCCTATTCGGCTAATGTCACGCTGCAACAAATCGGGCTGATTCTACTTCTTACTGCCATTGGTGTGCGTTCTGGCAATGCTTTTATGCAGAGTTTTTCGATGGAAGGTTTGTCGCTATTTTTCGCTAGTGCTGTCATCAGTCTGATCACCGCAATTGCCACCCTGTTTATTGGCTACAAATTCGTTAAAATCCCTTTTAGCTTTCTCATGGGCATGGTTGCCAACCAACCCGCCATTCTTGATTTTGCAGAGTCGCGGGCAGGTAGTCGTATTCCTGTTTTTGGCTATGCTATGATTTTTCCACTGGCTTTGATTATGAAAATATTGATCGCACAGGTTTTGTTTTTAGTTTTGAGCTAAAGAATAAAATTACAAAATAAGAACGGAATTATCCATTAATTGGTTTACCGATTACCCCGAAGGGTGTAAAATGTTTATAGCCCTGCAATTTGCCCGTTACATGCGACTCTGTAGGAGTCGAACCCGTCTCGCGCTAAGGATTTTCTATAAACATTTCATCCCTTCTGGATGATTGAATAGCTGAACCAATTAATGGTCAATTCCGAATAAGAAAATCCAAATTCCAAAAAAAGACATTTTTAGCTAACTTTGTCTTCATGGGACTAACTATTCATTATAGCGGCACTTTCAAAAAAGAGGCTTCCTTATCGGCAATGATTGAAGAAATTCGGGATATTGCGGAAGCACATCAATGGGCGCACAACATATTTGAAACAGCATTTCCAGCAGGCAGTTTTGGCAAATCGGACTATAACGACCAAATTTATGGCATCAACTTCACGCCTCCTGACTGTGAAACGGTCTCGCTTACTTTTCTTTCCAATGGTAGGATGTCCAGTTATCCCAGTTTGCATTTTTTTGGAAAAACGGCTAAACAATCGGAACAGGATTTCTTGTACATGCAGTTCACTAAAACGCAATTTGCCGGAGTAGAAACACACAAGTTTATTATCCATTTATTTCGCTACCTTCAGGGCAAATATTTTCACCGTTTAGACGTAAATGATGAGGGGCAATATTGGGAAACTAATGATGCTTTGCTCTTAGAAGAGACCTTTGCTCGTTATACAAATATGATAGACAGTTTTGCTAATGCCGTAGAGATTTTTCCAATGGAAAATGGAGAGGGGTATGAAGCGTATTTTAGGCGATTAGCCAAGCGAATTCATAAAAACAAAGCAAGCGATGATATTGTATGAACAAAAGTAAGTTTACCTTGTTCAAAATTTGTATATTTGTGCGCACATTAAAACCGTTTAAAAATTCAAGCTGAACTGAAACCACGTTTCACATATCAATATCTTCTAAAAAGCAGTCTTTACCTGCTCTTGTTTGGCCAGCTTTGGGCAAATACAGCTTCTTATTGCTACATGGTATTTTGTTCAGAAGTAGAACTTATAGAGTTGTGCAATTCTGAGCATAATGAATCCTCCGAAGAAGACAGTGAAAAAGAAAAAAATCATAAACTCCGAATTGATGTAACTGCTTTTAATACTCGTGATGCTCTATTGGCATCAGTGAGTTCATGCTTTGAGTACTTTTATACACTTCACCACCCTGAAATTATTACACCACCACCAGAATTCCTTCTTTCTTAGCTTATTCTCCTCTTTACGAGAACTTCTTTTCCTTTTATTAGGACTAAACAAAATCTAGTATTTATTTGTTTGTCCTGTCAATTTTGGGCAAGCAATTACTTTGTATAATTGTATCCTCGGGATTTAAACAGCACATACACCTTTATCAAAATATCTAAACATAATGGAAAACACTAATTCAATCAACAACGCAGTCGCGCAGACTCTAGGCACTCAATCTAGTATTACCTCTGAAATGGCGCTCAGTCTTTTACAACAGGGCAATGAACGATTTTTAAATAAAAAACAACTTGTCCGAGATTTTGACCAACAAATTCAGGATACCAGTAAAGGACAATATCCTTTTGCGATCATTTTGAGTTGTGTGGATTCGCGTGTACCCACTGAAATTATTTTCGACCAAGGCTTCGGTGACATTTTTAATGCTTGTGTCGCTGGAAATTTTGTAAATGAAGATATACTTGGAAGCATGGAGTTTGCCTGCAAACTTGCTGGCGTGAAACTCATCCTCGTCTTAGGACACACCTCATGTGGTGCAGTAAAAGGTGCCTGCGATGGTGCGGAGCTAGGTAACCTTACCCAACTACTCGGCAAAATCAAACCTGCAGTAGAAGCGACACACACGCCTGCCGACGAAGACAGAAGTTCAAAAAACATAGACTTTGTAAATAGAGTTGCGGTGAAAAATGTAGAACTAACTGCTGAAAATATTCTTACGCAAAGTGCTGTACTCAATGAAATGCACAAGTCGGGCAGCCTTAAAATTGCAACCGCCATGTACGACGTAGCCTCTGGCAAGGTTGATTTTTTAAAATAATTCACTTCAGAAACACTAGAGATGAAAAAAATATTTGATTTTGATTTCTCCCACTTTAAAGGAGATTTATTTGGCGGACTCACTGCAGGAATCGTTGCTTTGCCCCTTGCACTTGCATTTGGTGTCAGCTCTGGCTTAGGTCCAAGTGCTGGTTTATACGGTGCAATTTTTATCAGTTTTTTTGCAGCCCTTTTTGGGGGAACGAACACACAAATATCTGGACCAACGGCTCCTATGACTGCGGTCAGTATGGTGGTCATTGCAGGGATTGTTGCCAACTTTGAAGGCGATATCAATAAGGCATTGCCCGTCATTCTTACTATTTTCTTACTGGCTGGACTCATTCAGATTCTCCTCGGTTTTATAGGCGTAGGAAAGTACATTAAATACATTCCATATCCTGTGGTTTCGGGTTTTATGACAGCTATTGGGGTCATTATTCTGGTCACTCAGATACTACCTTCTATTGGCTATTATCCAAAAGAAGATTTAGAATATGTAAATACCTTCAAGCCTTATGCTGAGGAAGTTATTTTGGACAATATCCTGAAACAGGAAGCGGGGGAAGGTATTCTTGTCTTAGAGGATTTTAGAGAAACCATCAAACGGGCAGAGCTGATTACGCAGGAACAGATTTTAACAGAGTCGAAGACCCTCGCAGGAAAAGAAGCATCAGGCGTAATAGGAACGATTAAAGTGCTGCCATCAGCATTGAGAAACATCAACTGGCTAGAGCTACTGCTCGCACTCGGAACGATATTCATCATCTATGGTTTCAAACGCATCACAAAAGCTGTTCCGAGTACCCTTGTCGCTCTACTGGTCATGTCGGGTATTGCAGTTGGTTTTGGTTTGGATTATCGACCGATTGAAAAGATACCAGAAGGATTTCCTATTCCCAACTTGGGCATCATAACCGATTTTAACCTTGGTGCTATTACACCTTATATTTTTGCAGCACTGACCTTGGCTTTCCTTGGGGCGATAGATTCGCTCCTCACCTCTGTAGTTGCCGACAATATGACCAAGACCAAACACCAACCCAATAAAGAGTTGGTTGGGCAGGGAATTGGAAATAGTATTGCAGCTATTTTTGGCGGTATCCCAGGTGCAGGCGCCACCATCAGAACCGTTGTAAACATCAATGCAGGTGGAAAAACCCGCTTATCCGGGATGATTGCAGGTGTTCTACTACTGATTATCTTATTAGCACTTGGCCCTATTGCTTCTCAAATTCCTGCTGCTGTATTGGCAGGTATATTGATTACCGTTGGTATTGGCGTGATGGATTATAAAGGACTCAAAGCCATCCCATACATGCCTCGTCCAGAAGTTACTATCATGATCATTGTACTGATTTTGTCTTCTGTCTGGAACTTGGTTTATGCTGTTGGAATAGGACTCGTCATTGCTTCGCTTATGTTTATGAAAAAAATTGGCGATCTGACAGCCGAGCAGTCACTTGTGCAGCCACTCTATCAGGAAAGAGCCTGGTCGGATGAAGCTGATTTTCCACAACATTTGAAAGAAGAAGTTTTTATCAAACATATCAACGGTCCGCTATTTTTTGGTTCTACCAGTGAATTTCAACAACTGGCCCAGCAGATTCCAGACACCGCCTCCACCGTCATCATACGTGCCAGTCGAATGACTTATGTCGACCAATCTGGACTATATGCGATGGAAGATGTGCTGGTCGATTTGGTCAAAAACGGCAAAAAAGTCTTGTTCATCAATATCAAAGAGCAAGCACGTTATATGTTAGAACGCATAGATATTATTCCCGATTTGGTGCCTAAAGAACACATCTTCGAAAACTTTACGGAGTGTATTGAATGGGTCAAAATACATGTGAAGGATGAATATTAGATATTCATTTTACCATTTACTCTAAAATCACGGAAGGTGTAGCTTGGCTATGCCTTCCTTTTTTTTATTAAAAAGCGAATTTAAGGTATCTTTGTAGATATTTTTTACTCAATTTCGTACTCACAGCAAGTAAGTAACATCAAACACCTCCTAATATTTTCAACTCTCTATCCAAATCATTATATTTGAACAAATATTTGATTTAGGCATTAGTACACTGGAAATTAAATAAGTTGACAATTTTAGAACGAATCAAACTGCTATTGCAGCAAAAAGTAAACTTATTAATTTTACGGTGTAATTAGTACGAAATAATTAAACGGATACATAAATGACTGTTAACTTACAAATAGACAATCAAAAAAATAAAATCTATGCTCCTCTAAAAAACAAGTGGTATGCAAAGACGCCTGAAGAAGAAGTACGTCAGCAATACGTCAATCGTTTAGTAAACCATTATGGTTTTTCTATCGATCAAATGGACCAGGAAGTAACGGTTAGCAATTCTTCAAGAGGCCAAGGACGCGCTCGGGCAGATATTGTAATTTGGAAAAATAAAGCAGATAAAAATAATAAAAACAGCCCTGTCATTGTCGTAGAATGTAAAGCAGAAAATATCACTATTCGCGAAGAAGATTGTTTTCAGGGATTAAATTACGCTTCTTGGGCAAGTGCAGATTTCTTCGTTACAACGAATCTAAAAGAAACCAGAATTTTTAGAGTACTGAAAGGAAAAATCCCTGATAGACTTGAAGAGATTATAGACATTCCAGATGCAAAAAGCATCGACGACGATAAGAAAATCAAAGAGCTCCTGAGTCAAACCAAAGCTTTCACAAGAGACGAATTTTCGAGGCTATTATTTACTTGCCATAGTATCATTAGAAATAATGACAAGCTTTCTCCAGAAGCTGCTTTTGATGAAATTAGCAAAATATTATTTATCAAAATAAGGTATGAGCGTTCTAATGAAGAAGCTCAAATATTTTCCAAGAAACAATTTCTTGTTGATAAAGAGGCTTATGACAGGCATCGCTCAAAAGATAGTCGCCCATTTTATCAGCAATTATTTGAAAGTACAAAAGAAGACTTCATCAATGATGATCTTTTTGCAGAAAATGAAACGATACGAATTAGAGAAAATAGTTTTGAAGCTATAGTTGAAAAACTGGAAAAATATAATCTCTCCACCACTTCCGACGATGTAAAAGGAATTGCCTTTGAGCAATTCTTGGGCAAAACATTCAGAGGCGAGCTTGGGCAGTTTTTCACCCCGCGTACTATTGTTGATTTTATGGTTGATGTGCTTGATCCGCAGGAAGGCGAAACAATATGCGACCCCTGCTGTGGGTCAGGTGGTTTTCTCATTAAAGCCTTCGAACATGTACGAGCTAAAATCGAAAAAGATATACAGGAACAAAAAGAAAAGATCAAAAGAAAATTTTATACAAAAAAATACGAAGAATTAACCGAAAAAAAGCAAGCAGTCATTGATGAAAAAATCAGTGACTTATTCCAAAAATTCAATCAGGAACTTAACATTAATAATCCTAAAAGCCGCATCCGAGAACTCTCTTACGACTGCATTTTCGGGACAGATGCTAATCCACGTATGAGTCGTACTGCCAAGATGAATATGATCATGCACGGAGACGGGCATGGAGGCGTACACCATAACGACGGCTTACTCAATGTCAATGGAATTTTTGACAATCGTTTTGATGTTATTCTTACCAATCCGCCATTTGGGTCGCGTGTAGAAAAAAGTCTAAAAATCACCGAAGCTGACAAATATACTGATGAAAATCGTATTGAAAAATATAAAAAACGCTACGGACTCGCATATACAAACGCACTCCAACAAGTCAATGACAATATAGGCAAACCAATTTTAAGCCTTTACCATACCGGAAAAATGAGTACACTCACCGAAGTTTTATTTATTGAGAGATGTCTCAATTTATTGAAGCCTGGCGGGAGAATGGGCATCGTATTGCCAGAAGGTGTACTGAACAATAGCAACCTCCAAAAGATAAGAGATTTTGTGGAAAGTAAAGCTAAAATACTACTCATCACTTCTATTCCTCAGGATGTTTTTATTGCAAGTGGCGCAACAGTAAAACCAAGCTTGATCTTTTTCAAAAAATTCACCCCCGAAGAAAGTGAGCAGTGGATTAAAATTGCAAGTAAAGCAAAAATCCAGATTGGCGAAAAATACAGTACTGAAATTAATCTCATTCAGTCAAAGTTATCATTGAGAGGAAAAGAAGCAGTATCGAAAGAGGAAAAGAAAAAACTGCGTCAAAAATTGAAAGCACTGGAAAGTAAAATGCAAAATGAAATAAAGGCACAAATCAAAAAAGATTTTGATTATCAAATCCCCATTGCAGAAGTACAAAAAGCAGGCATCAGCACTACAGGAGCTAAAATTGAAAATGAACTTAAACCTTTAGCAGAAGAATTTGCCGATTATAGAAAAGAAAACGAATTGTGGGCAACGAAGTTTGATTATATCACCTACGAGACAGGAAAAGACGGCAAATTATTCCGTCAGGCTTTTATTGGAAATGCTGCTGTAGCAAAAGAACCGGAGGTATTTTATGAATAATGTAGCCTTGGAAAAAATACCATTAAGTGACCTTATCAATTGGAGTGTTCGATACTTACTGGATGTTTCTTTTGATTATAATCAGGATTATGATTTATTTCCAATAGGTGATTTTCTTGAAAAAAACAGGAATGTTACTACTATTCAAGATGAAGTTGAATATAGAAGAGTTACTGTTAAAGTAAACAATAATGGCGTAACACTTCGGAATACAGAATTGGGAAAAAATATTGGCACAAAGAAACAATATATTGTTAGCAGTGGTCAGTTTATCCTCTCAAAGATAGATGCAAGAAATGGCGCATTAGGACTCATTCCTCCTAACCTTGATGGGGCAATTGTCACCAATGATTTCCCCACCTTCAACTTAAATACACAGAAAATAAATCCACAATTTCTTGTTCTGGTTACTACAACAAAACAGTTTATAAAATTTGCTCAAAGCTGTAGTAGCGGTACGACTAATCGGCAACGAATTGACCTCAATTTGTTTTTAAATATTAAAATTCCGCTCCCAAGTCTTCAGGAACAAAATCGCATCGTCGATAATTATAATGCTAAAATTGAATTAGCGCAAGAGCAGGAAGCCCGAGCGAAGCAACTGAAAATTGATATTGAAACTTACTTGTTTGATGTTTTGGGGATTCAAGAATTCGTACAGAAAAAAAAATCCATTGATCTAAATTTTGTATCCTTTAGTAAAGTCAGTAGGTGGGACTCTTTATTTTTGATTGGGAAAATATCAAAACTTGTATCTACGAAATACGAAATAAAAAGATTTTCTGATATTATTTCATGCTTTAACAAAAATCATGCTGGGGAATCGTTAAGAATCAACTCAGGAGACTTTCCGAATGATAATTTCTACTATATTGGAATGGAAGACATCGAAAAAGAAACAGGTAACTTATTGCAAATAAACAGTGTGGCAGGGGTGGAAATAAAAAGTCAAACGCTAAAAGTACCCAGAAATTTTATAATATATGGCAAATTGAGACCATATCTAAATAAATACTGGCTCAACGATAGTGGTAAAAATAACACAATATGTTCATCTGAGTTTTTCGTTTTTGATATAAATGAGTTAATCTTTAAACCATTCTTTAAATATGTTTTATCGTCTCAATTTATTCAGTATCAAATTTTAGATAAAACAAGCGGTGCAAGAATGCCAAGAATAAATGAGGCAATTTTTAATGACTTACAATTTCCATTCCCACAACTAAAAACTCAAAAAGTTATAGCTACTCACATCACCCAATTAAAAAAACAAATCGAATCCTTACGAAACCAAGCCAAAAAGAACCGAACGCAGTCCATAATAGAGTTTGAAAAAGAAATATTTACACCCTAATGAAATTAGAATATTTACACATAAAAAGCAGGTGGAAAAACCTCAATGATTTAAAAATAGATTTTTCTGATAAGGCGGGAATTACTGTTTTGATTGGAAATAACGGAAGCGGGAAAAGTAATATTCTTGAGGCGGTCAGTAGTATATTTGCGGGGTTATACGATAACACTCGGAATCCGAGTTTCAGTTATTTTTTAAAATATACTGTTGCCGATAAAACGATAGAGGTGGAATTTTATCACCTAACCCCCGATTACTTATTTAAAGTAAATGGAGTAGAAGATAACATCAAAAGACAATTCTTACCTAGTCGTGTAGTTGCCTGTTATAGTGGAGAAGAATCACGACTATGGGAGAACTATTTTGAACCATTTTACGAAAACTACATAAACGCAATCAAAGGAGAAAGCATTCCCGACCAATCACTAATTTTCATTAACAAATTTTATTGGGACATTGCTTTATTAACTTTCCACTTTCCAGATTTTACAATTTTTACGGAACTACGGGATTTTTGCCAGCAGGATATAAGGATTAATCAAGTGAATGGAATTAACTTTGAATTTGATACCGATAAACTTGAATCATGGCAAGCTAATCCGGTCACCAATTTCGTAAAAACGCTTAATCCCAGCAATGATGAGTCAATGACTATCTCTCTTGAAGATTTGAAAATCAGACTCGAATATATCACGAATGAAAGGGACTTTTTTAGTTACTTATCAGCTGCCTACATGCCGAAGGATGATAAATTAATCACAAAAATAACTTTCAATTTTAACGAAAATCTAACCACAGACTGTCTGAGTGAAGGCGAGAAAAAACTCATCTTAGTCAAATTAATTTTAGAAGTCGTTGGTGATGAAAATTCACTAATACTCTTAGACGAACCTGACTCTCATATACACATATCACGTAAGCAAGATTTACAACAACTCCTGTCGAATTACGCTAATAGAGAAAATATAATAACGACACACTCGCCTACACTTACACATTGTTTTGAGCCGCATCACATTATTATGCTGGATAAAAACGCAGCTAATGATGCCGTTGTCGTTCCTAAAGGTAAACAAGAAATTGTCCATCAATTGACTAATGGGATATGGTCTTATCAAGAGCAAAATATCTTCTTAAATACCAATAAAGACATTTTATTAGTAGAAGGGAAGTATGATGAAATTTATATTGCAGAAGCTTTAAAAAGGCTAAAGCCCAGATTTGTAAAATATAGAGATCTTGAATTTGAATACTTCCCAATGGGAGGGGCCGAAGGTTTAGTGAATTTTCTAAACAAATTTACCCCCAAAGAGGGACAAAAAATAATTGCCATTTTAGATAGAGACAGCGCAGGTAAAAAGCCCGTAGAAGCAGCATTAGGCAGAACAATTGACATGAGTTTTGATTACGAAAAAAAGAACGATATATATCTGATGCTCTACCCTAAAACTACCACATGGAGTACGAATAATTTTTTAGTGGAAGATTATTTTACAAAGACCACTTTACGGAGAGAATTTATTAAGGTTATAAACGATAACAATACATACTCTTTCAAACAAATTCCTAAGGATATTAAGCAGAGAGTAAAAAGTAAACTACCTCTAATTTGCCAAGAAGATACATTTGCTGATAGCGAGTTTGATGGTTTTAAAGTCCTATTTGATAAATTGTTAGTCATTAGAGAAGAAACATAATTTTCTAGGAATACACTACTCCTAACCAATACACCAATCAACTAATTACCAATCCCCACAATAGTTCATCATTACAAAAAAAATGAAAGACATTCTAAAAGACCGCCCCAACGTCCTCCCCTTCCTCCCGCTACTCTATGTAGGCTGGGCCGACCATGCCATGATGCCAGCTGAAGTCCAGTTGATTCATAGGCGTATGAAAGAAATGGACTGGCTCTCCGACGATGAGCGCGAGCTGATTCTGGACTGGAGCAATCCTGCGAATCCACCTTCGCCCGAATTGATGGGCAGTTGGGTGGAATTGATTCGGGAAGCTGCTGAACGGATGGATACACAATCGCGACAATCATTAGCTGAACTAAGCCTGAAAATGGCAGAGCAGAGCGCAAATGGTGCAGCCAATTGGGACACAGAAGAAGCACGTAGCGCAATGGGCGACATAGAAAGTGCATTGGGTTATGTGAGCCTCAAAGACTATCGAAATATCCTTTCAGACGACCAGCGTAAGCGCATAGCTGAACTGGACGAAGAACCTTGTTTCGACAGTGCTGCCATGAGTAAATTGCTGGATGGCGAATATGCGGACATCAAAAACCGAGTACGCCAACTTTTTGCCCAGCCGGATTTTCAATTGCGTATTATAAAAAACAAAGAAATCTATCGCGAGCAGACCCTCAAATGGACAAAGTTGATGGCAGCCGAAGGCTTGGGTGCTATTTCTTATCCAAAAGCCAATGGCGGCGAAGACGACATTACTCAATACGCCTCCGTTTTTGAAATCATGGGCTATCACGACATTAGTCTGGCGATTAAATTTGGCGTGCAGTTCGGCTTATTTGGTGGCAGTATCCTTGGATTGGGTACACAAAAGCACTTCGATAAATATTTGACAGATGTTGGCTCGGCTGACTTGCTCGGCTGTTTTGCCATGACGGAAACTGGACATGGCTCGAATGTTCGTCAGTTGGAAACCACTGCGACTTATGATCGCGCACAGGATGAATTTGTCATTCATACGCCACACGAAGGCGCGGGGAAAGAATATATTGGAAATGCTTTGCATGGTGAAATGGCGAGCGTTTTTGCCCAACTCATCACCAATGATGAAGAACATGGCGTCCATGCTTTTCTTGTTCCGCTACGCGATAAAAAAGGCGATTTATTGCCAGGTGTTCGAGTGGAAGATTGTGGGTATAAATTAGGCTTGAATGGCGTGGACAATGGTAGGATTTGGTTCAATCAGGTGCGTGTACCACGCGAAAATCTACTCAATCGTTTTGGCGATGTCGATGGTCAGGGCAATTACGATAGCTCAATTGGCTCTGTTTCCCGACGCTTTTTTACGATGTTGGGAACACTGGTCGGCGGACGTGTATGTGTGCCGATGGCCGGACTCAGTGCCGCCAAAAAAGGATTGACCATTGCTATCAAGCACAGTTTGAAACGCCGACAATTTGGTCCAGAAAACGAAGCGGAAACACTCCTGCTCGATTATCCTTCGCACCAACGCCGACTAATGCCTTTACTGGCAAATGCCTACGCATTGGATGCTGCACACAAATACCTGCTTCAACGATTTGCAAAACGAACAGAAGAAGACATGCGCGAAGTTGAAACACTGGCTGCCGCGCTCAAATCATATAGTACCTGGAACACGACACATACACTGCAAGAGTGCCGCGAGGCCTGTGGTGGAAAAGGTTATCTTGCCGAAAATCAGTTTGCCGACCTGAAAGCAGACACAGATATTTTTGCCACTTTTGAAGGCGATAATACCGTATTGATGCAATTGGTATCAAAGGGACTATTGACCGAGTTGAAAGAAGAGTTTGAAAACACCAATTTCTGGGGCTTGTTCAAGACCTTCAGCAAGCAATTTGCGGACTCTGTTTCGCCGTTCAATGACAGTGGCAATACAGAGGAAGAACACTTGCTGGACACAGGTTTTCACTTAGAAACCTTTAAGCGCAGAGAGCGGGCGATGGTCATGGAACTAGGACAAAATATCCGCCGACTAACCAAAATGGGAATGGCAGGTTATGATGCTTTTATTCGGAATCAGACCAATATGATTGCGCTCGGACATGCTTACGCAGAACGGATTGTGCTGGAACAATTCGCCCAGTTTATTCAAGATTGCGACGACTTGGAATTACAGAGCATCTTGAAGAAATTATGTGATCTCTACGCCTTGTCGCACATTGAGAAACACAAAGGCTGGTACCTGGAAAAAGGTTACATGAAAGGCGATAAAACAGAAGCCGTGACCCAGATGGTAGATAGATTATGTGGAGAAATTCGGTCGGATGCGAGTTGCCTTGTGGCTTCATTCAATATCCCGCCGCATTTGCTGGTTGCGCCTATTGCTTTGTGATGGTATCACGTACCCATGAATAAATTCATTGGCTACCAGACAGTTCGTCGCTATCTTGGGTAGCTTTTCAATTAAATAACTTTACAAAGTGTCATCGACACGGCCTATTTGGTAGCCAATGGTTTTAACCATGGGCGAATGGAAATCGTGCAATCTGTAAATACGTGCTATTGTTTATCACATTTTAATCATTTATCTTTGATTATATTCAGTATTTTAAAATCACGTAATAAATGAAAGTTCTACTAGACATACAAGACGGTAAAGCATTGCATTTGCTGGAAGTTCTTAAAGATTTGCCTTATGTGAAAATGCAGCAACTCACAGAGCCGAAAACTTCAGCACTTAAATACAAGGGAGCTATGTCTAAGCAACCTATTGAAGATATTGACAAACAACTTAAAGACTTACGCAATATTAAGGATGTTGATTTAGTGAATCCCTTTGATTCACTTTAATATATGAAAACGAAAGACCGCCGAACCATATCTTATAATATCCACCGAATGGAGAAAGGCAAACTCCATTCAGGCGCAGACCAACTCGCCACAGAAGAGCCCTTAGAAATTCAAATTCGCTACGGAAAGCTGGATGCCCGCCAACGAAAAAGCATCGCCATCACCATGCGGACACCTGGTCATGATGAAGAACTGGCACTTGGTTTTTTATTCACAGAAGGACTTATTTTTCATGCCCGTGATGTGGTGGATATTCATGCGGCAGGTAAGACAAAAGATCAGGACTCCAATTATGTCATTGTCGATTTGCATCCTGATATTGAGCCAGATTTAGCGCAACTAGATCGTCATTTTTATACCACTTCTAGTTGTGGAGTTTGTGGTAAAACATCTATTGAGGCCTTGCAAACCAATATTCGATACGACCTCCCTCCTGCCCTGCCTAAAATCAATTCATCACAACTCATCCAGCTGCCCGATATTTTGCGACAAGCACAAGAAATTTTCGGCAATACTGGTGGCATTCATGCGGCTGGTTTATTTAATCCAAAAGGAGAATTATTATCCATTCGTGAAGATGTCGGTCGGCATAATGCCTTAGATAAAGTTATAGGGCTTGCTTTTCAGCAAAAAAACTTACCTTTAAATGAGCAAATTCTACTCGTCAGCGGACGGGCAAGTTTTGAGCTGGTGCAAAAATCGCTGATGGCTGGTATTCCGATACTGGCTGCTGTGGGTTCTCCTTCTAGCCTTGCCGTAGAACTTGCCGAGGAATACAACATGACACTCGTTGGCTTTTTACGCGATAAGCGTTTTAATGTCTATTGTGGCATAGAACGTATCAAGCAGTAGTTTTTCTCGCAAAGGCGCAGAGTCGCAAAGATATTTATCATTTATAGTTCATCGTTTATCATTAATTAACATGAAATTACGTTGTGTACAAAATAGCATTCGACTACGCATCCGCAAGTCGGATATGGAACAATTGCAAGCCAAAGGATTGATTCAGGAAAGCGTTTCTTTTCCTTCCGGCAATGGTTTTGGCTTCGCGCTGGCAACAGATAAAACCACTGAACAAGTCACTGCCAATTTTGAAAATAATCAGGTACAGGTATTCATTCCTTTACAAATTGCAAACCAGTGGATGGACAGCAATGAGCTCAGTCTGGAACACGAACAAAATTTGCCGAATGGAGAAATTTTGCATATTTTAATAGAAAAAGACCTGCCCTGTCTGGATCGCCCGGAAGAAGACAAATCGGATACCTTTCAGGAATTGGCAGAAGAAAAAGATTTGAGCTGCTGACCCCGTACTGACGACTTTAGCCGTCAAGTAAATCTTAATTTTCACAATTCAATTCATTTATTTATAAATGCGTTTTTCACTTTAACGACGGCTAAAGTCGTCGGTACATTCTAGCATTATGAAAAACACCGACCATCCCGACAAAAAGCCCAAGGCACAGCCGCCCGAAACGTTCACCGGCATAAAAATCGGCAAGCCAAAAAAGAAGGCAGTCGGCACTAAAGCTGTGGCCGAATCGCTGAAGCAAATGCGCCAGTACATGAAGCCAGGCGACGCGCTCAAAGTCTCGCTGGCACTCAATCAGAAAGGCGGCATAGACTGTCCTGGTTGCGCCTGGCCTGATCCAGATGATGAGCGGTCGAAGCTAGGTGAGTATTGTGAAAATGGCATAAAAGCCATCGCAGAAGAAGCCACTAAAAAGCGAATCACGGCCAAGTTTTTCAAAAAACACAGCGTGCAGGAAATGTCGGAATGGTCGGATTTTGAAATTGGCAAACAGGGACGACTGACAGAGCCAATGATGCTACGCCAAGGAGCTACACATTACGAACCAATTTCCTGGGAAGCTGCTTTTGATTTGATTGGGACAGAACTCAAAACTTTGAAATCGCCTGATGAAGCTATCTTTTACACCTCTGGTCGGACTAGCAATGAGGCTGCTTTTTTGTATCAACTTTTTGTGCGAGAATACGGCACAAACAACCTACCTGACTGCTCCAATATGTGCCACGAATCCAGCGGAAAAGGACTGGGCAGTACAGTTGGTATCGGCAAAGGCTCGGTGACTTTGCCCGATCTCTATGAAGCGGAAGTCATTATTGTTATGGGACAAAACCCCGGCACCAATCATCCGCGTATGTTGACTGCCTTGGAGCGATGCAAGGAGAATGGCGGACAAATTATTTTTATCAATCCGATTCCTGAAGCAGGTTTGATGACTTATATCAATCCACAGCGTCCCGGCAAAATATTGACTGGCGGCACGAAGCTGACTGACCTTTATTTACAAGTCAAGGCAAATGGTGATGTTGCTTTGCTAAAAGCCATTATGCTGCTTTTACTGGAAGAAGAACATAAAAATCCGGGCAGTGTTTTTGATTTGGATTTTATTCAAAATAAGACGGAGGGCTACGAGGCATTGCTAGAAGACTTGCAAGCGTATAGTTTTGATGAATTGGCAGTAGAAAGCGGTATTGAAGGAAAAAAAATCCGCAAAGCTGCCAAAATGCTGAAAGACAAAAGCAAGATTATCATCTGCTGGGCAATGGGTATTACGCAGCATGAAAATGGCGTGGACAATGTGCGAGAAATCGTCAATTTGCTCTTACTGAAAGGCAGTATCGGCAAGCGAGGCGCAGGCACTTGTCCCGTGCGCGGGCATAGCAATGTGCAGGGCGACAGAACGATGGGTATCTGGGAAGCTCCACCTCAAAAATTGCTGGATAGTATTGAAAAGACTTTTGGCTTCAAGCCACCTCAGCATCATGGCTATGCGGTGGTGGATGCGATAGAGGCGATGCACCAAGGGAAGGCGACTGTGTTTTTTGCGATGGGCGGCAATTTTATTTCTGCTACGCCAGATACTGAATATACGGCAGAGGCTTTGCGCAATTGCTCGCTGACGGTACATGTTTCTACCAAACTGAATCGCAGTCATCTCGTACATGGTCGCCAAGCCTTGATTCTTCCTTGTCTGGGGCGGACAGATGTAGACCAACAGGCAGATGGCGAACAATTTGTCAGTGTAGAAAATTCTATGGGCGTGGTGCATAGTTCACAAGGCATTCTCAAGCCAGTTTCCAAACAGCTAAAAAGCGAACCCTACATTGTGGCTCATTTGGCGAAAGCCTCCCTAAAAAACAGTAAAATAGACTGGGAGAACATGGTCGCTAATTACGATTATATCCGCGATGGCATTGAGAAAGTCATTCCAGGTTTTGACAATTATAATGAAAGAGTCCGCGAGCCGGGCGGATTTTATTTGCCCAATGGTGCAAGAGATGGAAAATTTAATACGCCTTCCGGCAAAGCCCATTTTACCATTAATCAAACTTCTGACCTTCAACTAAAATCTGGTGAATATCTGATGATGACCAATCGGAGTCACGACCAGTACAATACAACAATTTATGGCTTGGACGACCGTTATCGCGGCATTTATAATGAAAGAAGAGTTGTGATGATGAACAAGGCAGACATGAAAGCTGCTGGTTTGAAAGCCAAAGATGTCGTGAACCTGACCAGCCATTTCAAAGGTAAAACACGGATAGCGAAGCGGTTTATTATTGTGCCTTATGATGTGGCGCGGCAATGTGTGGTGACCTATTTTCCTGAGGCAAATGTATTGGTGCCATTGGGACAACAGGCAAGAGGGAGCAAGACGCCTGCGAGTAAATCTGTTATTATTCGTATGGAATTGGTGAAATAATTTTTATTTTTGCGTACAAAAAAATTAAAAATTTACGGGTTCGAATCCCGCCGACTCTCCCATAAACAAATCGAATATGTCTCAACACGAATCGAAATATATAATTGACCAAAGAATACGAGAAGTCCTCAATCCTGCAATGCGAAGAAGAGCGACTATTCGCTGGGTTATTACAGGTTTGCTTGTTTTTTTTATATATTACATGCTCTGGAATTATTATTGGTTTAGGTGGACTTTAATCTTATATATTCCTTACAAACTACTCAAATTAACTTCATTAATATTCTGGAAATCCTATATAAATGCTGAAATAAAATTAATGAAAAGAAAATATGAGGAGCAAAAAGAAAGGTACACTAAACCAATCATTTTCGATGACGTCCTTTATACTCCGGGCGAATATGTCAAAACTAAACCTGGTACTATATTGGAAGAAAATAAAGCGACTATAAACTGGACTGGGAAAATTCTTGAGCTTAATTCGGAAGACGAGATGTGTCTGATAGAGCTGGATAGCAAATCTTTATTATCATTAGATGACAATTATTTGCTAAATGCCATAGAGGAAGGAGGAGATGCATCTCAATATGTATTCTCGCTTCACGAATTGGAAAAAACACAGCGCAGAGATACAGATGAACAGTATGAAAAAGCCAAAGCAAAAATAGACATCCGACTTGATGAGTTGGACAGTCCTGATGAAGATGAACAATACTTTGCATTAGCAGGACAATGGGAAGATGATTTTTGCGAAAGCAGCTATATGGACTTCCTTACTGATTATCAAAAGGATCACGCAGGATTTGTCATCAGTACTTTTCTCGACTACATGTATAATTACGAGTATATAACATCGCCTCATAGCTGGAGCAGCTATAACATTCGAGATATTTGCTTAGATATTGTTCCAAGAAAAGTAAGTGCTGAAATTGAGTTGTTTGAAAATTATGGAGATGTTCTGGTCTCATTTTTCAAATTCATGGAAGCGCAGGGACATATTTCTAATTCTGCCAGGCTTATAAAAACAGTTGAAGATATAAAAGACGAAATTCCAAAAATTGCAGCTAATTCCAGTAACTGGGGCATTGCCAAATCTTTCCTAATGGGGGCACAGAGCGCAGGCATAGATATAACGGACAAAGATGCCGCCAATCGCTACATGACCAGCCAAGCTATTGATGGGCTAAAATATGAAGTTGTTGAACCTACTAGAAAATCTTATTTCGACAATATAGGTAGAAATGAAAAAATTTCAGTCCAATATAAAAATGGAAAACAGGTACGGGATATTAAGTTCAAAAAAGTCGAACAGGATTTATTAGATGGAAAATGTGAGATTATTGATTTTTGACAAAATGTAAGATAAAATATTTTGCCCAAATTTCAGGTTATATATACGGCGATTGTTCTACCTTTGCCCAGCAAATATTTAAACCTGAACCATGCAGAACCATAAGGAAAGTTTATTAGATGTATTAAAGACCCTATACCGTTGGAAAACGCCTATCATTATTACCTCTGTCCTTTCAGGACTGATTGCGGTCATCTATTGTCTCGTCATTCCCAATTATTATAAATCCACCACTGTTTTTTATCCTTCCAATCCACAAATTGCCAGTCGGGGTGCTTTGTTTGGTGGAGCTGATGAAAATATGGACTTTTTTGGTGGCTCAGCAGAAACCAATCGTATTCTGAACATTGCACAGTCGTCTGAATTGGTGAGCTATGTTGTTAAGAAGTTTGACTTGTATGCTCATTATGATATTGACTCGACTGACTTGGAAGCCCCACATTATGTAACGAAGGATTTTTACAAATTATACAACATCAAAAAGAATACGGAGAATGCGCTTGAGCTGTCTATAGAAGATACAGATCGAGAGCAGGCAGCCGATATGTTGTGGGCAATTGTGGGGAAAATCAATGAGATTAATAATCGGCTGACCAAGGAAAATCAGCGGAAGATTCTTACCTCATTTAAAAACAGTTTGGGTATCAAACAAAATGAATATAATGCTTATACCGACACCATTGGCATGTTACGTACTCAATATGGCATTGTCAGTCTGGAAGCACAGGAAGAATTTCTGACTTCATTGGTCACAGAGACAGAATCTGGACTCACGTCCAAACGTGCCCGCCTTAAAGCCCTCCAAAAGAATAATGGCTCGCGAGATACTATTCGCGCCCTTCGTTCTTCAGTCCAGGCACTAGAAAGTCAGCTTCAATCTCTGACTTCAGCAGATAGCGAAAGTAATTTCAATTTATCAAAATTCAATGAAGGACGTGACAAAGTAGGCTTGCTGGAAATGCGGCAGCTGAATCTTTCCCAAGAGATCAACTTCCTTCGCGACCGTTCTTTCCAGTATCAAACGGTTTATGATACTGACGTTTTCTCTTTGTATATCACTGAACCGCCTTCTGTACCAGTTGTTCGCTCGCGTCCACGTCGTACCATTACTGTACTCAGTGCGGGGCTGATTGCTTTCATTCTGTCCTCTCTGGGTGTCTTATTATTGGATTATTATAAAGATGTAAACTGGCAGGAGATTCGTAATTGAGTTATTGGGGTATTGGGAGTATTGGGGTATTGGGGGGATTCGTTGAGTGCTTGGTTTTGGCTTCGCTCAACCAGCTAAAATTCGCTTGTCCGAGCGGAGTCGAGAACAACACTGAATTTTATAACTGTCAGGTCATTGATTCGTAATTCGTAATTAAACCATTTGCAATTAAAGTGAAACGACATGTACAAAGTTGGGATTTGAGACAATATATGTTTCTGGTGTACGCGCTGGTCATTATTGGCTCTGTTGTACTGGCTTTGGTACTGGATTTCCCTTTAATCATGGGCTTACCCGTGGCTTTGCTGCTCGGCTTTGTTGCGATTGTTGATTTTCGGAAAGTTTATATTTTGCTCTTGATGTGTATTCCATTGTCGACAGAATTTTATCTGCCGGGTGGTTTTTCAACGGATTTGCCGACCGAGCCGTTGATTATTGGCTTGACGATGGTGTATATCTATTACCTGTTCCGGCATTTTCCTGAACTGGATGGTCATTTTTTCAAACATCCTTTGATGTTGCTGCTTTTTCTGCATCTTGGCTGGATGCTGGTGAGTGTCATCAATTCCCAATTGCTGTTTGTTTCTGTCAAATTTTTTATTGCAAAACTCTGGTACGTGCTGGTTTTTGTGCTGCTGACAGGTTTACTCATTAAAAAAGAAGAAGACGTCCGACAGATTTTCTGGTGGATGTTCATTCCCTTGGTACTCACTGTTATTTATGTGTTGTATCAGCAGAATGCGACTGGATTTGCCCTAAAGGACAGTCATCGTGCGATGCAGCCTTTTTATCGCAATCATGTCGTCTATGCCGCTTTGCTTTCTTTGTTTTTACCCTATGCTCTTTTTGTAAAAAACTGGTATCAACGATGGTCTA
The DNA here is from genome assembly GCA_937951615.1 of uncultured Saprospiraceae bacterium. GTDB lineage: Bacteria > Bacteroidota > Bacteroidia > Chitinophagales > Saprospiraceae > JAHDEO01. The sequence continues at coordinate 47,591 of CALFBH010000024.1, read as the reverse complement.
TGCCCTGGTGGATTATTATCATCAGTATTTTTATTCTTCTACTTGGCATTCAACTTTCTTTTACCCGCACGGCTTATATTGCTTTGATTATTGCTTTGGGCGCATATTTTGTCATCCGACTGAGGTTGACTAAAATTGCGGTTGGGCTGGCCTTGGTGGCGGTTTTGGGCTTATTGATACATCTGAGTAATAATAATAACTATCTGGACTACGCGCCCAATTATGAGACCACCATTTCTCATTATGAATTTAACAGCCTCCTCGAAGCGACTTATAAAATGGAAGACATTTCTACAATGGAACGTCTGTATCGCTGGGTAGCTGCCGTTCAGATGGCAAAAGAAGACTTAGCTACAGGTTTTGGTCCTGGCAATTTTAAGAATTTCTATCAAGATTATTCTGTCAGTAGTTTCCGCACTTACGTAAGTGATAACCCTGAACAATCCGGCATTCACAATTATTATCTGATGATGTTGGCAGATCAGGGGATTCCTGGGCTTATCATTTTCCTTATTTTTACTGTCGCTATTGTGATAAAAGGAGAACAAATCTACCACGAAAGCAAATCTTCTGTTCGCAAAGAAATCGTGATGATGGTCTTGCTTTCCATCATTATCATTGATGCTTTTCTTATCATTAATGATTTAATTGAAACGGATAAGGTCGGTACACTCTTTTTTATTAACCTCGCTATTCTCATCAACATGGATTTGGCCAATCGGCGTGAATTGGGATAATTTTGCTCCCTGTCTTAAATTTCCACTAGTTTTTTTCTTCGCGAAAAAATTAAAAAAAGTAAATAATAATGAAACATATAGCAACAAACTACGTATAGGTTTATACAACTATAATTCTTCATTGATTATCATAGTACACCATCACAGATCAAGTTTTTGAGAAATGCAAAAAACACCTTCGAATTCAGAAGTTTCCCAGGCTCGTTCCCAGGCAGCAGGAGACAAAAATCAATCGACTTATTTCATCCGTTTGGGTGAAGAGCAGTTATCCACACATCCACAAAACGCCCTCGGTAGTTTATCGCAGGCCGTCGAAATCAGTCTGCGATTGCAGCAGCCTGAGCTTATCATCAAAAGTTATTGTTCCTTAGGAAAGGCATACAGTCAGCTCAAAAGGTTGTCAGAAGCACTGACACAGTATCATAATGCCCTTGCAGTAGCTAAAACCTGTGGACTCGAACAATCTGATATTTTGTACCTGCTCTACGAAACTTATAAGGCACAAAAAGATTATAAAAATGCCTTAAAATACCATGAAGCCCGATATAAAAAACAGCCTCCAAGCGTTTCAGCAAATAATGCGATCATCACTTTAAAACATGAAACCAGAGTTTTTCTGAGGCATGTTGTCCACGATATAAAAGCACCTATCAGAATCATCAGCAATTATAATCAATTGCTCAAAAAAAGCATTAAAGAAGTCAAAAATGAAGCTACGCTTGATTACCTCAATTATACAGAAGGTGCCATCAAACGTATCAATGCGCTCGTTAAAAGTTTCAGTAATTATATAGCGATAGACGTAAAGCAACCCCAATTTGACGCCGTTGATCTCAATGAAGTATTGGAATTAGCCAGGAATAACCTGGACACCATGATAAAAAACACAAAAGCTATAATCAAAGCCGACTCCCTAACTACTGTACAGGCAGATTTTGAGTTGATGGCTCAGGTATTTGAGGCGCTTATCGCAAATGCCCTTATCTATAAAAAAGTAGATCAGGTCCCGCAGATTAACATAACTACAACTAAGCACAACCGACACTTTCAATTTTCTATCCAAGACACAGGAACAGGTATTAACTCAAGTCAAGCAGAAACCTTATTCGATATAGCTTCCGGCCCAAAAAAGCATAAAAATAATCCTTATGCTTCAGGAATGGGCCTCATTATTTGTAAAAAAATCATAGATAAACACAAAGGAAATATCTGGGTCGAATCCAAACAAGGAGAGGGTTCAACCTTCTATTTTACGCTTCCAATTATTAGCGATGAATCGCTAACCTAAAATATAGGAAAGTATATCGCTTTCCAAAGACGCAGTTTTAGTGTGAGTAGCCGGGTGTAATCCAAAGGGATAACATCCGGTTCTATTTTTTGATGTCGTGGCAAAGCAGGCCACTTAGAGGCGAGACTGCTTCACTGTCAGAAGAGAGAAGATACGAAACCAACGAATCACAATTACCTCGGCACGCGCGAGCTGACCCCATTATTCAACATCCACAAGACCTTATCGCCACCATTGACTTCGCCGTCAAAATTATAATCAGATTCTATATAGAAATCAAAAGTACCATTTTCTTCTTGCCATTTATTTTTATCCAGTCCGCTAATATCAAAACTTGGGAAGTCCTGAGTCTGGTCACCATCTCCTGCGTACATGACCCATTCCCCGGAAGGCAATTGTTTTTGTCCAAAACTGGTGGGATCTCTGTAAGAGTCTGCGTATTTGAAATCATAAACTAAAGTATAATCCTGTATATACACTGGTTCTGGCGACATGATACCGAGGTGATTTCGATGTTCGATTACCACATAGGCGGAGTCTGCGCCCTGCTTGTACGGCAATATGCACTGTTCGGTAAAAGCAACCTTGCCGTCCTTGAGTAGCAAACCTGCGCCTATCGCAGTTTCTGTGTTTTTAGCCGTTCCTGTTCGGAAAGAAACCAGCACCCAGTCTACAACTTCGGGGGTGTAATTACTACTAGTCCAGCCCAGACCTTCTGCTCCTAGATAATCCCAGGGGATTCTGTCATAAGGTTGTCCGGCAGGATATGGTGTAGCATAAGGATTTGTAGGTGTTTGTCCAGGGAGCAGTCCGCGTGAATTGAGCGAAGTTTTCATTTCTCCCGCCAGTGGATTATAAGCACCTTCCAGCAAAACCTTAATATCGATTGAAACGCAGGAAGGGATGCCAGCGCAGATGCAATCTAGTCTATAAACATCATTGGTTGTCAGCGAGTCGCCATCATCACAAGGCGTACCAATAAGCAGATTGTCCAGGTCAGGACAGGTATCGCAGGCATTGGGTTTTCCGTCTCCATCGGGATCTGCGCCATAAGGGGCAGCCGATACAAAAGTGCCAGCTGTACAGCCTTCTGCATCCGTCGCCGACACATAATAGGATGCATTATTTCCAAAAAATATAGTTTGCGCAGGATTGCTTCCTAATCCAGTCCATTGATAGGTATAAGGCGGTGTTCCATTCAAGCCTTGCGCAAGAAAATCAATAAAGCCTATACCGCAATCTAAAGAGTCTACTAATACATTAATATCTATCGGGTTGATGTCTTCCACAATTGTACTTGTAGTGGCTATGCAGCCCAAATCATCTGTTATGGTAATATCATAAGTTCCGCCCCATAAATTATTGATGCTTGTTCCAGTTCCATCTGCACCCGTTGTTCCATTATTCCATGAATGTTGATAATCCGGCGTACCGCCTGTAATGTTCAATTCGATGCTACCTTGTGCCCCACTAGGGCAATCTGGTACAGAAGGTGTTGCCGTTACTATAGGCGGAAGGCACTGCACGACATTAAACTGAAAATCTCGCTTAGTCACACTTAGCAATGCGCCATTTCTATATTCTTCTACACATACGCCTACGACAAATTGTCCAAAGGTGTTCGGCGTACCTGTTATGAGTCCGGTATTGGCATCAATGGTAACCTGTGGAGAACCATTGAGTGGATTGGTCGGAGCATAAGGTGGGCTGATAAAAGTAACCGGGGTAAATGGTGGCGGTGTGGCTGCAAAAGGCACCGGATCGCTCAATGAACCCCCTATAAGTGGCGAGCAAAAGCTATAGACGACCTGGTCACCTTCGGCATCGCTGGCAGAATGATCAAAAAGCAATTCCTCATTGCCACAGATGATTAATGGTGGAAAGTCATTGAATACCGGACTAGCATTGCAAGTACTCTGCGCCAAATCTGAAATATAAATAGTATAAGTCACACCAGTCGTTGAGGGATTGTAAATATTGTTGATGGTATTATTTCTACAACAACGCTGCGTGGCGAGGTGATAACCATTTGGATCATAAGGTAAAGTAATCACCTGTTCATAGATACCTTCCTCTACACATACGTTGGGTGGTGGACTTAGGCAGGGATTGTTCGAGTTGAATGGAATGTTGTTTACTTCATCGAGTGTCAAAAATAAAATGTCGTATTGATTGTCTCCATTTACACCATTAAATACCGTTACTCGAATAGGATTGTCAAATTCTGCTTGTCCGAAATAACAATCCCGATATATTTTTACGGTCACTATATATTGGTCATTGCCAATACATTGGTATGACAAATCTCCGCCGACAATATGGGTTGCTTTCGCATTGAAAAATAAACATATAAGAAATAAGGACACGCAGAAACTGCGCATTATCACACACTTCATTATTAATAGCTTTTAGGTCGAGTAAAATAGGGGGAAATCTTTTGGGAAGAACATTTCAAATATACTCTAAACCAATAGAAAAATGAAATAAATCAGTAATCTGTGCGTGTAAACTTTATCGTAAAAAAAGCATTTTTATTTCCATTTTTTAAAATTCGGCACAGAAATCGCAATAATGATAAAATAAATATCGTTCCTATCCGCGAACAAAAGAACGCCCCTATTCGTTAAAGGTTAAAAATGATTAAGATGACAAAGTACATCACCATGCTCTTCGCTATGTTCTTTCTTCTTTCTTCTATAGAAAGTACTGCACAGGATATTTTTGACCAGATGGTCATGAAAGCCAAGCCTCGTATCGAAAAAGCAGATATTGCCTGGTCATCTTCGATGAAGCACGATTTTGGTCAAATTCCGCAGGATGCACCTGTTATTCATGAATTTGAATTTACGAACAAGTCTGATAAGCCGATTACACTCGATAATGTACGCACGACTTGCGGCTGTGCTGCGCCAAGCTGGACTTACGATGCAATTCCACCAGGCGAAACCAGTATTATAGAAATTGAATTTAATGCTGCCAAACCAGGCGAGTTTGTCAAACTAGTCAAGGTTTTTATCCATGATGTGAGAAAACCGGAAATACTCACTATAACAGGCGAAGTCCTTGAAACTCCTGAAACTGATGCAAATCGGGTGCATAATTAAACTTCAAAATGGGACATTCCAAATTCCAAAAATTATCATAGATGACTTGTAACAAATACGCATAATGAAAAAAATCGGGCTGCTTTCCGATACACATGGTTATCTGGACAAGAAAGTATTTAAGTATTTTGATGACTGTGATGAGATTTGGCATGCAGGCGATATTGGCACAGTCAAATTAGCCGACCAATTAGAAGATTTCAGACCTTTTCGGGCTGTTTATGGAAATATTGATGGTGCAAAATTGCGTCAGCGTTATCCTTTAGACTTACGGTTTTATTGTGAAGGCGTAGAAGTTTGGATGACACATATTGGCGGCTATCCTGGTCGGTATAATAAGCGTGTGCGCGAATTGATTCGAGCCAAGCCACCCAAATTATTTATTACCGGGCATTCACATATTCTGAAAGTCATGCCAGACAAAAAACTTAGTTTACTTCACATCAACCCAGGCGCCTGCGGCATTCAGGGATTTCATCAAGTCAAAACACTGGTACGCTTTTCTATAGAAGGGAGTCGGATTTTCAACCTTGAAGTTATTGAGTTGGGGAATCGGGGTGTTTTGCAGCCTTCTTAGAATTTACCAGTCACTCAAACTAATTCGATGAATTCCGACATTATAAGGACGGTTGATACAATCTCGAATAATCTGATAATGCTGCTCATTTTCAACAAAATCTACATTTTCAACATCCATAATAAGAATAGGAATGTCGTTTTCTATTTTAAAGTATTCCAGATAAGCTGTTTGTATTTTAGCAAGATAATCCGCACTGATTTCCTGCTCGTAGTCCCGTCCTCTTTTACGGATATTTTCTATGATCTTAGGTACGGAACGATGCAAATAAACGAGTAGTTGAGGTTTGGGAAAATTGGCGTTCAGAATATTGAAAAAGCGTTGAAAAAGTCGATATTCTTCTCCTGTCAGCGTATTATTTGCAAAGAGCAAGGTCTTGATAAAATAATAATCTGCAATGGTTTTTTGTTGGAATAAATCCTGCTCCAACATCGTTTTCTGAATTTGTTGATAGCGTTCTGACATAAAAAATAACTCGACTGAAAAAGCATGCCTGTCGGGGTCTTTGTAAAATAAAGGTAGAAAAGGATTATCAGAAAACTCTTCTAATATCAGCCGGGAATTAAAGTCTTGGGACAACATTTGGCTAAGGGTTGTTTTGCCTGCGCCAATATTGCCTTCAATGGCGATAAAATTATAATGTAGGGACAGCGGTTCCATCAACTATTCACATTTTTTAACCTCAGAATCATCAGCGCACAATTTACGAAGTTCTTGTATGCTTTTCCCCAAAACAGGATGGATAAAATTGGGTGCAATCTCACAAAGTGGAATCAGGACAAAATTGCGATCCTGTAAATGTCGATGTGGAATCGTTAAGGAAGGGCTGTTTATGATTTGATTATTATAAAAAAGGATATCGATGTCTATTGTTCTCTCCCCCCAATGGTTTTCGGGTTTGCGGTTGCGTCCCAGTATATTTTCTATTTGATGGATTTCTGTTAATACTTCTGCTGGCGTGAGTTGTGTGATGACCAGAATTGCTTGATTATAGAAGTCGGGCTGATCGGTTTTGCCCCATGCTGCCGTTTCATATACTTCTGAGAGGGTTTTAATATGTCCGATGTGTTTGTTGATGAGGAATTTGGCTTTTAGCAGATAGCGTAGGCGGTCGCCTAGGTTGCTGCCTAAGTGGAGGTAAACGGGGTGGATTGTTTCTTTATTTAAGGTGTTCAATTTTTTTGTATTAAGTTTAAAAAGGATATCCGATTGCCAGGTTGAATACAGTATCTTTAAAACTAAAGTCCTGAAAGAAACCATTTGGATAAAAGCGGTAATTGCCTTGGTCATTCGGGAAAGGGTTTTTCACTTTATATGCCATGTCAAAACGAATAATGAAATACGAATAATCTAGTCGGATACCATAACCTACGCCTACTGCAATACCACGATAAAAATCGGAAGTGAGTACGCCATTCGTTCTTACGCCATCGTCTTTGAGCAACCAGATGTTTCCGGCATCTGCAAACAAAGCACCTTCTACTACACTGAAAATATCAAAACGATATTCTAAATTTGCTTCTAACTTAAAATCACCTGCCTGATAAGCCTGACTTAATGTATCGGTATCCTGGTATTCTCCTGGACCTAAGTCGCGGATACGCCATGCGCGGATACTTGATGGTCCGCCGACAAAAAATTGTTTTACATAAGGAAGGGCTTCTGATTGTCCATAAGCTGTTCCTACACCACTTGCTAGTCTTGCAGCAATCGCACTTTTTCTGGTTATTTTTTTATAATAACGCACATCTGTATCGAGGCGAGCAAATTGCGAATAAGGAATCCCGCCTGGCTCAAAAGTATTATCCGGTTGTATCAGATTATCCACCAAAGCCATTGAATTGCCGGCTGTTTCAGCAGTTCCTCTGAAATACCAGGAACTTCCGTCTGTTCTGGGTTGTCCGGTGTAAGTATAGGTATAACTAATACCAGGAAACAATTGATCTGTAAAACTATTTTGCAGATAAGTATTGCCGTCCAGGATAGCCTGAAACTGACCTCTTACTTTTTGTAAATCAAAATAATTGAGATTAATAGGATTGAGTCGGTGGCTTTTGGTAAAAGTTTCGTTCCATTCATAACCAAAGGATAGTGAAAATAAATTGCTTCTAAAATATTCTATCCGGTCAAAGTAATTATAATTGAGTGCGAAGCGAGTCTTTGGGTCATTTCGGCGCGAGATACCGGGCAAGTCAAAAGGCACCAGGAACTTGGGCAGGTAAATTTCAGTTTCCAGTCCTACGTCTACCCCTCTAAATCTTCCGCCGGCGTCCTCTTGTTTCAAGGAAAAATCCAGTCCGAAATTGCCATTGATTCGGAAGACTTCAGCACCTTTGAAGATATTAAGGTTTCGATAGCTGGTGCTAAATGCCGTTCCCATGATGGCTTCATTATCTGTATTCACTTCCACATCATAACCAAGTTCCATTTTTTTATTGGGCGTCAGCAAAATAAAAACATCTACTTTATTGTCCGCTTTAGGATTGGACAACCTGACGGAGACAAATTTATAAATTCCTAAGTCATCCAGCTTACGTGTGGTATCCTCATAGTCTTCCTGAGTGTAAATTTGTCCTTTTTTTAGAAAAACACCATTTAGAATCGGCTTGGTTCTTACTCCAATTTTCTCTGCGATTACAAATTCATACCCATCAATATTCGTGGTATCATAGCTGCGTGCGCCTGTAATCGCTGGATAATAATCGGGGTAAATATATACCTTGTCAATCGTATAAGATTCGTGTTTTGTGCTGTCTGTCGGTGGCAGCACTTCTATGGTTACATCTGCTTTATAGTCGAGGCTGTCGTAAGAACGGAATTTGATATAATTGGGATAAAAGAAGGCATATCCCCAATTACGCATCTCTCTGACCAGTCGATTTTTTTCTTCATCAAATAAGCGGCTGTCAATTGGTTTACCTGGCTTAAGGAGCGTTTTGTCCTTCACGGTTTCAAAAACAGTCTGCACTTCTGCTTGTCCGGTATTGAAGTAAAGGCTGTCTATGCTGTAGACCCGATTGGGGCGCACGACATAAGTGACTTCTGTAATTTTTTGTCGTTTTTTGCCTTCTAAGGTATCTATATCAGGCAGGTTGTCTTTATGTGTGACGACGGCATTAAAATAGCCTTTGTTATTGAGGTAATATTGCATGGACTCCGCAGTTTCCTCTGCTAGTTTTTCATTGTATAGTGAGGGCGGTTCTGCGACCCGTTTTCTCAGCCATTTTCTAAATCTGGATTTGGCATCTTTTGTTCGATTGAAGAGCCAAAGTCGGGTGCGAATCAATCCGACAAATTTGGTATTCGGTTTTTGCTTGGTGATGGTCGACAATTGATACCGAAGTTTTCGACGTTTTTCTACGTCCAAATCATCGTCAAATTCTATGATGTTTTTGTTCAGCAATACCTCATCATCTGCCAGATGGCGGGTCGTATTACAACTACTCCCAAATAGCAGCAAAATACCTGCAAAAAAGATGTATATTGGCACACCTTCAAACCGCATCAAATTCGACAAGTTCAAATTGAATTTGAATTTGTTTTTTGAATTTGTTTTTATCATCCTTATGCTATCAAAATCAAACATTAAATTCGTTCAGTCCTTACAAAAGAAAAAGTTTCGCCAAAAGTATAACAATTTTCTTGTTGAAGGCGATAAAATGGTCTTGGAAATACTCAAAACCTCTAACTCCAAGATTCATTCCATTTATGCACTTTCCTCCTGGATGGAAAAACATGAAGGATTACTCAAGCGATATGCGGCTGTTTGTAGACCCATTTCGGAAAGAGAATTGAAGTCTATTTCTGCTTTAACGACGCCCAACCAGGTATGTTGTGTAGTGGAAATTCCCGATGCACAAATAGATGAAAATGTGGTAAAAAATGACTTATCTATTGTTTTAGACCACATACAAGATCCTGGTAATATGGGAACTATCCTGCGTACTGCGGATTGGTTTGGCATTCAGCATGTTTTTTGTTTTAACTGTGTAGATGTGTATAATTCCAAAGTTGTACAAGCTACGATGGGTGCGTTTTTGCGCGTAAAAACAATCGCTACGACACCCACGCTCCTATTTGACCGCTTCAAAGATATTCCTGTTTATGGTACTTTTCTGGATGGCGAAAATGTTTTTGAAAGCCATTTGTCCAAAAATGGTTTTATTATTATTGGCAATGAAGGACGCGGTATGAGTGAAGAAACAGCACAGTTTGTCACTAAAAAAATAACCATTCCAGCTTATGGACAGGCAGAGTCTTTAAATGCTGCTGTGGCTGCTGGGGTGGTTTGTGCTGCTTTTCGGCGGAATGGGTAATGATGAACTATGAATGATGAATGATGAATTTTCTGGGATTTAATTTATATTTTTGTGGAGAACATAATTTTATAGTATGATAAGAGTTAGTCAGTTATATATTCAGAATGTTGGCCCGTTTAAAGGGCAGAAATTTGATTTTTCTGTTGAGGATGGGCATCCTGATATTCATATTTTTGTGGGACCTAATGGGAGTGGGAAGACGACTATTTTGCACGGACTAGCTGGTAATTTTAACGCATTACCTGTATTTACCGAAATAGGAGAAGATCACAAGAAATACATCAGTAATTCATTTCATAAAAGATATCATTTATTTGAGGATGAAATAGATGAAACAACTCCCAAAAGCTTCATTTTTTCCTCAATTGAAGACAGAAATAGTAAAAACATAATTCACGAAACTTTACTATTCGGTTGTTCCACATGTGATGGGCTTCATCGTAGAAATAAACTCATAGCAATCAACAATGAAAATGTCTCAGAAATTCGACAATTATATAGCGATTCAGTTCACTTAAATGAAGCGATAAATAACTACCTAATAGACACTACTGATGACTATACCAAACGTCGTAAGTTTAAATTTGCTGTATTTGGGTATTCTGGTTATCGATTTATAAATTCTGCTCAAATTGAAACAAACCAACATAGAAACTTTAATCCATTTGATCTCGCATTAGAATTTAATAAGAAAAATGATGAAAATTCTAATATTTCTAATTGGATTGTTTCGCGATATTCTAAAGCTGCCATAGAAGAAACACATGGCAATAAAGAAGTTGCTAGTAAGTATCGTGAAGGTTTAAACTGTCTCATTGACAGTATTGCCGAACTAACAGACAATAAATTCTCTTTTAAAATCAAGACCAATCCCTTTCAAGTTGTCACCAAATACTACGACAAAGAAGTTGAATTTGATGTTTTGCCTGATGGGCTGCGTTCTATACTCAGTTGGATGGGTGACCTACTGATGCGCTTAGATAAAATTTCATGGGAAAATAAAGAAATCCCTGTCAATGAGCAGGATATTATTTTGTTATTAGACGAAATCGAAGTACATCTTCACCCAAAGTGGCAATATAAAATTTTGCCACTAACAAAAAAAATATTCCCTAATGCTCAGATTTTCATTTCTACCCATTCTCCTTTTATTTTAAATTCGATAGACAATGCGAAGATTTATAAGTTGAAAGTTGAAAATGGAGAATCTGTATTAGATGATGTCATTTTATCCAATACAGGCGATTCGTACAGTTATGTGTATGAAAATATTCTGGAAACTTTCCATAAATTCGGGCCTGATACTACGAAAGATTTAAAGCGGTTCAATGAAATCGACAAAGAGTTAATCAATAGTGATTTCACGCATGAAGAAGAATTTAAGGGCATTGTGAGTAAACTGCGGACAGAAGGCGAAGAAGTTACTGCCATCATCAGTTCCAAACTATTCAGGCTAAAAGACGTAACCGGAAAAGACTATTTAAATGGAAAAAATTAATCGTCCTCCACTTTCTGATATTCCTACTTTGAAAAAACTGGAGGATAATTGGGAACAATGGGGTCAAGAACTCAAAGAATATCAAGATTCAAAAGGCAAAAAGGAAAGAGCAGGGCAGCAATTTTCATGGCGCGAAGGTATTGCTAAAGATTTGAGACCAGCATTAGAAAATCTAACAGATGGTCATTGCTCTTTTTGTGATGGTTTTCCCATTGGTGAAACAGTTGAGCCACCCATAGAACATTATCATCCCAAAGGAGATTTTCCGTTACAAGCATATCAATGGGAAAACTTGTTTTATTGCTGTACCGACTGTAATTCAGAAGCGAATAGACATAAGGTTTTTGAATTTACCTTAAAACCGGACGAGGCAGACTACGAATTTAAATCCTATTTTTACTTTGACTTAGAATCTGGCGAATTGCTTGTTTATGAACATCTTGAAAGAGATAAACCTGAAGAATATAAGCGAGCGAATAGTTTTTTGAAGCGATACGGCATTAATAGCCCTAAGCGAAAAGAAATCAGAAAAGGGCTTTTTAATGATGTGAAAAATTATTTCCAAAACCCTTATAATCCAACCGACAGCAGAGAACGAAAACTTTGGAAATACAGGTATATTTACGATTTCGCAGAACGACTTCATGCTGCTTCATAAATTGTGTTCCACAATATCAATCTTCATTACCAAGTTTTTTCAATTGCCTCAGATGCGCCTTCACGGCCTTGTAAATACTATTATTCTCTCTATAATTCACGCCAAATTCAGCAGCAGTTGTTTTCACGATTTTTGTCAATGCAGGATAATGGGTATGGCAGACATCAGAACGCAAATGATGCACAACATGTACATTTAAGCCGCCAAAAAACCAATTGGCAAGTGGGTTTGTTGTTGCAAAATCAGCAGTGGTTTCAAAGACATGGAATACATAATTCTTGTACGCTTTCCGGTGTTCTGGGTAATGCGTTGTATCTATAATATGAGTTACCTGAAATGTGAATGACATAACAATACCAATCATAAACAAGGTGACAAAAAAGGTCAGCACGATAAAATGCCATTCAAAAGGCAATAAATAAATCGGCAAAAACAACATGTAGAACAGATAAAAAGCCTTCCCGAGAAACAATTTAATATACTCGCCTACAGGATGTTTTACTCCTTTTAAATGAACATTATTTTTAGCTAGAAAATATTTAAAATCCTTTATAAAGACATAATATATCAAATAAATTCCATAGATAACAAAAGCATAATAATGTTGATATTTATGAAATTTTCTTCTGCTTTCTTTATTCGACAGCCTCATGACACCTGCCGTTTCCAATGACATGTCTTCGCCCTGAATATTCAGACAAGCATGATGTCCCTGATGATGCATGAATCGCCACATATAAGTGTTCACGCCCAACAAATCATAACTATAAGCCCAAAATTTATTGACCTTCTTCTTTTTTGAAATGGCATTATGCAAGGCATCATGCCCGACATTAAATGAAAAATAGATGTGCCCCAGCCCATGAAAAAGATATAAAATCAGGAAAGTCAGGGGATTTGATGAGCATAGGAAAATAGCGAGATAGGATAATAACCACCAGGATGTGCCTATAATTATTTTCGACACCATCATCCGGTCAGACTTAACAGATGTATTCGTCGATTTGAAATAATTATTAATCCTTTCGCGAAGTGTTACAGCAAACAGTTCTGAATTGATGGCGTTCATAGTTTTTTATTATGTTTGGAAATAGCGAAACTTAAGTCGCTTTATTACAAATATAATAAAAAATCAATACAATTAAAATATTATATGTATTTATCTAACTTTTTACAACTAGACGATGTAAAATAAATAAGCCACGAATACACAAAGTTGGTGCATTCGTGGCTTAATAATTTCTATCCGTCGGGGCAGAGATTACTTACCGAACAGACTGCCCAATTTATCAGCAGCAGCATCTTTAAGGCTGTCGGCTATACCGCCTGCACCTTCAGTTGCACCACCTGCCAAACCGGAAGCTGCGTCTTTCAAGCCGCCCAAAGCACCACCTGCACCGCCGAGCAAATTGCCCAACATACCCGCAGCACCGCCGCCGCCAAGTACATTCATGATATTGTCTGTGCTAATGTCTTCATTGTCGCCATCAGATTTCAACATATTGGAGACACCGCTGATCATGCTGCCCATGCCTGCACCCGCAGCAAGTCCTGCTACAGATTCTGGCAAGCCCATTTTACCCATGATTTTTTGCATAAACAAGCCCTTGATCGTGCCAAAGATACCATTGCCTGCCAATCCATCGCTACCAGCACTGTTGAACATGCCCAAAAGACCTTCTGTATTTCCACTGGTCAGTTGAGAGGTCAAGCCTTCTTGAAGACTTTCTTGCGCCATAGGCAGCATCTCTTTTGCTTGTTCAGGAGTAACTCCTGCCTGGCTAGTGATTTGACTCAAGGCATCTCCGCCAACAGCTTCCATAATTTTGTCTAACATATTTTTTAATTTTTTAAATGTGAATTTTTCAATATCGTACACCCTTTATACGCAAGAATTCGCAATGAGGTACATAAACTATGGACATTTTGATATAACAACAAAAATGCCGAAGCGAGCTTCAACCCACTTCGGCATTCGTAATTAAACACTTCGTAATTCGGAATTAATTATTTAGGAACACTAGAAAATGTACCATTATTACTTTCCCAAAATATCTTATCCAGCGCATTGACATCTCCATCCAAATTCAGGTCGCCGTGTAGATAGACATCAAATATCCCATTTTCTTCAACCCATTGAACTTTATCTATACTATTGATATCATAGCTATTTGGGTCGGCTGCTTGGTCGATGTCGGCACCATACATGCCCCATACGCCGGGCGTGAGTTCTTTTTGTCCGAAGCCGATGCCATTATTGATATAAGAATTTGCTGCTCTGAAATCGTAGGTGATTTGGTTATTCACTACCGCTACTTTTTGCGGCGACATCATGCCGAGGTGGTTGCGGTGCTCAATGACAATATAAAAATCGCCAATAAGTGCTGGGTCAGCAACACAGGGTTCGACAATATCTATAATTCCATTTTTCAATAATAAACCCGTTGTGCGCAGTACTTCAGTTGCCGGGTCAATTTCTGTGCGTAGCGAAACCATCACCCAGTCCACCACACTTTCTGCATAACTTTCATCTGTAAAATCACTTCCTTCTATGCCTGTATAATTCCAGGGCGGCAAATTATAAGGTTGTCCGGCAGGTGTTGCGATGGCTGTTGGTGCAGTTGGTATTTGTCCAGGCAATAGCTTTCTTTCTGTATTGAGGTTGGTGTTCATCAGTCCGCTTCCCACATCATAAGGGCCTTCCAGATTCACTTTTACATTAATTTTAAAACAATCATCGTATAATACGCGCCAGTAATCGAGTTGAGTAGCTGTTCGATTAACTTCATCTACTGCTTCATATTCTAAGCGAAGCTGTGGATATACCGTTATATCGTAGATTGCTGCATCGAAAACATGGTCTGAATCTGTTACTGTTTCCAGGAAGACTTCTTCATTATTCGTATTTACACCATATACATTAACTTGCACTTCATCGTCTGCTTCTTGCTCGCTGGTTTGCCAATGTAGCGACACCCATTCTGTAGCTGGTCCGATGAGTGTAGATTTTACTTTTCCTTCCATCCAGCTTTCTTCCAAAGCAAATGCAGCTTCAAGAATGTCATTTTCAGTAGCAGCCATCTGTTCATAAGCGTTGCCCGAATCTATTTCGATAAGCCCAGCGTAAGGCACACCGCCCAGCGTTACTGTATTCTGAATATCTGTTAAACCATAATTTGCGAAAGCATCAAATAAATCCGCATTCCAGGTTTCTGGTTCATAGTCATTCAGGCTATAGATTAGAATATATTTTACGTAAGGAAAATTAGGAATCGTATTATTGAGTACGTTGCGTAAATTATTTTGTCCGGCTAAGGTATTTGTTCTAAACAAAAACGCAAAAGTCTGATTATTACATAGGTAAGTTCCATACAAGCCCTGATTGGTAGCGGAATTGAGTTGTACATTTCCATAGACATTAAAGTCTTCATCAAAAAACGCGAAATACATGCCTTGCTCTTCTACTTCGCATGGAATGGCATCGTATATACGTGAGCCATTGACCGAATAATCCAACTGATTAGGAGGTAGTATCGGGTAATGTGCACTGGTAACTGCGATTTCATTATAAGTAGAAACAAAATCAAAGCGTCGATCTTCACCATAATTCATATTTTCAAACCGATCCTTTTTGAACTGATAATAATGCGACTGATTCCAGCCTGGATATTCATTATTGATGGTTACAAAAGAATATCCTCGCCAGTCGGCAGCAGTAGGTACTTGTGGGTCGTCCGCACGAACTCGCCAATAATAAACGGTGCTGTCGGTATAAGAGATCGAAGGCGCCCATTTTAGCTCCATATCTCCTATTGTAGATGTGATGTTTGTACTTTCTTTTAAAGGACTATCAAACAATTCTGTTGTGTCTATTTCCATCAAATAGTTCAAGCTCGTATTGATATACGGCGTTTCTATCGCTGCTTTCAAAATAATGCCCGACAAGTCTGGCAGAATACTAAAATCGCGTGGCGTCAGCGGTTCTATAACATTCGTGAGAATCGTGGCTTCTCCATAAGCTACATTATTGTCTTCAGCGTCGGGGTTGGGCATTTCTGCAATATCGTCATCTACATCTATTGTGATTCTAAACTGATTGAGTCCTGAAGCCGTGGAAATAGACGGAATGGTAAAACGATAAGATTGCTCAAATTTTGGGGTGTTTTCTGCTGCTTCTATGACGGTGATTTCTGTGCCATTCGGCAATATTCTGTCTATTTGTATGTTGAATGAATCGGAAATAGCTTTACCAATATTCATGATTGAAAAACTAAGTTCAATGTCATCCTCATTGGTCAGCATCGCTGGACCAAACTGAATCGTCTGTTCATTCACAATATAGTCGGGTGCTTCTGTTGCATTAATTCTGATTGCCGGATCGCCATTCAATGTCATTTGCTGATAAACGATTCTGTCATCTTCCAATGCACCTGCTGACTGCTGACTTTCTATTGCAGCACGTACAATATCGCCCAGTCCTTCTCCATAATTATCGCCTGTCATCTTTTCATAAAATGCATCTGCAAAAGCGTCTAAGGATTCTATTTCTGACAAATCGACGGTTGCCAGAAAAGCAACTGCCCCTTTTTCTTCTGCAAAAACAAACCATTCACTAATATTGGGTTCTTTTTGGTGAATTTGTCCGCTATAACAACCTAGAGAAAACATGATGAAATAGCGATCCAAGTTGGTGTAATTTTCCGGACCATCTATATTAAAATCCAGTGCTTCGGGTGAGGAATGTCCATAAAAGGTCACCATTTTTGTGCCTTCATTAATAAAAGAATCCAATAATTCAGAGGTAATAATTTCTACTGGCGCATCATTGCTTTTGAAAAAAGAACTAACATCTGCGCCAAAATGATCGTTCTCTACCACTCCACTATAATTATTAAAATTGTCTTTTATTGTTTCTTGGATAAAAGGGTCGCCCCCGCCAAGATGTACAACACGCTTCATCCACGCACGATCTTCAATTGTTTGTGGTAAATTATTCTGATTGTTTTCATAAGAGATGACTTTATTTAGATAAATACCGACCTCATTAGCCTGCAACACGGGGATTCTTCCAAAAGCAATTCTTGGCACATCAGATTGTGGAGTTGCCGTCAGTAATACATCAGAAGTAGAATGACCGAAAGTCGGCGTATAAGAAGGCTGTCCAATTTGATTATTTCTAATTGAAAAATATGGACGTGCTTTGCCAATCATAAACATATACTTCGGCGGTGTTGCCCAATTTGCCAATGAAAAGCCCGTAAAATTACGGATTGCCTGTGCGTGTTTATTTACACCATAAGCAAACTGGTCGTACAGTTCTTCTACATCCACAATGATGGGATTATAGCCTGTACTTGCGCGATAAGCGGCATAGTTTTGAACCTGATTGCCTGGGTCGCTGATAAACTTATCGTGGCTGACTATAATGTAATCGCCCTGTTCTACATCATAGTTTACAAAATTGGACTCAAATATCTCATCAATTGTCGTGACGCTATTTCCGCGATTAAATAAAATCAGTTTTC
Source organism: uncultured Saprospiraceae bacterium (assembly GCA_937951615.1). Classification (GTDB taxonomy): domain Bacteria; phylum Bacteroidota; class Bacteroidia; order Chitinophagales; family Saprospiraceae; genus JAHDEO01. The sequence goes on along the minus strand of CALFBH010000024.1, from coordinate 29,885 downwards.
GTTCTTCAGTCGATATCGGCAAGGCTACCTGAACTGTTGAACCATTCAGGGTTGTATTGATACACAAGCCATTAGTTAAGTCAAATAATATAGGTGCTACACCGCCGTGATCAAAATCTTCAATTTCCAGATATTTCCGATTCGCAGCATCCCCGGATACCTTAAAGGAAAAGGAATTTTCATTTCCAAAAACAAATTCGCGTGGGTATTCTATTTTTGCAAAAGAAGTGGAATGCCTGTCTGCTGCATTGAGCATTCCTTTTAGCCTTACGGTTGTCGAAGTAGTTCCTAGTAAATTATTCGGTACATTGCCCGTTATCTGGCGCATTTGATAGCCAGAAAAATTAGCCGAGTCTATTGGTTGCTGTACATTTCCGACCTTAAGCTGAATCTGGTGATTGGCTGAATTGGAAGAAGCAAAACGTATCCAATACTGCGCATCTCCTCCCCCGTTATATACGTTTGGTGTTGGTACTGCGTAATCTCCTGTTTGAATAAAATAACTACCATATCCTTCTCCGTCCGAAAAACGAGATTCATACAATTCCTCAAAAGCTTCACCTTTATTATAAAAAAGCGATGAAACCTTATAACTCTCGTGCATAAAATAAGACTCGGGAGCTGGTAGATTATTCAAATCGTTGGGTATTTCCTGCAGTCTATTATTGTTTGATGTTGTATTCCAGGTAAGGAAGTATGCTGAAGTGTCCGTGTACATGCTATAATACGGATTGAAAAATCCTTCGGAGTTTTCATGGAAATGCGCATCCAGTTCTCCCATATTTTTCCTGCCGTAAAACTCAATGTAATCGCTATTGCTTAAAGTTCCCTGCGCAGAAGTATAGAGCGGGATTTCTTCTCCCATTGCATAGAGTTGAAAACCATCTGCGGTAATGCTGCTTAATGGCACACCAGCATTCACTAAAGTCTGATAAGGAATGCGGTAAACACCGTCTTCCTCGACATACATTTTGTAATAAGACTGACTATAGTCAATCCATTCATTTCCATAGAGAATATTCCCATCTGTCTGCATTTGGGCATGAGTTGTCCCTAACAAACATAAAAATTGCAGTGATAATAGTAGCCTTTTCATAAAATATTTTTACTCAATTAAAAGATTATCAATTTCATCAAATGCCCTTTAATTGATTAATGTACAGTTTGTTTTGTATAAAAATTTTGTTCTCTCGCAACTTCACCAATGCCTTTTGTACAAACGAATGAAAAAATCTACTTTTCATTACAGGGCAAATTACATAATATTATTAAATATCAATATGTAAAAAGATAAACATGAATTGGTTATACGGAGAGTTTGTGGTGTGTCAAAAGTGTAGATAATATAACAAAAAAAACATTTTTATCATATCTATCCGTTTTGACGTCAGGTTTTTAAAAGGGAGACACCTTTTTTTCCTGTCTTTTGCAAAAATAATAAATGTGTTAAAGTTTTTATGCAAAAAAGCCGCTCTTTCATTTAAAAAGATAGTGATTTTTGTGACATTTAAAATGGAACTAATGTTAGTTTTTGAGTGTTCTTTTAAAAGTTAGCCACGAATGCACGAATTAAGGACGAATTATTCACTACGGATAGGCACAGATTTACGTAGATTCAAAAGTAATTCAATAATTTTTGAATTTGACGTTTGGATTTGCATTTCTAAGTGCCTGGACTCAACTAAACGCTACTTTCAATTTATGTAATTGACTTATTGTCAATAGTTTTTTGAATTTGAATTTGACGTTTGGATTTGTATTTCCACTTATTTGTATGTCGAGAAAATGACTTCAATAGAAGCAAAAAAAATTAGATGATGAGCAAAGAAATGAACCTGGTAATCATCTGCGGCCCACCCGCATCAGGTAAAATGACCGTTGGTCAGGAATTGCAGCAATTAAGCGGCTATAAGCTTTTCCATAATCACATGTCGCTTGAATTGGTCAATCAGTTCTTTGATTTCGGGACGCCAAATTTTAGAAATTTAGATAAAAAGATCAGATTTGACATCTTTGAAGAAATCGCGAATAGTGATATTGATGGATTAATATTTACCATCGTCTGGGCATTCAATGAAAAAGAAGATGAAGCGTATATTGATGAAATTATCGACGTTTTTCAGGCTAGAAATCCCAAAGTTTGTCTGGTAGAATTGGTCTGCGATGTAGCGGAACGCTTAACACGGAACAGGCATGAAAATCGGCTGAAGCATAAACCTTCTAAAAGAGATGTAGAAGCTTCCGATAAACGATTGCTCTTCCACGACAAAAAATATAGAATGAATTCTCAGGAAGGAGACCTTAGCAATAAATCAATCTTCAAAATTGAGAATACCGATCTCTCTGCAAAAGAAGTTGCGGAAAGGATAATCGTGCATTATGATCTAAAATAGATGTTTACGACTTTTAACCTAATATCCCAATACCCTATTTCCTTTTCGTCCAAAGTCCAGTAAATCAAGCACTTTCCTCAATCCCCTGCAAAGTACTAGTCGGCAATTGTCGATCTACTTTTCTTACCATGCCTTGCAACACTTTTCCTTTACCGCCCACTTCAATAAATTCAGCTGCACCATCGGTGATCATATTTTGAAGCGTTTGTGTCCAGCGGACTGGGGCTGTGAGCTGTTCGATAAGGTTTTCGCGTATTTTTTCTGGTTCGGTTTCTGGCTTGGCATTCACGTTTTGGTAAACTGGGCAACTAGGTTTGCTGAAATTGGTTTCCTGTATCGCCTGCCGCAATTCTTCTCTGGCAGACTCCATCAAAGGCGAGTGAAATGCACCGCCTACAGGCAAAACCAATGCTCTTCTTGCACCAGCTTCTTTCAGTTGTTCCACAGCTACATTGATGCCTGCGATAGAACCTGAAATCACCAATTGACCAGGGCAGTTATAATTGGCTGGCACGACGACTTCCTCAATTCCTGCACATATTTTTTCGACCACTGCATCTTCTAAACCTAGTATCGCTGCCATTGTGCTTTCCTGCGCTTCACAGGCTTTCTGCATTGCCAACGCGCGTTTATAAACCAGTTTCAGTCCATCTTCAAAACTCAATGCACCAACTGCCGCCAAAGCAGAAAACTCACCCAATGAATGTCCTGCCACCATATCCGGCGCAAAAACGGAAGCCCGCAGACGTGCAGTAATAATAGAATGGAGAAAAATAGCCGGCTGTGTCACTTTGGTCTGCTTCAAATCTTCTGCTGTGCCAGCAAACATAACATCAGTAATACAAAAGCCGAGAATACCGTTTGCCTGCTCAAATAAATTGCTGGCCAAATCGGAGGCTTCATATAAGTCCATGCCCATGCCTTCAAACTGCGCTCCTTGTCCTGGAAAAAGATATGCTTTCATTTTGTGTGGTGAATTGGTTATTAGTGATTGGTTTATGCCGCAAAAATAAGATAAAAGTATTTATTTACTCATTTATTCATTCAACAATTGACTCATTATGCCTTAAAAAGCAAACATCCTTTAGTAGATACTACTAAAGGATGTTTCTAAAGCCAATTATTAGGCAAAATTGAGTGGAATTCACAGTAATTGACCAGCCTTTTGAAAAGAGTTCTTTCCGAAAACACAGAAGATACTTAATATCTTGCGTGATTCTTTTTACTTTTCTGAGTGTAAAGGTTAGTCGCTAAAATGAATCCGCCTCCCGTAATAAAAGCTCCCAATGCGATAAATAAAATTAACATTTTGACACAGGTTTTAAGGTATAGGAATTAGATGATAAATACTTGATTAAGAACACAGCATTAAGACGAAGTTTTGGGAAGCTCGTCACTTTAAATAGTATGTCACAAAAGTACAGGGAGGAGTTTAGAATTAAAAATGCAGTTCTAAACTTTTTTGTGATTTTGTTATAATCGTAAATATAGGTATTTGTTCACAAATGACATAATTTATAAATAATATTTTATTATAACATTTAAAAAATACAAATATCTTATTCGTGCCAATAAGTAAGTGTAGAGGTACGGAATTGATGTAACAAAGCCCGCCTAAGAAAACTGTAAATAGAACAATCTGATTTGTCTCTTAAAGTAAGTGGTTCGGGAAATATTGATTTGAATGCATTTGATGGCGCAGAAGATTTTTCTGTTAAAATAAGCGGAAGTGGTAAAGTAACTTGTAACGCTGATTTGAACAGTCTCGACTTAACCCAAGTTGAAATAGTAGCCCCCAATTTACATTTTCACAGTCTGTAGTTTATAGGGTTTATGACGTTTGATCGTGTGTATAGCAAATTGCACAATTTTGCCGTTCCATTCGCCCACGGTTTTAACCGACCTGTGCGATTGAATTAAGTACCCATGAAATTCATTGGCTACCAAATAATTCGTCGCGATGCGACTTGAATAGCCTTCCAATTTGATAACTTTACAAAGTGTCGTAGACACGATCTATCTGGTAGCCAATGGTTTTAACCATGGGCGAGAGAGAAAGTGCAATTTGTAATACACTTTGACCAGCGTTGATAAGATTTGGAGGCTACATATTCAACTTGGGTTAAGCATAAGTGGTTCAGGTACCTACTAAATCCCTTTCACGCAAGCGTGTCAAAATAAAAGGTCGTAAAAGCTTCCATGAAACAAGCTTTTACGACCTTTTTTACAGACATTCCTGTCTTTATGTTTTTACAAATTCACAGCCGTCTTCACAAAGATGCCTGGATCTTCTGCGGGTGCATTTTCATTTGAATTCAGTTCATCATCCGAATAAGGCATTCTTTCTGGATAAGGTGCTCCAGGCCCATCGACCAGAAAGTAAGGAACAGCAATATCGCTGTCCTCTTTCCTTAGTCTTCTTGCGTCATTATAAGGCATATACATTCCAAAACCCGAAACATATCTTTCTTCAATGACTTCCCGTAAAAATGCTCTTGTCGGATCTATCCCGTCAAGATTTTCCATTCCGCCATTATCAAAATCTGAAGCTTCATAAGACACGTAAGTATAAGGTTCATTGATAAAATTGGCATTCAGTTTGCCGCCGGCACTAAGCCAGTCTCTTAGTCCATTGAGGGCAGTCAGTCCTGTCGCGAGGCTTTGTGTTCTCGCGCCTGCTTCTGCGAGGATAAGCTGATTTTCCGCAAAGGAAACCAAGTCCTGTGGCTCGAATTGCTGAATGATACCTGTGTTGGCAGAACCGCTATTTTCATCTATGGTATAATATCCGAATCTTGCCGTTTCATCCGTCTTTGCATTATTTCTATTGATGCTACTTGCGGGATCTAACATTTGCATCAAATAACTATCTACTGTGCCAATATCGCCTGCTCTTGACCCTTCCAATATTTCCCAAAACAGGTTTTTATCTCCCTCTGAATTGAGTGGATCGCCTCTTGGAATATACTTCATGGAATTGGCATCAGCACTAATCCCATTGAGCGCGGCAGCGTAGGCAGCATCATAGTTTTTCATTTGTAAATAATACCTCGCCTTGAGCGTATGCGCTACTTCTGTCCAGGCATCTACATCGCCACCAAAGTGAATATCAACAGATAGAGGTCGAGTACTTGCCGCAGTCAGGTCAGCAATTCCCGAATCTAATAATTCAAGCATAGCATTAAATACAGAAATCTGGTCATCAAATTTCGGATCTTCTATGGCTTCATCATTGATTTCCGAATAAGGTACATCACCAAAAATAGAAGCGGCTGTGCCAACAGCATGGGCTTCTAAGACTTTGGACATTCCAACCAACAGTTTGTCGTCGGGTGCTTCATTTCTGATGTGTCGCAAATTGGTCACCGCACCAATATAAATTCTGCTCCATGTTCCAATAGATTCTGCAGTGGATAAAGAGTAGCCATATATATTGGAATACAAAGAAGTAATCCCAACTAGTTGCCCGGTGTACATGCCTGCCACCCTGTTGAGGTGTCCGCCCTGCGCTACTATATTCGCAAGTTGCGCGCCTGTGAGGAATAGTTTAGCATCCACATCTTCTATGGCAATGTCATTGGGGTTATCGTTAATTCCATCTACTAAGCCCGTGCAGGAAGCCAGCATGACGACCAGCGTGAGGGAAAGTAATTTTATATAATTTTTCATTTCTTTTTAATTTAATTAAGTTCAAATACAAATTCAAATGTCAAACTCAAACTCAACAATTGGCTTGCAGAATTTAAAGTGACGTCTGATGATGTCCACACACTTAAAATTCAACAGCAGCTGAAAATAAAAACGACTTAGTCATCGGATTTGTAAAATATTCCAGCCCCTGCGTCCCTACACCTGTCTGGCTCACTTCGGGGTCGATTCCTTCAATCCTATTCCAGTTGAAGAGGTTTCTTGCTGTTGCTCCAATGGTAATTCCATTGATCACATCCTTAAAGGCCGGACTCTTAATGGTGTAACTCAAAGTCACTTCCCGCAATTTGGTAAAGGTCGCATCAGCTATGGAGAAATTATAAGCCTGATTGTCTCCAAAACCTCCACCAATACCATGACGATACCAGGTTTCATCCAGCAATACCGATCCTCCGCCAAAGTCTTCAATGTTGCCACGTACCGTTGTACCTGCCGCAATGATGTCGCCATCATAATTTAGTAAATCCTGGTCGAGTGTTACACGCCCAGCCGTTTCTTCTGTTGTGCCAAACCTGCGAAGTACCCAAAGCGAACGCGGTGAAAAGACACCACCTTGTGAATGCTCAAGTAGTACATTAAGGTTCAGGTTTTTCCAAGAGAAATCAAATCCAAGTCCACCTCGCCAGTCTGGATTCGGATCACCAAGTACTTCTGGACTGGCTGTTGTTTGTGGGAAGCCATTTTCATCCAGGATAAAATTACCTGCTTCATCTTTCTGCGAGCTTGTACCATATAATACGCCAAGCGGATAACCGACTATCGCTCTACTGCTTACAGAAGCTCCGGGAGTCAGATTAATCGTTTCCGTTCCATATAGGTCGGTTACTTCATTGGTGTTTTTAGAAAAATTAGCGCTGACATCTAAAGTGAAATCCTTTTTAGCAAGTGCATTCCAGGTTAAATCCATTTCAATACCATTATTTTTCATGCCACCAAAATTTCCATATTGTGTATCATAACCGGCTGTTGGTGTCAGGCTGACATTAATTAATACATCGTCAATTCTATTATTATAATAAGTAATACCAAGTCCCAATTTATTTTTCAAAAACCTAAGATCTGTACCAATTTCCCATTCTGTTTTGATTTCTGGCTTGAGGGCTGGATTGCCTTTATCGTCATCCAGCCTGAAACCGCCGCCAAACAAGGCAACACTGACTGGGTCGCTATAGGTACTGTAGGTAAATCCACCTTCAGCCAAGGTCTGGAATCTATGCGGAGCAGGTTGTACACCTACCCGTCCCCAGGCAGCTCTCAATTTACCAAAAGATAAAGGTCCTTTGTTTTCAATAAATTTCCAGGCAAGATCTGCGGCTGGATAAAAGAATTGCCCACTCACTGTGGAAGAGGCTTCTAGTCCGCCAGACAGGTTGATAAACAATTGGTCGTACAGATCAAAACTCAATACACCATAACCTCTGTTTGATCTTCTGTGGCTTTTAAAATTTGTAAATTCAGAACTTTCTGCTGCAGTGTTGAGAGAAGTGGTTTCTTTGTCTGTATTCACCAGGAAACCCGTTATCTGACCTGAATTTCTTCGATACTTTCTATCATTTACACTCCAGCCTACTGTAGTCGTCAAGTCTATATCATTAGTTAGCCCAAATGTTCCTTTTGCGATAGCATCAAAATTCATTTCCTTTCTTCCGATAATGTCCTCCGCAAAAATACCAGGACTTCTATCTCCGCCAGAGCCTATAGGAAAGAAATAAACCCGCTTGTCATCAGAAATATCTGCACTTCCGCGCAGGATAACCCGCAACCATTCTAAAGGTGTAATATCAAATTGCGGATTCACGACATAACGATTGACATCACTTGTTGCTCTTTGTTCTTCTATCGTCCATCTTGGATTATTATAGGTCGGATTAACTGAATTGCCCAGATATTTTCGGTAAGAACGATGTCTGCTGTCAAAGACTTCTCCATTATCATCTGTGAAAGAGCCTTTATAATCTCCCATATCAAAATCAGGTGGTGTTCTTAGAAAACCAAGCATTAAACCTGCCGTATTGGAGTTTTGCTGAATCCGATTAGAGCCTGTCAGCGTATAAGCTGATTTTGTGCTCAGTGTTAGCCAATCATTGAGGTACATTTTATTATTAAAACGAACATTTGTTCTGTCATAATAAGAGTTTCTGACAATACCTTCCTGGTCAATTCTGCCTAAGCCAAAATAATAGGAAGACTTTTCATTTCCACCAGAAATAGATAAATCGTGTTGCAAAAATCCGCCTGTCTGAAAAATATGATCCCAGTTGGAATCCACAAAAGTTTCCTTTGAGTTCTTTTCATCCACAGGGTAATATACAGTACCATCTTCGGCAGTAAAAAACTCTGCGCTGGTATCCACTACATCATCTCCGCCTGTCCTTTCCGGAATATAATCGCCCCAAGCTTCTGCACTCGTTGGACTATATGATTCATCTCTTCCTTGTCCCCAGACTGATTGCATAGGTATTCTTTCAGAGACCTGATCGAAAGACATGGTGGCTTTGTAGGTGATTTTTGGTTTACCCAATTGACCGTCTTTAGTCGTGATAACAATCACCCCATTTGCAGCACGCGAACCCCATAAGGCTGCCGCAGATGCGCCTTTCAATACCTGCACGGAAGCGATATCATTTGGGTTGATGTCATTTAATCTGGATTGCTGCGATACGCCGCCCGTTCTGCCTCCAGTGATGCCATTTCCGCCGCCATAGTCGGAAGAGTTGTTGAGTGGTACGCCATCCACAATAATCAGTGGCGAACCATCTCCGCTAATCGTGTTCGCACCCCGTATGCGAATGGTGCTACCTGCGCCCGGATCGCCATTGGACTGACTGATTCTTACATTGGATGCTTTGCCTGCTAGTGCTGTGATAACACCTGCCTCACCAGACCGCACAACTGCATCGGTATTAATGGAAGTCGAGCTGGCGCCCATTTCGTCTTTTTTCTCTTTAAAGCCGAGTGCTGTCACGACAATTTCACCCAGTATTTCTGTGTTTTCACCCATTATTATATTGATGGCAGAACGTCCGCCTATTTCAACATTTTGGGTTTTCATACCAGCATAACTAAATACCAGTGTGCTGTTTTGATCTTGGACTTTTAGGCTGTATTTTCCATCCAAATCCGTTGTCGTTCCGTTGGATGTCCCGGACTCCAGTACGCTGACGCCGATAAGCGTTTCGCCACTTTGATCCGTTATTGTGCCTGTCACCGTAACCTGGGCAGAAGCCCAAAAGGTCAGGAGCAGGAAATTCATAATCAGTAATGGTTTTCTCATTGATTTTTAAATTAAAATGTTAGTTAATTCTGTGTTGCATTTTTCATGTTTTATGTACACCCCAAATATACACGGAAAAACTACAATACATTATTTTTATTCTGCAAAATAATTTTTTCTACAAATCTTATCTTGTAATTTGCGACAATTGCAGATTCATAATTTTTTTTATACAAAAACATAAACTCATATTTTCAGTATGAAAAATATCCTGTCCAAGACCTTTCGCTTTTCTTGCTGTGCCTTGCTACTTTGCTTCTGCTATGCCTGTTCAACTAGCAAAAAATTGACTTATTATGAATTCCCAAAACCGATTGATACAAAAGAGAAAGCAATCAATTATCAAACAAAAAAGACGTATTCCTTTTCGGAAATGGGCGTATATGTCAGCAATGAATTTGATGGTGCGCGGCTGAATGACTGCAAGATGGTTGATGAGCATACCATTATAGCGACCATGTCACCTGAAAATACGCCGATTAACGCTAGTGCCTATTACGCCATGCAGATATGGTCGGATGAAGCAAAAACTATTCAGGTCATTTTGAATTATACGGAACATAAACATCGTTATTTGCCAAAAACAAGCACCAACCGTAAAGATTGGACTTGGGTAGATTCTACTCAGTTTGTGGTGTCGCCAGATGAAAAACAATGTACCGTTACACTGCCAGTCAGCCCAACTAAGACCTATCTTGCTGCGCAGGAATTGGTCACTTCGACTGATGTAAAAGCATGGTGTGAAGCCCTTGCAAAAGATGATATTTACACCATAGGAAAAAGTAAATTAGGTCGGGATATTGATGCCTTGCAACTTGGTGATTTTGGCAAACTGAAAGATGCGATTGTCATTATGAGTCGCCAACATCCGCCGGAGGTGTCCGGTTTTTTTGCAATGCAGGCTTTTGTAGAAGAAATTATGGCGGATACGCCGCTGAGTAAAGCGTTTCGGGAAAAATATGTCATTCTGGTCTATCCACTGATCAATCCTGATGGTGTGGATTTGGGACATTGGCGACATTCTGCTGGTGGGATTGATTTGAATAGAGATTGGGCATTCTACCACCAACCTGAAACACGGGCTGTTGCGGATGATATACTGGGGACAACAAAGGCACATAACATCAACGTCATTCTGGGCATAGATTTTCACTCCACTTGGCATGATGTGTATTATACGATGGTAGATAGTCTGCGTTCTGATATTCCAAAATTTAAGGATTACTGGCTGGATGGAATTGAACATAGAATTGAGGGCTATGAAGTCAATGAAAAACCATCTGGACTGCGTACGCCGGTGTCGAAAGGTTGGTTTTATGCGCAGTTTAATGCAGAGGGCATTACCTATGAAATCGGCGATGAAACAGACAGAGATTTTATCAAGCTGAAAGGCAAAGTATCCGCTCAGGAAATGATGAAGTTGCTGGTTTTTAAAGATTCTGAATCACGACGGGAGATGAATGTGAAACATGCCGAGGGAGGGCAATAATAAATTCAAATTCAAACGTCAAATTCAAATTCAAGTGTGCATTCGTGGCAAAAAACACTTAAAAATCTAGTAATTTCACCCCGATGAATAAACAGAAAATATTTCAGCCTGGCTATCGAATGCGCAAGGCATACTGGACGGCTTTTATAGTATTGATGAGCTATTTCTGGCTCTATTTGAAAGGAAGAATTTTCGGTAAAAAATATTACGAAAGTAAAATTATCGACTTACATCTCCGCAATGCTGAACGAGTCAAAAAAGCCATTCTCCATTTGCAAGGTTTGTTTATAAAGGTGGGGCAATTGCTGTCTATCCTGACCAATTTCCTGCCTAAAGCCTTTCAAGAACCCTTGGAAGCCCTTCAAAATCAAATTCCTGCCCGACCTTTTGCCGAAATTGAACAACAAATCACAGTTGAACTTGGCGAACATCCTGAACAAGTGTTTGCGGAGTTTGACCGAAGTCCACTGGCATCTGCTTCTATCGGACAGGTACATCGGGCAACTTTGAAAACTGGAGAAAAAGTCGTCGTAAAAGTACAACACCTCAATATCAAAAGCATTTCTGATGTGGACTTGACCGTCATGCAACGACTCGTAAAAATCACGGCTTATTTTTTTGATATAAAAGGCATTGAACACGCTTATACGCAGGTCAAAAAGATGATAGAAGAAGAGCTGGATTTTGAGCAAGAAGCCAATTCGATGCAGTTGATTGCGACCAACCTCAAGGACGAACCAAACTTGTTTATTCCTATCGTATTTTCCGAATATTCTACACATCACATACTCACCACTAAGTATTGCGAAGGGGTAAAAATCAACGATATTCAACAACTCGAAGCTTGGAATATTGATCGGACTGACTTAGCCAATCGACTGGTTCATGCTTATTGTAAAATGGTTTTTGAAGACGGTTTTTATCATGCCGATCCACATCCTGGCAATATTATGGTGCAGCAGGATGGGACGATTATTTTTCTCGACTTTGGCGCGGTAGCGCACTTACAGCCTTCTATGCGTACTGGTTTTCTGGCCTTGATTGATGCTGCCGTTAAAAATGATGATGATAAAATCGTAGCCGCACTTCGGTCTATGGGTTTTCTGGCGCAAGGCAAAGATGCCCAGAAAGCTGCCGCACAAATTATTGATGCCTTGCGGCAATTTATTCAAAATGAAGTGCAAATAGAAGGACTGAATTTTAAGGACATCAAAGTCAATCCATTTGAAACGAGCTTGTATAATTTGACCAAGGAACTGGGCATTCGGGGTATTGCCAATACCGTACAGGTGCCCAAAGAATTTGTCTTGCTGAATCGCATGGTCACGCTCCTCCTCGGTATATGCAATACGCTGGATTCCAATATGAATCCGATAAAGGTCTTGCAGCCTTATTTGCAAAAATATATGCTGGGCGAACAAGGCAGCACCGTGCAGTTTATGACCGACCTGATAAAAGGCAATCTGACAAATGTGATTTCTTTGCCTGGTGAGTTTAATAAGACTTTAAAGATGGCTCAAAAAGGAGAGCTGGAATTAAAAATAGAAGGTATTGCAGATCGTAATCGCCTGTTTTATGTATTAGGACAGCAATTAATTTATACTTTATTGCTCATTGCTTCGCTGGCATTTGTGTATTTATTCGATCAAAATGGCGCAGCTGCTATGCAATCTTATTCGATGTGGAGCAGCGGCTTGTTTGCTTTTCTCTTGATTCGTTCTAAGTGGAAGCATAGGAAGTTGGGGCGGTAGGGTGTTGGGGTTATTTAGGGTATTGGGAATATTGGGGTATTGGTTGCGCAGTCTTGTCCTCGACTCCGCTCGGACAAAATCATTGCAGGTCGTTGAGCAGAGCCGAAACGACCTGATTTTACGGTTTCGTAAACTTGCGCAAGGCTTTAAGAAAGGGGAGTTTGCTAAACCTTCTCCCGCCTCCTGTGCTAGGTTTAGCAAACTTCCTTCACACAAAGCTGCCCGCAAGTTTACGAAACCAACTGACAGTCTTGTCCTCGACTCCGCTCGGACAACTATACTTGCATTGAGCGAAGTCGAAATGTCAGTTGGTTGAGCGGAGTCGAAACCAACTCTTGGAATATTTGTGCATTCGTGGCTAAAAATGTACTCATTACGCTTTTTGTTTCTATTTTTGCAAATTACATTACAGAATCACAAAACATAGTCATGTCATTAAGCAACATTAAGAAAAAATTAGGCAAGAAAAAATCAGATTACCTGCTGAATCATAAAAGTAAAACGATTGCCAAGTCTCGTATTCATCAGCCTGGTCCAGATTTTATAGATCGGGTATTTGTGGACTCGAATCGAAATATACAAACCCTTCGTAGCCTTGCCGCCTTATACGGGCATGGGCGATTAGCTAATACAGGTTATCTTTCAATTCTACCTGTCGATCAGGGAATTGAGCATACTGCGGGATCTTCTTTCGCGCCTAATCCTGATTATTTTGATCCTGAAAACATCATCAAACTCGCTATTGAAGGCGGCTGTAATGCTGTTGCCAGTACGTATGGTGTTTTGGCGATGACTGCCAGAAAATACGCCCACAAAATTCCTTATGTCGTCAAAATTAATCATAATGAATTGCTGACTTATCCGACCAAACACAATCAGATTATGTTTGGTACAGTGGAAGATGCCTGGAATATGGGCGCAGTGGCAGTTGGCGCGACCATTTACTTTGGTTCGGAAGAGTCTTCCCGACAAATCATTGAAGTGTCAGAGGCTTTTGAGCTGGCGCATCAGTTGGGTATGGCTACGATATTATGGTGTTATACGCGTAATTCAGCTTTCAAAAAAGACGGAACAGATTATCATACGGCTGCCGACCTTACTTCACAGGCTACGCATATTGGCTCAACGATTCAGGCAGATATCATCAAGCAAAAACTGCCAACGGTTTATGGTAGCGGATTTGATGCTGTTAATTTCAGCAAAACTCATCCGAAAGTATATAGTGAACTGACTAGCGAACACCCCATTGACCTCTGTCGTTACCAGGTAGCAAATTGTTATATGGGTAGAGCCGGACTCATTAATTCAGGTGGCGCATCAGAAGGTGATTCCGATTTAGAACAGTCCATAGAGACTGCCGTTATCAATAAACGCGCAGGCGGTACCGGATTGATTCTTGGGCGTAAGGCTTTCCAACGTCCATTCAAAGAAGGCGTAGAAATCTTGAATTCAGTGCAAGATGTTTATTTGTGTGAAGACATTGATTTGAGCTGAATAAGTTTTAAGATTAAGTCGAAGTTTAAACTTAAGCTTCGACTTATTCTTAAACTTAAGCTTAAACCCCTATCTTAGACGTCGGATTTCACAAAGCACCACTTTAGTCACTTATACAAGCACCATGAGTTGGTTTAAAAGATTACGCGAAGGCATTACGACCAAGACCAAGCAGAAAAAGGAAATTCCTGAAGGCGTCTGGTACAAATGCAAAAAATGTAGCAATACGATCACTAGTAAAGATCACATTGCGAACCTATATATATGCCCCGAATGCAATTATCATGACCGCATTACGCCTGATGATTATTTCAACATCATTTTTGATGGGCGCTACACGGAATTATTTGCTGACTTGCATTCTAAGGATTTCCTGAATTTCACAGATGTCAAATCTTATCCCGAACGTATCATTGCTGCCAAGCAAAAGGCAGGTCGTATGACGGCTATGGAGGTTGCGCATGGCAAAGTGAATCGACTTGATTTAGTTATTGCTGCAATGGATTTTAAGTTCATCGGAGGCTCTATGGGTTCTGTGATGGGCGAAAAAATTGCACTGGCTATTGACTATTGTGTAGAACATAAAATCCCCTTGATGATTATCTCTAAATCAGGCGGTGCGCGGATGATGGAGGCTGCTTTTTCCTTGATGCAAATGGCAAAAACGTCTGCGCGACTAACGCGGCTGGCTAAGGCAGGTGTGCCTTATTTTTCTTTCATGACCGATCCGACAACTGGTGGCGTTACCGCATCTTTTGCTATGTTGGGCGACATTAATTTTGCCGAACCTGGTGCTTTGATTGGCTTTGCTGGTCCTCGTGTCATTAAAGAAACCATTAAAAAAGATTTGCCCGAAGGTTTTCAGACTTCTGAATTTTTACTCGATCATGGTTTTCTGGATTTTATTGTAGACCGACAAAATTTGAAAGAGCGGATTGGCGATTTATTGCACCTGTTTCGCATGAAAGATAAAGCAGAAGTGTCGGAGGCATGAAAAAATTATTGCTGACAGGAGCGTCTGGTTTTCTCGGTCGGTACACGCTCTTACATCAACAAGAAAACTGGGACATTACAGGCATTTATCATAAAACGCCTGTTCCTCAAAACTTTAAAGGCGAGCATCATTCAATAAATTTGGAGGACATTTCGGCAAGCTCACCAAACGTTCAAATAGATAAACTTTTCCATGAGGTTCGGCCGGACGCTGTTATACACACCGCAGCTATTTCTAAAGCTGGCATCTGCGAACAAGAGCCTCAGCAATCCTACCAAATCAATGTAGAGGCTTCCCGGCATCTTGCCCAGCTTTGCGCCAAAATAAGTATTCCTTTTTTATTTACGTCTACAAATTTAATTTTTGATGGTCAGCATGCACCTTATACTGAGGATGCAAAACCTTGTCCACTCAGCAAATATGGCGAACAAAAAGTGCTGGCAGAACAAGCCATCCTTAAAGTGTATCCTAATGCCACTATTTGCCGGATGCCCCTGATGTATGGTTTACTGGAAAATACGTCCAATTTTTTTCCTAGCTGGTTAAAGTCTATGAAAGATGGTCTGCGCCTGAATGCTTTTACGGATGAATTTCGCACACCAGTATATGCCGCAGATGCCGCTCGTGGTTTATTTTTATTATTAAATAAAGAAAAAACCGGTATATGGAATTTAGGCGGACAGCAGTCTTTGTCCAGGTATAATTTTGCCTTGAAAATGGCTGAGATATTTGGCTTATCGACTCAGCACATCCACCCGCTCACGCAAAATCAACTCAAGATGTCAGCTCCCCGGCCTCCTGATGTTTCTATGGATAGCACAAAAGCTTTTGCATTGGGCTATCAGCCTGACGAGCCGGAACTTGTTTTTCAGAAGATGAAACAGGCTAATTATGCGGAGCAAATAAGATAACTAGACTTTGGACGAAAGAAGCGAGAGGCAGGAAGCGAGTATGCTCTTGAGTGGAAGGGTAATGACAGTGAACAGGCTGGAAGCCTGATGTACTTGGGGTTGAAATTGTTGACAAAAAAAGCCGTCTTTTTTCCAAAACACATTTGGAAAAAGGACGGCTTTTTTCTTGCGGCGACTGAAGTTGCCGGTACGTTTTATTTTTGAACACTTATACTGTCCCCTTGAATGGGAAAGATAAGTGGTGTAGGACAAGGAATAATATCTGCTACAAAATACACATCGGATTCTACAGAGAAGCCAGCGTTCATGATGACTTCATTACCAGCAATATGACTGACGGTGGAGCCATTCACGACCGTTCCGGTAGAAGTGACGGTTTGCGTAGCATCATAAATACCATCGGTTACTGGATTGGCAGTGATGTTGAGTGTGATGTCAGTGCAATCATTCTGTGCGACGGGTGTACCGAGGCATTTACAGGTATTGTCATACACATCATCAAAAGTCGCAGGGTCGCTATCGCTACAAGTGACGCCAGCAAATAGACATTCTTGTATTGTGTGGGTGCTTTTACAGCCATTTGCATCTGTGACGGTCAGCGTGACAATATATGCGCCTGTGGTCGGATAAGTATGCATTGGGTTTTGTGTGGTGGAGGTCATGCCATCTCCAAAATTCCAGTCCCAGCCGACGATATTACTCGCAGTAGGCGCGACAAAGCTGACATCGGTACTCGTGACAGGCGTATAGGTAAAATCGGCAACAGGCAGGGCATTGACGATGACATCTATTATAGTTGTTTCACCAATGACATCAATACAGTTTTCTTCCGTCAGCATGACTTGTCCAGTCGTTGCCGTATTCCACTGTATCGTGATTAGGCTGTCATTCATTTCCAGTATATCGCCACCTGTTACCTCCCAGCAAAAATGGGAAGATGGATTAGTTGGAATGGTATAGGTTTCTGTATCTCCAATGCAGACAGCAGTCGAGCCTGCTGGTATTGGTGAGTCATATTGCATCGTAGTGTAGAGGAAGTTGTGTCCCTGATTCCAGACAGGATTCCAGAATTCATTTGGAAAAGTAACAATACCTGTTGGCAATCCATAAAAGACGTGTCCTTCTCCTTCGTAAGGATAAAATTCATTATAAATTCCCTTAGCGGTCAATGTGGCTTCCAGTGGCACTGCACCATACATCGTCGGGAAAGTCAGTATTGGCGAAAAGCCCAAAAACGGAATGGTAAAAGGCTGTCCGGTATCGTATAAAACAACGCCATCATCGGTTCCATGAATGATGACCATCGGTACATTTTCGTCGGCATCTATGTATTCAGGATCAAGTGTCGCTCCCCACAAGTCGATGATTCCCTTGATAGAAAATGGTTGTACAAAACTATTCCCAGAGCAGTCGAGACAGCCAAGATCATCTTGTAGAAAATTGCCATAAGTTGCAGCCGGTCGTTCGGAAGGATCGAGATAAGCGACATGGATGGCTGTAATTCCCCCTGCACTTTCTCCGCCTGTGTAGATATAATTCGGGTCGATATTAAAACCAAAATTATCTGGGTCTTCCAACATATAACGAATGGCAGCCCGCCCATCCTGTATCGGACGATAGGCAGCTCGGATTGTATTGGCTGTCGTCAGGGCAATATTTGCAAAATTATCTAATCGGTAATCGACCGTCGCACAGGCATAACCATAATGAGCCAGGCTGTCGCACCAAGCGGTCACATCCGCATCATCTTTGCTGCCGAGCAAATAAGCTCCACCGAAAAACATGACGACGAGGGGACGTTTGTCCAGGTATTCGTCATTGGGTGCAGGCTCGTAGAAATTCAGTTCGAGGTCAGATGCACCAAATAGGTCATTGACGCTTTCTGCCTGTCCATAGACCAGATTAGTGGTGACTTTGATATTTGGAAAAACTTGTTTTTGATAGCGATCAGATTGGCAGTCCTGGGCTATTGCCTGCATTCCACTTAGAAGCCATAGAGCAGTAAGGAGGCTAATTATTTTTATTCTTTTCATGCTAAAAAATATTTGAATCCTTGTGAATCAGTTTGTTATTAAGTAATTTTTGCGCCGAAATATACGGTAATATATTTATTTTTTACGTTTTGTGACAGTCATTTTTTGGTCTAAAAAATATAAATCACACCTGGCAGCTTTTGAACACCTATCGGATGTGATTTGTATCTTTGCCATTATGGAAAGAAAGAATTGGATTCGGTTAAGTGTATTTTTTGCTTTATATGCTCTCCCTGTCACGCTCTTGTGGCTAGATTTTTTTTCTTATGAATATAGAGTTCCGCTGATTTTATTGCTTGCCTTATTAATGCTTTTTTACTGTTATATACAGCAATTTAGCTGGAGAGAATTGGGTTTTCGGAAGGATAATTTGAAACCTGCTTTGTTTTGGAATGGCTTATTGGCTGGTGTCGTTGTATTGTCTTTGGTTTTGTGCAGTTATTTCGATTTGATGCGAACTTTGAAAGCTCCTGAATGGGCTTTGTTTTATGCTTTTTATGTCTTTGTGTCGAGTCCTGCTCAGGAGTTTTTGTATCGGAGTGTGACTTTTGCGGTATTGAAACAAAACAAAGTCGCTTCTGCTTTGGGTTTAATCAGTTTGTCAGCAGTCAATTATTCCTATTTGCATATTTTCTATAATGATGTACTTACACTTCTGGTGACATTGATGATGGGCTTGCTTTGGGGAGTTATTTATTATAAATATCCTAATTTCTGGGGGACTGCTTTTTCTCATGCTGTGCTAGGTGCTACGTCTATTTTTGTGGGATTGATTTGAGTTGATTGAGTTGTGGGTTGAGTCCTTCGTTATTCGTTATTCCGTTTGGTTTGAGTTTATTGAGTTTATTTTGCTACACAAAATAAACTTCTACGACTTATACAATCAACTCAATAACATAATTACTTAATCAACTCAATTCAATTCTTCACCTTATGAAAGCGCACCAGATGGTTTTCTGCTTCTTCATTATACAAGCATAGAATCAACTTTGGGCGTTTCGGTGTAAATTTATCGAAGAGTATTTTGATAGGATTGTGGACATAACCATTGTCGTCGAACATCAGGATTTGTTTATTACGGGTTTTTAGCCTGAACAAGAGTAATTCTTCTACATCATAAGGAACAGGCAGGTCGCCATAGCCTTCTTCTTCCAGAAATTGCAAGACCATATTATAGGTGTTTTCCAGCGTTGTTCCCTGAAATTCGCTGCGGTATTCCCAACCGTCACATGTTCCATCCATGTAAGATGGATTGCCCGCCGGCGGAAAATCATCTCTTATTGGCATTTTTAGTGATTGGTTGATTAATTATTAAGTGGAAATACAAATCCAAACTTCAAATTCAAATTCAAAAAACCATTGACAATAAGCCAATTAGTCTAATTGAAAGTGGCGTTTAGTTGAGTTCAGACACTTAGTAATGGTCAAAAAATAGTCGTCCATTTTTAATACCGCCAAGATAAACAAAAAAGGAATACAAAAGATGCTGAAACAAGCTTTTGTATTCCCCTTTATTTTGAAGATTAGAACGATACAATGTTATTAATAAAACCCATCAAACCAGATAATCGCATCCAATAAACAGGGCAGTACACAATCTCCATGATCGCTAGTGCCTGTTGCATCATCTGGTGTAACCAATGTAACATCGTCTTTACCTTTCTCGACAAAAGAGTTATAGGCAACTAAGGCGTTTTCATACAAAACAGACTGGTCGCCTTTACAATGACAGATGTGCATAGGTGCCTCTGGCTTCCAGTCATACAGGTCATTATCAGCTAGGGCCATTCTGAATGGATGGTTATAATTATATCTAAACTCTTCCAAAACTTCATCCAATAATATTTCATTTGGAATGTTTGTCATCATCGCATCATTAACTTGTCCGCCGCCATAAGTCCCGTCAAATAGTGGTGGCAGTGTGACATCAAAAGGCGATTTCAAAAAATCGGAAGGACTGTTATAAAGATCATATACCTCATTATAAGAGAACAACAAATACGGTAGATAGTAAGGCGCAGGATATTCTGTAGGATTTATAAAAGGCTGCATTTGATAGCCTGATACATCATAAGGTCCCGCCATAGGTGCAGCAGCAGTGATGGTAAACTCACCGGAATGGTTTTCCTCGATTTCTTTATGCAATGCCATAGTCGCATGTCCACCTTGTGAGTAACCCAATATCATTAGTTTATCGTTTAGGGTCTTATTCAGTGTATTAGTAGCCAAACGTTTACCAGCACGAATCATATCAACGGAAGCAGTTGCCTGCGATTTGGCGTGCATGTAGGGATGCCTTTCCGTTGATAATCCCATACCCAAATAATCCGGCATAGCTGATATTACACCAGCATAAGAACTGTAAATCAGTCCAATCAGAGACTCTGAAGAACCTTGTGAAGGCACATCTACTCTCCTCACGGACGTGCCGTGCTGATACGACATAAAGCCTCTTGGATTGTCCATATTTGGTACTACTAATCCACCAGAAGCTGTTGTCGGATTTCCTTTGGCATCAATAGTTTCATAAATAATGGTGTACACATCCACAGTATATTGAGCAGACAGTACAGAGAGTGCTGGTGCATTTTGTTCTATCAATAGGGAATCTATACCATCAGGTGTATAAGTTCCTGTTAGTTCGTAAGAAACAATTTTTCCACGAGGGTCTTCTATTAAATTTGTAAGGGCGTTTTCCTGTTCACAGGCAGAAAAAATTAAAATAATAGCAAGAAATGCACAAGTAATTTTGAATAGTTTCATCATATCGGTTAGCATCGTTTGGTTTGAAATGTATTTAATCTGCTAATGTATAAATATTTTTATAAACCTGAATAGACTTTATTCATAAAAAAAGGGACTGACTCCTCAGACAGCCCCTTCGATTGATTTACTCAATCCTCCAAACTTAAAATCTTATCAGCCAGCTTTTTTCAAAATTGGCTGCTGCTTCACTGGAAGTTACGCACACATTTAATGTGCCTTTGTCGTCATTATAAGGATTTTCTACATCGAAATCAATTTCAACTCGTCCATTTTTTGTGAAAAAAGACGTTGCATAGCCCATATCAAAAGAACCTGAACCAGGGCTATCTACGGTCAGTGGCACAGCATTATCTTCTACATCTTCGCCTTTGCTTATCAGCACATCCGCAACTAGTGAAATGCCAACTGCTCCTGGTCCTTCTAATAGCAAAATTGGTTGCTCCGATTCGTTTTCACGGAAAAAAGGCATGCAAAGGTTGAGGAAGCCACTGTTCTGTTCATTGCCCCGCAAAAGAGGATAGAACAGGATATTTTCATTGCGACTAGCAAAAACTTCTGACTCCTCAAAATGATTGAATCCAACTGCCATCATATAGTCATTGGTCTCCTGTAAGGTATTCACAAAATCAGCATCTGTGCAATTTGTGATATAGGTCGAAATATGGTCTGCACGGCGTTCAGCATTCAAAGTCGCTGCGTATTTCTGTGCATATTCTAAGGCACTTTCTATTTGAATTTCGGGCAGGTCAGTTGTTTTTTCACAAGCTGTGAAAGTGAGTAAGCAGGCACTTGCCAGCAGGGGGAACATTAGTATTTTTTTCATGGATATTGTTTTTTGATGAATGATTTGTAATTGTAAAATTGCGTGATGGTTGAATTGTATGTCTAAAGTTACGATTTTTCTGTTGTAATAGCAATTTGCTGTTCCTAAGCTCATCTTATAATAACTCGCAACAGAATACAGACAGGAATGTCTGGGCTACTTTAATAACTCGCAACTCGCCAACCCGCAACTCACCCCTTAAGCCACCACTTCCACATAATTCGCATGCGCCCATTCTCCATCGCCAATTTTCAGCCAGGTGCCATCTTCGTCGAATACCCGTACAATGTCGCCTTTCGTCAGGCGTTTGACTTTTGCAAAATTGGTGCCTGGACCAGAACGGACGACCAGTCGATTGGAACTGACGTAGCCGTGTTTTTCGTCTGTGAACTTGATGTATTTTTCGTGTACCCAGCGGTCTGCGCCAATTTTTAACCAGCTTCCTGCCGAGTCTACAACTTGTACCTGCGCTCCATTGTCCAGTTTCCCGACAATCTCTCCACTAGAAGATGGTTTATTTCTGATGTTCAGATCACTGCTGTCCACATCCACTACGCCGCTTTTGTTTTGGAAACGCATTTTGATATAATCGCTATGCACCCAACGCTCCTCTCCTACCCGATACCAGTTGCCTATGCGGTCGTAAACATTCACTTCGTCGCCTTGATTGAGTTTGCCGACTGTTGGAAAATCTGAGCTGTCGCCAGCGCGGACATTCAGGTCATCTACATTCACTACGCCTCGCTTCACGACTTCTGCGACGGGTAGATTGACGCCTTCATTCACGTCTTTGCGGAAAGCCTGCCAAGCTTCTTCATCAATCATCATACGTGGACAATCCTTGCCAGTAATATCAAAATGACGGTATAATTGAAAAATGGTAAAATTGTATTTATTCAATAAATGCCGCGCCAGTTCTACGGTATTTTGGTAGGTTTTCTCCCATTTTGAATCTTCATTGACACACATTTCGATGCCAATCAGAAAATAATTTGGATTCTTGTCGCCTTCCCCAATGTTCAAACCTATCGGCTTGTATGTTCTCGCACCGACATGAAAAGCCACTTCGTTTTCGGGCAGGCATTGCAAGACGGTTTCATCATCCACCAAATAATGTGCGGATGCAAAGCGGTTGGTCGTATTGAAGTAATTACGATTTGCCCAACTGTTCGCGCCATTCATCGTATTGGCTGTCCAGTGTACCACCACGCCTTTGAGGTCATAAATCGTATAACGTTCTGCATTCCGCAAAAAAGGACGGTTTCTTCTATTGGTCAGCAAACCATTTTTTACATTTATCATAATTTCTTGATTCGTAATAAACTGCCAAACACATTAGCGGGAGTGGAATATTGAAACAATTTGCCCGATTTTCCTCCCCCTACGCCCCCTCCAAAGGGGGAGATTGTCATTTAAATTTAAAAGTGTATCGCAATTTAAATTCGTAATTGTCTAATTCGTAATTCGTAATTAATTCCTATATCGTCCATTGGCTATGTATCACTGCCGTCAGGTACCATTCATCGTTGAACTGCGTAAAGATTAGTCGTAAAGCCCGCCAGTTGAAGCCTTCAAACTCTGAGCCTTTACCCGAAAAATAATATTCCACACACCTGCCTTCGGGGTACATTTTGGGAATCGTATTTCGAGTATTGCCGTATTGTGCAAATTTATTATAAATAACTTTATCCGCATTGGTAAAATCGAGATCAAACATAAACTTTTTATGGTAATCTGACAAATTCATGCGTATAGGTGAACCGCTGCCATCATAATAGCCCCAGTCGTAGAGTTTGGCTTCGTCAATGTTTTGCAAGTCTTCAAATTCCAGTATGACATTATTGACGTTCACATCTGCATGAGGCGAGATGCGCAGCCCTTCTTCTGGGTGGACATATTCTGCCAGCGTTTTCCAGTCGGCAGCCTTCAAGATACGAATCATATCCGCCCCTTTGTTTTTCAACTGGACAGAATCGGCTACGGCTATCGGTAGCGATTTGTCCACTTTTTTGGGCGGTGGCGGTGCTACGCTTTGCTCTCCACCTCCGCATGCCCATACGCCCGCGAGTAATACAGTAATGAGTAAAATATAGGAGAATTTTTTCTGCATCCTCAAAAATATGAAAAAGGGATTAGTTTATTAAGTTTATTTGGGAATTAAGTTGATTGTGAATACCGTAACGACGACTTTAGCCGTCGCAGCGCCTAAAGTCAAATTTATAAGTGCTTGATTTTTTATTTGAATAAAATTCACTTGACGGCTAAAGTCGTCAGTACGGTGTTTCTAGTCGGCTTGTAAAGTCGCTGGTACGAAGGCGATTTCTACATTTTGTAGCAAAAAATACGCAAAAATAACTTCACTGCATTAACAATCAACGATTTATATGGCACAAATTCCTGTTTAAAAATACGTTTTACACAAAATATGGTTTTCTATGCTCATTTGTAAAGATTAAGTTTGTATTATGTAAGGGAACACACGAACCAAATTACACATTATGAATGACCAACAAAAAATAGAGGAGCTGCTGAAGAGGCTGAAGGAGCTTCAAAAAAAGCAAAGCACTTTTTGGAAGGAAATGGATGCCATTCGTTCTGAATTGCGGCTGCTCAAAGCAAACTTGGATACAAGTGATCCTGCTGTATCTGAAGCAGCAATAGTTGAAGCGTCGATAGCTGAAGAAGTAATAGTAATCGAGGAGTCGCCTGTCTTGGTAGAGGCAATAGAGCCTCAAAGTCCTGAAGTAGCAGAAGTCCAAGCTCCGCCTGCGACTGCTCAAAAGCAAAAGGTTGTCCATCCGTCAAAAAGTAATCTGGAACGTTTTATTGGGGAAAACCTGATCAATAAAGTCGGGATTATTATTACGGTTTTGGGTGTGGCGATTGGGGCAAAGTTTGCGATTGAGAATAATTATATTGGTCCGCTGATGCGGATTGTGTTGGGCTATTTGGTTGGTTTGGGCTTATTGGGTTTTGCGATAAAACTGAAAGCTAAATATGAAGATTTCAGTGCGGTTTTGCTGAGTGGTGCTTTGGCTATTTTGTACTTTATCACTTATGCGGGTTATGCTTTTTATGGGCTGTATCCGTCTGGGCTGGCTTTTGCTTTGATGGTGGTCTTTACTGTTTTTGCGGTGGTGGCTGCGATCAATTATGACCGACAGATTATTGCTTTGCTCGGGCTGGTGGGTGCTTATGCAGTACCGTTTTTGCTGAGTAGTGGATCGGGTGCTTATGGGGTTTTGTTTAGCTATATGGCAATTATCAATATTGGCATTTTGTTTATTGCTGTCAAGAAATATTGGAAGGCTTTGTATCGCTCTGCCTTTGGGATGACTTGGTTTATTTATTCGTTTTGGTATTTTGTGGACTGTGATTTGCCGGAGGATTTTGGACTGGCTTTATTCTTTTCATTTTTGTTTTTCACCATTTTCTACCTGACTTTTCTGGCTTATAAAGTGGTTCATAATGAGCAATTTAAAATCAAAGACATTCTTTATTTGCTGCTCAATTCCTTTATTTTTTATGGCTTTGGATATACGACTTTCAGCGAGCATCCTACTGGGGAACATTTATTAGGTTTGTTTACTTTGGGTAATGCGGTGATTCATTTTGTGATCAGTCTGGTTATTTATCAGAAGAAGCTGGGGGATCGGAATTTGTTTTATTTTGTAACGGGTTTGGTGCTGGTGTTTCTGACGATTGCTGTGCCTGTTCAGTTGGATGGTAACTGGGTGACTTTGACTTGGGCTTTGCTGGCTGTTTTGTTGTTTTGGATTGGGCGGAGCAAGCAGGCGCATATCTATGAATACCTGTCTTATCCGCTGATGGTGCTTACGATTATGAGTCTGGTGCAGGACTGGGA
Source organism: uncultured Saprospiraceae bacterium (assembly GCA_937951615.1). Classification (GTDB taxonomy): domain Bacteria; phylum Bacteroidota; class Bacteroidia; order Chitinophagales; family Saprospiraceae; genus JAHDEO01. The sequence goes on along the minus strand of CALFBH010000024.1, from coordinate 4,384 downwards.
AAGCCATGCGAGTGGGCTGTGGAGGACGGATGTACAATTGACTCCATTTCTGAATATTGGCTTGCTGACTTCCTTATTGGTCGCGCTTGTTTTTGGGGGTATTTTCTGGATCAGTCGGCAGCACAGCTATGCTGGTGATTCTGGTAAATTTGGTTTATCTATTCCTAAAATTTCGACTTATGCCCTTCCTCTGGCTTTGCTTTTTGTGCTGTTTGGTGTCATGTTCAATGAAATTTCTATTTACTGGGATTTGGCATTTTTTAAAAATAAAACAAACCCTGAAATTGCGTACCGCCTACCCGTCAATGACTTTTTACATTATAAACAAGTTTGGTTGATTAATTTTGCTTTGCTGTTTTTTGCGGCTTTGTCTTTTATCAATATTCAATTTATAAAAAACAAAATATTCTCTTGGTTCAGTCTAGGTTTCAATGCCTTGCTTCTCTTTATTTTCCTGTCTGTTGGCTTGTATGAATTGAGCGAACTGCGCGAGTCTTATCTTGCCGGCAATCTGAATCCTTATTTTGGGAAAGGTACTTTTCACATCATTATTCGTTATATTTCGATTGGATTTTTCGGCTTGTTGCTGTACGCGACTTATCGTTATGTGCAGCAGGAATTTGTAGGGCTTCATCTTCGACTTGTTTTTGAATTGGTGTGTTTTACGGCTTTGTTGTGGGTGATTAGTAGTGAGTTGTTGCATTGGATGGATGTGAGTGGCGCGGCACAGTCGCAGGCTTACAAACTGGCTTTGAGTATTCTTTGGGGTGTTTATGCTTTGTTGTTGATTGGTTATGGTATTTGGAAGCGTAAGGCGCATTTGCGCATTGCTGCAATGTTTTTGTTTGGGCTGACTTTGCTGAAATTATTCTTTTACGACATTGCACATCTGAATACCATTTCTAAGACTATTGTGCTGGTTTCGCTGGGTGTTTTGTTGTTGATTAGTTCGTTTTTGTATAATAAATATACTGTTTTTGATGAGTGAATTCAGAAGAGAGAGGCGAGACCATTCCGACAATTATCAGGATTGAGGGAAGAGAGCGGTGAGAAGATTTTTAACTAGAAAAGAGGGTTTATTTTCAACAAGTTGAAAACTATAAATACCTTCGGAATTGTCCATTAATTGATTTGCACGCCTATTTCGCAAAAGCGGTGGGTTTAAACCCACCGCTTTTGCGAAATAGGCGAATGGAAAGCTCATTTTTTAGCACCTATTACTGACCCTACTTTTAATTCTACTGTGGTTCGGGTAACTGACCAGTCCGTGTTTAACACCTACTCCTCAAACATGAGTACTTATCATCAATATGCAAAAAACGGGGCATGGAATAGCGATGGCACTTTAATTAAATGCACAGGCTGGCCTTCTGCCATCCTGGATGGAGAAACTTTTGAATTTATCAAAACAGTTAATCCGCCAGGCGGACATCATACTTGGTCTCATACACAACCTAACATTATATATGGTACGAATAATCCAAATTATGACGGTAACTGTATCGCACAATTAGATGTTAATACAAATACTGTAACGCCTGTCAGGTGTTTTAATGAATATACTTTTGTCTCTCATGGAGAATGGGAAGGCAATATGTCCAATGATGATCGTTATATGGCTTTGCAGTGTAGGTTACCTTCCAATGATGTCGTTATTGCTTGTTATGATTTTGAAAATGATGAAATTGTTTCTACGCTGAATGCACCTATCTGGCCCAATAACGTGACGATGACACAAAGTGGTGATTATGTCATCGTTCAATGGGGTGTTTCAGGCACAAACCAATACCAAGGCGTATGGGCCTACAATCGGAACGATATGAGTCCCGTTCGTAATCTATCAAATTTGGGCGGCTCTCATTTTGATTATGGTTATGATACGCAGGGCAATGAAGTTATTGTAGGGCCTTCTTCCCTTGACAGACGGCTTACTATGAGGCGTATAGACAATGGTGTCATTACCAATTTACTGGGCGACGACAAGATGTCCTGGTACATCCATGTTTCTTGCCGAAATATTGATCGTCCGGGCTGGGCTTATCTGACTGAATTTGCAGACCCAAATACACAGACCTTTAAACCTAATTACCAAAAGATGTTTGCAGTGCAACTTAATCCGAATGCTAATAATAATGCCTTGACGGAAACCTTTGCGCATGTGCATCATTCCCCCAATGTAAATTACGAGCGGAGTCCCTTTGGTACCTCAAACAGAGATGGCACTAAGGTTATTTTTCGTAGTGACTGGATGGGTGATGCATCGTCTGAAATCAACTCCTATGTTGCATTTATGCCGCCGCCACCCACGATTACTGTAAGTTGTAATTTAAAGGTTTTGCTGGAAGGTGCTTTGGATGCAACGACTGGAACTATGCACAATAAATTGCAGCAGTACGAATCACTTCCTTCCGGGCAGCCTTATACTATAGTTCCCTGGAATCATCAGGGTACAGAAGGTGCAGGCTGGCAGGGCAATGACTATCCTGCAAATACTGTAGATTGGGTTTTGGTTTCTTTTAGAAAATCTCCGCTACCAAGTAGCGAAATTGCAAAAGTAGCAACTATTCTTTTGACAGATGGTAATATTGTTCCGGTACAAATACCCGTTAGCTCGACCACCAATTCATTATACATCGTCGTTGAACATCGAAATCATCTTCCTGCTATGTCTCCAATGCCGCTAGATATTGTCAATAATACTTTGACTTATGATTTTTCAACTATGAACAGCTATATTCCCGGAACTGAATACGGGCAAAAATTGTTAAATGGTCATTGGTGTCTCTTTGCCGGAAATGGCGTCCAAACTGTACCCTATCAAGAAATAATAGGTAGTGATAAAGTGCCCTGGGTAACAGCAAATGGTCTTTTTGAAGGTTATTTTCAGACAGATTATAATATGGATAGTGATGTGAATGGAAATGATAAAGGGCTTTGGTCTAGCAATAATGGCATCTTTTCTGGCGTAGAACAATAAATAGAAATGCAAATACAAAGGTCAGATTTAAAATAATTGAACAGATAAATGTACATTTGTTGGTAAAATTTCAAAAAAGATAAATAAATGAAGCAAGTGGTTTCCAATATTGCCAGTTTACTGTATCAGTACGACTGTGTCATCATACCGGATTTTGGTGGGTTTATCACCAATTATCGTCCGGCATCAGATGACGATCAGGGCTTGTTGCGACCACCGACCAAAGACATTGCTTTTAATGAGGAGCTTAGGCTGAATGATGGTTTGCTGGTCAATTTTATCGCTAAAGAGAGCGGATTGACTTATCAGCAGGCACAACAGGAAGTCCATGCATTTGCAAAGACTTGTATGGAAGCACTCAATCGCAGAGAAGTTGTTTACATTCCTAATGTTGGAAAATTTTATCTGGACTTGGAGAATAATCTTCAATTTCAGGCTGAACATACCAATTTTTTAACGGATGCATTTGGTTTACCCAATGTGTATTTCCATCCTGTAGAAGCAGAGTTAGTTAAGCACACACCCCTGCCTCAGCAGGACACACCTATTATTCAATTAGAACCCAATCGACCAATTATGGCAAAGAAAGGATTTAACTTTACGCGCATAGCGCTGCTGGCAGCATGTATTTTTGTTGTTTATTTCTTTTATCAAAGATGGAACAATACCAACACTGGGACAGAAGTTGATCTTGCAGAAGAGCAACGAGTAAAAGAAGGACTTCAGCGTCATGATGATGAAGACGAATTGCAAAACGACGAAACGCATACGGGCATGCTCAGTGATGTAGTGGACAGCGAATCTGATGCAGATTATATGGTAGAAGAGAACGAACCTGTAGTTGTAGAAACGATGGAGACTGTTTCAGCAACCAACACTTATGCAGAAGAAGACGAAGTACTTGACGCCGACGAGGTAGAAGTTAGCGTAGTCTCCAAAGAAGAAATAGAAAATAATAAGGAAATTATTGATCCGGTTGTCCGTCGCACAGGCAATCGCGATTATCTTATTGTTGTCGGTTGTTTTGGTAACAGCACCAATGCACAAAAATTAGCCAACAAAATTGACCGTGCTGGTTATCAGTCTGATTTAGGCTGGCGGGGTGAGTTGCGTCGCGTAGGTGTTTCGGTCAATTGTCATCCTGATGAATTGCAGGGCAAACTGGCTGAGGTGCGCCGAAAATTTAGTAGTCCTAGTGCCTGGGTGATGAAGTAAGTGGGGATACAAATTCAAATCAAAAGTTGTTTTCTCGCAAAGACGAGAAGAACGTCAAGTTGTTTTCTCGCAAAGACGCGAAGGCGCAAAGAATGTCAAGCTATTTTCTCGCAAAGACGCGAAGGCGCAAAGAATGTCAAGCTATTTTCTCGCAAAGACGCGAAGGCGCAAAGAATGTCAAGCTATTTTCTC
>CALFBH010000023.1 GCA_937951615.1 uncultured Saprospiraceae bacterium | reverse complement strand
GAAAAAAACAAATTCCAAAAAAGAAAAAATTGTGTTGATGTGAGAAATGTGTTAATGTGTTGTGGTGTTAATGTGTTGATGTAATTTGTTTTGCGAATGTAGCGATAATTCATGAATTATCGCTACATCCGCAAAACAAACCACATCAACACATTAACACATTAACACATTAACACCACAACACATCAACACATTTTACATCAATGTCCTAACATCTACTATTTTCCCTTCTATTGCTGTGGCTGCGGCCATGAGTGGGCTGGCAAGGATTGTTCTTGCGCCTGGTCCTTGCCTGCCTTCAAAATTGCGATTGGAGGTGGAGACACAGTACTCGCCTGTTGGTATTTTGTCTTCATTCATGCCAAGACAGGCGGAGCATCCAGGTTCTCTTAATTCAAAGCCGGCTGCCTCTAAAATTTTGTCCAGTCCTTCTGCTTTTGCTTGTTGTTCGACCTGCTTAGAACCAGGAACGATCATCGCGTATACATTGGGTGCTTTGCGCTTGTTTTTTACAAAATCGGCTACAATTCTCAGGTCTTCAATTCTTGAGTTCGTACAACTTCCAATGAACACATAATTGACTGGATGACCAAGCATGGTTTGTCCACTTTTCAAGCCCATATAAGCCAGAGATTTTTCTAGTCCAGCCGGATTATCTACTTCCTGTGGTGTTGGGATGTGTTGAGCAATACTGATACCCATGCCTGGATTTGTTCCATAAGTAAGCATGGGTTGGATGTCTTCTGCCTTAAAGTGATGCTCTTGGTCGAAGGCTGCATTTTCATCGCTATGCAGTGTCTTCCAATGGGCAACAGCCTGTTCATATTTTTCGCCTTTCGGCGCAAATTCTTTTCCTTTTATGTATTCAAAAGTTGTTTTATCCGGTGCAATAATGCCTCCTCTTGCCCCCATTTCTATACTCATATTGCAAATCGTCATTCGGGCTTCCATAGATAAGGCACGAATGGCAGAACCGGCATACTCTATAAAGTAACCCGTTCCGCCGCTTGTAGTTAGTGCGCTTGCTATGAAAAGAATTATATCTTTGGCCAACACGCCTTTACCCAATTTGCCATCTACTGTGATGCGCATGGTTTTCGGCTTGTTTTGTATCAGGCATTGCGTAGCCATCACCTGTTCAATCTGACTCGTTCCTATTCCGAATGCCACGCAGCCAAATGCACCATGTGTAGAAGTATGGCTGTCGCCACAAACGATAGTCATGCCAGGCTTTGTGATGCCCAACTCTGGCCCAATTACATGGACAATGCCTTGGTAAGGATGTCCTAAGCCATAGAGCTCGATGTTATTTTTATGACAATTTTCGATGAGGGTGTCCACTTGGTGGCGGGAAAGCTTTTCGGTGATGGGAAGGTGCTGATTGATGGTAGGAACATTATGATCGGCGGTGGCTACTATTTTTTCCTTTCGGAAAAGCGATAAGCCCCGCTGTCGCAATCCCTCAAATGCCTGCGGACTGGTCACTTCATGGATAAAGTGGCGGTCAATGTACAACACATCCGAGCCACTCTCCAATTTGGTGACTATATGTGCATCCCATATTTTATCAAATAGTGTCATTTCTATTGTGTTGTCGTGTTGTCGTGTTGTCGTGTTGTCGTGTTTTTGCTTCGCAAAACAAACCACATCAACACATTAACACATCAACACATTTTCACGCTCTTAATCCCTGAACTAGGTTGGTTTCCAATAATTTAGTCAAATCCATTTCGTTTACTTCTTTTTTCTGATCTGCTAAGACTAAAAAATCTTGATAGATAATGTCCAGTTCGTCTTTAGTTAGATCGAAACCGACTTGCTTAGATTTGTAGGCCAGCGCAGCTCGTCCGCTTCTTGCCGTCAGTATAATGGCTGAATTGTCCACGCCTACGTCGGCAGGATTGATAATTTCGTAAGTCTCTCTTTTTTTGATGACGCCATCCTGATGGATGCCAGAGGAATGGGCGAAAGCATTCGCTCCGACGATGGCTTTATTAGGTTGTACTGGCACACTCATTTTTTCGGAAACGAGGCGGCTGACATGATTTAGTAGTTTGGTATTGATATTTGTTTCAAAATTCAAAGATTCCTGTTGGCGCATAATCATCACGACTTCTTCTAGCGAAGTATTGCCTGCACGTTCGCCGATACCGTTGATGGTACATTCGATTTGTGTCGCGCCATATTGTATGCCTGCAATAGAGTTGGCGGTAGCCAGACCGAGGTCATTATGACAATGCGTGGAAAGAATGGCTTTATGAATGCCTTTGACGTTTTCTTTCAGGTATTTGATTTTATCGCCGTATTCTTGTGGAAGACAGTAGCCGGTGGTGTCGGGTATATTGAGTACGGTTGCCCCAGCTAGAATAGCCGCTTCTAAAACTTTTGCCAGAAATTCATTGTCCGTTCTGCCTGCATCTTCTGCATAAAATTCGACATCTTCTACAAAAGATTTAGCGTATTTGACCGCAGCGATGGCACGTTCTATAATCTTTTCGCGGGTTGTGCGCAATTTGTATTTTATATGAATATCGGATGTCCCGATTCCTGTATGTATGCGTGGGTGGCGAGCATATTTCAAAGCATCAGCGGCAACTTTTATATCATTCTCTACTGCTCTCGACAATCCGCAGATAATTGGATTGCTAACTGCAAGGCTGATTTCCCGAACACTTTTGAAGTCGCCAGGGCTGGAGACTGGAAATCCGCCTTCGATGACATCGACCCCCAATCGTTCTAATTCTCTTGCTACCTCAACTTTCTGTTCTGTGTTGAGTTTACAACCTGGCACCTGCTCTCCGTCTCTGAGGGTTGTATCAAAAATAAAAATTCGCTGATTCGTCATAGGTGCTATTTTTTTATCGTGCAAAACGCTATGTTTACAAACTCAAAAGTAGGTGAATCGTTGCTTATTTTCCATTTATAAAAATGGCTTATTACGACATTCAAAACAAATATTTTTATTACAAATAACTCATTACCAAGCAGATAAAAGCAGGTTTCTTACGATGGCAAAACAACAAACAGATCATCTCATGCAATTGATTCAGACCTTAACCAAGTCTGAAAAAAGGCATTTTCGCTTGTTGGTCAAAAGAAATCAATCTTCCGAGGACTTGCTTTTTCTCCAGTTATTCAATTTGTTAGACAAACAAAAAAGCTATGATGAGCAGCTTATTTTGCGTAAAATATCCGGCATAAAAAAACGCCAGTTGTCCAATTTGAAAGCGCATTTGTATCGGCAGTTGCTCTTGTCTCTGCGCCTGCAATACCGTGCTCAAAATGTGGATATAGAAATAAGGGAGCGCATTGATTATGCCCGCATATTGTATAATAAAGGACTCTATCGTTCCAGCCTTGAAATACTAGATAAGGCAAAATTGATGGCAAAAAATGCCCGGATGAATACCCTGGTGCTGGAAATTTTGGATTTTGAAAAACTGATTGAAGGTCAATATGTCACAGGCAGCATTTCCACCCGTGCGGAGGAGCTGGCCAATGCCTCAAAACTTGCGACGAGCGAAGCCACACAGGTTCATGCTTTTTCCAATTTATCGCTTCAATTATATGGTTTATACCTCAAGCTTGGCTTAGTCAGAACGCAAAAAGAAAAGGAACAGGTCAAGGCATTTTTCCTCGATAATCTGCCCGCTCATATTGTTGAGGACTTGGGTTTTTACGAAAAATTGTATTTGTATCAAGCTTACGACTGGTATTCGCTGATGTGTCAGGATTTGCCTTTGTATTATAAATATGCTCAAAAATGGGTGGATTTATTTGATGAAGATCAGGAGATGATTCGGCTGGAAATGCCTTTATATTTGAAGGGTTTACACAATTTGTTAAACTCTCTATTTATGGTCGGGCGGTATAAGCGTTTTGTAGAAGTGCTGGGGCGGCTGGAAAATTTTGACCTTAAAAATTCGGATAAGCCGTCTGGAAATGTGGAGAGTCTGTATCATTTGTTTCGCTTTATTCATCGCATCAATTTACATTATCAGGAAGGCACCTTTTCGGAGGGAACGAAGCTCATTCCTGAATTAGACAACATGATACGCAGCAATCCTTATAATTGGGATGTTCATCGGATTTTGGTGTTTTATTATAAAATCGCCTGCATGTATTTTGGCTGTAGCGATTATGAAAAAGCAATTGATTATCTCAATATTATTATCAATCAGAAAAATCCCGATTTCCGGCAGGATACGCAGTGTTTTGCCAGGATTTTGAGCCTGCTGGCGCATTATGAACTGGGTAATGAGCAATTGGTCATTTATCAGATTAAGTCTGTGTATCGTTTTTTGATAAAAATGGAAAATCTGCAACAAGTACAGCAAGAGATTCTCAAATTCCTGCGCAAGCTACCTCGCATACATCGCAGCGATTTGAAGGCTGAATTTACGCAACTTCGCAATACGCTCGTCGAACTCCGCAATCATCCTTATGAAAAACGTCCTTTTGTTTACCTTGACCTCATTTCGTGGCTGGAAGGCAAAATGGAAGGTCGGACTATACAGGCGGTGATTCGGGAGAAGTTTCTTGCTCGAACGGGGAATGGGTTAATTACGAATTGAGTAATTACGAATTACGAATCTAGCAATGACAAATGATTAATGGTCAATGATAAATGAAAAATAGTTTTGTAACTTTGGGCTTATGAAAATCAGAAAACTACATCTTAAAAATTATAAGGTTTTTGATGACCTGGAACTGGATTTTACTGATGCTGATGGGAATACGCTGAATCAGGTGGTTCTTGCTGGACTGAATGGGACGGGGAAGACTACTGTTTTGGAGTTTTTGAGAAATATGTTCGGAGGATATAAAGAGAATTTTAATACTAATTTTCAACTACAAGGCATTATTGACGTTAGTAATCATTCAGAGAGTTTATATAATATATTTAGGCGTGAGTATAACACTTACAGTGATGGTAATTACGATGAATCAGACTTAGAACGGGGTAAATATGCTCCAATTACAATAAACAAACCAATTAAAACAGATAGTTCAAGTCAATATATATTAAACACAATCCAGAGAGACTTTGTTTACCGTTATACTTCTGATATAATTTATCGTTATTCGAATGACAAAACGAGGCGAGAAATTTTAAATACTGATTCTAAAGTAGAAAAAATTACTAAAGAACTTAACCTTCCTGAACAAACAGTACACGAATATTTTGACACGAAAGGTAATAAGTGCGTCGTAAAAGAAATATCCTTTGCCACCCACAAAGACGAGATGAAAGACCTCATCCTAAAACCCATCAAAAACAAAGTATTTGAAAACAAGAATCTGCCACCCAAGAAAGTCATTCAACAGGAAATAGATGACATCAATAAAGTCTTTGAAGGCATAAAACGCAACAGCCATTTCATAGATATTGACGACGATAACCTAATTTTCAAAAGTGCGAATGGTAAACGCATCAACTTTGAGCAATTGTCCAGCGGGGAAAAATATGTTTATTTTATGGGCTTCATGTTAAAACGCATGAACATCAACAACTCCATAATTATGATAGACGAGCCAGAAGATTCACTGCATCCAACATGGCAAAGCCAGATACTTAAATTTTATTCTAATATTGGCGAAAATAATCAGGTCATTCTAGCTACTCATTCTCCTCATATTATCGGCTCGGCTAAGGCTGAAAGTGTCTTTTTGCTCAAAGCTGAAAATGACATGATTACAGTTTCTCATCCTAAATATTCAGAAGGTCATTCTATTCCTTATGTGCTGTCTGAAGTGATGGAAGCGGACTATCGAAATACTTATACCAATAACATTATCAATGAGTATCTTGAACTGATTCGGACAGGTAAACATGAAACAGAAGCAGGACAACAATTAGCTACAGAAATCAAAAAATTAGACGCCAATTCAGAAGAAAGGAGGCGGGTAGATTTAAGTCTGCGACGTTTTAAAGCCGTAGGTAAATGAGGCATATTATAAAACTCCCTATTGATGCCACCATTCAAAATCAGTTGCTTGCCAAACAACAAAATATTGATGACGGTACGACTGCTCCAAATTGGCGTTTAAGTCAGGGGCAAAAAATTGAGATTAAAAGTAAATTGCTACACGCTCAAAAACATTTGTGCTGCTACTGCGAATGTGAAATTGATTATAATAATCACCACATTGAGCATTTTCATGAACGACATGACCGACCAGATAAAATTTATGATTTTGATAATTTGATTCTATCCTGCGAGGGACAAAAAGAACCTCTTCGCAGACCAGAAACACAAGCAGAAACAGATGACAGACGAGATAACATCAGATGCGGACATGGAAAAACAAAAACCCAGCATCAGGGACTTGAGATAGACTACGCTTTATTGCTCAGTCCTATCCAGAATAATGCAGCCTTGTTTTATTATAATGATTCGGGAGAAGTAGAACACAATACCAGTAATCAGACGGAGATTGATAAAGTGGTTTATACCTGTGAGCGACTCAAACTGAACAGTATAAGGTTGGTCAATGAAAGAATTGATACAATTGTCCTCATTCAAAATGACCTTAACCAATTGACTTTAGCTGACCAAAAAACATTCATCGAAGCATTACTAGATGATACTCAGTCTCAACTACCTGCCTTTTACTCTACAATAAAAGACAATTTTGGTTTTATTGTACAGGAATAAAACCATGAATCACACCCCAAACTGCGACAAATGATGCTCCAAGTGTTTATAAAACATCGCATTCCATTCCTTTTCTGTGAGCATTCCAAAAGAATTGGATTCTATACTGGCAAAATGGCTTCCTCCAAGTTGTTGTGTTTTTTCGATGTGGTCGATTAAGCGTTTTTTTTCTGCTTCAAAATCCTTATTGGCGTCGACCAGAAATTGTGGTGCTGTGCGGGTATTTTTCTTATAGGGCTTATCTCCTACCACGGTGGGTTTTACAAATAATTTGAGCATAAACCGTTCAATCGCGCCAGGTTTGGGGTGTTTGTCGGTATAGACCATTTCGTAGGTGACATTGCAGTGCGCCAGCATTTGTGCGACGGTCATTTTGCCCCATAGTCCTTCAGTATTGGGTGACAGCTGATTGATTCGATTGATGATTTCTTTGGTGTCCGTTGCGCTGAATACGTTTTTCATGATGTGGATTTTAATGGTTTGGTAAATTTGCGGGTAGGCTTTGTGAATAGAAAGTTTGCTAAACCTGCCGCCGTACAGAAAGGTTTAGGAAACTCGCTCCTCCTCTATGCCTACACACAAGTTTACTAAACCCTTGGGCAAATATACCGAACACATTTATATAAAACAAGGGCAATCTATCCCCAAACAATGTTTGGTTCCTGATTGCCCTTTTCGGTTATCTTAAGATTATTTAAACGCTATTTCGGAACGGTAGAAGAAAGACCGTTATTGTTTTCCCAAAGGATTTTGTCGCCACCATTGACGTCTCCATCCATGTTGTAATCACTGAGTAAATACTGAGCGAAAATACCATTTTCTACTGTCCAGACAATTTTGTCCTGCCCATTAATGTCATAGCTGGTAATATCAAACCCCTGATCACCATCTCCTGCATGCATGGCAAACATACCAGGCGAAATTTCTTTCTGGCTGAAACCGGGGAGTGGGTCAGGATAAGATAGTCCTGTTCTGAAATCATACATCAATTGTCCGCCAACTACATCAACTGGTACATGCGACATCACGCCCATGTGGTTTCTGTGTTCGACAACAATATAAACAGGTCCTGGGTCTGCTACAGTCAATACGCAAGCATCGGTAAAGACAACTGTACCATCTTCTAATAGTAGTGCAGCTGCTTTTTCTATTGTAGTAGAAGCAGCAATTCCTGTACGGAAAGAGACCAATATCCAATCTACTACCTGACGTCCTCCATTATCCATTGCTACGGCCTGATAATCTGCATCTGTCCAGCCTGCACCTTCTGTTCCTGTATGGTTCCAGGGAGCAACATTATAAGGTTGTCCAGTAGGAGTTCCCAATGCTTGTCCTGGCAATAAATCGCGAGCAGTATTCAGGTCAGTACGCATGCCTGACAGATAGCCATTTAATAAATCACTCAAAGCACCTTCGAGGAAAACGGCAAGCTGTATATCTACGCAACTTTGCTCCACATCCACATCAACGATTCCATTCACACAAGCTCCTCCTGAATCACAAACCTGATATTCAAAACTATCCGGTCCTACATAGCCAGGATTTGGCGTGTAAGTCAGCTCACAACCTGGTGCAGCCCCAAAACTAATTGTACCAAATGAAGGTTGAGTAGCAATTGTTACATTACAAGGATCAAGTGGAGCATCTTCTACATCTGTATCATTGGCTGTTACATCGACCACAACACTACCGTTCTGCGCGACTGTAGCCAGATCATTGACTGCTACGGGTACGTCATTGATTGGTGTTACTTCAATTGTTACAACTGCCTGATCTACGCCTCCATTTCCATCCATCATTTGATAGGTAAAAGAATCTGTACCGTTGAAATCAGGATTTGGCAGATAAGTATAAGTTCCGTTTGCATTAAAAGTTAGCGTACCATTACTTGTGCCAATAAACAGTATAAAGGTTGGTACGCCACCATCTATATCCGTGTCATTCGGACTGACATCTGCTGAGAGCAATACTTCCTCTGCGGTTGTCTCTGCATCATCATTTGCTACAGGTGCATCATTCACTGGATCAACAGTAATCATTACTGTTGCCTGATCTGTTCCACCATTTCCATCATTCATTTCATAAGTAAAAGAATCTGCTCCATTAAAATCTGCATTAGGCAGATAAGTATAAGTTCCATCGGCATTGAAAGTTAGTGTACCGTTAGTTGTACCACTGACCAATGTAAAAGTAGGTGCACCACCGTCAACATCTGTATCATTTGGACTCACGTCATCTGAAAGCATCACGTCTTCTTGTACTGATGCTGTATCATCCATTGCTACTGGTGCATCATTGATTGGTGATACATCAATCGTAACTGTTCCCTGATCTGTCCCGCCATTGCCGTCATTTATTTCATAAGTAAAAGAATCTGTACCATCAAAATCTGTATCTGGCAGATAAGTATAAGTTCCGTCAGCATTAAACATCAGTGTGCCGTTAGCTGTACCACTCACTAAAGAGAAAGTAGGCATGCCACCATCTACATCCGTATCATTAGGACTCACATCTGCACTAAGCATCATTTCTTCTGGCGTAGTTTCCGAATCGTCCATAGCTACTGGTGCATCATTCACTGGCGTGACATCAATTGTCACTGTTGCCTGATCTGTTCCGCCATTGCCATCATCCATTTGATACGTAAATGAATCTGTGCCGTTAAAATCGACATTAGGCTGATAAGTATACGTTCCGTCAGCATTGAAGGTCAGTGTACCATTATTTGTACCTGTTAGTAAAATAAAAGTCGGCGCACCGCCATCGACATCTGTATCATTTGGACTGGCATCACCTGAAAGCAAGGTTTCTTCTGCTGTGGTTTCCGAATCATCCATTGCTATTGGTGCGTCATTCACTGGCGTGACATCAATCGTCACTGTTGCCTGATCTGTTCCCCCATTTCCATCATCCATTTGATACGTAAATGAATCTGTGCCGTTAAAATCGACATTAGGCTGATAAGTGTACGTTCCGTCAGCATTGAACGTCAGTGTACCATTATTTGTACCTGTCAGTAAAATAAAGGTTGGCGAACCGCCATCAATATCTGTATCATTTGAGCTTACCCCTGTCATAAGTAAGGTTTCTTCTGCTGTGTTCGCCATATCATCCATTGCGATAGGCGCGTCATTCACTGGGTCAATCGTGATATTTACAGTGGCTACAGAACACAATACGGGAACTCCATCATCGCAGACTTCGTAGTCAAAACTATCACTTCCATTAAAGTCAGGATTGGGTGTATATGTGAAAGTACCATCAGTATTCAGGCTCAGTATACCATTGACAGGAGCTACAACTGGTGTTGTTGTTACCATAAGGTTATCTCCATCAAGGTCACTGTCATTGTCTAAGACATTTCCACTGCTTAAGACCAAGTCTTCATCTGTCGTAAAGTCATCAACATTTGTTATAGGCGGATCATTGACTGCTCCTACAGAAAGGTTTACGATAGCCGTTGTACATAAAACCGGGCTGCCATCATCACAAACCTCATACTCAAAACTATCTGTGCCATTATAAGCAGAATTGGGTATATAAACATAAGTTCCATCTGAATTCAGCGTCAGACTACCATTGCTTGTTGTGGCAACAGGCGTTGTAGTCACCGTAAGATTATCTCCATCAATATCACTATCATTGAGGAGTACAGATGTTCCATTCAAAGTTACATTTTCCAGTGTTGAATTGATGTCGCCATTAGCGGTTGGTGTATCATTGACTGGCGAAACTGAAATAGTGACAACTGCTGTGGCACATAAAGCTGGGTTACCATCATCGCAAACCTCATATTCAAAACTATCTGTTCCATTGAAATTTGCATTCGGGATATAAATGTAAGTTCCTGAAGCAGACAACACCAATGTCCCGTTAGTTGGCGGAACAATCGGAGTCGTATTGACCGCTATATTATCACCATCAATATCACTATCATTTGTCAATACCGTTGCTCCGTTAAGTGAAGTGTCTTCTGTTGTTGAATTGGCATCAGCCACAGCAACTGGTGTATCATTGGCAGGATCAATAGTAATATTGACTACGGCAGTGGTACACAATACTGGGCTGCCATCATCACAGACTTCATACTCAAAACTATCGCTGCCGTTAAAGTCAGCATTCGGAGTATAAGTATACGTTCCGTCTGTATTCAGCACCAAAGTACCATTGGCTGGTGGCGTAACTGGCGTTGTTGTTACCATAAGATTATCGCCATCTACATCTGAATCATTACTTAATGTTGTTGTGCCATTCAAAGCAATATCTTCCGTTGTAGAGTCCGTATCATCTGTTGCCACTGGCATATCATTGGCAGGATCAACAGTAATATTGACTATTCCCGTGCTACATAAAACCGGGCTACCGTCATCACAGACTTCATATTCAAAACTATCGCTGCCGTTAAAGTCAGCATTTGGGGTATAAGTATAGGTTCCATCTGTATTCAGCAACAAAGTACCATTAGTTGGCGCAGTGACTGGGGTCGTTGTTACCGTAAGGTTATCGCCGTCCACATCACTATCATTGGCTAAAGTGGTGGTGCCATTCAAAACCATGTCTTCCGTCACTGGTGCGGTATCATCTATTGCTACTGGAGCATCATTTGTTCCGGTTACCACCAGATTGACCATTGCAGTACTACATAAAACCGGGCTACCATCATCACAGACTTCATATTCAAAACTATCACTGCCGTTAAAGTCAGCATTCGGAGTATAAGTATACGTTCCATCTGCATTCAGGACTAAAGCCCCATTGGCTGGCGGAGTGACTGGCGTTGTTGTTACCGTAAGGTTATCGCCATCTACATCGGAGTCATTAGCTAATGTTGCTGCACCATTTAAGGCTATATCTTCAGTGGCAAAACCAATATCATTGGTCGCTATAGGCGCATCATTTTCCGAACTAATGGTAATATTTACTATAGCTGTTGTACACAATACTGGACTACCATCATCACAGACTTCGTATTCAAAACTATCCGTACCAAAGAAATTAGCACTTGGTGTGTAGGTATAAGTTCCATCTGTATTCAGCGTCAAAGCACCATTCGTCGGTGGCGTGACTGGTGTTGTTGTTACCGTAAGGTTATCACCGTCCACATCTGAATCATTAGTTAGTGTTGCTGTACCATTCAACGCAACATCTTCTGCTGTTGAACCACTATCATCAAGCGCAACCGGTGCATCATTTGCTCCAGTTATCACCAAGCTGACCGTGGCAGTACTGCATAGCACTGGGCTACCATCATCACAGACTTCATATTCAAAACTATCACTGCCGTTAAAGTTAGCATTCGGGGTATATGTATAAGTTCCGTCTGTATTCAGTACTAAAATCCCATTGGTTGGCGGAGTGACTGGCGTTGTTGTTACCGTAAGGTTATCACCGTCCACATCTGAATCATTGCCTAGTGTTGTTATGCCATTTAAAGCTATATCTTCTGTCGCAAAACCAATATCATTAGTTGCTACAGGCGCATCATTTTCTGAATTAATCGTAATATTTACTATCGCTGTTGTACACAATACTGGACTACCGTCATCACAGACTTCATATTCAAAACTATCCGTACCAAAGAAATCTGCGTTTGGTGTGTAGGTATACGTTCCATCTGTATTCAGCACCAAAGCACCATTTGTCGGTGGCGTGACTGGCGTTGTTGTTACCGTAAGGTTATCGCCATCTACATCTGAATCATTACTTAGTGTTGTTGTGCCATTTAAGGCGATATCTTCTGTTGTTGAATCACTATCATCAAGCGCAACTGGCATATCATTTACCGGATCAACTGTGATGTTGAGCAAAGCAGTTGTACAGGCTGGTGGCATCGTCTGAATATCTGGATCACCTGGATCGGGTGAAGGCACTCCTGCCCCATTGGAATCTCCTTGGTAGGAAGGTACAAATATCCCTGTATCACAAATTTGATATTCAATTGGTGTAACAACACCAGCAAAATCTGCTGTCGGAGTAAAAACAATACAACCACTTGCATCGACACTCGCTGTGCCTTCGTTTGCTAATGGAGGCGTAATAATACTCACTGATAAAGCATCTAAAAGATTCTCAGGATCGCTATCATTAGCAGCTACACAAACGGTAATCGCCTGCTCTTCGGGTGTTGTACCACTGTCTGCAACTGCAATTGGCAAGTCATTGGTAAATGCATCGCTCAAATCCTGACAATAATCCAAATAAGAACCTTCTGCTGTAGAAATGAGTACTCCGTTGAATTTTTCACTAATAAATGTATTTGGAAAATCCGCTAGTGAATAGTCATGAAACTCCAAACAAAGCGGTACATTGATGTCTAAAATATCAAAGGAAACAGTTCCTACAGAAGCATAATCATTTGCATTCAGATAATACCCATCACCACCTGCTAATTCCAGATTATACGATACAATAGTATCTAAGGATCCGATAAGCGTGTGTGTTGAATAAATGCTGGTTGTAGCAGGACTCGTTTGCTGTACGATGTCGCTAATTTCTAATTCACCAGCTAATTGGGGATTAGCAAGTGCGTCTCGATTAAACGAAAATCGGTAATTCTGATCTGACAGATTAAACTCCGTCCCTGGTGCATCTGCTCTAATCTCAATGTCGACATATAATTTCATCGCTCCTGCGTCAATATTGCTGACATGAAATCTCACATCAAAAGAGCCACTCTGCGAAAAACCGTTCATCGAAAACAAAAACAGTAATACAGTAATATAAATACGTGTTAATAGTCTTGGCATGTTTTAATATTTAAAAATAAAGTATTAAGTATAATTTAAAAAACAACCTATGATTTACTTATTGAAATGGATGTTTTTTTCATAAATCATATTAGTTCAAAAAATGAATATATTAAATTATTTTTTATTAAGCATTGACTCATAGTCATCCGTAATTTTAATTCTATTTTTCTCAACAAACTTAAAAAATGCACCATAATTACAGGCATGTATCAAGTCTCTATTGTGACCTGCAATATTAAATTTGTAACTTGTAGTAAGACTGAACTATAAGGATAAACGTTGCAATTTCAATAAGAAGATTTAACTTTATCTTAGCAAATCAATTCCCACACAGCATCTCACATTAAAGATATTAATAATTGGATGCAAATATATTATAAAACAACAAAATTCGTAAAAGAGACAACTATATATGAATCAAAACATTCATGACAAATATTGAATCAATAACTGTATAAAACCAAAATGTAACCAAGTAGTGACAAAACAATGCGTATTTGATGTAGAGGAAACGTAATCCATTTAGAAAACGTTATTACATTAAGATGACATTTTTGCAAACAGGTCATCACTACTCAAAAACAATATAAAACCTAAAACCATGCTAAGAGAACATTTACACCTCCTATTAATCATTGGAATATCTCTACTTGTTATTCCGGTTTTTGCACAGTCAGATTACTGCGCAGCCGAACAAGTACACCAGCAGCTTTTAAACAATAACCCTGCCCTTTTACTTCAGGAACAAGAAGCTGAACAAGCCTATTTCATAGAGATGAATGGCCCGCGACAAAAAGTTGCTGCACTTTATACCATTCCGGTTGTTGTGCATATCATTCACAATAATGGCCCTGAAAACATCTCAGATGCCACTGTTCTGCAAGGCATTCAGGATATGAATGATGCTTTTGCCAATATCGGCTATTATGATCAAGGCACAGGCGTAGATACAGAAATTGAATTTTGCCTGGCTATCCGAGATCCCGATGGCAATGCTACAACAGGGATTAATCGAGTAGTCAGTCCATTGACCAATATGACCCTAGAAACCGACGACCTTGCGGTTAAAGACCTCAGTCGCTGGAATCCTTATGACTATTTAAACATCTGGTTGGTCGCCGAAATTTGCAGCGCAGGTAGTGGCTGCGGCGTGGCAGGTTATGCTTATTTTCCTGCGGCAGCAGGCAGTAATATTGATGGTACCGTCAGCGAAGCAGATCTTTTTGGCAGTAGCCCGCTCAATTCTTTTGTAAGTGTACATGAGGTAGGGCATTATTTAGGATTGAAACACACTTTTCAGGGAGGCTGCGCCAATAACGACTGTCTGACAGATGGAGACTGTGTTTGTGATACTCCACCCGACAATTCGACTGCTGGTGTTCCCTGTGGTGTCCCCGTGAATACCTGTACAACGGATGCCAACTCAGGCTTTCCAACTGATCAGGATGATATGACTTGGAACTATATGGACTATGGCTGGTCTTGTCCTTCTGCTTTTTCTGCTGGACAACGCGACCGGATGCAGTTCTTTCTGACAGGCGCACGCAGTAGTTTGCTCAACTCCCCTGGATGCCTTTCTCCCTGTACCATTCCGATTACTGCAAATATTAGCGCAAGCTCAAATAGTATTGATATTGGGCAAACGGTCAATTTCAATAATACGACCACGAATGCGACTAATTATGAATGGACGATTGATGGAGTACCTTTTGCGACAAGCATGAACAGTTCTTATCCTTTCAACTCATTGGGAACTTTTGAAATCATTATGACCGCCACGAATGCTGATCCCAATTGTTTTGCAAGCGATACCGTCTATGTGGAAGTCAATTGTCCGGCTACAGCCGATTTTTCTTATACTTTAAATGGAAGTGATGCCACCTTTACAAATAATTCTATAGGAGCAAGCAGCTACACCTGGACAGTAGATGATGGCACAGGCTCAACGGTATTCTCAACTGCCGCCAATCCTAATTATACCTTTTCAGGAACAGGCTGGTTTGCGGTCTGTCTGGAAGCAGAAACAGCACTTTGCAATGACGCTGATTGTCAATATATTTTCATCAATGATGGAGGGACAGTTGATTTTGAAATTGTCAATTATTATGGTACAGCTACAGGTAATGACTATTTCACGGATATGGTTTATGATGAGGTAAACAAAGTGTTTTTTGGTGTAGGAAGCTCAGATGTACAGGGAGTCAGGCAGGCAACTATTACCAAACTAGATAATTGCGGAGAGGTCATGTGGACCAAACATTATTATGATGCCGATGGAGGATTATTTCGTAAAGGATTGATGATGCAAGATGGCAATCTGATTGTTTTAGGTGGTCATAATATTTCAGGTGTAAGTCGAATGAAAGTGATTGCCAAAATTAGTAGTGCCGATGGCTCCATCATCTGGATGAATACATTGGAATATCCCAGTCGTGCATTAGGTGACGATTTCTTTGCTTCTATAGGTGATCCTGCGGGGGAGACTTATTACTTTAGTAGCTGGCTACTTACAGGAGGCTCTTCAGATGACCATGTTGTTATAAAAATAGACAATTCTGGAAATGTACTTTATCAAAAACAATATGCCTGGAATGGAGATGACCAGATGCAGTCTTTTCCAGTTTTTGGTGGTGGATTTGCTGCCTGTGGAGCAGCCTCTGGATATGGCTGGGATGCAACACTTAGTATTTTTGATACGAATGGAGATTATGTTGCAGGAAAAGTATATAATAACCTGCCGGGAGCAATTACGGAGTTTCTGGACGGTGTACAAACACCTGACGGCGGTTTTATGCTGGTTGGAAATCACGGGAACAATGGAACAGAAAGACGGCCCATGATAGCGAGAATAGATGAAAATTATAATCTGCAGTGGATGAGAGTGGAGCAGGATGGCTATATTAGCAGATATGGTCAGATAAGCAGGGATGTTTATGGCGATTATTATACCATGGGACGTGCGGATGTTGGCGGGACGGTTTATCCCAAAGTTTCCAAATTTGATGAAAATTATAATTATCTCTGGACAAAATATCTAGGCGTCGCATCTGATGCTCCGGCGTCCGCAAATACTTTTTCATTAAAAGCAACAGGTACGTCACCGGACAAAATCATGCTAGTAGATTATGGAACGAATACAACTTTTGGACTGGGAGCCAGAGACGCTTTTCTAGCCGTTTTAGACACAGCACTCAACTCTTGTATCACGGAGGAGATTAATCCAGCGGCTATTTTTTTGCAATCAGGCAATGCTGACATCCAACCGACAGAAACTACCTTTTCCACCATCCTCGGAACTTATACACAAATTGGTAATCTAAATTACACCATCGGAGAAATCTGCACCGTATCTTGCCCCGAAATCTGCGATAACGGATTAGACGATGATGATGACGGACTGGTGGATTGTGATGACCCGGAATGTGATTGTCCAGATAATGATTGTGAAAATACTTTCCTTCAACTTATTGGCTCACCTAGTTTAGATGAAGAAGCTACTGCTATTGCTGATTTACCTTTTGGTGGCTTTATTCTGGGTGGCAGCCGGGGCGATAGCACACTTATCGTGCGCATGGGAAGTGATGGTAGTATTGTCTGGTCGCGTACTTTTGATTTTGTAACTGGCGATGAGCAGCTCAGAAATATGATCATCGACTCTGATGGTTTTATTATAGGAGTAGGCTTCACTACAGTTAGTAATCCTCGAATAAATTATGCTTTTAAATACGATCACCTTTCGGATAATATCATCTGGTCAAATACAATGTCTAATCCTAATCGGTCTGCTTATTGGGACATTATAGAAAAAGCAGCCGGAGACAATTATTTCGTTACCGGACAATCTGCCAATAATAATAGTCCCGGATTAGGTTGTGATGGATTAGTTCTCGAACTAGACAGAAATACAGGTGTAAAACTCGCAGAGTATAATTATAATTTCGGCAGTTGCGAAACTTTTCAAGCAGCTAAGATTTATAACAACCAACTCTATGTCACCGGACGTTATAATAATGCAGGAGGAGGAACAGCCGCCATGCGTGGCTCTGTCTCTCAACTCGATTTTGCAGGCAATGAAATCTGGTCGCGTATGTACCTGGTCAACACCAGCACACCTGCCCGACTTTACAGTACCGACTTATTAGTTGAAAATGATGAAATATTTGTGGTATCACACGGCGACATGAGTGGTACGGCTGCTAATGATATTACTTTTCAATTTTACAAAACAGACATCAATGGCAATATCATCTGGGCAAAAGAATACGACACTCCAGCTCCAAATAATGATGAACGCCCCACCGAGCTGCGTAGCCTACCCGATGGTTTTCTGATTTTGGGAACTTATGCCTCCGCTGCCGACGGGAAAAATGGCTTCCTCATTAAAACGGATAAACAAGGCGTTTTGCAATGGTCAAAAGAGTTTCCACTCAATAATGGCGATGACAGTTTTCATGACCTCATTATCAAAGACGACTTTATTTATATCGCAGGTTCAGCACTTGGCTCAAGTGGTACAGGTCAGGACATCTTACTCCTCAAACTCAACCTAGATGGCGAAGTATCTGATGATTGCCCCATTGGAAATACTTTTACAGTAACGGAAATCAACATCGTCAATCCTTTTGACGCGCTTCGTGATTTGATTGAATTTAATATCAATATAAGCTTAACCAACAATCCAAAAACAGCCACGCCCAGCCCACTTGCACTAGAAGAAATGATTTGTGAAACGCCTTGTCCAGAAATCTGTGATAATAGCGTAGATGATGATGGAGACGGATTGATAGATTGTGATGACCCCGACTGTGATTGTACAGAGTGCGAAGATACCTTTCTTGAAACAATAGGCACGAATACAGCAAATGAAAGAGGATACGTAACAGTAGAGTTACCTCTGGGAGGTTTCATGATTGGCGGTAGTCGGCAAGACAGTTTGCTATTAGTGAGAGTGGATAATGAGGGTGCTGTGATTTGGTCTAAAACTTTCAAAGTAAGTACAGCTGCTTCAGAGCGTATTCACAATATGATGATCGATTCTGAAGGGAATGTATTAGGTGTCGGATATGCCACGACCACGAGTTCGCAGGTAACTTGTCTGAGTTTTAAATATAATTATCTGCTCGACAATATGCTATGGGTAAACTACATGCCTTCGCCCACTGCTTCCCGCTTTTTAGACATCATAGAACCTACACCAGGCGGAAATTATCTGGTTGCTGGCTTTACCGGAACTAATGTAGCTCCCGGCTGGGGATGTGATAATTTATTATTGGAAATTGACCGAAATACGGGGGCAATGTTAGCCGAATACAATTACACAATTGGAAGTTGTGAATTTTTCCAACACACCATTTTAGACAATGGAGCTTTGTATGCTACTGGGCGTTATACGATGGGCGGCTCGTCCGACAAGATGCGTCCCGCTATTACAAAATTAGACCTGTCAGGCAATGAATTATGGTCTAAGATTTACCTCGTCAATCCAAACGCGACCGCACGACTATATCCATCCAAAATTCTTATTGAGAACAATGAAATATTTGTGGTTGGTCATGGCGACATCAATGGAACGAGTACCGCAAATATATCCATGCAGTTTTTCAAAACGGATATTGATGGAAATATTCAATGGGCAAAAGAGTACGATATATCCACTGGTGTGGAATACGAACATGAATTGATCAGTGTCAATAATGGTTTCCTTATTGCCGGTGAGTTTGATGACGGCGGAGATAGAGCTGCCTTCCTGCTCAAAACAAATCAGCAAGGAGTTATACAATGGGCAAAAAAATACGATAGCCCCGGAGACGACGATGCCTTTGATGTACTGCTGAAAGACGGACTAATCTACCTGACAGGAACCTTTGAAAATATCGACCAGAACATACTTTTTGCCAGGCTTGACGCCAATGGAGAAATAGAAGATGGCTGTATCGAAGCAACTGATATTACAGTGACCGAGACAAGCATCCCCAATCCTTACGAAGAGACCATTGATTTAAGTGAATTTCAAT
The DNA here is from genome assembly GCA_937951615.1 of uncultured Saprospiraceae bacterium. Classification (GTDB taxonomy): domain Bacteria; phylum Bacteroidota; class Bacteroidia; order Chitinophagales; family Saprospiraceae; genus JAHDEO01. Next base: position 78,027 of record CALFBH010000023.1, on the reverse strand, counting down.
TAAATCTTTCCTTAATCACACCAAATATCTCAACTTCCCCAATAGCACTGGCAGAAGAAACAGTCTGCGAAAATTTCTGCGACGAAATCTGCGACAACACCATCGACGACGACGGTGACGGGCTACCCGATTGCCTCGACCCTGACTGCGAATGTGATAATGCCTGCCTACCCGAATTTCCGCCCTTAGACCTCGGCCTGGATATTACAGTTTGTGAAAACGGTGTTTATACCTTCAATGCAGGCAGCGGCTACGCGACTTACGAATGGCAGGATGGCGCGACTGATTCCACTTACACAGCATACACGGCTGGTATGTATTGGGTAGAGGTCTCTGATGGCTGTGGCAATTTCCAATTAGATACTATAGCACTGCTTATTGATCCTATCTCTGGAATTGATCTTGCAGATACAACCATCTGCGCAGGCGATAGCGTCACCTTGAGCATTGGTACTTTCTTTGATAATTTCACCTGGATTCCACCCGACGGTTTGAATTGTGTAGATTGTCAGACGGTCATCGCATCACCAAATACCACAACAACTTACACTGTTGTAGGGACTACCCTATTAGGCTGTGTTACAGTAGATACTGTGACTGTGACTATAGAGGAATGTTGTGCAATGGAAATCAGTCTTCCAGCAGATTCTACGCTTTGTACAGGCAATACTGCCAGCCTTGCTGTCAATTTCATACAAGACGGTACACAGCCTTATATATTCAACTGGAGCAATGGCGCAAATACGCCCGGCATTTCCAATCTTGGCGTAGGTATCTACAGTGTTACGGTAACAGATACTGATATGTGTACAGCAACCGCATCCACCGAAGTCACACAGGCAGGCGGGCTTAGCGCCAATGCAAATATCATTGCACAGGTAGCCTGTTTTGGCGAATGTAATGGCAGCGCGTCAGCAATCCCAACAGGCGGCACACCGCCACTGAGCTATCAATGGGACAATAATGAAAGTACGGCTACAGCTACAGCATTATGCGCAGGTATTCATAACGTAACCATCACTGATGTCAATGGATGCCAGGACACCGCACAAGTCACTATTACAGAACCACCTCAACTAAATCCGGGCAGTACAATAACCAACCCTGTTTCCTGCTTTGGTGGAAATGATGGTACAGCCTCTACAAGTGGCTCAGGTGGTACGCCACCTTATACTTTCAACTGGAATACAACACCTGCACAGAGCAGTGCAACAGCTACCGGATTAAGTGCAGGAGCTTATACCGTGACCATCACTGATGCAAATAATTGTGCTGTCCAAATCAACGTCACTATAACACAACCCGCATCACCACTTACAGCTACGATTTCAGGAACAAACCCGACTTGTGGAAATGACGGCTCTGTATCTATCGTCCCGACAGGCGGCACACCAGGCTACACCTATATTTGGAATAATGGAGCAACAACATCAAGTCTTACCAATCTAGGCGCAGGGATATATCAGGTGATAGTAAGCGATGCCAACTCATGCAGCACCACAGCAAGTATCGAGCTCACCCAACCTGTAGCCATGACCGCCACAGCAATAGGCGAGACACTTTCGTGCAATGACAGCTCAGATGGCAATATTTCCCTTACGGTAAATAATGGAACAGCACCTTATACCTATCAATGGGATAATGGAGCAGGAACAAATCAAAATCCATCCGGTTTGGGTGCAGGAATTTATACCGTAACCATTACTGATGTCAATATGTGTACCGCTACGGCTTTCGCCGAAATTACTGCACCAGCTATTTTGTCGGCTACTGCAAGCGGACAAGATGCACTTTGCTTTGGCAGTAGCGATGGACAGGGAATTGTAACAGCAATTGGCGGCACAGCCCCTTACACTTATCTGTGGGACAATAACGAAACCACCAATCCAGCCATCTTCCTCAATGCTGGGCAACATGAGGTCACCATCACCGATTTGAATGGCTGCCAGACCGAAGTAAGTCTACAAATCAACAATCCTAATCCATTGATTCCAAGCTTGTTTTCTACTCCGACATCCTGCTTTGGCGGAAATGACGGATCGGCAACGGTCAGCGCATCAGGCGGCACGCCACCTTATACCTACAACTGGAATACGACACCCGCACAAACTGGCGCAACAGCTATTGATTTGCCAGCAGGCGTGGTTCAGGTCATCATTACTGATGCAAATGGCTGCAACTTGCCGCCTATCAATGTAACCATCACGCAACCCGACCAAGCTCTTTTTGCTAGCGTCAGCAACACCGCACCACTTTGCAATGGCGGTACAGATGGTTCGGCTACTGTTGTTCCTACAGGCGGGGTGGCGAGTTATACTTATCAGTGGAGCAGTGGAGCAGTTGGACAAACAGCCTTCGACTTACAAGCCGGCAATTATTCTGTAACGGTTACAGATGCTAATGGTTGCACTTATATCGACAATGCCAACCTCGCTGACCCTGCACCAATTCTTGCTGTTTTGACAGCCGATGATGTTATTTGTTATAATGATGAAAATGGTTCTATTCTAGTAGAAATGCCTTCGGGCGGCACTGCGCCTTATGCTTATTCGCTAGACGGAGAAACCTTTGTCCCTAGCGACTTTTTTGGCGGACTCGCTGCAGGAAATTATACGGTCTATGTACAGGACGTAAATGCTTGTGAAAATCAATTTGCGACAAGCATCAATCAGCCTTTTGAATTACTGGTCGATTTAGGTGTCGATATTACACTTGAGTTGAGCGATAGTGTTCAGCTTTTTGCACAAACCAATACGCTTGATTCACTGACTTATTCCTGGACACCAGATGCTGGATTAAGTTGTACAGACTGTCCGAACCCTGTCGTACAGACCTTTGAAAATACTGGTTATGAAGTTATGGTCACTGACACCAATGGCTGTACTGCCATCAGCGAAATCACCATTGATGTAAATAAAGATCGCAATATTTATATCCCTAATGTATTTTCGCCTAATTTTGATGGTGTAAACGATATTTTTATGATTTATGGCGGACAAGGAGTAGGTCAAATTGACCAGTTTAGTGTCTATGACAGGTGGGGAGAATTATTGTTTGAAGCCAAAGATTTTCCTCCCAATGATTCCAGTTTTGGCTGGGATGGCACATTTAAAAACAAAGAACTCAACCCTAACGTATTTGTATATTATATCGAAGTCACTTTTGTAGATGGAATAAGTATCCCTTATAAAGGTGATGTGACTTTAGTAAAATAAGCAATCATGAAACCACCCATTATGAGACAATGTAAATTAATTTGTTCCTTCGTTTTGACCCTATTTATTTTATCATTTGCAGCACAAGTACAAGCTTGTGACAGTTCACCTGTGATTACCTATCCGGGCGTTACCGATTTGGGCGACGGCACCTATGAAGTAGACATCAATGTCTGCGTCGGAAATGGCGGTTCAGAATCAGGTTGGACCACTGATTTTGCAGGCTTGAATGTGATCAGCTTCTCTCCTGCTTCCCTTACCAATGGCGCGAATACAGCAGTCGGAAGTATCACTGGCGGTGTGCTGGATTACAGCTATCCCGGCAATGGCTCAATAGTCGATGTTTTTGCAGCTCAGAATACAAATACCTGTTTCGACTATACCGTTATCGTAGATGGCGACCCTACAGGCGTAACCGTCACTTATATTGGCGTCAATTGTGAAAGTGTGAATTGCCCTGGCTCTTGTTCTGTTATCTCTGGTAATACACAAGTTGGAGTTATTCCGCCCCCGCCCCCAATATGTGGTGAAATGTTTTATGATGCTGGTGGTCCCGACAATCCTTATCCGCCTGGCTTGAATTATACGATTACTGTCTGCCCTACTACTCCAGGAGATCCTGTGACTGTCGATTTCACCTTCTTTGATCTATCGGGTGTGTATTATTATGGTGATGCTTTGACTATTTATGACGGGCCTGATTTCTTTTCTCCTTTTATTGGAAATTTCACAGACATGAATTCGCCAGGAACAGTGACTGCAACGGGTCCGACTGGTTGTCTGACCTTTCAGTTCAACTCCGGTTATTTCGGCTCAGGTGGAATTGGCTGGGAAGCACTGGTCATCTGTGACTCGGAATGTGATTTGGCAATTGATTCGGCAACAGGAACAGATATTACCTGTAATGGCGCAGATAATGGAGCTATTGATATAATAACAACAGGCGGCACGCCTCCCCTTAGCTATACTTGGGACAACGGACTCCCTGCTACCCAAAACCAAGTTGGTCTGATGGCTGGCACTTATACATTAACGGTAACAGATGTTGATGATTGTGAAGCTATAACAACAGTATCTATAGCCGAACCTAGCTTACTTCAAGCAGACGCTGTAAGTTCTACACCCGTTTCCTGTTTTGGTGGAAATGATGGTACCGCAAGTACTGGCGCGATTGGTGCTACACCACCTTACACTTTTTCATGGAATACCACGCCTGTACAAAACACCTCAACAGCAACTGGATTAAGTGCAGGAACTTATACCGCTACAATAGGCGACGCAAATAATTGTGAGATATTGATAAATGTCACCGTCACTCAGCCGGCTTTAGCACTCACGGCTTCTATAAGTGGTGCTGATCCAGATTGTGCCAATGGTACAGACGGCTCTGCTACCGTAACGCCTTCTGGCGGTACGCCAGGCTATACTTATATATGGAGCAATGCCAGCACGACCTCTACCATTACCGGACTTGATGCTGGCATCTATAATGTTACAGTGATTGACGCAAATATGTGTACTACAATTTCTACTGTAACACTCGTAGAACCTGTTGTATTAATTGCTACTGCGACTGGCGAAGATTTAGCTTGTATAAGTGATCAGGATGGCGATATTTCCCTTACGGTAAATAATGGAACGCCACCTTATAGTTTCCAATGGAGTAATAGTTCTAGTATTCAAAATCCATCTGGACTTGGTATAGGCGTTTACTCCGTTGTGGTTACAGATGCCAATTTATGTTCTGTGACGGCTTCCGCCGAAATCACTTCTCCACCTGCTTTACTGGCTACTGTTACTGGTCAGTCAGTCAGTTGCTTTGGACTTGCTGACGGGACAGCTACGGCTACGCCTTCTGGAGGAACTCCACCTTATACTTTTCTTTGGGATAATAATGAAGTCTCCAATCCAGCTATTTTATTGGATGCCGGATTGCATATTGTGACCATAACAGATGCCAATGACTGTACAGTTATAGAAACTGTTGCCATCTCCTCTCCTGCCCCACTTAGTCCAATTGGTTTTTCTGAGCCAGTTTCCTGTTTTGGTGGCAACGATGGTTCGGCAACAGCCGGCGCAATGGGCGGCACGCCCCCGTATTCCTTCACTTGGAACACAACGCCCGTACAAACCGGTGCTACTGCCACAGGTTTATCTGCCGGCACAGTACAGGTCAGCATCATGGATGCCAATGGCTGTGATTTGCCGCCTATTAATATCACCATCACGGAACCCGATGAAGCGGTAACAGCTATTATTAATTCAGAAGATCCATTTTGCAATGGAGGAAATGATGGTTCTGCATCCGTAGTCCCTTCTGGTGGGACAGCGAGTTATACTTATCAGTGGAGTACTGGAGCTTTTGGACAAACAGCTTTTGACTTAGCGGCGGGAACTTATTCGGTAACTGTTACAGATGCCAATGGCTGCACCTTTATCGAAAGTACAACATTGGGTGAACCCAGTTCTATTTCCGCTACCTTTAGCACCGTTGATAATATTTGTTATGGCGATGAATCTGGCTCTATTTTAATAGAAACTGCTTCAGGCGGTGTTGCACCTTATACTTATTCTTTGGATGGGGAGACCTTTGTTCCCAGTGATTATTTTGGTGGATTGGCTGCAGATAATTATACGATATATGTTCAGGATGCTAATGGTTGTGAAAATACTTTCCCAGCCAGCATCACACAGCCTTTTCAATTGCTTGTAGATTTGGGACCAGATATTACCATAGAATTGACCGACACGCCTACCCTATTTGCACAAACCAATACGACCGACTCGCTGACTTATATCTGGACACCGGAGAATGGTCTAAGTTGTACCAGCAATTGTGCCTGGACGGTCGTAGAAACTTTTGAACCGATGACTTACACGGTGACTGTTAGAGATACTTTCGGCTGTACCGCTTCCGATGAAATCAAAGTGATGATTGATAAGAAGCGTAATGTTTTTGTGCCTAATGTCTTTTCTCCCAATGGAGATGGAGATAATGATACTTTTCTGGTGTATGGTGGAAAGGGTGTAGAGCAAATCAACTTATTTACGGTCTATGATCGCTGGGGCGAATTGCTTTTTGAAGCTAAAAATTTTCAACCCAATGATGAAATCTATGGTTGGGATGGTCGCCTGCGCTCAAAGGAAATGAATACCGGAGTGTTTGTATATTATGTCGAAGCTACTTTTGTGGATGGTATTAAGCTTCCGTATCGGGGCAGCGTGACTTTGCTTAGGTAAATTGTTTTAATTAGTATGGAATAGTCGGCAGACGAAGGATTTTATAAAAATTGGTGCTTTGACCATTCAAACACACGCTAATTTATGACCGAATTCGTCTGACGACAGCGGAATTTGTTTAGCCATACTTTAATCGAGTACTATCAATTTTTTGCTTTGCAAAAACAGTAATAACAATTTCTCAATCACACCATTTCACAATCATACCACATGAACACATCATTACAAAGAACCACATTCACCCTGTTTTTCACGGTCTCTTTTCTGGCTTTAATGGCGCAATCCACGCCTATGGTATCGGATGGAAATGTCTGGTTTGAACGAGGATCGTATGGAGGCTGGGGCATCTATGATGCACAGGAGCGTTATATCACGCATTATTTTGATGGGGACACGCTCATCAATGGAACACAGTATAAAAAGCTGTATAAAGACTTCAGGGATACTATATTTTCCAACCCTATTTATGTTCAGGATCAGCTTGTTTATGAAGCTGCTATGCGCCAGGATGGAGATTTGGTTTATTTCATTCAGGCAGGTGCGACTACTGAAATGCTTTATGCTGATTTTGACATTTCGGTGGGCGATGTATTGAACTATTATCAAAATGGTCAAAACAATACTGTTCTTGCTATAGACTCTTTTCCATTGGGCAATACTTACATCACCGCTTATGAACTGAATAGTGGGTCTTACTTCTATGAAGCCATTGGAGGGGCTCATGGGCCATTTAGAGATTATTCCTTTGGGATAGAGGGCGGAACTTATTTGGCTTGTTTTACGCATTATGGCAATAGTGTCGGAGTGGGTCCATTCTATACAGCTTATGACTGTACACCAACAGTGATTACCAATACTACAGCACCGACAGCCCTAAGGTCAGTCAAAATATTTCCCAACCCAACTAATGATTTGATTACGATACAACGTGAGAACAATGCAGTCATAAAAATACGATTGACTGACTTATTTGGGCGGCAATTATTGTATCAACAAGGTGCTGAAAATGTGATCTCACTTTCTACAGAGCATCTTGTTGCTGGCGTTTATTTCATTATTATGGAGGAGAATGGACATACTTTTTCCAGACGATTTATTAAGCAATAAATTAATACCTAAGAACGTGTTTAAATTTTCCTGATTGAGCGAAAATGAGCAAATTTTATTCTGAACAAGGCGCGATGAGGGAATATAGCCATAGCTACACGACCGAAGAGCAACGTAGTACAGGAGAAAATTTGCCATTTGTAGCCAATTGAGGGGAATTTAAACACGTTCTAAGCTTTTTTCAGTAAACAGTGAACTAATACAAGATCTCTTACGTTTAAATTTGTACCTTTACAGGTGAAAAGTTATTTTCAACTTATTTAGATTCGTTTTTTCAGCCTATCTGTTTAATCTTGAAATAGCATCTTATTTTATCAATTTATAATACATTTATGGCAGATAGTTTCAATAAAAAAGACAGAGAAAAAAGAAGAAGAAAAAAGAAACAAGACAAAGCAGAACTCAAAAAACAAAGAAAACTCGATGGAGTAAAAGGTGAAGAGTTTATGTACGTAGACGAAAATGGCAATTTATCAGCCACTCCTCCCGATCCTGCCAAAAAGAAAAAAATAAATGCAGAAGATATTGTCATCGGTATACCACAAAAAACAGATGACGATTCTAATCAATTTGAAAGAACAGGATTCGTTAAATTCTTTAATTCAGAAAAAGGTTATGGTTTTATCGTTGATCAGGAAACGCAGGAAAGTTTCTTTGTTCATGCCAATAATTTAATTGACGAAATACAAGATAACGATAAAGTTATTTTTGAAGTCGGCAGCGGACCCAAAGGACCCGTTGCGAATGCTGTTAAATTAGTACAATAACTCCGATACACTTTATTCCCCCATCGCTTTTGCAATAAAGTTGCATTCCCCACAACTTTGTTGTACATTTGCAACACAATTGCAAAATGAACCATAAAGTGATAAGTAATATGAATCGTTTCCGTTTTAATCTCGACATTCTTGGCATAATCCTTTCGCTGGCTTGCGCTTTGCATTGCTTAGCAGTTCCATTGATTTTGATGTTAAGTGCCTTCACAGGCTTGCACTTTTTGGCTGATCCTGCCATCGAGCATACTGTTATCATGGGAAGCATTTTCATCGCAGGTTTATCTCTCATCCCGCATTATTTCCATCATCGAAGAAAAGAAGTTCTGATTGTAGCTACAACTGGCTTTGCTTTAATTTTTATTGGACATTGTTTTGGTTTGGTTTGGTTACATGGTATTACAGTTGCTGCCGGTGGTGCAGCGGTTGCCTTATCTCATCTACTCAACTGGCGTTACTGTAAAAAAATGGCTGAGTGTAAATAAAAAAAGCCGAGTGAGAATATTCCCACCCGACTCATGCTATGAAAAGAAAAGATTTTAATTTCGTTGTTTAAATGTGACGCAAAAATAGAGCTTTTATATTGAAAAAACAAGGGATATATTGTTAAAAAAAAGGCAAAATATACATTTCGTGAAATAATTTTCCTTAAACCATGTCACAAATCACCAGTGTAAAGAGTTTAATGTAATGGCTCCGATAAGATGATCATAACGCGCTCCGAATGGTCTGTAATACACCAAAATTTGATAATCATTCTCCGTTTCAAACCAATTTCCTTCCATCAAACTCATATCTGCCTCACTTTTATCATCTTCTACATAAGCATAAGCGTAATTATAATAGCCCTGTTTCAACAAGGTCTTTAACGCATATCCCTGCTCCTCTTCGATATACACCATTTTGTATTCTTCCTTGATTTGCCAGTCCGTCAAATCTCCGTATAGGTAAATACTTCCATTGCGAAGTGGTTCATCTTCCGTCAAAGTAAAAAATGTTGTGATGTAGTCCGATTCTAAATCATCGTTGCTTTCATGCTGATTTTCAATGACGTATTTACCATTGATGTCTTTTTCAAATAAATAAGGTAGTTGCCCTCTCTTTTTATCTGTGAACACATACATATAATACATGTCCTGATCATTTTCCAATCGTTTTACATTTTCTGTGCGGTATCGTGTACTCCGCAAATCTACTACCCGAAACTCTTTTCCGGCAGGAAAAACAAATTTATCCTGATAATCATATAAGAGTGTACTCCCTTTAACAAAAAGCGGCTTTATGTCTTCTACCGCTGTACTCCAGCGTCCGTTTTGCATCATAACGACCTTTACCTCTTCTCTAGGATTTCGGATTTGAAAACCTGTATGATTGATAGAAAAATCAATTTCCTGATGGCTCCGCACCTTACTGAGTACCGAAGGTCGTTCAATCTCATATTCTATCGTCACTTTTGTATCCACGACCACAAAACGGCGGGTCAGCACCACATTTTCCTGATCATTATCTTCAAATACCCTGAGCAAATAATTTCCCGATTTGGTGAATGCCATATTTTCATTTGGCAATGCCAATTGGTAATGCGTATAGTTTACAAGTGTATTGAAAGAATATTCGTAATCAAGAATATCTTCAGTTTCAAAACCATCTATGTATTCCAAAGAACTCAATTGCGAAACTGTCCAGTCTGCATTGCAATGAATAATGGTGTAAGAATAATCTTTTACATCGGCGTCCAAATCGTCGAAAGACAATACCATTGGAGTGCTGCCCTGCAAAGTTGTAATAGGATAACTCAATAATGATCCACCCGCATAAAACCGAACAGACTTGATATTATCTTTATAGATACCTTCCCAGTTCGGGCGACTTACATCATCTGATTGTGCTGTCGCAACAAAACCGAGCAGCAAAGTTATAGCCAGTAAAAATGGTGTAATTAACTTCATTATTAATTTATTCAAAATGGTGTAAGGCAATTAGTCTGCCAAAAATGGAGTCCGTTCTATCATTAAAACGAAAAGTCTTACATTGGTATTGTTAAAAGTCCTCGACTCCCTGAACGATAAAAAAGCCATCATCGCCCTGTTTTTGGTATAAAGGCATCAGAATTAGCCCATCAGAATTGGAGCGAATCTCTCCTTTTTTATCATGCGCAAGCAATTCATCCTTTTTGATCCATTGAAAATTATCATAGCCAGGTTTCATTTTGAAATTATCCCCTTGCTTAATATCATGGCAATACAGGAGATCAGCTATTTTAGGTAGATTTTCTGAATATTTTAATAGGCGTTCATCATGGTGGTTTTCTACGTCATTGGCTTCTACACAACCTACAGTACGCATGCCGTTGATAATAGCTGCCACCATATTGTCTATGGATTCCAGATCGTCATGTTGCCCAGATTCAAAGCATACGGTTATCGTAGGAACTCCTGTGTTTTCAGGCTTAAAATAATGCAAAGTAGTCCCGTCAATTCCATCCAGCATACCTCGTATCACTGGCGCGTGCAGTTCCAAGGCGATCAACTGGCTTTCCCGGTCATCCGTTGCAATAGAGAAAATACCGCCTGAAGCAGTGGTGGTATGCAAATCCATCACGATCAATTTCTCAGGTTGATATTTTTCAATACAGGATTCGATACATGCATTCAGCATTTTAAGCTCCTGATCTTCTGCATCTAAGTCTTCTATCACTGTATTTTTGATACGCTGCACATTATCGGGCAGCCATTGTCGGTTGAGATCTTTGACTAGAAAACGTTTTTTGACCGATAATGCTTTCAAATTACCTCTTAGCCCAACTAATTGCCCTTTGAACTGAAATTCTGGATTTCTTGAAGGTTCAGCTTCTAATAACTTGAACACTCGTTCTAATGCCAGTACGCCAGCAGGCTCATTGCCATGAATGCCCCCAATACATATCAATAAAGGGCCTCGCTCCTCTCCTGTATATGTTCCTATTATTCTATTTTCCTCCATTTCTTTTTAACGCATTTTTATCGCCTTATAGTTATTCAAGTTGATAGTATCAACCAAATTTCACCAAATCACCCAATAATGTTAGCTTGAGTGACTACTTAGTCACAAATCTACCAAGATAAATGTAATTATCTAGTCACATTCTACAAAATGACAATCCCTCTCCTCTTATATAAAAATAGTCTATAATAAAATTTAATCATTCAATTACTTTTATTATATTTGCTAAAGCTCAACTTGGGAATTTCAAACATGTTCTTCTTCTGAAGATAAGAATATTACTCAAGCCTTTCCCTACATCCATAATAATACACATTCCGATTTTCCTTCCGGGAAGATATATCATCTCACTGGACAATAAGCTTATTTTAAGTGCCAAATGATAAATGCCGATAGTTTTCCCTCGATGGCTAGTGGGAAAATTTGACATTTGGATTTGTCATTTCCACACACACAAACTGATTATTAAACGATCACAATTATACCATTATGAGAAAAAGACTTTTACCACTATTATTAAGCCTAATGGCTTCCCTTACACTGTCATTGGCTTACGGACAAGATGCTATTCATCAAAAAGTTGAGCAGCACGCACTCTTGATACAAAACAGTGCATCTTATTCCCCCTTAGAAGAAGTAGCCAATAGTAAACTTGATAATGCTATACCTAGCAGCATCCTCCAACAAAAACAAACTCTTCAGATTCAAAAAACACCATTTCAAAATATTCAAAACAACAAAAACAAATACCTGCGTATCCAAGTTCCAATAGAAGGGCAAAATCAGGAACTAGCCCTGATGAAAGCCGATATTTTCAGCCCGGATTTTCAGGCTGTTGCTGCATCTAATCCTGATGTTCCATTAAGCACAGATACCGGACTTCATTATTGGGGGACAGTCAACAATCAGTCCAACAGTCTGGTCTGTCTTTCATTTTTCGATGGCGAAATGGCGGGCTTTATTAATTACGACAACAACCAATATGATTTGGGAAAAGTTCAGGGCAGCAATTTTCATGTATTGTATAAAAAAAGTGACTTGAATGGCTATCCCGGCTTTACCTGCGATGCTATTTCTCCTGATGGTGTCATGCCTTCTACGGAGCTTGTGCCTGTACAAAAATCTCTTATGGCAGGTTGCGTCAGGATACATACGGAAGTGGACTATTCGCTCTATCAGGATAAAGGTTCGAATGTCACGAATGTCTCCAATTACGTCTATGCACTCTTTGCTCAAACGGCTATTTTATATGCCAATGAAAGCATCAATACCGACATCAGCTATATGAAGGTTTGGGACACGCCTTCTCCTTATAGTGCTTCCGATCCGCTGGGCGACCTCAATAATCAAAACTATGGTAGGACTTTTGGCGATTTGGTGCATGTTATTCACACCCTTAGCGGAGGTGGTGTTGCTTATGTCGATGTTCTGTGCAATAGCAGTGTTAATACAGGAGCGAGTGGTATATTTGGTTCCTTTTCCAATATACCGACTTACTCCTGGGATGTAGAAGTACTCACGCATGAGTTAGGGCATAATTTGGGTTCACCACATACCCATAGCTGTTCATGGAATGGCAATAATACAGCCATAGATGGCTGCGGCCCTGCGGCAGGTTATAACGAAGGTTGTCCAGGTTCCTTGCCTGCCAATGGAGGAACCATCATGAGTTATTGTCACCTGACCAATGTCGGGATTGATTTCAATTTTGGTTTTGGACAACAACCTGGCGATCTGATTAGAAACCGGGTCAATAATGCCAGTTGCCTTAGCAATTGTCAGTGTTCTGACGGTGTACAAAATGGCGATGAAACAGGTATAGATTGTGGCGGCTCCTGCCCCAATGCCTGCCCTACCTGTACTGATGGTGTTTTGAATGGCGATGAGATCGGTATAGATTGTGGTGGTTCCAACTGCCCTGCCTGCCCACCTGAAAATTGCTCAACCTATGGTTTTAATGGAACGATATACTCTTTTGATCCCGATCAGGATTTTGGTACTGCGACCGTCCAGGATGGCGGAGCTACTTTATTGGTAGAAGGCAATGTCTGGAAAGCTATTGAAATCAATTATACCTTCACGCCAAATACTGTTTTAGAATTTGATTTTAAAAGTACCGCACAGGGAGAAATCCATGAAATCAGTTTTGATAATGACCTCGTTTTTGCCTCTTTCAATCGGGTCGTCGTATATGGCGACCAAGGTTATGCAGGCGATTATGTCATCACTCCTTATAATGGAAGTGGTAATTTTCAGCATTTTGTCGTTCCACTGGGAATCAACGGTTCAGTGACTTACCAATACATGGTTCTAAGCGCAGACGATGACTTAGATGCCAATGCCAATTCTTATTTTAGCAACATTCAGATTTATGAAGATTATGATGGAAACCAGAGCTGTGGCAATGGGACAAGCTGTAACGATGGCATTCAAAATGGTGATGAAACAGGTGTAGACTGTGGCGGTTCCTGCCCTCCTTGCTATACCTGCACAGATGGTATTCAAAATGGCAATGAAACAGGTGTGGATTGTGGCGGACCAGATTGTCCTGCCTGCCCGACCTGTTTTGATGGCGTCCAGAACGGAGATGAAACGGGTATAGATTGCGGCGGCTCCTGCCCTACTTGTGTAGCTTGTGATGATGGTATTCAAAATGGCAATGAAACAGGTGTAGATTGTGGCGGACCAGATTGCCCTGCCTGCCCGACTTGTACCGATGGCATCCTCAATGGCGATGAAATTGGTGTTGATTGCGGCGGCTCCTGCCCTGCCTGTCCGTCCGAAAATTGTACTACTTATAATTTTGGCAGCAATACCATTTATTCTTTCGATGCTGCTCAGGATTTTGGCACTGCCACAGTTCAGGATGCGGGCGCAACTTTGCTTGTAGAAGGCAATGTCTGGAAAGCTGTCGAAGTCAATTATACGCTTACGCCAAATACGGTCATAGAGTTTGATTTTAAAAGTACCGCACAGGGAGAAATTCACGAAGTGGCTTTTGACAATGATTTGCTATTTGCTCCAACTAGCCGGGTTGTGGTCTATGGTGACCAGGGCTATGCTGGTGATTTTGTCAATCCAGTCTATAGTGGCAGCGGGAATTTTGAACACTTTATTGTCAATATCGGTGCTAATTTTACCGGAACTTTTCAATACATGGTCTTGACCGCAGATGATGATGCAGATGCCAGTGCTAATTCCTATTTCAGAAATATTCAAATTTATGAAGATTATAATGGAGACCAGATTTGTGGAAGTGGTTCAACTTGTACAGATGGTATTCAAAATGGTGGTGAAACAGGTATCGACTGTGGCGGCCCAGATTGTCCGCCTTGTTTCCAACCTGTCACATTGGACATCTGTGTTTTTCTGGAAGGAGTTTATGACATCAATAGTGGGGCAATGGGCAATACACTTCAAAGCATGGGCGTCCTCTCTGCCACACAACCTTATAATGCCTCCCCCTGGAATTATGGAGGGCAAGAAATACTAACGACTGGCACAGGAATTACCGACTGGGTGCTTGTTTCTTTGCGTACCTCAACTGCAAAATCCAGTGAGATTGCCAGAGCAGCCGGTGTGTTACAAACTGATGGATGTATTGATTTCCCTAACGCTGCTGATATATTGCCACTTGGTTTTAATACACCTGTTTATATTGTGGTTGAACATAGAAACCACATGGGCGTCATGTCGGCACAAGCCGTCAGTGTTTCCAATGACGTATTGGCTCATGACTTCAGGGCTGCCCAAAGCTACGCAACACCAGGTACTTATGGGCAAAAGCAAATGGAAGATGGTGTATGGTGTCTGTTTGCAGGCGATATTGATCCAAATGACGCCAACAGCTACGACATCAATGGTTCTGATAAGTCCATCTGGCAAAACCAGAATGGTACTTTTGATGCCTATCTTCCTGCTGACCTCAATCAGGATAGCGATATCAATGGAGCAGACAAAGGAATATGGCAGAGTAATAATGGTACTTTTTCGGCTGTCCCCAAATAAGTAACGAACAAATTCAAACGTCAAATACAAATTCAAAAGAGCCACGAATGCACGAATCAATTATATCGTGCATTCGTGGCTAAAATAAAAAACAAAAAAACATACCTTCCAGTAATGAATACTACGTATTTTGCAGCTTTATAAAGTATGCCTAAAAACTGTTTTTATGCCAACAGTTCAATTTACTTCTGCCCTTAAGCGTTTTTTCCCAGGTTTGCAAACTATCGAAACAGATGGAACGACCCTTGCAGAAATTGTGGAAAACATTGAAAAAAAATATCCAGGTTTAAAAAACTATATCCTAGATGACCAGGGAGCTGTGCGCCAGCATGTGAATATTTATGTAGGCAAGGAACTGATAAAAGATCGTAAAACGCTTTCGGATACTGTAGCAAAACATCAGGAAATATTTGTCTTGCAGGCCTTATCCGGCGGCTGATGGGGGTATTTGGAATATTTGGGTATTGGGATATTGGGGTATTTGGGTATTTTAGGGTTTGTGGGTAGTACTCGACTAAAGTATGATTGAGTAAACCGTTGTCGTCAGACGAATTTGGTTGGAAATACAGCATATTTAAGGGAATAAATCACCAACTTTTATAAAATCCTTCGTCTGCCGACTATTCCATACTTTAATCGAACACTACTGATATTTGGGGTATTGGGATATTTTGGGGTTTGTAATTATTCCATTCGTAATTTATTCCTCTGTCATAGAAATGGCTATTGAAATTGATACTGTTACTGAAACTGCTACTAAATTGTGAAAATACTTATAGGTACAAATAAAGGTTTAATTACTTACCAAAAAACAAAATCGGACTGGCGACAAGTCGGGGTTGATTTTATTGGGCTGCCTATTTCCATGCTGCATGAAGACAAACGCAGCAATACCTGGTGGGTAGGTATTTCTCATGGACATTGGGGACAAAAATTGCATCGCTCCACTGATTTCGGCAAGACCTGGACAGAAGCATCCACACCCAAATATCCAGCAGATACACTCATCAAACCTGGCATACCTGCTACACTTCAGCTTATTTGGTCTATCATGAACGGCGGCGATGACCAGCCTGGTCGATTATATGTCGGTACAGAGCCAGGCGGCTTATTTGTCAGCAATGATAACGGCGATTCCTGGCAGCTCAATGAAGGACTCTGGCAACATCCTTCTCGTATGGAACACTGGTTTGGCGGCGGGCGCGATCATGCGGGCATTCATTCTATTTGTATAGATCCGCGAGATAGCCGGCATTGGTATGTTGGTATTAGTTGCGCAGGCGTATTTGAAACGCTGGACGATGGTGCAAGTTGGCAACCTCGCAATTCCGGCGTTCGGGCTGATTATTTGCCTGACCCTCATGTACCTGTTGGGCAAGACCCACATCGTTTATTGCTTTGCAAAAATCACCCTGATGTACTTTGGCAGCAAAACCACTGCGGCATCTGGCGTTCTACGAATGGCGGCGCAAATTGGGCGGACGTGACTGCCGAGGATAAACTGGCTAATTTTGGTTTTGCCTTAGCCCTTGACCATAAAAATCCTGAGCGTGCCTGGGTCGTTCCTGCGGTGAGCGATTATGTGCGAGTTGCCGTAAATGAGGCTTTATGTGTTTGTCGTACTGAGGATGGTGGCAAGACCTGGCAGGCTCTCCGCAGTGGCTTACCCCAAGCGCATTGTTATGATATTGTATATCGACATTCGCTGGACAGGCATGAAGATATGCTGGTGTTTGGCACAACGACAGGCAATGTTTTTATTTCTGAAAATAATGGGGATGACTGGTCGGCTTTGAGCCATCATTTGCCTAAGGTGAATGTGGTGGTCGTGATTTGATGGTGATAATTATTGGATTGTTATTCAAGTCATTATAGCTTTTCCTTAAAAAAGTATAAATTGCAGTTTTTAAATTTCAACTAAAACCCAATGCTTAATACAGAGTTTTACACAAAACTGGACGGGGAATTATCTGAACTGATTGCTGAAAACAGTTCAAATGCGGGATTAAAGCATAAAAATAAAGAGCAGAATAAGCCCTACGCTTTTTTAATGTGGTTTTTGAAATTCTATGGTCAGACACAAGTCTATTCTCAGTACATTACAGAAGGGAACGATGATGCTTCCTGCGATATTATATTGGATGTCGATGATGTAGAGAAAGGTAAAATATTCTATGTCATTCAATCGAAATGGAATAATAAACAAAACGCCTCTAAGCAAATTAATTCAACAGAATTCAAGTCTGCTTTAGATGATTTCAAACTGGTTTTGCTAGGAGAAAAAGGGAAGACAAAAAACGATAATTTTAATAAAAAGTATAAAGAACTCACAAAACATGCCCAACAAAACGGTACGATAAAATTTGTCTATTTTTCACTCTGTAATGCTAATCCTGAGGTAGATGATAATATTGCTTCTTTTGAAAAAAACTATGCGACTTCTGTAGAAGTCCTTGATATCAATCGAATAAAAAGGGATTATATTGATTTTCATTATAAAAAAATAATACCTGATAATCCTCTAGAACAAGAGTATTCTCCTGATGAAGAAATTCGCCTGAATATTGACCAATTAGACATCAAGCAAAATTATCTTAAAATCAACAGCCCTTTTAGTGCGTACATTTTCCTCCTACGTCCCAAAACCATTTTTGAACTGTTTGAAAAATATAAATTCAAGTTGTTCTTTAAAAATGTGCGTAACCCGCTTATACATTCTAAAGTCAATGAAAATATTGAAGAAACGCTTAAAAATGAAATTCCGTATTTCTGGTATTTCAATAACGGAATTACTGCGTTGACAAGTGGTGTAGATGGACATATCAATCCAACTGCCAAGTCCATAAAAGTATCTGGTCTGCAAATCATCAATGGTGCGCAAACCGTCTATTCGGTCTATAAAAGCTATCGAGATGCTTCTGCAAAAGACAGGCGTATCATGGATAAAGAAGCCTTGCTTACCATGCGTTTATTAACCGTAAACAGCAAAGAACTCGGACTCAAAATCACCCGATATACCAACTCCCAAAATCCAATGGAAGAAAGAGATTTCTGGGCAAATGATGATGTTCAGGTGGCTTTGCAGCAGCAGTCTTTTAATACAAAATATTGGTATGAAAAAAGACGGGGAGAGTTTAGGGAAGTGCCAGAGGGCATAACACCTGTGTCGAATCGGGATTTTGCGATGTATCACCTTATTTTTAATCTTGAGAAACCTGTTGAAGCTCAACAAGCAATGCGCTCTGATAAAGATTATTTTTTTATTTCAAGAAAAGATGACAAAGATGGATTATATGAGGAGATCTTTCTTGAGAATCCTGTTCGTTTTGATGATATGTTAGCGGCTTATTTGTTTTGTGAAGCCATTCATGCTAATATCACAGCAGAAATAAACGACGAGGCAGCAACAACACTAACATTCTTTTTCTTCACTCTTGCAAAGACCTTATTGAAAAAATATTTATTTTGGAAATACAAAAGTAAAAGCATCAATCTTACAGAATTTATCATAGAAAAGCATTCTGATGACAATTTGTTATTTGCTAAAGTAATTGAATTCACAATACAAGAGTCTTTTTTATATTTAGACATATCGAATAATATAAATATGAATAAGCACGATGATGAAAAATTCTACACCCTTCTCACGCGTGAAATTAAACAGGAAGTAGCTAAAGAACATTTTGAACAATTCATAATTGATGACGAAAAAGGGCAAGCCATAGAAAATTGGAAATTAAAATTCATAAAAGCAAATGAAAAATCCTCGTAAACAATTCCACAATTCCTACAATTTCACAATCCCCTCCCCCGCCGCTTCTTCAATAAAATAAGCAACCAATGCACATTAAAATAATAAGAAAACAATAATCCAGTTATCATAATCATTCTATCTGGCAATGATAAGCTGAACTGTGTAAACTCATAATACAAAACTCCAATAACAAACAGTCCTTCCACAACAAAACGAAAGATTATCCAGCTGTAATAATTTAGATTATACCAATAAGCTGCCCGTATGGGGTCGATGCCTTCCGTTTCTTTAAAAATCAGATGTGTATGATACACCGCAGCCGTGCATTGAGGAATCAGGATTAAAGCATAATAAACCGGAAAATCAGGACGCAACAAAAGGTATATAAAAAAACCCAAGACCACGACATGATGAATAATCATCGCCTTTTCTGGGTCGCGCTCCGCTCTATACAGATTAATGGTAGAAAAAATATAAAAACCACAACAGGCAGCCAGAATATGGCGAATTGGCATATCCATCGTGCGTTCATAGCCGAATGGATGATCCAACATTATAAAATAAAGGAAAGTCAACAGCGGAATGAGTATCGCATGAAGTACCGTTATCAGGTTATTGCGCTGCGTATCCAGTACCAGGTATTTGCTCTTTGAAAAATTCAACATGAATAAGAGCGCGAACCATGCTAAAGTGTAAGGTATGAGTAATAATATCAATAGACTGATTGTTTTTTATTGCCTCAAAGATAGTACTTTTAGTTCTTAGTGGACAAGGAAAAACATTTACTCATTCATTCATCTATTCATTAAAAGTAAAGTCAGACCACGCAACATTCAGCCATCTTTTCATAATCCGGCCGGTCGGAAGATTGCTTGTGGATATATTGCTCTCGGATTGTACCATTTCGAATCACAAATACGCCGGGCATTTGGAAAGCATCGCCCAAAAAACGCCCCATACCGTGTCCTTTTTTGATGCCTGCATCTATGCCACGTATCCAGACATTGAAGCCCAATAATTGCTGAAGCGTGCCTTTCACCAAACCAAACTGCTGATATAAATTACAGTCAGGATCACTGATATGAATTACACCTTCAAGATTGTGGCGTTTGAAATACTGCTCGGCAGTTTTATTATCGGACATGTGTACAAAAACCACTTCAACACCTCGCGATTCTATCTCTACCCGCTTTTCAGAAATTTCACTTAATGCCTCTCGACAAAATGTACAACCAAAATGCCGTAAAAAGACCAATAATACTGGTTTATTCACCGAAATTTCCTGTATAGTTTCCCCTATATTGGTTTGTACATTGACTAATACATTTGACATATTAACGAACATTGCAACGACGCTATTTATTTTTATGTATGAATAACGAGATTGTTTAGAAAAAAATTAATTTTGGCAACAAGCCTTAGAAATTTAAACACGTTCTTGTGCATTTTCTAAACAATGCAAGGTAAAAAAAGTTTAGATGCTAATGCCTTATAATGGACATGTAATCAGGGTTTGAAATACTTTTATATTAATGGTTGATTAGTGAAAATTATAGTCTTTTTCTTAACGCTTCACTAGCTTCCGAACGGCAATACCGTCTTCTGTTTTCACAAGTAGTAAATACATGCCCGCAGATAAGCCTTTCGTATCAAATTGTCTCTGCCATTTCCCATTGACTTGTATATTGCTTTGCAGCAGAGTCTGTCCATAAATATTTTGAACAGACAGCACCAAACCCAAGGAAGTCGAGGTTTCAAGTTCTACCCAAACCACATCATTAAATGGTACAGGACTGACCAGCATGGTATTCAAACCTTTTATTGCAGAAACATCTGTTATGGTGTGTACAAATGAATCGGACGTTGCCATACAGCCATTTGTATCCGTGATGACGACCGTATAAGTTCCTGTTTGCGTAGCAATATATAAATTCTGATCTGCACCAGAGATTGGATTGCCATCCAAATACCATTGATAAGTATTTGCTCCAGCGTCCACAAGTAATGCGTCGCCTGTTGGGTTGGTAATTATCGGGTCGGCTAAGAAGGTAAATTCTGCTATCACGTCCACCGATGGCTCGGATTCGCAAATTCCCGTGTAAGTCATCGTGTAAAAGCCTGCATTTGCAATAGCAAGAGATGGGTCTGTTTCGCCAGAGATTGGATTGCCATTCAAATACCATTGGTATCCAAATCCTATTGGCGCAGCCTCGGCAGTCACTGTGACTGGCTCACCATCACAGAAAACATAAGCGCCTGCATAATCAAGCACAGGCGCAGCGGGTGTGCTGTTTTCCAATGTAACAACACCATTCTGTACGCAATTGCTCGCATCCGTTGCGGTAAAGCTGTACGTTCCAGCAGTCAGTCCGCTTAGGTCTTCGGTTGTTGCGCCATTCGACCACAACAAAGTCGCTGAATTCGTTAGTGTCAGGTCTATTGTGCCATCGGCATCTCCTGCGCAGGTTTCGTCGGTGCTGCTGACGGTTGCCATAAATGCCGAGCAACTTTCCACGACTCTGTATATTTGTCCATTGCTGAGTCCGGCAACGAATAATTCTCCGTCTTTGTCTTCTCCAAAAGTGCTGTATTCCTGATTGCTATAATTCCCTGCATCCGCATTATTCCAGCCACCAAAACCATCGGGCGCAATCGTCCAGAAACGTCCTGTACAAAAATCGGCATATACATAATAGCCGTATAAGCCGGGCTGCATCGTGCCACGATATACAAAACCACCCGTTACTGAGCAGCCTGTAGAAAAATTATTGGCATACACATGAACAGGCTCAGTCAGACTACTAGCAGGCGGACAACCTCCAGTGATAAAAGGATCGTAGCCTTCATAACAACGCCAGCCATAATTTTCGCCGCCTGTACTCGCTGCTGGCTGCACATCTATTTCTTCCCAGTCATCTTGTCCGACATCAGCTATCCACATATCATTGGTCAGCCGGTCAAAGCTAAATCGCCAGGGATTGCGCAAGCCCAAAGCCCATATTTCATCTAGTGTTGAGGCATCGCCTACAAAGGGATTGTCCGCAGGAATGGTATAATTCAAACTACCCGAAGGTGTGCTGACATCTATGCGCAACATCTTGCCGAGAAAGTTGACTGGGTTTTGTGCACGATTGCCAGGATCGCCGCCAGCCCCGCCATCGCCTAAGCCAAAATACAGATAACCATCTGGCCCAAATGTCAAATCACCTGCATTATGATTATTATAAGGTTGCCCAATAGTGAACAGAATAATTTCACTACTGGCATCAGCTATATTCGGATTGAGACTGGTACTGAATCGGGAAATGCGGGTCGCACCTCCACCAGTTGCAGTGTAATTGACATAAAAATAACCATTCGTCGCATAGTCGGGATCAAAAGTCAATCCTAGCAGCCCTTCTTCATTTCCTCCAGAATCTACTCGTCCATCAATATCCAAAAATGGTGTGGACAATACATTTCCTGAAGCATCTATAATACGAATTGTCCCGTCTTGTTCTGTAACAAATAGTCGGTCATCGCCTGCACTTGTGATGTCCACTGGGCGGTCAAAACCGGAAGCATAGAGTTCGAGTTCGATTTGCGGTTGTGCCTGAGTGAAGCTGGCAATTAGTAGGAGGGTGAGTAGGTGGATGTATTTCATATTGTTGTGTTGTTGTATTTCATATTGTTGTGTTGTTGTGTTGTTGTGTTGTTGTGTTGTTGTGTTGTTGTGTTGTTGTGTTTTTTGCTTTGCAAAAAAGAACACATCAACACACGCGCACATCAACACACCAACACACTTTTCAAACACACTTTTCAATTACTAATCACGATTTTTTGATAAAAATAATAGCCGTTGAATTCTCCGTTAATGAGATAAACGCCAGGCTGTAGGGATTCAGATAAAGCAATATTAACAATACCTTGTACCGCTTCCAATTCAGCAGTATGAATCAGGCGACCAGATAAATCTGTAATATTCATTAAGACCGACTCTCCGGAATATGTACCGAAATCCAGCGTCAAGGTTTGACTTTTTCCGACTGGATTTGGATATACATTTGGAATAAAATATGGGCGTTCTAATTCTATTTTTTCTAAATTAGAAAAAGTATAAGTGCCATCAATATCCACTTGTTTCAACCGATAATATGATGTTCCCCATAAAGGATTTTCATCTAAAAATTCATAATTCTGGATGGTGGTACTATTGCCTGCGGCAAATACTTTCCCTTGCGTTTCAAAGTCAATGGCATCTGCGCTGCGCTGAATTTCAAAGTAGGCTGCATTGATTTCCGTTTCTGTTGCCCAAGTCGTTAAAACCTGACGATCATTGACCACTTCGGCATCGAAACCAATCAACTCAACAGGCAAGGGTTCGGCATCTACGACTTGCAATAGGCTGCCTTCTGCATAGCTGACAACATATAATTCGCCATTCTGGTCTTCTCCAAAGGAGCTGTATTCATAGCTGGAAAAATCTGCAATTTCCTGATTCATCCAGCTATTCGCTCCTGCACGCTGGATGGACCAAAATTTGCCCGAACAATAATCTGCATAAATGTACAAACCGGCTAGACGAGGATACTGACTGCCTCGATAGACATAACCGCCCGTTACTGAACAACCCATATTAAAATTATTGGCGTAAGCATGAACTGGCTCAATCATCGCACTCGCAGGCGGGCAGCCCGAAGTATTAAA
This sequence comes from uncultured Saprospiraceae bacterium, assembly GCA_937951615.1. Classification (GTDB taxonomy): domain Bacteria; phylum Bacteroidota; class Bacteroidia; order Chitinophagales; family Saprospiraceae; genus JAHDEO01. The sequence goes on along the minus strand of CALFBH010000023.1, from coordinate 54,262 downwards.
AGCATCAAAACCTTCATAACAACGCCAGCCATAATTCTCACCGCCCATACTCGAAGCTGGCTGAAAATCAATCTCCTCTGATTCATCCTGCCCGACATCAGCAATCCACATATCTCCTGTCACTTTATCGAAGCTGAACCGCCAGGGATTGCGCAGACCAATTGCCCATATTTCATCTAGTGTACTGGCATCTCCAACAAATGGATTATCGGGCGGAATGGCGTAAGTTGTGCCATTGTCCACATCTATTCGCAACATTTTACCTAAGGCTACATTGGTATTTTGCGAACGATTACCAGGGTCTCCCCCACTTCCACCGTCGCCAAGTCCAATATACAAGTAACCATCTGGTCCGAAATTCAAATCACCTCCATTATGGTTGGAATAAGGCTGAGATACGACATAAATGAGTAGCTCGCTATTGGGATTTGCAATATTAGGATTCGCGCTTACGCTAAAACGGGAAATGCGGGTATTGCCACTATTGTCAATATAATTGACATAAAAATAGCCATTTGTCGTATAGTCGGGATGAAAAGCCAATCCAAGCAATCCCTGCTCATTTCCGCTGGAACGCACATTGGCATCGATATCCAGAAAGGGCGTAGAAACGACGGTTCCATCTCCATTAACAATACGAATATAGCCATCCTTTTCGACTACAAACAGACGGGCATCACCCGTGTGGGCAATATCCACTGGATTATCGAAACCTGTAGCAAAGGTAATTAAATCAATGGTGACCTGCGAAGAGGAATAGACAGGACATAGCAGTAGCACACAAATGCCAAGTAGAAAATTTTTCATGATACTTAAGTTTGGAATAAGTAGTTGAGTATCTTGTAAAGATAGAAAGACTTAGCAGGTTTTCAAAAAAGAAAAACCTGAGAAAAATTAATTTGGATAAAAAGAAAAATTAACTTAATTTTGTGCAAAATTGTTAATTGTAGCCCAGAATTTGTATTTTCTTTTCAGTCCCTTAAATACAAACTCATGATCCCATACTATAATAACACTCAAAACGTTTATAATTAATTCTCTCAAGCATAAGTATTTATTTATTTGATATTCAGGTAATTTCTGAAATGTCAAACCTATATATAATCAATTCCCATCTCGATTAAATTCGGGATATTTTATTTTTTTAAAAAAACTTTATTCTACTATGAAAAACTTTGTAATTATTCTATTGAGTTCTATCATTTTAATGGCTTCTAATCAGTTAAGTGCACAACTTACAGCTAAAGTCTATGAAGATGATAACTTAGAAAAAATTGTAAAAAAGCACAAAACAATTGCTATTTTGCCACTTGACGTCCTTATGATTGACGCAAAACCCAACAAGAAAAAAAGAGCATCACAGGAAGAACTGGATGCCAAAGCCAAAGAATATCAGCAGGCTTTCCAAAACTCTATGTATTCTTGGTTTTTGAAAAGAAAGAAGAAAAAGAAAATGGTCGATGTAGATATTCAGGATGTAGATAGAACCAATACATTGCTTAGAAAAAATGGCATCAAAGAGACCGATGATATGGCTGATTACACAAAAGACGAAATCGCTACTATGCTTGGTGTTGATGCTATCTTTGGTGGAAATGTAAAAACCAGTGCTACCTTTAGTAGAGGTGGAGCAATGGCACTCAATGTTCTCACTGGTATATCTGTAAGAACAGGTGATGCTGATGTTTTCATTAAATTATGGAATGGTGAAGATGGAAAAATGATTTGGAGTTTTGATAGAACTATATCTTCCAGTTCTAACGGTACTACAGACGATTTGGTAGATTACCTGATGAAGCGTGTTTCCAAGCGCTTTCCTTATGAGAAATAGGCTTTTAGTCTTAGTTTATACGAAAAGCCTCGATTTGTAATCGGGGCTTTTTTTTTGCACTTTTCAAATTCAACTGTATGTCACAGACCATCAAACTCTTTCTACTGCTGACCACTTTTGCTATCCTTGGCTGCAAACAACAAGCACCTTCCCTGGTGCGTGTCGATACTTTTATGGTACGCAGTTCGTCTATGCAAAAAACCATTCCCAATACCGTCATTTTGCCTGCGAATTATGATGCACAAAAGAGCGGCTTTCCGGTCTTGTATCTGCTTCATGGCGCAGGTGGAACTTATAAAGATTGGATAACTACTGTCCCCGCACTCAAAAAATATGCGGACCAATATCAAATCATCATTGCCTGTCCAGATGGTGCGAATACCAGTTGGTATTTTGATAGTCCTATCGACTCGACCATGCAGTATGAGACTTATGTGGCAAAAGAACTGGTTGCTGCATTAGATAAAGAATATAAGACTAAGATCGGGCGAGATGGGCGAGCCATTTCAGGACTGAGTATGGGCGGACATGGCGCGTTTTACCTGGCTTTTCGACATCCTGAGGTATGGGGAGCAGCAGGGAGCATGAGTGGCGGACTGGATATTCGTCCCTTTCCGGATAATTGGGATATTGCAAAACGGCTGGGTACTTATGCCGATTCGCCAGAGGTGTGGAATGAAAACACGGTGATTAATATGGTGGATGGGCTGAAAGAGAAAAACTTGAAACTTATTTTCGACTGTGGTACGGAGGATTTCTTTTATGAGGTGAATAAAAATATGCAGCAAAAATTAGTTGAGGCAAATATTCCGCATGAATTTATTGAACAAGCTGGCGCGCATAATTGGGCATATTGGGCAAATGCCATCAAAGCTCAACTGGTCTTTTTTGATGTATTTTTTAAGCGTGGCTAGTATAAAATTATTGTATTTCTTAAATTCTAGGGGAGGTAGAAGTGTTTGGAAACTAATTGAAATACATTTGTTGTTGGATATGACGAGTATGCTTTGTTCTGCCCTCGCCTTCTTTTTTATTTAATTTTTTAGTCGAGATACCAACCAGACAATTGTAATGAACACCTAAATTCTGTCTCCCCATTTCTATCCCACCATCTTGCAAGAGATACTCTCACGAGTGTTCCACTTGGAATTATTTCGATTGGGTCAGCGTAACCGACATAGGGTAAACTTCTCCAGCCATTTATATTTGGATAACTATACCTTACTTTATCAAAGACAATTCGTTTAGTTAAATTCATGTCAGGTATCCAAAAACCAACACTTTGACTTGGCATTCCTTCTTCGGAGATATAGCCACTTCCGCTATTACTCCAAAGTAAACAACCGTCAAATAAAGTATCTGGACTTCCACGCCAAATCGGTGCATTAAATCTTTCTACGATTTGAAGCATGGATATTTCATCTTTTAATTCGCCTTTTAGCTCTTTTTTAGTAATTAAAATATCTTCGACATGAGGAGGCTTTAAATTTGTTCTCTTTTTAAATTCTATATCCCAAATTTGTCTTACTTCAAAGCCTGTATTCTTTGGCTGGTTATTACCATATTCATCTAAGAGCCTTAGAAAATTTCCATCGCTTGTCAACGCTCCAACACATGCTGCATTTGACATATGCGTTTTGGATACTATTACTATTTGTTGCAATACCATTATTTATTTAATCCAATCTTCAGGAATTGATGATTGCTCGTCTAACTTGAAATAGAGAGGTGAAAAATCTAAAAATTCCCCTTCTATATAAAATTGAATACTACCTTCCTCCTGTGAGTCATAGTAGCCACTTAAATGGATGTTGTATCCTGATTTTTTGCTGTTGATATAACTCCCTTCTTTGCCATAATCGTCATAGCAAATTTCATTTAATAGCTTATGGATGCTTTTTGTTTCGACTTCCAAAGGATTAGAAATTGGTAGCTTTTTATTTAAAAATTCATAATTGCTAAATTGCTCTATTGGCTCTTCATAAGACCATGATTCAGTTTCTTTATGAACCACATTTTTTGATAAAGAGGGAGGCAATACTAAGTGTTTCTCCCATCTCAATTCTATTTGCTTGAAATGAAAATATGAAGTATTGTATTTATCATAGTATTTGACATTTGGAGTGAATGCTTTGGTTAGGTTTTCTTTAACTGGTATGTTATGCCATCTTGAATAAAATAGAATATGAAACCCTCCTTTAGGCGTAGATATGACCCATTCATATGACTTAGGGAGGTTCATAGTATCCAAACAAATACTAATAAATTCATCTCGTTTGTCGTGATTTACCTCAATACTCCATCTATGAAAATCAAAGTCTATTGCTCTAAGGTTGTTAAATCCAAGTACGACTCCAATACCGTCTGAATTTTCCCAATCTAAACTATTTAGTTCAGAGACTTCTTGCCTCTTATTTCGTAAAGCAAATCTGTTATTGGTAGCAGATTTGTATGGGTTCTTTGCTTTGTGGTTCAATTTGGCATTGATATGAGTAACGTTAAAACCCATATTGTAATAATAATTAGCCCACAACCTTAGATTATTCATATCCACTGAATCTTATCAATTTAGTTTTAGGAATTACAGAGATGATTTTTTTGACTTCGACTTGCTTGTAAGTCCATATTAATCTTAAAGTCTTGGCAGTTATCTTTTCGCCACATTTTAAATTCCGTTTAATTAATAATCGCTTACAAAACCTAATCAAGCACTTCACATTATTGCTGTTTGTCAGGATAAACAAATCAACATCTTTTACTCTTTGCTTTAATGATGAGGTATAAGTCCCATCAATTATCATATTATCAATATTCAACAACTCGCCTATAATGGTTATATCTTCTTGGTGAATTTTTCGCTTACATCCACTAGAATATAGATAATCATCCAAGTCTATTATTTGGAATCCTGTGTCTTCTGATAATCGTTCAGCAAGTGTAGACTTTCCTGACGCAGGACTTCCACAAATATTTATCTTGGTTACTTTATTCTTCAATATGAGATTCAAAAGGTTTTCATACGATAGTGTTTTCATCGTTTATAGATGCTTTACTTGAATTCCATATTTCTCTTCAATTTTATCTGCTACTATTGACCTATGGCAAGCCCTATGATGTTCTTCTACACAAAATAATACAATCTTTTCTGCACCTGCATTTTCAAGCTGTTCTAATAAAGTATCTAAATCAAAATTCTTTAAAACTCTATCTTTGTAGGCTATTTGAAAAACCTTACCTAATTGAGTTCTATCTCTTTTTTGTACTCCCGATTGAGTGTCCGCCTCTTTCTGTAAATTACGAATTTCTGTCGTGGGTGCCAATGCGAGTACGTGACCATACTTAATGTCTAATTCAGCTAATCTTGCTTGTAATCTTTGGCTATTAACAAAAGAGTATTTAGCTCCTCGGACACCTCTTCTCTGCCTTACGTCGCAAAAAGTATCAATTCGATTTTCCGTTAATTTTCCGAAAAACTCTTCTTCTGTTGAATTGTAAACGCCAATTGTGAAAAATTCCATTATTGATTGTTTAGATATTGTTTTCGAGAAGTAAAATTTTCAACATTGCCGAATAAGTCAACAATGTTTCTTCCCTTAGTTAATTTTAGCATTATCTCGTTTTGAGATTTAAGTTTTCCTTTTTCATTAATGTGTCTAAGGTTGATACCTTTTTTTACCAATTCGTCGCCAATCAACTTTGTTCTGTGGCATTCTTCGGGCTTACTTTCACTACACATTAATACTATTTTTAGTTGTTTTTGATAGGCTGTTTCTACTCTAGAAAGACCTTGAATAAAGAAATCTTGTTTTTTGACTTCTTCATAATCAACTTTTCCTTCGCTATCATAACAACATGGGCAGTCTGGTCGCCCTCCCAATGCATCTCCAAAAAAAACATACGTAATTCCTCTGTCTTTCAGGAAAAATTTTAGTTCATTTTGGCTAAATTTAGGGTTATATTTTGAATACGGCTTAGATCTTACATCTATAAGGTATTGAATATCAAATTCTCGAAGGATTTTGGCAAAATCTTCAATCTTTCTATTTCCGTATCCTATCGTATAAATCATGCTTTCTTTCATGTTTCAAATTTACGCTTTTTTCTTGATTTTTATTTTTTTTGTGGGGCAGAACTCCTTTAACAACCCAATATTGCCTGTATAAACCATCTCAAGATTCAAAAAGTAATTACTTAAAACAATCTACTCCACCAAATCAGTTGCCCATTTATCCCTCGCATCTGGAATTTGCCAGACTGAACCGCTGTTTTCAATACTGGTAAACATCGGTGTCCAGTCGCTTGGTCCTGCTGCAAGGTCGAGGATTTCGTGGCGGCGTAGTTTCAGAATAATGTCCAGTGGATCAATCATGACCGGACAAGCTTCTACGCAGGCATTGCAAGTCGTGCAGGCGTGTATTTCTTCATTTGTGATATAATCGAATAAGGATTTCCCATCGTCATAAATTTCTTTTGTTAGCTTGGTTGCGCCTTCTTTTTTATCGGCAACTATCAATTCTAGATTATTGGTGTCCAGATTTTTACCAATTTCTTCTGCACGATCTCTTACATCCATCATTATTTTTCGGGGCGATAATTTCTTGCCTGTAATATTCGCAGGGCAAACTGATGTACAGCGTCCACATTCCGTACAGGTATAAGCGTCGAGCATATTTTTCCAAGTCAGGTCAAACACATCGCTCGCTCCAAATTTTGGCAGATCATCCATATTGCCTTCTGCTGCGACTTCGCTTTCTGGAATGAGTCCCATCATGCTTTTCACTTCATTCATAATGGAAGGCATGTTTTCCATCTCGCCTCTTGAGGTCAGTTTGGAATAAAAGACATTCGGGAAAGCCAGTAGAATGTGCAAATGTTTTGAATAAGGCAGGTAGTTCAGAAAAGCAAATACGACGGTGATGTGCAACCACCAGCCCATTCGTTCTATAATTTCCAGTGCGCCAACACTCATACCGCCAAACAAGGCAGGTCCCATCCACTGGCTCACTGCAAAGCCAAAAGAACCTTGCACGCCTTCTGCGCCCACTGCATGGGAATGTGCCTGATTGTATAAAACTTCATCTGCACCGTTCATGCTAAAAATACCGATGAGTAGCAAAATTTCTGCATAAAGAATCAGATTACCATCCAGTTTTGGCCAGCCTGTCATTTCATCCTTATGGAAACGAGGAATTTTGAGCAAGTTCCGGCGAATCAGAAAAACCAGCGTTGCTATAAATGCACCAACAGACAGAATTTCTATAAAACTAATCAAAGCCGTATAAACGCCTCCCAACATGGGCCGAAAAATACGATGATTTCCGCTGAGTCCGTCTACAAAAACTTCAATCAGCTCTATTTGTGTAAACAAAAATGCCACATAAATAAACAGGTGCATAATCGCTGGAATAATACGTTTGAACATCTTTTTTTGTCCAAATGCAATTAACAGCATGTTTTTTGTGCGTTCTCCTGTATCTCCTTTTATTTCGACATCTTTGCCCAATAGAATATTTCTCCTCAATTGAGCATATTTGCGGAAAGCAATGCCAAAGGTGACGAATAGGAGTGCGATGAATAGTATTTGAGCCATTTGTTGTGTTGGTTGTGTTGATGTGTTGTTGTGTTGATGTGTTGATGTGTTGATGATTAATTCGCCAACCCCTAACCCGCAACTCGTTCTTTAAGTAATTGAGTTCATTGGGTAATTGTGTAACACATCAACTTTTTCCGTTTAAAAACGTATAATTGTTAGTTGAATAGAATTAGAGTATGTTGAAAATTTACCCTTTAGGCTGCTCGGATGCAACTTTATACCGCAAAATAATTACTCTATTATTAAAAGACCTTAAAATTCAATAAAAATTCATAATTCAAACTGATTTTAAACTATTTTGGCTTCTAAAAAGCCGTTTTACAGCACATTGTAATATGAAAAATACAGCATTTACCATTTCACTCCTATCCTTTTTTCTTTTTTGTACGCCTCTTTCCTTCGGGCAGGTGTCTTCCAAAATTAATATTGGTTTAAAAATAAAACTTGACCGTTTAGAAGCTGCTGGGCAGAGCGAAACGATGTTACAAGTACTCGCAAAAGGCGACTTGACCGCTATAGAAAGTACCGTAAGGGCAGCAGGCGGAACCTATAAACATGGCTTGAACGACATAGCTTCTATTAGTGTTCCAGCATCTGGCATCAGCACACTGATCAGCCATCCTGCCATTAAGCGGATAGAATATTTTGAAGTAGAAATGAAAATGCTCAGTGATTCTATGCGTGAAAATTGTAACCTGGATTCTCTGCATCAGGGCTTTGGCAATCTGCCGGGCGAAGTGCAGGGCGAAGGTGTTGTTGTCGGTATTATAGATAGTGGACTGGAATGGGATCATCCCGATTTCAAGAATGCAGATGGCTCTACGCGGGTAAAGTATCTTTGGGATCAACTCATCACTACGTCCAATGTTCCGCAATATGGTTTTGGTTATGAATGGGATGAAAATGATATAAACGCAGGGAACATCAGCCACGATCCTTATTCAAATGGTTATGGACATGGCACTGGTTCGACGGCTATTGCCTGTGGAAATGGCCGCGCCGTTCCCGGCAAATATATGGGTGCCGCGCCTAAGTCTGATATCATTTCTGTCGCCTTGAATTATGGAAATTTTTATTCCAATTTTGTGGATGGGCTGAATTATATTTTTGATAAAGCTGATGAACTAGACCAGCCTTGCGTTGTAAATTCCAGCGTGGGCAGCTATCGTGGTGCGCATGATACGCGAGATCTTGCTTCTCAAATGGTGGAGTCTATGCTAGATGAAAAAGCAGGTCGGGTACTGGTACAGGCTGCTGGAAATGGAGGTGAGATCCCCATGCATCTCGGTTATGAAGTGACACAGGATACAGTTTTTTCCTGGTTTAAAAAGGGTGTAGCTCACACCCATGCTTTTTTTGATTTGTTTGCTGACCAGAGCGATTTTCAAAATGTTTATTTCTCCATAAAAGGTAGAGACCGTAATGATTATAACCTACTGGGCACTAGCAAATTTTATAATATTTCTACTGATTTCCCTGCCATTCCTTTTGCTGGCATGGATCAGGTTTATGACACACTATACTATGATGGCACGAGTGATGTATTGGCTGTTCTGAAAATCACTGCCGAATTGTATCAAGGAACTTATGACATGTTTTTTGAGATTTTCCCAAGCAATAATCTGGATTACTGGGAACTTTCCACCACAGGAAATGGCTACTTTGATGTATGGAGCAATAGTACACTAATGGGTACTTCCTCAATACTCACTCCCAACCTACTTCCTAGCGTTGCCGAACTTCCTGAGATGGTCAAATATATGCACGCAGATACGTCTATGACTATTGTCCATTCATGGAATTGCTCGGACAAGGTCATCTCTGTTGGCAATTACTCCAACATGAGTTCCTGGACTTGCTATGATGGCAATACTTATGACCACACGACCTTGCGTGGCAGAAAAATCTCTGTGTCCAGTATAGGACCAACTCGTACAGGCTTGCTCAAACCAGACATTGCAGCTTCGGGCGATTTTACTTTTGGTGCGCAGGTCTTGGAGCGATTGGATGAACTGGCTACCTTCCCTACGAGTGACCGACTCGCACCGGAAGGATGGCATGTTCGCTGGTCGGGAACTTCCATTGCTGCTCCCGTAGTAACGGGTACAGTTGCCTGCTTTCTCGAATTGTTTCCTGATGCTACTTATGCAGAAGTGAAAGAAGCCATGACGAGCACCGCAAAGGTCGATCAATTTGTGACCGATCCATTTGGTCCTGCGCCTAATAATAGCTGGGGCTACGGTAAGTTGGACGGTTTCCGTTTTGTAAATGATTATATTGTTTACGGCTGCACAGAACCTGGTGCGCCCAATTATGATCCAGCGGCAACATTGGATGATGGTTCTTGCCTGCCTGTAGGTACAGAAGATTTTATGACGAATAATTTCCGCCTCTACAGCAGTCCAAATCCATTCAACACTACGACGCAAATTTATTATGAATTGAAAAATACTGCTTTTAGAAATATAGAAATTCGCATTACAGATGTATCTGGAAAAGAGATTGATCGTTTTGTTTCTGACAAAAATGTACATTCTTTTAGCATTCATGGTGAAAATTTCCAATCTGGCTTGTACTTTTATAGTCTGATTGTGGATGGGCAGACCTGGAAGACGGAGAAGTTTGTTAAGCAGTAAAAGCGGTCGATAGTCCATAGTCGATAGTCCATAGGCAGGACATAAAGAGCATATAGTCGAGTGCCGAAAGGCAATCGACCATCGACCATCGACCATCGACCTAAAACACCATTTTATGCAACTATTAAATGCTACACAGATTCAGCAAAAGACCAAGAGATTGGCTATTGAGATTCTGGAACATAATTATGGAGAGAAGGAAATTATCCTTGCCGGAATTAATACAACGGGGACACTATTCGCCCAGCGTTTGCAAGGGATGCTTCAGGATTTGTGTAAAAGTAAAATTACACTGACCACTATCCACTTGAATCCTGCCGATCCATTATCACAGGAAATTAAAATTGATTTGCCTGTTAATAAATTACAAAACAAAGTCGTGCTGGTGGTCGATGATGTTGCCAATACTGGCAGGACTTTGTATTATGCAATGAAGCCTATTTTAGAGGTTTTGCCCAAGAAAGTCGAAGTGGTGGTTTTGGTGGATAGAAAACATAAATCTTTTCCGGTGAAAACGGATTATGTGGGCATGACCTTAGCTACTACGGTGCAGGAGAATATTCAAGTGCAAATAGGTGATACTAAGGAGGAAGCTGTGTTTTTGAATTAGTCTATATCAGCCTACCTACTTTTATCAGAAGAAAAGCGGAATATCGAACAAGGAATGTCGAATGTCGAAGTGTTAATCACACCACCACAATTAGCGCATAATTCTGCCTTCTTTATTAAATTCTTTGCGGACGCCCATCTGAATATCTTTCATGGCAACTACATTTGTCTCGTTTTCCAAAGCGTGAAGGCAGCAGTATTGTACCACATTCATAATTTGTGCGCCAGACACTTCATAGTTCTGTGCGACTGTACTCAACTGCACATCATCTGCCAATTTGACTTGCAGTGGAAAAGCTTTTTCCCATATTTTTAATCGCTCTGCGGGACGAGGAAGCTGGAAAGCAATAAAGGACTGGAAGCGACGGGTGAAGGCTTCATCTATATTGCTTTTGAAGTTGGTGGCGAGAATAACTAAACCGTTATAGGTTTCGACTCGTTGCAGCAGATAGGAAACTTCCTGATTGGCATATTTGTCATGGGCATCTTTGACGGAAGTCCGCTTACCAAACAGTGCATCTGCTTCGTCGAAAAATAATATCCAGTCTTTATTTTCTGCTTTCGCAAATAAATTGGACAGATTTTTTTCGGTTTCCCCAATGAACTTGGACACAATCATGGACAGGTCAATCCGAAAGACATCGCGTCCAGTGTATTTACCTAATAACGAGGCGGTCAGTGTTTTTCCTGTGCCTGGTGGACCGTGAAAGAGGACTCGATAGCCGGGTTTGAGTTTGCGTGCCATCCCCCACTCTTCCATCAATGTATTGCCGTGTTTCAGCCAGGTTTCCAGTTCACGGATTTGCTGAAAGGTTTCTTTGGACAAGACGAGATCATCCCACTCCATTTTGGTTTCAAGGAGCTGAGCAGGAAAACTGAGGCTAAAGCGCGGGCGGCTGACTTTGCTGGTCGTCAGCAGTTCTACATATTCGGGCGACAAGATGATTTTCCCACTCATGCGTGGTTCTCCAGGCGGTGTATCTTCCAGCCAGAGGATATGTTTTTTATTGAAAAAATGATCGGGACTGAAGAGTTCTAGTATAGTTGTTCGTTTCTCTAAATCTTCTCCAGCCAAGACAAATAGTACAGTCTCGCCAGTTGGTAGAAAGCCTCTGAAATTTTTACCTCGTACTCCTCCAAATTGTGGGAAGTCTCCACCATTAGGCATATATTCTTGTATGATTGTATCAAAAAAATGGGGCTGAATGTGTGTGGCAAGTCCCATTAGGATGGCGGTGTATTCTTCTTTGGAAATTTGGGGTATGTTTAGGAATGCTGCCCAATCCTTTAGTTGTCCGTTTGGTTGGAAAGGTGGGTGTTGGTTTTCGGGTTGAAAATAGGTGTTTAGCCTTTCTTTTAGAATGGTGGTGAGGTCTTGGATGACTGTGGACAAGTTGGATTGGGTAGATGTCATTATTTGTTTATTAGACTTTATTTATAGTGAAACCAATGTCTCTCTATGGCTGTTTTTAGTTCTTCAAAAGGGAAATCTGCTCCATATTTTTTTTCAAATTTGTTGAGAAAAGTAAGTATTGCATTACCCTCTGGCGGAGTAAGCACCTTTACTCTTTCATAAAAAACAGCCAACGGCGTACCAGAGTCAAACCACTCTAGTTGTTGTTTACTTAGTTCCTTTATTAGCTCATTGGGTAAACCTAATTTGTTCTGTGATTGAGTTATTTGTTGAAGTGACTCAGTAATATCATTGCGTACAGGTTTAGTAAGTGCATCAATAAGTTCTGACGCAAAGACACTTACTTGCTTATAATTTTCTAAAGCAGCATTCATAAAAGCAGGAAGAAAGTATCGAAATGTTTTTGGTGTCAACATCCATAGATAACCTTCTATTTGGGTGCGAATGTCAGTAAGTGTCAGCTCTTCTGATGTTTTTGTAATAAGCAGTTTAAACAAATCATTCTCTTTGTGTTCAATAGCAGTTCTAAAAATCTGTGTCGCATCGGGGCGGGGGCATGAGTCAAATGCTTGAAAAAAGTATATTCTATTGTTCATATCGAATAATATTTAAGACATACTAAGCCTCTGGTTGTGCTGTTGAATGCTCTGGTGAAATTTCCTGTATAATAAGTACAAGTACAGCCACAATCGCAGTAGCAGCAGCCCCCACTGCTGCCGCAGCAGCCAAAGCAGTAATAGCCTCAACAAGAGCTATAATTGCTACAATTAATGCCACAATAAGTGCAGCTACTAAGACACCTGCCGCCACTGCTCTCATAACTTCTAAAGCACGTTCGACAACTGCATTCATTGCTTCAACCAACCTTTGCGGACAATTTGAGTTTCCAAAATGGGAATAGCATCTTTTCAGCATATTAACTTTACCTTGTACTTGTTGGCGGTGTCCCTCATTCCCTCCTCGAAAACAGGTATAATCTAGTGCTACACGTGCCCCAATTTCAGCAGCAATAGCTGCAATCTTAGTGGCTAATAAGGGGCAACTGTCTCCTACCGAGCAAGTTCCAAGAGAACTCACTAATAGTTTAGCTGCCTCAACGGCTCCTCTCAAACCTCCGTATTTTGCCCAGTTACAATCTCCAGGTGGTGCCATGCCATCTCCAGGTAAACGTTGTAATATATTACCCAGCTGTCCCGACCCTTCCTTTCTTTGTAGATGTCCCTCTTTTTCATGGGCTTGCCTTCGTGTACCGTTTTGCTGCACCACATGCGTCAACTCATGTGCCAACAACCGCTTCCCTTCGGTTGTCTCCGGATTATATTTCCCTGAATTAAAATACACATCTTTTCCATGCGTGAATGCCTGCGCATGGAGTTCCTTATTCATATCCTGCGCATCGCGGTCAGTATGGATATTGACATCGCTAAAATCAGCACCAATGCCCGACTCCATTTCTGCACGAGTTTTACCAGCAAGTGGTCTGCCGCGTCCACTTTTTTGATTGATTTTTTGACTCACCTGACTGCTTGCCGTATTTTGGCTTCCTACCGCTTTAGTCTGGACGGCAGGCTCTTCCTCCTTCTCCATTTTCATGACTTCGGGTTCTTCCTCTTCTTTTTGTTGTATTGGTTCTTCTTCCTCCATTTTCTGCACAGGCATCTCTTCTTTTTCATCCATCTTCATGACCTCTGGTTCTTCCTCTTCCTCCATTTTCTGCACAGGTATCTCTTCCTCTTCTGATTTTTCCTGAATCATTTTATCTTCTTCCATTCTCTGTTCGGCAGTGGAAAATTTTTCGTCTTTTTCTGGCGAAGCTAAAGTGGAGCGCTGTATGTTGCTGATTTCTTTTTGTTGAATAGCGGGGGCTGCACCGCCGCTGTTATTCACTACTGCGTCGGCTACATTATCGGCTTCTTTTTCGTATTTGTCACCTGGCTGTCCTACGGTCAACTTAGTCTGAATTCCTCCCCCTGCGCCCCCTCCAAAGGGGGATATTGCTGGTTGAAAGAAGGGCTGTTCTGCTTTAGTTTGCACAGCAGTATCATTGGCTTTGGAGAAGAAGGTTTTTTGCTGTTTTTCTTCGTTGCCGTGTGGGGGTTTGTGTCTTTTGTAGCGTGTGCTTTTCATGGTGGTGGTTTTATGTTCAACTCATCCCCTGCCCTTCTCTTGCTAAGAGAAGGGAGTATGTTTTAATGAAAATTGGTACACATTGACTTTTATTTATTTACAAATCTGACCAAGTCTGTAAATTCAAATTCGCCGATGTCTTTGCCTAACGTTGGTTTCCATTTGGGATGCAATTTCAAAAAGGAATAATCGTCTTCTCGCATGATGGAGAAGAAACATTCGCCTAAAATCGTGCTGCCTACTGGTCCAAGATGCTCGCCTTCATGTCCCATCAATTCTGCTTCTCGCAAAATGTAATACCAGAGTGGTGTGCCATTGAGTTTTAGGTCTTTGGTTTCCTGTACTTTGATAGGTTCGAAGCCGAGGCGATTGGCTACCGATTCGCCGGAAGGCAGACCGTAAACGACGCCACGTTTTAGGTTGAGAAAAGGCAGAGAACGATCAATTTTTCGTTTGGCTTTAATGAATTTTATATCGTGGAAAGCCAAGCCAATTTTTGTGTCGATGAGCTTGGCAAACTGGCATTTATCATCGCCAAAATTGAAGATGTAATTCCAGTCTACATAGTCCTCCATTGTTGTGAAAAAGCCTAAGTCCATCAGGGATTTTTCGGTGTCTTCGTTGATGCGATTCATTGATCTGGTTTGTGAATGACCAGTCCGAAAAGCAGCTCCCGAAAACTCTAAGGGCAAAGCATGTGGCTGCGTATAGTATTGACAACCCTCATTTTTGATGCGCTCAAATATCTCCCAATCCATGATTTTGTAGAGGTATTCATGGATAATCAGCCAGTGGTAATACCAGGTGACTTTGCGACGGGCTTCGCTGAATACATTGCCTTTGTATTTTTTCTTGCGCAGGTCGTCCACCATTTTGTTGTGAAACTCAATGAATAAGACCTGCATACGGGAGACGATGATGTTCTCGTCATTCCGAGCATCGGGGATAATGGCTTTGCCTTGTGCATTGCGTTGTAGGTCGTGCCAGGTATTTCCGCCTGCTTTGTATTCCTTGCCGAGTAGTAGTTTGGCCGTATCCTTCGCGTCGTAGAAGAAGGCTTGTGTTTTTTGTCCATAGACACAGTCTAAGTCGAGATTGATCGTTCGGTCATTTTGAAAACGACTCGCCTGATTGAACTGCCCTTTGAGTTTTGAACTGCTTTCAAAGGTGATGTCATGCGCCAAAAACTGACTGAATATGCTCACGCCATTGCTAATGACTTTGCTGTCATTTTTAGCTGCCTGACGTTTGTATTCTTTCATGCCATTTGCCAGTTTTTCTAAGGCTTCGTCTGGCACATAGAGTGCTTCTAGCTCTGGAAAGAGTTTGGCAAAGTGGTTTTTTTGGGCGGATTGGAATGTTGTGTTTTGTTGTGACTGCATAGAGTTTTTAGTTTTTTATATCATTTAAGATATCACTATTTGCACGCCAGTGTCATTGGCTTTGGAAAAGCAAGGGTTTTGTTGTTTAGCGTGTGTTTTCATGGTGATAGTGATTTTGATTGCATCCTAAAGAAGATTGAGACCTTATTCATGACTGTCTTGAATTTCAGTTAACATATCTGGGTAAGTTAATAAAATAGCTAGTGAGGATGGAAAGTTAAACTTCCACTTGATTGACTGACCAAAAGCAAATATTCTTTCATCTTTACTCTTTTTAAATTCTCTATTTTCTCGCTTCCCCCTAATGAGAGTAACGGAAAATACCCAAAACATTCTTCATGAGTAAGTTTCTCGGCATCCTTTACATTACAAAACATATCTATACAAAAATAATTCTCAATATATTTATCATCAGTCAAATATCTATTAAAGAACCAGTCTACTCTTTTAGTTGTGTAATCAAGAAGTCCCTTGTTTGACAGTAGTATCATCACCTGTTTTTCCTTTATAAAAAGAATATCACCAAACCCTGTTCTAGCGAATGGAATTACTAATTCTTTAAATCCTACCCAATCATTTAGCCATTCTAAATATTCCATTGGGTCTAATGTCCAGAAAAACTTATCCATAAAAGAGGAAACACCGGAATTTTCAAGGAAATTAAAGATTTCTGGTATAAAATACTCATGAATATCCTCTAATTGATTTAAGTCGATATTCTTTATTTTCTCCCCTTCTCCAAATTTGCTAAAAAACTTTTCAAACTGTTCCATGTAGAAGATTTTATATATATAAAACACATTTCATCATTGTTTGTTCTTGCTGATTCTGATCTAGATTTTTTGAATTAATTTGGAGTCGGACAGCATTCTCTAATCGTGGAGCTCTTGTTCGCCAACGGCTACCAATTGAGCTATTTATTCTTTTGTTTCCCAAACCAGCCATACTATCGTATCTTCCTTGAGCAATTCCCTTTGGATCCCCACCAGCAACTTGGTCAGGATCATGTAGAGCTGCCTGACTATCCAGATAGTTCCTTGCCCAGGCTTCTGCATCTGAAAACAGAATATTTTCGTCCTCCTCCATTTTTAAATCTCTGAGTACAGATAATATTGCAGCTCTATATTCAGCTTGTGCAACATTTCCTGAATGCGATCGCCCATGTTGGCTATAGTTACTTCGATTATTTAACCAATCATGCACATTAATTCTATTAATTCCCTCCTCTTGTGCTTTTAGTTGAGAAAAGTATTCCGCTCTATCATATTTATCAGGAATTGGACCAAAACCTACAGGAATTGGGTCTAATTCGACTTCAGAAATAATTTCAAGTAAATTATATATATTTTCCAAGATTACCGAAAGAGTATTTTCCGCATTTTCCGTCGCGTTGTCAGCCTCATTGAAAACATCAATATCAGGTATAGCAGCACTTTTGGCGATCTCGGCTCTTAAAGCATGCCCCTCAGTTTCACTGAGCTTTGTGCTTGCTTGTGATAAAAGACTAATTAATTGTGATTTTTTATTCTCATCTCTAGTATCATTAGCCAAAATTCTCCATTGATTTATTCTACTAACTACGGGCATCCTAACACTTGCGGAAACTACAGTAACATCTCCACCTGAGACATTTACCCATAGTGTATGACTATCACCAAAAGAAACAGTTTCACCAACTTCATCATCTCCGATTTGACGATTTTCAATTTCATCAGTATTCACAGATTCCGCTTTTCCTTTCCCCGGAACTCGCTGCTCCCTATCCCCAATATCCACCATAAAGTCCCAACTATCTCCGCCATCAATCACACTAACACTCTCAACGACCGGATGTGCCTCTGCCCAAGCGTTGGCTGTAGATTGTGCCTGGCTCTCAGCGACTTTACCTTCTTCATTAGCCTGAGCATTTAGCCTTGTATCAAGATCACGCATCGCTGTACTTAACATACGGGTACGTTCCGCTTCACTCATCACCGGCACTTCTACCAGATTATTACTATTATTCTGAAGGGCGTGGCGGACAAATATGGTGACATTATTGTCATTTTCATCCCGAATACTCGCATGATCTAATCCATAGCGTTGTTTGACTCTATTTATTTTAGTGCGGACAACTGCAATAGTCGGTCTTTCTCTTGATTCTGCAATATCGGAAATTTCTGATAATCCGCGCATATATTTCTGTTCATCAGGGAGGTTACGTAGGTTTTCTTCTTGTTGTCTGCTTTGTGGTAACCCTTCTCCACCTTCCTGAACATCTGGATTCGCTTCTAATCCACCTCCCCCAGGACCATCTGTCCAAGTTCCTTGTTCTTCGGCATCTCCACCGTTTCCTCGTCCAGGTGGTGGGTCAGCCATGACATCGGCAGTGAATTTTTCAGCATTAAATTCTACCGGAGTAAAATCGAGTTCAGGCACTTGGTCTGAGCCTACCAGCCAGTCCATATCCGCTCCAATGCCCATGCTATCACCTATCGGATATTCTACACTACCCAATGGATAATCCCATCTGTCGTCAGGCGCAGGTGACCACCAGGGGGAGTCCAGTTCTACGAAGAAAGCACCACTCAGCATCAGGAACAACTGGGCTGCTGCTTCAAAGTGTCCTTTAAGATGGGCTTCTCCTACCTTACCACCTGCTTCTCCCATGCTTTCCGTGTATTCAAATGTTGGTCTTGCTTCTGCATAAGCTCTGAGTCCTGCTGCCGCAGTAGCATTAATTCCTGCTTTTACATCATGCCCCAACAAGGTTACCCCGACTCCAGCCTCTGCTTCCAATCCAAGTACTGCAAAGGCATTGATGCCAAGTGCGCCTGTAATAGTAAATTCCTGTAGAATACTGGGGTCTGTCGAGTAAGTACCAGCTAATCTAATATCCCGAAGTACTAAAGGCCCAAATCCTGCATTGATAAACAAGCCCAGTCCACCAAAAATAAAGACCTGCCCTACTAATGGCACTCCATACCCTGCCCTAATTTCAAAATCAACGAGTTGAATTTTCTTACCTCGTTGTTCCATCAATTCAATCTCATCCGGCACACTAAGCTCCCCGATCATCGTAACATGGCCCTCATGGTCAATGCCAACTTTTGCACTTCCCTGAAGCCAGGGCGTAATCGTTGCAGTAACTTCACCCCAGCCCGCCAGCACTTGATTTTGTGGTGTCTTAGGAGCTGCTGGGGTTTGTCCGACTGCTCCTGCTGCGCCTTCAAGTGCTTGCACACCAAGTGCAGCGTGCATCATTTCTCTGGAGCGTTCTCTGTCTGTTACCAAAAGTGTAATAGCTCCCGTAAATTTCTCTGAGTTAATCGTACCTGTTCCTTGTATGGTCACACTACCGTTTTGGTATTCGACTAATAACAAGGCTTCCACATTGGCGAGTTGAGCCGCTATTTCAGCTCGCCCATGCAACTGTCCATCTTCTCCTCTTCCTATCGTAAACTCTCCCTGAGCGATTCCTTCAATATTAATATCGGATACAAGGTCAAATGTCAGAGAATTACCTACTATACCAATTCCACCTCCTGCTTCTATAAATCCATCTACTACTGTTGCCAATTGGCTCACTTGAAACACAAGACGTCCCTGCTCAAATCTATTTTGGACACCCTCCGCCGGAACCTGCAAACGATCTAAGCCAAGGAAGCCCATGGCTTCCATTTGAGCATTGAACCCTTGAATTAAACCTAATACATCACCAACTGGCTCTTCTCCCATTTTTACACTTAAGAAGGCTTTCGTGAGCTGGTCTTCTCCAAACCCCCTTAGCACAAGTATTGGTGTGACTCCTGCATTTCTTAGCGGATTGAGAAAGCTAAGCCCATTTACTTTAAGATAATGTAAGCGTTCATTTCGCGCTAGTTCATATTTTCCTGTACTACCTTCAGTGGGTGGTTGAGTCTGATTTACTCTAATTATTCCTTCATAATCATTTCCAATTTTGACCCTAACATCTGTATTTGCCGGATTTTCTTCCAGATAGGCTTTCCATGCTGCATTAGGGGAGAAACGATGTGTAATATCGAGTGCCGCCGCAGGTGATCCAGCTGGAATTGGGCTTGCTGTTTCTTCCTCTTCTTTTTGTACAGTCGGTGTGGCTGCTGCCCCACCCTGCTGTACCGTATGCGTCAGCTCATGCGCTAATAAATGCTGCCCACCAGAAGAACTCGTATCGTACTGCCCTTGGTTGAAATAAACATCCGAGCCATGCGTGAAAGCTTTTGCGCCGAGGTCTTTATTCATTTGCACCGCATTGCTGTCGGTGTGTATGCTCACGCCGCTAAAATCTGCGCCTATGGTGGATTCCATGTCGGTGCGGGTATTTTCGGGTAGGGATGCGCCTTTGCCTTTGGAGGCATTGAGTTGGCTTTGGAGGGCGGAAGTGCCTACGGTTTCGCCGCCTTCAGACTTCATCATTAGGGGTTCTTCTTTGGACGGTGTTCTTCCCCCTTCGCCCCCTCCCGAGGGGGATATTTCAGCTTTTTCGTCTTCAAGCGTTGCACCACAGTCTGCGCATTTTCGTTGAATAGTCGCCCCTCGTTCCCCTAAAGGGGAGGTGTTATCATCATTGCTTTCAAAGATAGGTTTGCGTTGTATGCTTTCTTCTTTGAGCGAGATTTCTTCTTTGTCTTCTTTCTTTTGGAGTTTTTCTTCTTGTTCGCAGGTGGCGCATTTGCGTTGGACTGCCCCCCGTCCCCCTAAAGGGGAGGTGTTTGTGTGGGCAGATTCCCCCTTTAGGAGACTAGGGGGCGAGCTGAGCTTCTGCACGACTGTATCCGCTACTGAATCTGCTTCTTTTTCGTATTTGTCATTGGGCTGACCGATTTTGAGTTTGGGCTGGATCGCCCCCTTGCCCCCTAAAGGGGATGTTGGCTTGAAGAAGGGGGCTGTTTTTTCGGTTGAGGTAGAAAAAAAGCCATCCTGTCCTTCTTTTTTAAAGAAAGGTGTCTGCTCATGCTTGGCTTGCAGGGTGGCAGTGGTGGATGATTTGTTTTCTGTTGCTTTCATGCGTTATTAGTCCATAGTCGGCGGTCGATGGTCGATGGCTGACTCGCGTATTTTGCGACGCAAAATGAATATTAGACTTTATTCTGAAATAATTATATCATTTGGACAGCTATGGACAATGGACTATCGACCATCGACCTAAACCACTATCTCCAGTCTACTTTTAAAATATCTTCCATTTGGGGTAATTTTATAATGCTTAGATTCCAAGGTAAACGGTCTAAGAGAATGTCGATTGTTTGTTTTTCTATTTGTAATAACCAACCTGAGGAAGTTTTTTCTAGTTTGCCTTCTCGTTTAAGGAAGCCTTCTCTTAGACTGGCATTAGAGACTTTGCCTAATGCGCCCCAATGTTCTATAGCTGCTTGTAATAAATTCTCGGCTTCTTTTTGTTCTTTTTTTGTTAGGCTTGTATAGTGATCAATGGGCGTATTCAGTGGTGTTCCACACAGGAATTTGGGCAGCGTCAGTTGGTATTCTGGTGTTTTTGTTTCTCCGGTTGCCAAATAATGTAGCAGCAAAATTGCTTTTTGTAATGCTGGACGATCTTTGAATGTTCCGTTTTCAGTCAGTTCTAATTTTTTAAATAAATGTCCGAGAAAAGGATGCAACATGACTATGCCAGCATTGGGGATGTACCAGTTGGGGTATTGGGGTATTGGGGTATTGGGGTGTTGGGGTGTTGGGGTGTTGGGGTATTGGGGTATTGGGATGTTGGGATGTTGGGGTGCTGATGTGTTGTTGTGTTGATGTGTTGATGTGTTGGAATATTGATGTATTTGGGGAATTAGGTGCTGCGTTATTTTTTTCTTCTTTAATAGGTTGTTCTGATTTTTTGTCCGTTTTTTTATCTCCTGTTTTTTTCGTTGGCTTATTATTTTCAGGCTTTGTAATGTCTGGTTTTTCTGTAGGTTTATTTTTGTTTTGTCCCTCGTTTTTTATTGGCTGCTGATTTTCTTTTTTTGAATCTTTTACCAAGTCATCCGATTGATTTTTGCTGATGTACTGGCTGATATTTTTTTCTTTCAGCAATTCTATTACCAGTGGATATGTTTTCTTTTTTTGTTGAATAATCCTTGTCATTTCCACCATCAATTCTCCTTCCGTCTGGGCTAAAACGTAGTCAGCGCATAAGGCTTTCCAGGTCTTTTTTTCTCTTTGTAGAATAACCTTTTCAAGTAGGATTGTCCAGAATGTTTGTTCCTCTTGTCTAATGGAATTTGTGGTCGTTTTTATTTTTTTATTTTTGTAAATTGCTTTTTGAATTGCCTGCCATTCTTTTAGAAATACAATCAATTCGTCTTGTTTTTGTCCAGTAAATAGTTCTACAATTGTTTTTAAAAACACTGGCTCATATTGCAGAATCAGTCGTTTAAAAGCAGTGTTATTTTTCCGCAATAAGTCTGTCAGTTGTGCTATTGCTTTAGCATCTGTCCCCAGCGTATCCAATACATCTCGCAGCCATTTTTGGTGTTTGGGCTGAGGCATTTCCCATGAAAAACTGCCATATTCGAGAAAGTATAACCATTGTTCAAAGTGATTTTTTGGTATGGGTATGCGGCGTGATAGTTGTTCTGTCTGGTGGATATGTACAGTTAAGACCTCTTCGAGTTTTTGCTCTAATAAAGCCACAAAATGACCAGCAGACAAATCCTTGCTGGAAAGATTTCCCAAGTCTATTTCAAGTCTTTCAATTTGCACCACTTCATCATTATCAAACAATCGGTC
Source organism: uncultured Saprospiraceae bacterium (assembly GCA_937951615.1). Classification (GTDB taxonomy): domain Bacteria; phylum Bacteroidota; class Bacteroidia; order Chitinophagales; family Saprospiraceae; genus JAHDEO01. Next base: position 31,935 of record CALFBH010000023.1, on the reverse strand, counting down.
GAACAGCTTTTCGAGCATAGGTACAGCTTCTCTGCGAAATGCATTGGCGAAGTCATTTTGTATTTTAAATGCTTCGTTGGCATGTCGGATGCTGAGTTCGGTGATTTGTTTTGCTATGAAGTGCATGTTAAGTTTAAGTGAAAATTTAAAACGACATTGATATTTCCATGTAACAAAAGTAAATTATGCTTTACCGTAAGAGACATTAAGGCTCTGGGTTGCGCATCGGGGCGTTTTTGAACCACTAAGGAACGGAGGGTCACTAAGAAAATTTTGTTATGGTGGACTATGTAAATCAACTAATTACTATCTAATCATTCGATAATATTTACCTACTGATTTGGCATTCAATTGTACTTTTGGTTCTTTGGCATTCCAGCCTCTGAGCAATTTAGCCGTATTGATACCGTCTTCTTTCATTCTATTAATCAATGCCTTCCATTTTGCAAGATGTTGTATATTTCTGTTGTCCTGCCAGACGGAAATGTCCAGATAACACCAGGTGGCATTGCAAAGCAGATAGAAAAAGAGGTCTGTTTCTACGCCACCTGTTTTCTGTCCGTATTGCAGGATACGTTCTGCTACATATTCGTAAGCTCCAAAGTCTGTTTTCCCACCTTTCAAGTAAGCCAGCGCATCTTTGTACATCACCCGTTCCTCCTTCATCACTTTATCTTTGATGTTTTCCAGATTGGCGATATAGCGTTTTTTGCGTTTTATTAAAAAGTCAGGAAACTTAGATTGTTTTGCTTTTACCGGCTTCTTCGCAGAAATACTTTTCTTTTCCAAAGTCCTTGAAGCAGCCTTGACAGCATCTTTTTGAAATGTTGCAACAGCTCTCGAAAGGCTTATTGGTAAATGAGCAAAGTTAGAATTGCCCGAAGCATGAAGTACGGTGTTCATGTCTTTCGAGCTAGGTAGATTTGCATCTCCCGAAAATTGATAATTTACAATAAGCTTATTTTTATTTAAGCCTACTTTTGATCCCTCTTCTTCGGTACAAGTACATCCTTCTTCCATCGTTTCCGCATCCTCTTTTGGTTTGGGCGTATAATCTGAAAGCGTAGATAAACATTCAACCATTTCACACTGAACATCCACATCATCGAAGCAGGTATTGTCCGCTCCCAATTGAAGACTTTGCAACCATTGCGTATATTTATCTTCAAATTCGCACATTTGTTCTGGACTAATCCACACGATATTCAGTCCTATATGTGCAGGTGTATTTTTGTATAATAATTCCTGAAATAAATCGCGCTGATTATGTGTACTGAATGAGGAAGTCCAGCCTGGCAATACTACAGTTGCCCAAAATGAATAAGTATCTGCGCCTGGGATGTATGTTATTGTTTTTTCAATATTATTATCATCTGTACAGGCTTCTCCTGCTTCCAATTCGTATTCCAATTTGCAACAACAATCCACTTCCGTAGGCTGGATAAGGCAATTATTTATTTCAGCAGAAGGATCACAATCGGGACGCAAAAGAATATGCTCAACCAAGTGCATTCCTTCCTGATTGATACAGTTCAAAAGGCGGCGAATTGCATCTATGGCTTCTGAAATGCATTCGTAGCATAGAGGATGTTCTGCTAATTTCATATTTCCTTCTTCGGATGAATCCGCTAATCCGATTTGATATTCCTGACATTCTTCTTCTAAGAGATTTGCCTGTCCACCACCATTATCCCATATCTGAAAAGTGTAGCAGCCATTGGAATCATCCAGTACGTAATTTTCAATGTTATTGGCGCATTGGATAAAATTATTTAAGCCTTCCCAAGCCAATTTTTTTGAACTATAGACATCCTCTTCATCTTCAAAAATCTGACAACTTTCAACTAATATTTCAATAACTGAGATATAGCTTTTACAAGTACAATTTTCTTCTTTTTCAAAACAGCAATCAATTTTTTCCTGTGGAATAAGGCGTATGTTTTCTTTATTTTTCAATAAATAGAGAAAATATGTAAAAGCCTTCATCGCTTCTTCGGGCGTCTTATAACACTGTGTACTTTTCCAGTCTTCTTTACAAATTTCTCCGTCTTCTGTCGGCTGTGGTGGGTTAGGATTCACCAATTGAAAATAGTAGGATACCTTTGGGCCATTATTATCACAACAAAATCCTTCTGTTTCTTTTTTGATTCTAATCGGGTAGGTGCAAAAGCAATCGGCAAGTTGCTGTTCGTTTAATTTCAAATCCTCTGAGACGCAGGCGAGTGGTGCTACTTTCCCCTGTACTCCTATCGCCCATTTAGCCGGAATAGTACTATCCTGATTGTCTGTGGTTTCTGTATAATTTTCGACATTAGACGCCAAATCAATGACTTGTAAATAATTTTCATTAAAAGCTGCAATTGCTTCCTCGGCAGTCGGATAGCCTTCGTAGCTGATCAAGTAAATTTCTTCTGTGTTTTTATCCCGGATGACATAGTGATATTTGTCGTCAATTTTTATACAAATATCTCCAGCGAGGCAGATTTCCAATATTTTATACCCTGCTGCAATATTGGCGCAAAGCCGCTCCATTTCTTCCTCTAAATCGTCTTCATTTTCATCAAAACAAGCACAAGGATAAATAGCAATTGGGTCTTTTTTAAGTATTCTGAATTTCGCTTCCGTACCAATCAAATCATCTAAATATTTCCGATATTCAGCCACATCAGCACAAAGCAATTTTTTGTAAAATTCAAACTCCTGTCTCAGGTCATCTACATCATAGTCTGAAGGTTTTCCCCGATAGCTTTCAAGAGAAGCGTTCTTTCTTCCTGACAGATATATGCGTCCTATACCATCTTCAATTTTCAGGTTGGCTTTGGCTATTTTTTTGCAATCGGTTTGGTAAGCTTTAATGGCTTCTTCTTTTGTTTTGTAGGATTTAACACTTTGAAAAATAGGAATGGAGCTTGTACCTTCATTTCGCCACCAGCAATAATATTTCCATTTTACAGGCTTCTCGCCTTCAAATTCGCTAGCAAAAATATCTTTATCATCTGGGTTGTGTACAAAATGGCTGTAGATAGATTTTTTAACGGCATCCCGTTCTTTTTTATCTATAAACTGCGCTGTATAATAAACTTTACATTTTTCGCATTGAATATAAAAACTGTACGCGCCCTTTTTATTTACATCTTTATAATTGGCTTTATCAAACATACACTTTGAAAAAAGTGTCGTTAGAAACCTAAGGGCTTTTTCTTCGTTTTCAAATGTACAATCGCTTTCTAAAATGACGTTTCCTTTTGTATCGGTTATCCGAATTCCGCTTTTACTACCTTGTGGACAATAGACTTCAAAATTGCACAAAGGATTCTTCATCTCGCCCAGTCCTGTCAATGCCGCTATTTTGTTCTCCAAACCTGAGCGATTATTCGTCCTCCATACAGGTTCACAATAATCATAAGCTTGTCCTCGATTGCGGCTAATTTCCGGATAGTTGGAAAGAAATTGCCCTTTGCGCTCTATTCTTTTTTTATCGTCCAGTCCCAGTGTATAGTTTAGTAGGGCATACTCGTTAAAATTTTCCGAAAATCTTGATAGTAGATGATTCAAAAACGCCTCTCTTCTTTCACAGTATGCCGTCTCGTTTTCTACCATGTTTTGCAAAATAGTGAGGTAGCCTAAGTCCTGATAGACAATTGAAAAAGTATATTTTTCAATTGTGGTACCGTTATCATCTATCGTCGTTTTAGCTTTTTGATAAGCCTTCGGCAAAGCACCAAGAAAACTTACACTTTCAGCGGCTGATTTCGCTTCATTATGCGTGTCATAATGCTTTCTACTTGTCAGCACATATTCTGTAAAACGAGTTCTTATGACAAAAAAGAAACCACATTCATCTTCGCAGATTGTTGTCGTAATATCTCCCTGTCCAAACTCCCGCTGAAGCTGACTAAGTGCAATATCACGATCAATTACTTTGTCGAAATAGTATTGTTTAATATTAAATTCAAAATCTTTTTGCTGCTTTAGTTCTTCCAATTGTAAATTGGTCGGTTCTGTTTCAGCAGGTAAGCCGAGTACTGTTCCGTCTAATAATCCGTTATTTTCCTTGTCATAAAATTGAATTAATTTTCCAGCCTGTGGTACAGAATCCATCATTTGCGGGAAGTAAGTATGCAAGACCTCTGCGGGTCTTTTGCTATCAGGTTTCAGGGAGAATAAATTTCGTAGATTACCCACCTGATTGATATAAGTTGCCAATAATTGGTCGTAAAAAAGCAGGTAGCCTTTCAGTTGAAGGGCTTGTGCTTTACGCAAATCTGTGGCACTATCAGGTATTCCACCTTCTCCAACACCATATACATTTGGCAAGTCATTTTGAATAGAATAATAATCGCCCAAATCGGGTCTGTAATTGCCTGTGGGAATCGCTATATTCAGGTTGTCTTCACTCAATAAGGGTGCATTTCCTGCAATGATAGAACTGCGAAGTTGTTGTTCGATTTTATCTTGATCGACAGCATAAGACGAACCGCCTTTATGTAAGTTTAAACAAGTATGTTCAAAGCACAATTGAGGAACATAATTTTTATGCAAAGGTAATTCCCAATTCCAGCATCGGGCTTCATCTTCTTCCTGTTCCAAGGTTGAGACATTACTACTACTTTCTACCCGTTCATCATCAATCCAGCCTGTAAGGACAAGATTTTTAATGCTTGCTACCCCATCAATTTCAAGTATCAACTTGTATATATCTGAAAGATGAATGGTTTTATGGCGTTTTATATTTTTTAATTCTTCCTTATCTATAAATCCACGGCTTTCAATGATAGCTTCCCCACATTCTCCTATTTCTTGTTGGTCGGCAAGATAAGGACGTCCTTCAAAAGCTTCTTCAATTGTTTTGCCTTTATCTAAAAAATCCTGAAGTGTATAATACGTAATTTCAGGGGTCAGGAAGCGGTTAACAGCTTCCATGACATCAATATAAACTTTCTCAGGATTTGCAGTATCGCTCAGTTCTATTTCTGCGCACAAACCGATTTCTTCGGGACATAAGGTGTGTATTTCCAAAAAGTCTTCGCATAGATTGCGATAGCGGGAAAGTCTTTTTTTGACTTCTGTGATAATAGGATTTTCGGGTTCTTCAATGATACCATCTTCTAAATCTCCAGATAGATCTGCTATTTTATTGAGACAGTATGGGTCTTCATTTTCTAATTCGATATAGACACGGTATAAGCCGTTTAGTGGTATCTTTACTAAGTCTGTCCCCTTTGTACAATTCAAGTAAATTGGATTTCCATTCTCATCTATCATCGGTTCACAGTCGAGATATAGACATTCATCCTTCACGACTTCTAACCACGCATTTTGTACTCCATCAATATCCATCAGCATCTTTCGATAATCGAGAATGGTGGTTGGATTGCAGGTAAGTATTTCGGCAGGTGTGAAGAAATTATCTTCTTCCTCGTCCTTCTTTTTTGCCAAGAGGTCTTCGATAGGCAGCTTTGTTCGATAGCCGAGGTCGATGAGGGCATAACACAGCAATTCCAGCATAGTGATACCTGGGTCATGGGTGTTGTGATCTGTCCATATTTTGCCGGATAGTTGGCCAATATGCTCCAATCCTCTGCTCCTGAGCCATTCAAAGTCGAAATGTTCAGGGAAGCTAGTGTCATTTTTTTGTATGACTTTGTTATTTATTTTGACTTCTTCCATGTCTTTTTAGTTTATGCCATCTCACTTTTACTGGGTGGCGCATCGGGGCATTTTTTTAACCACTAAAGTTAAGGGTCACTAAGGGATATTTTTATTTTTTCATGCTTGTAACATTATCACATTTGTATGCAGATGTTGATATTGTCTTTTCACAATCTCTACTCAGATGCTCTACGTTTATTGTTCCTACAGTCAGTATGGAACGAGCTGTTAGTGGTGCGATTACAGTTGCTGCGTCATTATCTTCTGTTGAGTCGTTATAGCAAGTCTGTTTTTTATCTTCGTGACTAAGCTCAAGTGAACATATAAAATCCACATAAGAGCGACATTCTATAAATTCTACAATTTCGGAAGCGGATAGATTACGCCCAAAAACAAGTCTGTCGAGGTTGTCGCCTTGCGTCCAGGGAGCTAGAAACTGCATTAGAGATTCTGCTAATTTTGCCTTGTAAAAGGCTACGTTTGTTATCTTCTTTTTGAATTTCACTTTTACAATCACATCCACTTTTTCATATCTGGGATTGACGACTTTCAACTGCGTGAAAGGTGATATTTTATCTGCCAGCATAGTCTGAATGTCATCCAATAAACTGGCTGATACGCGAGGTTCAAGTATATTGCCAGAGGCTAATAATTTTAAATTGGGAATAACAGCCAACATCACAAAACCTGGTGCAATGGATAAATCATAACGATATTTTTTAGCTGACAGTCCAAAAGTATGGGTCACACAACGCACCATCAATACCTGTGGAAAATGTTGTAAGACCAGTCGTTCATAATCAAACAACTGAATGCCGCGCCCTTTATGTCTTAGTCGTTCACTGACGCGATGGTAGAAAATATTGGACTGTTCTGCCACTCTTCCGCCATAAGTATCATAAAATTGATTGACTTTTTTGATGCGGGAATCGGCACTTGCCAGACGAGACAGGCTGCCTGTCGGTAATAACATTTTTTCCCTGCGATTAGTCATGTTTTTATAACTTGCCACGACTGCCTGCGTGTGTATGCCGACTGTTTCACAAATCGCAGCAATATTTTTTCTTGCGGAGACTTTAAGCCAAGAAAGCGGTTCTTTGTCAGGCTCAGGATTGGGCATGATGGTGTAGCCCTTATTGGGAATGTCTTCTGGTATAGCGATTTTCACGATGCCAGAACGGGTCAGTCCATTTGTACCATCTTCTGCAATTTCAAATCCTTCGCGGAGTTCGTTGTTCCAGCGGTTATTTTTAAGGTAATGCCACTTGATGTCGGCTTTGTCGCACTCGGTATCAGCCGTAGCTTCTGCGAGTTGGAATAAGAGATTAACACTAGTACCTGGCTTGAGGTCTTTGAGTCCGATGAAGAGTGTGCCTTCATCCACGAGCGTCGGCACGAGCATGGGCTGCGGATTCAGCGGTTCTTCTTTGTAGGTCTTGCTGAATGGGTAGATGTGTATGAGGTCGATGTCCGTTCTGGTTGCCTTGGCGGTGTAGTCGAGGGACATTTCTTTTATTATTGGTGTCCAGGGCTCGTTTGGGATGGGGACTTCGGCTCCTTCGGGCAGTACATCGGTAACTTGCGGTCCAGTTGGTGTATTTGGCGGTGTAACCGGAGTGCCAGTATCTGGTGGATCTCCGACTAAAGCAACCAAGTCTTCTGCTGCCTCTTGGATTATTTGACTATCACTTAACAAAGCTCCTATTTCAACCGTTAGACTTGACAATGCATTGTTAACAACAATCATCTTGTCTTCTATCTCACATACTTTTTGGATAATCATGTTAGGATCTGGATCAGGTGAAGACCAAGTATCATCGAATGTGACACTTGGATTCCCTAGCATATTTTTTACATCCTCTAAATCAATCGAAAGCCCTTGAATGATTCCCCACAGATTATTCGATACAGGAGCATTAGGAACATCAGGGTCAATACCTACGAATGTTCCGGGTGGGCTTTCATTATAAATATCATTCACATTTGCCAGGTTATTCATATTCCCTAGCTTTGCTAGTACATCGCCTACATCACCTTTTGCAGCACCAATATCAGCTGCTCCCATCAAATTAACGATAACTGTCCCTAGATAACTTTGAATGTTATCAGGTATACCTGTAAACAAACATTCGGTTACATCATCAATATAATCTTCAATAATATCAAGTTTGCCTATTACTCCATCCGTCCCATTATCTAAACTGAGCTTAACTTCATTAATTAATGTTTGAATATTAAAAGGTGAATCAAACAAACAGTCCTCTAATGTTTCCAACAATCCACCTGCTGCCTCTAAATCTCCTAAGCCATCTACTATATTCCCAATATTGTTATTTATCGTTGCTGATAAAGATTGGACATCAGCAAGACTATTTATAACTGGACTTATATCTATCACCCCTCCCGTTCCTGTATCTATATATATTGCATTCGGGAAGAACTCTCCAGGATTACTTACCAGATAAGATAAAGCCATCATTTGCCGAGCCAAAATAAAAGCGTAATTCTTATGTAAGAAATCCTGACTTTCGAGCGTTATTTTCAAAAAACCGTTAATTACATCGGTTGTATAATCCTTAACAGATGAATTAATTTCCCTAAACTTATGCTCAATATCGAAGTATTTACTTTCTATTTCAATGACTTGTTCAATACTATCGGGATACTCCATTTGTGAAGTTACATTGCCATCTTCATTTAAAGGAATACAATAAGGAGGTTGAAATCCATACCCATCTTCTAATATTTCAGGCAGTTCATTATTTAGTTCATAGTCCCTGTCAGGATTATTAAAATAAAACCTATTATCACTAAACAATCTTCTATTATAATGTTGTGTTATCGGGTGTACATCGCCTTCATTATCATTATTCCTATCTATAATTCTGTAATTTAACAGATCAGTATTATCTTCCCTTATCCAACTTCCATCACTTAAAACAGATATATTAATCTCAAAATCTTCCTCATCAAGACCAGGTGTTAGAGTACTCCAATTTACTTTATAAGCTTTGTAATAATCATTAAAGTCACTTGGCTTCCCTTTCCATGAAAGATTTACCCAGACTTTTCCCCAGTTCTTGCAGATAATTTCTTTACTCCCGACATAAAAGCTTGGCCCAATTAAGTTTAATCCATTCTCTCCTAGACCTAGAAACTCTTTAACAACAATGCTTATAGAATCATCCAAAGTAAGACCAAGTTCAACTGTTAAGTATTCATCAACAGCCTCCGCATCTCCAATTTCTGGTTCATTTAACTTGTCTTCCAGTGTATCTATTATATTGGTAGGTACTCCCGTTAGTCCATTGACAGCATCTATCAATTCTTGTGTAACATAATAAATCGGGTCATTCACCACATCAAAATCAATCACCTCCGGTCGCACCCCAAAAGGATAAATCGGACTATTCACATCCTGAAGGTTCTCATCATTTTGTACAATGAAATTCTTCAGTCCGCAGACTTCCACATCAATACAGGAATCTAGTACTTTAAAATGGCGGAAATAATGGTATAAAGAGGCCGTCAGTTCTTTTTCTTCTTCGCAATTTTCCAGACTGCAACATGGGGTATACTCACAACTATCTATGGGAATTTTTATGTCGCCATTGACCAGTATTTTTGCTACAGGGTCTGTTGTGCCGAGCGATTCCTTTAGGGCTTCTTCATTGAAAAATGTAACTGAATCTACGGACTCATCCAGTTCAATAGTAATGCAAAGTTCATAATCAGTCCCAGGCGGACAAGCGAATTCTTCTTCTTCTTGAGGAAGGTTATTTCCTCCTAAACCATCGCCTTCAAATACAATCCCAGTCCCTAACTCATTTGGAGGACATTCAAATCCTCCACCACTATTTCCATTCCCGCTTGTAATCGGGCAAATCAAGTTAATTTTTTTAATTTGCTCTGGTTTTACAACAATCCATTCCTTTTCTCCACTCAGACATATCTTGAATACCTTTTGTGTTTCAGCGGTTTCACCAATAATTCGTTGAATTAATTCTTCATAACACTTGAAACTTTCCCTTATAAAACATTCTGCTTTTATAATATCTTCTCTTGATATAATAGTTGGTTTTCCCCCTTGAATAATAGTAACATCTTCCTCTTCCTCTATAATATTTCCTTCAAATGTTACCGTATACACTACAATATTATTGTTAATTTCTTCCGTCACTTCCATATCTAAAATAAAACCAACAGAATAGGCAGACAAGACACTTGCGGATATAGGACAAACATCAACTCCATACAAATCAGCATTGAAACCTGAAATTACCTTATCGAAAAGAGCATTGTAAAAATCTTCAATCAAATTTCCAGTAAGCTCAATATCCCACCATTCACTTAAAACATATTGTACTAACAACATCCAAGCAGGGTAATTTGGATTACCTAGCCAATCCTCAATCTTAGGCTTCACCTGAATTTCCAACTGCTGTGCAATTTCTTCAATAACCACAGCAGTCAATCCATAATACGTTTCATTCAAATTGAGGACTTCTACTCCATCTATATCTTCAGTGTCTCCAAATATAATCTCTAAGTCAGTAAAGTTATCTTTGGTGAAATTTTTGACACCTTCTATATCCTCAATCTTACAACATAAGCGAATATCAATCTTGCGTTTACCTTCCTGCAAATACAAAACCGGCGAAGCCAGTACAAAACCTACTTCTGCTTTAGGATAGCGTTCTGGCAATTCATTATCACCTATGGTTTCTTTGCTGAATCTTGCGCCGAGGGTCGGCCAGGAAAGTGGCGATTCTGTTTTTTCTACTCCATTAGCAGCCTTAGCCATTGGAGCCATGTAAATGCCTTCCACGAATGGGCATATTGTAGCATCTTCCGAGCAAGTCGCTTCTTCGTCTGTTATTCCATCATCTACCACAGCATCTACATAATTAACATGAAGCGTTTGCAAATGAGCGACCTGCGCTTTGTCTATCACCACATCTTCATCCAATTGAAAAAAGATGTCTTTATTGTCGGCGTCTTTGCCGTCTTTGATGAGTGTGCCAGCTTTGAGTTCCTTCTCATTGACGTGTTTTTGCAATTCAAATACGAGGTGCGCTTTGTCTGGTGTTTCTGACTGTTCTTTGATATTTAAGACTTTTTTGTAAAAAAAGTCCAAGTGCTTGGTGCTTAAATCATTGATGTCTATTTTGAAATGCTTGCTTAGTTCCATGAAGGTATAAAGCAAGCCTAACTGTGGCAAATGCAACTGCTGCTGTTCTTCGTATTTGGGAATCAGGCTTTCTTTTATATAGTGTGGAGCTTTTTTGCTCAGTAGTTTGAGGACTTCAATGGCTTTGTTTACAATTTTATCAAGACTATACGACTCTGTGTTTAGTACATAATCCAATTGTCCACTTAAAATACTTGTATTGTCATAGGCACTCATGTCCTGAATAATTAAATCCTCTGGACTTAGTCCCCAAATGTTTGTCGGGTCTAATTCGGAAAAATCTCTTACCGTAATATTGTAATTTTCTGTCGTATTGACTCCATTAAACCAAGCTACTCTATGGAATAGAATGATATAATCTTTCAGAGCTGTTTTTAAGTTTCTCCTTACTGCACTGCTAATAATATCCCCAAAACTGGATTTACTTTCTACGAATTGTTTCTGCCATTTTGTTAAAGGAATAAATATTTCATCATATAAAAAATCAAATACAAGTTGAAGGGATTGGGGTTCATAATCTGTTTGTACAAAAGCAACTAATTCGTCATAGTCTCCTCTGAGTTGTCCTATGTTGATTTTACTGATACGGGCTAAGATGAAAGGAAGGCTGTTTTTGAAAAAGGGCTGCCAGTCATGTTGTTGGAGGCTTTGATCATAAAAATTGACCTGATTGGCAAATTGATAGATAAAATTTAGCAGGTCTTCTGCTTCCTGGTCATCTATTTTTATTTTTTCAGGATCTAACTGTTCCAATATCTTACCTTGCTGACTTGTTCCTGGGCAGGAAAGCAATAGCGGATGTGGTATTTTGGATATAAGTGAACTATTTGACATAAATACAATGCGTGAATGAGTGAATTATTTAGACCGTTCGGTCGGCTTCTCTCAGGTAAAAATCATAAACAAAATTGCGGCGCGAATTGGAGCCGTCAATCTGGTAATCAACTTCGATGGTGAACTTGCCTTCAATTAAATCAAAGGAATCAATTTCAGTAACTTTTATATTTTCAAGTGTAATTCTGGGTTCGTGAAACAGGATAGCCCGCTCCACTAAGTCTTTGAGGAAGCTAATCATCGTCACATTTAAGGCTTCAAATTGATAGTCTTTCAGGTTACAACCGTAGGTGGGCTGCATGACGCGCTCCCCTAGGCTGGTCGACAACAAAATTTCGAGACTTTGATTGATGTCTTCTTCGTTTTGTACCATTTCCACACTGCCTGAATTGATATTGAAGGTGGGAGGAAATGCCCATCCGCGTCCGAGATATGAATTGTTTTCTGACATATTGCGAGTTGCGAGTTGCGGGTTGTGTGATTACAATTTCACAATTATTCCATCAACCCAATTATTGAATAAACTTTAACCTCCTATCATTACTGTGGGCAAGCCCTGTACGATGACGCCGCCATGCGCGGTCAAATCGCCTTGTCGGGCTGCTGGTTTTCCGCCAATCATTACTGTTCCCGATCCTTTTACAATGCTATCGGGTGGACCAACGCAGGTACAGATATCTCCGACTACTGCGGCAATTTGTCCACCAATCATAACAGTCGGTACGCCAGGCCCGACTACCGGGCCGCCAACGTGTGGAACCAATCCTGTTACCAGTGGACAGGTGTGAAAATCTGGTGTACGTGCTGCTGGAGGCATGATTTTATAAGTTTAAGTGCAAGATTAAGTTTAAGTTTAAAATTGTTTTTTTGCTGCGCAAAAAGAATTAATTAATTTTCACGAGGGAGCCGCTTAACTCTGCGATCCCTTGCGCAGCCATTTTTGTTGTCGCACCTTCCGCTTCTAATGCTGCATCGGCTTTCATGGCAATACTTGTAGCCTTAGACTCCATTGAGGTGGCTGCTTCTACTTCCATAGAGGTACCGGCTTTTATCACTATTTTCTTTGGGCTATTGATTTCTATCCCGTCAGGAGACATGATAATCTTATTGTCATTTTCATCTTGTAGGGTAATGGATTTATTCTCTTCATCCAATACAATCATATTACCTGCTGGTGTATCAATTGTTATTGTTTTGGTATCATCATTGAATAATACCCGCATTTCGGAACGAGTGAAAAATCCTTTTTCGTGATTAACGTCTTCTGCGACCAACGGAGCTGGTTTTGCACTGCTGTTCAGCATGCCAAGTACAATTGCATCTCTAGGATCGTCATTGATAAAACCAATAATAACTTCGTCATCTATTTCAGGGCGAAAAAATGCTCCTCTGTTTTCTCCTGCATCAAGGCTTGCCATGCGTGCCCATGTTCCTGTCGCTTCATTGTCTATTGTGGGTAGTTTGACCAAAATCCGGTCTTCTCCGTCAGGGTCATCCTGTAATTGTACCACCTTTCCAATCTGCAAACCTCTAATCGCCGGAGCAAGTCCTCCTGCGGGTAAGTCCTCGATTTCTTCAGAGCCTGCATGCCAATGTTGTGACAAACCAAACTGAAGATGTGTGTGCCAGATTCCCTCTCCTATTTCGTGTCTGACTGCACTAACGAAGGCTTTTCCATTGAAGCGTTCTCCTACCCCATTGAGTTCAACCATATTGCCGGGTTTGACCTCTCCATAACCGACATTTATTTTAGCTCTTCCTCTGATTTTGGACATGCGACTGCGTAGCATATTGGCATCTACCCAGGCTTGCAATTCTTCTTCTACGACTTGTCCGCTGTGCCTCAATTCCCATTCTTCTAAACCAATGGTGTCGGCTAAGTCTTTTCCAGTTACATTGCCATGTTCCGTATAATCAGCAGCCTCTGTTTCTGTTTCAAATAATTCCTGATTGGTATAGTCCCAGGCTTGTCCTTTTACTTTTTTGAACTGAGTACGGGCATCTATTTCTCCATGAAAAGAAACCAGTGTAGAACCGTATTGCAGGGAAAGTGCAGCCTCCTGATTGGTATCCGGCTTTTTGACCTCAATTTTGCCATCATCTATAATGACTAATTTTCCATTAGCATCTGCTCGCGAGACGAGAAAATCCCAATCAGTAATATGGTATTGTACCAGTTCTTTATGCGTTAGGTCCGTTGCTTCTACATCAGCCGATAAGCCTGTATAATTACCAATAACTTCCTCCATTACGACACTGTCCTTTTGCTCTTCAAAGTAGCGGTTGTGCCGTCCGACGGTCAGTTTTACGCTGATGTCCTTGCACTCAACGACTAGGCTTGGACGACCATGTTCTTTAACATTAACACAATGTTTGGTAATAATTCCTTTAAACAAAGTCTCATTAGTACTGTCCCGACCTATTTTTATATGAATGTCTTTTCCTGGAATAAATTTTTCGGTATTACTTAATTCAAACTTTGATTCGGCAACATCTCCATCTGCAATTTCAATCCTTGCTGTAGGGATACGATTAACCTCTTTAATAATCATAATCGATATCACCTCATATTCATTACCAATGGCTTCTCCGTCAGTAAGAATATCAAATGTCACTACATTGTGTACAGCTGAGTTTGGTATGGTCTGCTGATTGTTCATGCTTCAGTTTTATCAAATGGAGGAAATACATACTCTTTTCCGACCTTCGGATTCCTAAAACTAGTTAAGCCATTTGCTTTCGCAATTTGAAGCACATATTTGCTATCATTATAAATGTTATAGGTCATCAGGTCAAGTCGATCACCTTCTTTTATAAGGCGTGTATGTGTAATATCTGGTGATTTTTTGTTTTCTCGCGCTGAGCGTTCTTTGTCAGATAGTGTCCCCAGAAAGGTCAATGAAACTTTTGCCCTAAGTGGTTCTCCTTTGCTATTAAAAAGCGTGTAGTTGATGTCAAGACCAGTTAAAACGCCCTGAAAATGCAAATCTCCCCAAAACAATTTCAGGAAATTAGGGCGGTGGATCTCTCCATTCATATCATAAGCAACTCCTTTCAGTTCCATGATTTGATCATATACTGATTTGTCTCCTGGGTTATGATACCCTTCGACTGCATTAGTCCCGTCAAACATGCAATCTATTTTAAGTTCCTCTGGAGTTGTGAATTTGTACTCCGTGGACTTTTTTTGATTGCCATGACCAGGTTTCTTATCATACTCTACCTTATAATTCTGACTAAACGATTCAGGATTTATAGGTAAAGTAAAATCAGCATGTGCAACGTCACTAAAATCTTCTTTTTTATGTGCGCATATAACAAATTTACTGACGTTATCTTGTGGCATCATCTTTCTTTTCTTTGTTTAAGAACTTCCAGTACTTTTTCCACGCATTGATTGATGATTTTGCTTTTGTCTTCCTGCGTACCGGCACTGCTGCCACTGTCAGTCGAACTTCCTTTATCATTATCAATGGTCGCTTTGATCACCAGTTCTCTTATTTCTAAAGGCATAATTATACTTTTTCAAATACAAATCGGTTGTAATTCAGTTCCAGTGTTTCAATCAATACTTCACTTTTTTCAGCGTTGAGTTCACCAATTTTCCAGTTTTTTGGCCAAGCATGTATGACTCTCCATTTCATTATCGGCTCATGGTTTTCGTTGAGTAATTCAATATCTAAATTTTTAGTCTTGATACTAATTGTCTCTCCAAAGGTTTCATTAAACCATTTTGTCAACTCAGAAAGACCACTAGGTGATACCAGTCCACGTTTCAACACCAAATCGGGGTATTTTTTGCGAACTGGTAGCACGTGTTCAAAGCGGTTTTCACCACCTTCCTTAATGTTTTCCGTATCAAATTGTACTTCCAGTCCGGCTACGGATTGAAAACGGGCATCCACTCCCTCACCATCGGGTATGCTGACTCGAAAGTGAAAACCAACAGTTTGATATGAATAATCTACAGTAGCTGACATATTCTAATAAATTAGGCTTCTTGTACAGTCAATCCTTCGTGTACAAGCTCCATCGTCTCTATAGCGATCTCATTAGCATCTGCTTTCAAGTCGGTGGACTGTACTTTTGATGGCCATGCATTTTCGAGTGTCCATATCAAAATCGGATCGTGATTTTCGTTGAGCATTTTGATGGTCACGGTTCTTCTGAATTTGCTGCCGGTGCTGTTGCCTTCTTGGAAATAATAGGTTTCTTTCCAGGCATTAAAGAAAGCTATGTCGCCTTCAAATGTGCCACGTTTAAGTGTTATATTGCTGTATTTTGTGAGTCCGGGTTGCTTCAGCTTATTATATTTCCTGCTGTTGCCCTCCCGATATTCGATGACTTCCGTTTCAAAGTCGAGTCCACTAACTTCGGTAAACCCCATTCGGGCACCTTCTGCCCACTCAACTAAAAAGTGAAACTTTGGTAAAGGATAATCTCCGGTTGCTGGCATGATTATAAGTTTTATCGCCTTTGCCAATTATCCTGTGGATGACTGGCTTTCAGCGTTTTTGTTAAATAAAATTTTGAAATTTTAAATCAGTTTTCGACGGCTAAAGTCGTCGGTACAGTTATTTGCAGGCTTTGGCTTCTGTGGCGGCTGCTATGGCGTTTTCTAGGTTTTCTTTGCAGGCTCTAAGTTCATCTGCATCTTTTCTCTTATCGTCGCAATGTTCTTTAACCTGTACACAAACACCTTCAATTACATTTACAGCAGTGTCCAATTTGCCATAAAACCCATTAGGGTTGTTTATAGGAAATTCGTTACTTATATCAGTACATATTTCATCCATGAACAATCCAATCTGTATTTGTTCATCATCATCATTAATCTTAACCGCTCCCGACCCTATATTCAATACTTTTCCTTCAGAATTTTTCGAGTAATAAGTATTTAATACTGAAACAAAATTCTCCAGACTGCAATTACCTCCTGTAGAAATATCTCCTTCATTTCCTTCTTCTGGTAAACAAAGTAATTTATCTACCTCAATGGCACATTCAACGACCTCAATAATTTGCTTTATAACTGCTTGTTGCATGGCTGCTACAATGGTCAGTTTTTCTAATAAAGCCTGTAAACATTTTAGTACGATTGAAGGCTTATTAAGATTAAAACATTCAATTTCATTAATAAGTGAAGTTACATTATCCACTATCAACTTATCAAGGCAGTCGAAAAAATCAAGAATAAAACAGTAGAGCACTTTCATTGCCTCCACTGTGCATTGTGCTTTATTGCACACATCATCTTGAAGTTGAGCAAGCAAGATGCCCAACTCAGCTTCTATTTTGACAATGATTGCGTTAGTAATATTTATATTATCCCGGTAAATATTCAATTTAGCTTTAATATTCAGAATAGTTGTGTAGCAAGAACAAGCTCTATCAGCTTCTGCCTCCGCTTTTATTAAAGCATTTTGAACCCGGCGCAGTTCCTCTTTCCACATTTGCAGACAATCAATATCATTGAGAGCTTGTTGCTGTGAAGATGTAGCCATAATTATAGTTTTTAAAAAAGTTTATTGATTTGATACAATGAAAATAAGATTGTAGTTTTTACGAAACTTCATCAGTTTTGCTATTCTCCGCATCAGTTTTAGGTTTAGCCTTTGTTGCCGGCTTTTTAGTTGCTTTAGAAATTGTTTGTTTTTTAGCAGTAATTTTACTTCCAGTTGCTATTTTTATTCGCAATTTAGCACAGTCGTCATTTTCGTCTTCCAAGCCTTCTTTTTGCAATTTTTTACAAATATCTTCTATCGTGTTCTCACCATTACGTAGTGCATCACGACAGTCAGGGCTGGCAACATCATCATAAATTTCGCATATAGTTTCCATATTGATTTCAGCATTACATTGCTCAAAACTAGCTGTCATTACAGACTCTATTGCTTCTCCAACAGATTTTTTATCCTTTGCAAGTTGCGTATTGATATAAGTTATATTATCATTCACATCCTTCCCAAGTTCGTCAAGAAATACCATAACATTATCACAATAAGGGACTATGCTCTTTATGTTAGTAAAAGTTTGAATACCAGCAATATCAATTGAAGCATCAACTGTTCGACATAATTTTTCGTAGCATTTTTTTGTTTTTGTTTCCAAGCCTGCAACTTCGCTAATAAGTTCAGCATTCGCTAAAGCATTATAAGTATCAGGGTTACAACGTTCTTCTTCTTCTAGGCATCGTCCGAGTTTACAGGCCTCGTCTAATACATCATTATACTTCTCCCGCACATCCCGAATCATTTTCACCAAATCTTTGTACTTAGTGCTTAGGGTTGTATTCTTCTCAATCAAAAGCTCTATTCTCCCTTTGATTAATTTTTTTTGCTGTGTAACAGGAATAACATAGCAACGATCAAGATTACAATATATATCAAGCATTGAGTCAGTCATATTGTAACAATACATACTAAATTGAGCAGCCTCATTTTCAGCCTGAGCATTAGTTTTCTCCGCTGTAACTTGATTGATTGATGCCACTTTTCTTTCGCAGAGTTCCAACAAACAATTGTTAAGTATATCCTGCGTCGGCTTCACACTATTATTTTCTGCCATTTTATTATTTTTTAAATTTGACAATGAGTTAAAAAATGGGTTTAGCCTTCATTAAGCATTTTGTGGCTAAAACGTAGAATGATAAATTCAGCCGGACGGACAACCGCCATACCGATTTCTACAATCATTCTGCCTTCCCAGATATCTACTTCGGTCATCGTTTCATTGAGTCCGATTTTGACATAATAGGCTTCCTCTGTAGTCGTCCCCATCAATGCACCTGCTTTCCATTGTTGTGTCAGGAAATTTTCGATCATGGACTTTACTCTGGTCCAGGTGTTTTTATCATTGGGCTCGAAGACGAATTGTACCGTTGCTTTTTTGACCGATTCTTCAACCATATTGAAAAAACGACGTACCGAAACATACCGCCATTCATTGTCATTGCCCGCAAGGGTACGTCCACCCCATACGATAGCCGGACCGCGTCCCGTGAAGGAACGAATGGCATTGACTGATTTACCCGCAGTAACATCTACATTAATGCTTTCTTGCATCTGGTCAGTGATTTTTAAGGTTGGCTTTACGGCAAGATCAACGTTTATGTTGGCAGGCGTTTTCCAGACTCCTCTGGCATTATCAACTTGCGCATAGATACCTGCGATGGCAGAAGAGGCCGGCATGAGTACATATAATTGGTTGTCAATCACATTTTTTGCCTGATTGTATAATACATTATCAGAACCTTCCAGCGCATCTAGTGTACCTGCACTTCCGCCCACAATTGTTACATCAGCTTCATTGTATCGGTACGTCAGGCGCATTTCAAGCTGCGGATAATAGGCTGCGCCATATTTCAACTGGTCAAGTGTTCCTGATAAGTCATCTCGAAGTACTTGTATGTTATCTGCATTGGGATCATTTGGATCTATCCAGACATCCATTATTGTAAAGCGGTCGCCTAATGCTTCGCACTGATCTAAGGCTTCTTTTTGTACGGTGTAATAAGATCCCGCACTCGTTAAGCCTTGTCCATCAGGAAATAAAATCAAGGTGACTTCATCTACTTTACCAGCTTCTACCAGTCCATCCGTCAGGGCAGTGGGCGAAATCACACCTCCTCCAGCATAGTCTCCTACAGAAACAATATAGCATGGACCACCGCCATTTGAGTAAAAAGCCTGTATTGCATAATACATGCGATAGTTGGAAGGCGTTGCATTTTTGGCATTGATTGCCGGTGGTGTGCTACTGCTGTCGATGGTTACTTCTATGCCTGTTTCCGGTTCTGCTTCGCCAAAAAAGCGAATATAATCGAAGGCAGAAGTAATACGATGTGGTTTATTCACTAAGTCTCCGTCTTCCTTGAGGCGGGCTTTTTCGGTATAACCAATAAATACCGGAATCGCAGTTTCCACTGCGGCGATAGAAGGGGGGAACTTTCGCACTTCCTCTACGTAAACGCCTGGTGTTTTGTAGTTATTCATATTAATTTATTTTTCATCAGTTATGTATAATAATTCTACTTAATAAGTTTAAGATTAAGTTTAAGTTTAAAATCGCCTTAAAGCAATGACAAGCATTTACTTAACTTGGGGTTAGTAATTGGTTGATTAGTGATTGGTAATTAGTTGCTTATAAAGCATTTGCTTTGCAAAAGCTCCCTTTTTATTAAAGAAATATTTTATAGCTAAAAACAAATTTTAAAATATTTTAAATTAAAAATGGTTCAGGTTCAGTAAAATCAAAAGATAAAACACCAAACAGCATGAAGTTTAATTATAATCCCTCATAAAAGTCAATGACCTTTTGCAATGACTAATGCTGATAATGTATTGACTAATAACTAATTAACCAATCACTAATAACGCCAACTTAACACACAATTTATATTCTTTATGAGTCGATTAATTTATTGATGGCTGATATATATACATCGGCATAGTATCGCCCATCTTCATATCTCAAGGGCGCACCTTCTACCGGATTGGGCAAATTGAGCAGTCCGATAGGTACGGGTATTCTAGTCAGGCTTTGGGGCGAAATTGTCCATAGCATATTATCCACACCGCTTGGTTGTTCTAATGCAGCACCTACACTAGTCACCACAGCCGGGTCAAAATTTTCTCTCGATTTATATCGCCAAAAGCATCTTCGGCTTGTCATCCTTAGTTCAAATAAAGGTGGCGGAGTCACTGTACCCGAAGCATCTGTTTTGCCCACCAATGAACCATCAGCTTCGAGGATTTTGAATCCGGGATCGGTTTCTGTTGTGTTGATGGCAATGGCGGCGAATGCATTTCTATCAAATAACTCATCGTTGAGCAATACTTCTTTATTTAAAAAAAAGCCATCATTGTCTGTTATTTCAAGATTGTAGGTGCCATCTGGTATTTCGTCGCCATTACTATCCGCTGCAAAATCCACTGAAATAAGGGTCACATTCCCACTGACATCATAAGAATATTGATTTAATACAGTCCCTCCAGTATCTTTTAGTATCGCATCAACCTGTGTCAAACTGCTGGTATCGGGTAGCCTGACATAAAACTTTTTAGCCAATAGCCTCCTATCATTTGTATTCATCAATCCCTGTCCATCCACACTCTCCCAAATCGCAGGCGGTGAGCCCGAATCAACATCTTCAACAGCCCCTTGTATTGCACCTCCATTTATGGCCAGTTCCCCCATTTCATAAGCTGTATCATTATTGAATGGCAGTACGGGAAGTGAAAGTGCTGGTGCAATTTTCCCTGTGTTCATTCGATTATCAAAATGATAAATAGCTTCTATGCGTTTCCGCAAAGGCACATTGGAATAAGACTTAAAACGTGGATTGATCGGATATATATGGAATGAGAATTCAAGCTCATTGCTCATCGGGATTAGAGGTTGATAAGTAACTGAACCATCTCCTGGTTCTATTTTTTTCACCTGAACGCCCACAAAAAAACCAGTAAGGGTTTTTATGAATCCCAGGCGATAATCTTTCAGTTGTTGTTTTGTTTTTTCTGTGGGGCGAATGTCTATTTCCTTCCTCATATTCAGCTGCCCCATACTTGCCAACTCCCGTAGCCTTTCCTCTCTTTGTACATCACTTAATGTACCTGCAAAGAAGGATTCGTTCTCTGTATTGAGAAAATAGTCATGCAAAAGCCTGACTTCAAATAAGCGTTTGAATATACATTGGGACATGTACGAGGTTTAAATAGTTCATCATAAATAAGTGGAAATACAAATCCAAACGTCAAATTAAAATTCAAAAAAGTATTGACAATAAGCCAATTATGTAAATTGAAAGTGGCGTTTAGTTGAGTCCAAGCACTTAATCACTTATGATTTCACTGCGTTTATATTGTTTTGTATTTCTTCTATCACTGGTGCCTCCTGTCTAATGTGGTGTTTCACTTCCACTAATCGTATTTTGTATAATGCGGAAGGCACTTGTTTACCACCAAGCGAACCCCATAAATGGTTAATTTGCTCAAAGGTCATGGTGTATAGTTCTGCCTGTAATCTGATCTCACTTTTTTCCAAATCACTCATTATTGTTGCACTTGCAATGCTGGAAAAGGGAGAATTTTTAACGGTAAAAGTCCGTTTTGCCTGAAAAAAACAGATGACCTGTGACAAGCGTTTTAAAGCGGTTTCATAGGCTTGTGTAGCAGATTGATCGGGTACAGCACTAAATAGTAAATACAGATTAAGGTGTACAGGCGGAGTAACATAATCAATACCGCCATTCATATTTTTTTGTGTCGGGCGTCTGTTTTTCATGGCACTTTCCTCTTCCACATTGACAAGGGTCGCCACTATTTTATCTTTCAGGTTATTATTGGGATCATTTTCCCAATTTGCGATATTTTCTATCACTACATCATTGGCTGTTATACTAGTTGTATCTTCAATAAATTGTCCGAGCTCATCTATAATCAGCCTTGTCGCTATATCTATCATTTAAGAAGTTATTTTGGGTCTAATATCTGCAAGTTCTACATTAAAACATAAATATATCTAATAATATTATCTACCATTAGAGCAACGGTATGTTTTGAAGAATTATCGGCCACACAGGTTTGGTATCCGGCTTAAAAAATCACATTTCCTACGTCTTGCAAGCGGTATTTTATCTTCATTATTCATATAGATAAAACCTTCTTTACTATATTTTCTGATAAAAACGGGATTAATCAGATGAGATTTGTGAGGCGAGTAAAATCCATATTTTTCTAATTCTTTTCTAAAAACTCCAATATTATAAGAGCTGCGAATCACCGGTTTCTGGTTCGGGTCTGTCGTAATAATTAATGTCGTTTTTTCTCTGCCTTCACAGCGCACAATTTCTCCTACAGTAACCAGTTCAAAACCGTCCATCGTCGGAATAAAGACAGGCTGACAGGACATTGCCCTACTTAGATTTATAATTTTAATTATCTCATTTTCAGATACATAAGACTTAAAACCAATTCGACTACAAGCGTTTTTAATCGCAACTTCTAGTAAAGCATCATCTATGGGTTTTACGATATATCCTGCTGCACAACATTGAAAAGCATCAACAGCATGTGCCTTTGTATTAGATAGAAAGACAGCCTCAAAATGGTGATGAGAACGGTAAGTACAAAGGCTAGAATTGCCTGAATATAGTTCATAATCCATGACAACTAAATCAGGCTTCACTCGTGAGACAAGTGACGGAATTTCAGTTTTTTTTGCGGTTTGCCCACCAATAGATAAATCAGGAAAAAGTTGCTTAATTTTCTGATTAAGCAACTTTAAAAAGTCTTCTTCTTTGCTAATTATAACGGTGTTAATCATTATAAGGGATTATAAGAGGTTAATAAAATAGTTAGATTTAGAATATCTATCTAAATTTAATATTTATTTTATTAACTACATAATCAAAACAAACAATTAACAAAAAAATAACTGTGTATTAATTCTTCAAAGCCTCCTGAATCTTCTGTTCCAAAGCTGGTCCTTTCAGGTTTTTGGCTAATATTTTCCCTTCCTTATCCAATAGGAAAGTTTGTGGAATAGATTTGACACCATATAGCTGTGCGGCTGCGCTTTGCCATTTTTTCAGATCACTGACGTGTGTCCAGGTGAGTTGGTCTTTTTCAATGGCTTTGAGCCAGCGGTCTTTATTCCCATCTAAGCTGACTCCAAACACTTCAAAGCCCTGTTTTTTATACTTATTGTACATTTTGACTACTTTGGGATTGTCACGGCGACATGGCCCACACCAGCTTGCCCAGAAATCTAATAAGACTACTTTTCCACGCAGGTCGCTGAGGCTGGAGCTTTTGCCATCGGGTGTCGCCTGTGTGATTTCGGGAGCTTCTGCGCCGACCATCAGTTTGCTGGCCTGTTGGATTTGCTGCTCAACTTGTGCGACAAAATTTGGATGTAAATCCGTATATCTTGAGAGGAGTTGTCCGCCATATTTTACAAAATTGGTCTTGTCTTTTGATTTGGAATAGCCTAATACTGTTCCCAATAAGACAGACTTATAGGTAGCTGGATTGGCTTCTGATGTATGGAGTAGCTTGTCAATATATTCGCTTTGTTTTTCGACCGTCATACCAACCTGTGCGAGCGTTTGTGCATAAGGCTGCATTTGCTGCAATAAGGTGGGCATACGCGCATAATCAGGATCTGCCAAGTCAGCAAACTGAAAATAATTATCTGCGAAGTATTCTCCTTCTGTTTTATAATCGCCTTGATTGGTCAGGAAATTCAGGTAAGTATAGAGTCCAACCATTTTACCCAAAAAAGGACTTTTGGCTTTGGTTTCATTGTATAATTTCATTCGACGCGCATCCAAGTCGGCAAACTTGGGCATCAATTGATCTTTCAGCTTGGGATTGCGGGCAGCTCCGCGCATTTGGCGCATCAGCGTACTGAATTCCTGATTGATCTGGGCGTTTTCACCAACAATTTTATCATGTAGTTGATTGACGGGTGATTTTAGTACTTTCATTTGCGGAATAGAATCACATTTCCCACGCAACTCTACTTTGGCTTCCGTTCCAAGAATAATCGGACGGGCAATTTGAGGACTTGTTCCTATAAAATAAAAACCTGTAGGCAGCTCATCGATTTTGAAATTATAATTATAAATTCCTTTCTTTTCTTTTAATCCTGATGCCGCAACAGGCTGCATCTCCACGCCCATCCACTGATAAAGTCGGATAGAATCCGTATTCGCACAACCAACGAGGTTGCCTTTGATCTGTATTTTTCCAGCTGGCTCGCTACTCATCGTGCGATCCGCACAAGTAATAGAAGCAAATAAAAGTAGAAAGGGCAGGTATAAGAATATACGTTTCATGTTAAGTTTAAGTTTAAGTTCAAGATGTAAGCTTAAACTTTCCTAATAATTATCAGGATAAACTTAAACTTATTCTGGCTCAAAAATACATTTTTTTCTTCAATCCTTCATTACGTCTATGTCAGTCCCTTATTTGTCTAAAAATTAAGGCTTTTAGTTAAGAGGCTCTTAAATTGCAGCCATATTATTATTTACAACCAATCTTATAAAAGTAATGAAGCAATTTTTTAAGTTCATATTCGCCTCTTGCCTCGGAACGATCTTAGCGATATTTGGGGTTTTCGCCATCATGGGTGGCGTGGCCAGTTCGATGGGTAAAAGTGCCGACAAAGTAAAAATCAAAGCCAATTCCGTTTTGAAACTATCTCTTTCAGAAGCTATTCCCGAGAAAACGGGTAATACCGCTCAAAGTGCTTTTGATCTGGAAAGTTTCAGCCAAGATCAGCCATTAGGCTTGACCGATATATTGGAAACCATTAAAAATGCCAAAGAGAATGACAATATCAAAGGTATTTATATGGAGTTGAGCAATCCTTCTGCAGGTATGGCGACCATGAGTACAGTACGTGCAGCATTGGAAGATTTCAAGTCTGATGGTAAATTTATTGTTGCTTATGGCAACCGTTATTCACAGGGAGAATACTATATGGCTTCTGTTGCCGACAAGGTATATCTCAATCCTGCTGGTGGTTTGCAGATGAGTGGTTTTGCTGCGCAAATTCCATTTTTCAAAGACATGCTGGACAGATGGGGCATCAAAGCTCAGGTGTTTTATGCTGGTAAATTCAAAAGTGCAACCGAGCCTTTCCGCCGCAAAAATATGAGTGAGGAGAATCGTCTTCAGGTTCGTGAATATCTCGGTGAAAATTATGATATGTTTTTGGTGGACATGGCGAAAAGTCGTGGCAAATCTGCCAGCGAACTTAAAAAGATTGCTGATGAATTGCTGATTCGTAGAGCTGAGGATGCCGTTAGTTATGGTTTAGTGGATAAACTGGCTTATAAAGATGAAGTGCTGACCGACCTGCGCGACCGTCTTGGACTGGAAGAGGACGATAAAATTGAAGCCTTGTCTTTGAAGAAATTCCACAAAGGCATGAAGAAGAAAACAAATTTTAAAATCAAAGATAAAATCGCTGTTGTCTATGCAGAAGGTACTATTGTGGATGGAGAAGGAGAATCTGGCTCTATTGGTGGTGACCGTTATGGCAAGATGATTCGCAAAATTCGTGAAGACGATAAAATCAAAGCCATCGTACTGCGCGTCAATTCAGGCGGCGGTAGCGGACTGGCTTCTGAGATCATCTGGCGCGAGTTGGTCAAAGCTCAGGAAGATGGTAAAAACGTGGTCGTTTCTATGGGCGACGTCGCAGCCTCGGGTGGTTATTATATTGCCTGCGAAAGTGACAAAGTATTTGCCGAACCAAATACCATTACAGGTTCTATCGGCGTATTTGGTTTGTTGCCAAGCTTAGACAAGTTTATGGAAAAAGAAGTCGGTATTACTTTCGATACAGTGAAAACAGGAAAATATGCGGTACTGGGTTCTCCTTTTTATGAAATCAATGCTCAGGAAGGTGCGATTATTCAGCAAAGTGTGGATGACTTTTACGATTACTTCCTAAAACGTGTCGCTGATGGTCGGGAAATGACCAAAGAACAAGTCAATGAGGTTGCACAGGGACGGGTTTGGACTGGTAAAAAAGCAAAAGAGCTAGGGTTGGTAGATGAGCTGGGTGGATTGAATGACGCCATAGCAGCAGCAGCAGAACTGGCTGAGCTGGAGAATTATCGTATCAAAGAGTATCCACAGACTAAAGATCCTATTCAGCAGTTTATTGATAAATTATCGGGCAAGGAAACTACAAAAGCCGCTCTGAAGGCAGAGATGGGCGATGAATTGTATCAGTACTATGAGTATGCAAAAGAAATTAAAAATATGAAAGGGGTACAGGCAAGACTGCCTTACCGGATTGATATTAAATAAGACTTTCTCATTATAATACGATAGATTTTTGTTAGCAGTAAGGCTTTGGCCTTGCTGCTTTTTTTGTTTTGTTTTTCAAGAAAAAGAAATCCGCCGCATTTGGCATAATGACGAATGGTGGTTTGCTGTTGTTGATGTTATAGCTGTGCTGACAGAAAGCAAAGACACTAGGCAATATGTAAAACGTATGAGAAGTCGAGACAAAGAACTCAATCGCAACTGGGGTACAATTTGTACCCCCCTTGAGATGTTAGCAAAGGATGGCAAAAACCGTAAGATGAATGCATCGAATACAGAAGGACTATTTCGCATCATCCAGTCCATCCCATCGCCAAAGGCAGAGCCATTCAAACAATGGCTGGCGAAGGTCGGATATGAGCGTATTCAGGAGATTGAAAATCCAGAACTGGCAGCAGAACGGGCAAGGCGATATTATCAGGAATTGGGTTATAGCGACGACTGGATAGCCAAGCGACTGCAATCTATCGAAATACGTGGAAAACTGACAGATGAATGGCGAACACGAGGTGTAAAAAAAGGCATCGAATACTCTATTTTGACAGCGGAAATTTCAACCGCAACTTTTGGACTTAGCCCCGCAGAATATAAACTGAAGTCCTACGCTTTTGCGAAATATACCTTACTGTTCGCAAAAGCGGTGGGTTTCAATCCACCGTGCTTAATCGAATTTCGGCGATTATTTATTTAAATCAATCAACCCACTGTACACATCTTATTTCGATATTCAATATTCCCCTGCTCAATATTCGATATTCTTAGGCCTTCATCATACTCTTCACCGTATTGCGTCCAAGCTGATACATGTGCACTTCATCAGGCCCATCGGCAATGCGAATTGATCTGCCATACAACCAAAAACCTGCTAGTGGTGTATCCTGACAAACGCCCAGGCCACCATGTGCCTGAATGGCTCTGTCGACTACTGTGCAGGTCATCATAGGCACGACTATTTTTATCATGGCGATCAGGTCTTTCGCGCCTTTGATACCAAAACGGTCAATCTTGTCAGCCGCCGATAGGGTCAGTAAGCGTGCCTGTTGAATTTCACATCTCGACTTGGCAATATCCTGACGAATGCTGCTATAATCTGCAATTCTTTTTCCAAAGGTTTCTCTTTGTGCTACCCGTACACACATCAAATCTAAAGCCCGTTGAGCAGCTCCAATGAGGCGCATACAATGATGAATTCGACCAGGCCCAAGTCTACCTTGTGCAATGGCAAAACCACTCCCCTCTTCTACCAATAAATTACTCGCTGGTACACGCACATTTTTGAGTTCGACCTCGGCATGTCCTTCTGGTGAATCCACTGCTCCGAATACTTTCAAAGGACGAATCACCTTCACACCTGGTGTTCCTGCTGGTACGAGTATCATGCTTTGTTGTACATGACGCTGTGCCGTCGGGTCTGTTTTACCCATGACGACATAGATCTTAGTGTCAGGATTCATGGCGCCTGATGACCACCATTTGCGCCCATTGATGACGTATTCGTCGCCATCGCGTACGATAGAGGTTTCGATATTTGTAGCGTCAGAAGAAGCCACGGCTGGCTCAGTCATCAAAAATGCTGAACGGATTTTTCCTGCCATGAGTGGCTTGAGCCATTGTTCCTGCTGTGCTGAATTGCCGTATTTTGCCAATACTTCCATATTGCCCGTATCTGGTGCTGAACAATTGAAAATCTGGGAAGACCAAAGTACTCTGCCCATCAATTCAGCTAGTGGTGCGTATTCTAGATTCGTCAGTCCTGGACTAAAATCATTATATTCTTTGGGTAGAAACAAATTCCACAGTCCTTCTGCTTTTGCCAGTTCTTTGAGTTGCTCCTGCCCTGGAAAAATCTGCCATAAATTTTCCTCTACAAATTCATAATACTCCTGTTCTATCGGAAAAATGTGATCCTGCATAAAACGATCAACCCGTGCTTGCAGGGCTTTTGATTTTTCTGTGTACTCAAAGTTCATATTTATGTTTTTACTAGTCTTCTATTTATTTTCAGGTGATCAGTGGTCGATAGTCCATAGTCGATGGTCGATAGCTGTCTTTTAGTATTCAGGCTATTTCAGTATTTCATTTTGCTTTGCAAAATGCCTGTAAAATTTCAGCTATGTACTATGAACGTAAACATTTGTTATGGTTTTATACTTTTATCAACGGCATTCCTTAATCCCTGCGTCATTTTTATTATAGCACTCAATTCTTTATAAAACCACTCAAAATCTTTTTCTGAAATTAAGGCTCTTTTTCTCCCAATATGCAGACAAGACACTACTTCTATTCCTGAACGAATAGCATAGCCCAAAAATTTAGAAAATTCTTTATTAGACTGACCTGTAGAACCTTCTGCTATATTGAGCGCAATAGAGTCCCGCAGCTCTTTTAATCTGTGCAGTCAAAATATATAATTCGTCTTTGGGAAATGTTCTTGTTAAATCATGAATATCACTGGTATAATCAATAGCTTTCTGCCACACCTTTAACTCTTCAAATTTAAAGGCCATATTATTTTGTTTTTTGATTGTTCAATTTATGTTCAAGTGGTTGGTTTTTGCAATTCTGAATAGTGAAGCAGTTGGTCGATGGTCCATAGTCGATAGTCCATAGACAGGACGTAAAGTGCATTTAGTCGAGTGCCGAAAGGCACTCGCATCGACCATCGACCATCGACCATCGACCATCGACCATCGACCCTATTCCCAAACTACCTTATCCTCTTTCTCGTGCCAGCCCAATAACAAATCATTATACCTTTGGTTCATGACATTCCTTTTTACCTTGAGTGTCGGTGTCAGTAAATTATTGGATACATCCCAAATATCTTTGACCACAACAATTGTAGATACTTTTTGATAATTTGGTAATTTAGTATTTACGGTTTCCAGATTATCGTCAAGATTTTTCATCAATTCTTCTTTGGGTTTTGCTTGCCCAATTTCAGAAGGAACAACCAGCAAAATGGGTTGTGGACAGCCTAAACCTAGTAGACAAAGCTGTTCGATATTTTCATTGTTTTCAAATTGTCTTTCTATTGGCCCTGGTACGATAAATTTCCCTTTACCCGTTTTGAAAGTATCTTTTACCCGTCCGGTAATGTACAAATAACCGTCCTCATCCAATCGTCCCTGATCGCCAGTACGTAGCCAGCCATTGTCCAGCACTTCTTTTGTTTTTACTGGAGATTTATAATACTCTTTCATCACAAAAGGCGATTTCATCATGATTTCACCTGTTTCTTCATCAATTCTCAGTTCTACAGTTGGCAAAGCTTTTCCTACAGAACCGGGCTTTATGTCTTCACCAGGTAAGGAGGTACACATCGCACAATTTTCTGTCATGCCGTAACCTTCTCCCATTGGAATCCCCAGCCTTTTGTACCAGTTTTTCAAATCTTCTGGAATAGATGCTGCGCCCGACAAGGTGCCTCTTGCATTATTTAAACCTAAGCCTTTACGCAATTTCTTTTTGACAATGCCAGATATAATTGGAATTCTAAGCAGCGTGTCTAGCTTTTTTTGTGGCATTTTTGCCAATACACCTAATTGGAATTTTGTCCAGATGCGCGGTACAGCAAAGAAGAGTGTGGGTTGTGTTTCTTGTAGGTTTTTCACAAAAGTATCCAGTGATTCTGCAAAAGAAATCATGCCGCCATAACGGAAACAGGTTTGCTCTACAACAACTCGTTCTGCAATGTGATTCATCGGTAGGAATGAAAAGAAATGATTATCACCAGTTTCCGAAACTTTCACAATATTATTTTGCTCAACTACAGCTTTAGTCGCTTCTAGGTTTTTATAGGTCAGTACGACACCTTTAGGTGTTCCCGTTGTACCAGAAGTAAAAATAATCGTCCAGATGTCATCTGGTTTGTGGGTCGGCTTTTTGGCTATAGGTTCAAATTTATTGATAAAATCAAACCACTGCTCTCCCCTATCTACTTTGGCACTGCCTTTATAATGTGGGAATGCAATTACAGGCATATCGGCTTCAATACCGCCCTTCATGCTCTCCCAGTCGTCTATCTTCCCAGCAAATACAGCCTGCACATCACCTAGGTTCATTAATTCTTCAATCGCAGCTGCCTGCAAGGTCGGATACAAAGGAACAGAGACATAACCCGCCATCACAATAGCCAAATCAGCAATCACCCATTCTCTGCAATTTTTGGAAATCAACCCAATATGACTCTTGGGCGGCAAGCCTAAGGATTGTAAACCTGTAGCCAGTTTTCGAGCCATCTGCCCGACCTCTGACCAGGTGTAAATTTCCCATTTGTCGCCAAATGGTTGTCTGAGAAATGGTGCATTGGGCGTCTTTTCTTCCCATTTATAAAAACTAAATTCTATATTGTCCATGATTCCTTTTATTAATTGGTTTTTAAATAGTGTTTGTTGGTTTTTATTTTGTCAAAGATAAAAAAGTCGATGTAAAATTATAGTATAGTAAGTTTAAGTTTAAGTCGAAGTTTAAGTTTAAATTCAATATTTGGCTTCGCCAAACCTTTAAACTTAATTACCTTTATGATTAAATTGAAAAAATACAAGATGGAATTTAGCAATAAAATTATTTTAATCACTGGCGCAGGTTCGGGTATTGGACGTGTAACCGCTTTTGAATTTGCGAAAGCAGGAGGTACAGTTATCGTGTCCGACATCAATGAAAAAGGTGGGCAGGAAACGGTACAACAAATAGAAGCTGAAGGCGGAAAAGCTATTTTCATCAAAGCCAATGTCGCCAAATATGAGGAGGTTGAAAGCTTAATCCATACGACCATCAGCAAGTTTGAACGTATTGATATTGCCGTAAATAATGCAGGTATAGGCGGCTCTTATGCTCGTGCTGCCGACATCAGTCCTCCCGACTGGGATAAGGTGATGGCGATCAATGCTTCCGGTGTTTTTTATTGTATGAAATTGGAATTGCAGCAGATGCAAAAACAGCAAGGCGGGGTGATTGTGAACACTGCGTCGGTTGCCGGACTGAAAGGACTTCCCAATAGCCTGCCTTATGTAGCCAGCAAACACGCCGTTGTGGGGATGACCAAAACAGCCGCCATGGAGTATGCTCGGAAGAATATTCGCATCAATGCTATATGTCCCGCTTTTACGGTGACGCCTTTGTTTGATCCAGAAGTTATGGATGATTTTTCTGCGGGCTTATCTGATAAATTGAAAGCTGCTATTCCGATGAGACGTTTTGGTACTACGCTGGAAATTGCTAACGCGATTCTCTGGTTGTGTTCTGATAAATCTAGTTTTGTTACGGGGTTGGCTTTGCCTATTGATGGGGGGATTACAGCCTAGTGCCTTTCGGCACTAAATAAATCAGTACATTTTGAATGTCGAATAACGAATATCGAACACCGAATTTCGAAGTATTAATACCTTAAACTGCTAAAATGAAGAGGCT
>CALFBH010000022.1 GCA_937951615.1 uncultured Saprospiraceae bacterium | reverse complement strand
ATTATTGATATGTGTCCATTCTAATTGATATTGTTCTGCTCCTTGCACAGCATCCCAGGTAATTTCAATTTCATTGGAGGCTAATGGAGTTTGATTGACAGACAAGTTGGCAGGTGGTGTATTGACATCAAAATTAAAAAGTCGATTTACCTTAATGTTATTTTCTAATACTAAATTTGTGGGCACCCCCTGGGAATAATTTACGCTAAGTACCTGAACGGTGACTTCGTGTCCACCTCCGAAGACAATAGCGTCTTTATCCTGATGGACAACTCCAGCTGTGTTGTTGTACTCTACTGTCAGCACAGGATTGGGAGAAATAGTAGTTACAGAACCATCTTCACTGGTATAAGTTACCTGCAGAGTGACTATTGCCGTATAATCAACGGACGGGACAGTCGTATTTACATGAAGTAGAACGTGATTTTGTACGTCCTGGTATCGGATATTTTGGTCACTTATCCATGTAGGTGAATTGCTGAACAGGGCATCTGTGGTGGTCAACGTTGCACCGTTTTGAATGGCATTACCAGCGAGTGGTACACCAGGATAAGTTTGTTCTACAGCTTGCATAGAATGGGGAATCCACAAAATGCAAAACAGCATGAATGCAGTACAATATATTTTATTGAATTTGGTTTTCATGTTCTCTGTTTTTAGTGCTTGTAGGTGCTTTGTTAAGGGACAAAATCACAATATTTTCCTAATACTTGTACTGTTCCGTCGCTTTAGATAGTCAGATAGCTGAATGAATACCTTCATTTAAAAAATTGTACTATAAAATGTAGAACATCCCCAAAAGTGCTTGCAGATTCAGCAAGGTCTGAACGGCTATTTTTGACACTAATTCCATGTTGAGTTGCAATCGATTTAATAGTATCTTTCTGCATATCCCATTCGCTTAAAAAACACCTTAATATGAGTTTTTCACCTCCTATCTTTCTTAATAAGTAAAAACTTATTTCATTATTCCCTTCATAAATCTCTATATCCTTGTAGGAATATTCTTTTGATTTGAGATTTGTCTTAACTATTTGTAGTTTCTTGTCAGTGAATATTAATTCACTGAATGAATTTCGGTAATTATAATATATGTAAAAGCCACACGTAGCCAAAGATACTTCAAGGAATCTCATCATCCATGAATTCCATTTTAAGAAAAACCCCAGTAGTACGAGAATTCCTAAAATAGCTAGTATTCCCTTTGCTACATTATTATTATATCCCTTCTTCTTAAAAGTAATTTGATCATTCATCATTACAGACATCTATACAGTTTTCTTCATCAGATGACGGACAACTAGAGGTATCATAACGAAATGTTTGCGTTTCTTTTATTATGTCTCCACAGTCATTAGATGCTTCCATTTCAAGTAAAATTTCAAAACCTGTTTCCGTTTCAATAAGTTCTATTTTTGATTTTAAGGATGTTATATCACTAATTCTAGCGTTGGCTTCAGCTACAAAAACATCATAGTATAACATTGCCGTAGTAGTTAAACCCTGCCCTATTGCACCGACCCCTTTACCCACTCCCAGATAAGTCTTAATGCCATTTTTGATTACATCTTTTCCTTTGACAAATTGACTCATAAATCCAGGTACAGTTTTGAGCGCACTGGCCAAGTTTGCAAATATTTCAATACTCGCACCAGTATAGTAACCTATAGTTCCTAAATAATCTGTACCAAGTTCTTTGTCTAAGCCTTGACCTGCAAATTGAAGAACATTATTAGCTTCCAATATAGCTGGGTCGAATTTACTATCTCCATCCAATTCATCTATTGCTACAATTAACTGTCCTGCGCCAAATGTAGTTTGCATTACACCATATGTAATTGCCATTCCTCCAAATGCTTGCATTCCAGGAACTGCCGTTAATGCAACTCCAGATGCAGTTACAATAACTCCAGTAGCAGTAGTTATCGTAGCACTTATCACATTATCATATTCGTCATAGATTTCGACTATTGTTGAACCTGTCTCTTTTGCCCATTGAAGTAGAGAATCATACCAAGACAATCCTCTTAAATCAATAAACCTTATAGGAGAATTAGCACTATATTGATAAGGAGAAAAATAAGGAAATTGAGAAGAAAGAGGGTCAATACTTAAAAATTTACCGAGTCTTGGATCATAAATTCTTTCACCAAAATCTAAAGAATTTCCATTTCCTTTCCAGTCAGTATCTTTTTCTTTTCCATTAAATCCATAACGATAATTATCAGAACTAAAAGTCCTATCCGCCATTTGCATCCCAAAAGGATAATAGTCATTCACACTTGTTAAATCGGCGATAAAAACAATACCATTTATATCCAATAGTTTCCTGTCCGATAAAGTAGCGAGTACATTGCCCAGATGGTTACCCAATTCATACTGTTTTGCACCTAAGGGACGATGAGCTCTATCATTCTCAAAAGGATAAGCAGTAAAAGAACCATCTACTACAATTTTTTCACCAAGTGCATTAGTCATGTAAGTCGAAGTGCCTCCGCTACTCAGTTCTACATCCACATTTCTGATGCCCAGACGCTTACTGCCATAAAGCTGTTGTTCTACCAAGCCCACTTGTTCGTTCAGAATACTACTGAGGGTTTGTTCACGCTTATATACCGACATTACTCTACCTCCGGCATCGCGTACATAGTGGGTATAAGAGACCTGAGGTTCTCCTGCTGTTACGTTTTTATGAAAAACGGCTTTGGTAATACGGTTGCCTAAAGCGTCGTATTTAAATAAAAGGTCAGATTTACCACTGTCGGGTTTCCGGATAACTTTCTGTATTTTACCATCTACTTTCCAGGTAATCTCTGCAATCTCTTCTGCTTCGTCTTTAATAAGATTACCAGTTCCATCGTAGGCATAATTGTGTAAACTTTCCTCCTTGGAATCAAAATTGCCCTGATCGTCTATATCATTATCGTAATTTCCTGCTGCTATGGCGTCATTGACATGAAGCAGACGGTTACTGCGAATATTGCCATTTACATCTACATCATAATGATAGCTAAGATCGTCCATGGATTGTACCTGACCGTTATTGCTGTCCCCTTTACGTTGCAGGCTTAACATATTCCCATTGCCATCATAGCTATATTGGGTCTGATAGTCGCCATTATCGGCTGCTCCAGCGAAGCTGTTATCGGCTACAACATTATTGCCTCTGTAACTATGACTTTGCAGAATGCGGTTTAACTGATCATAATGATAAGCATTGCCCTGTACGGGTATTTCTGCCTGTCCATTTATGGGACTAATCGCCGTGACCATTTTAGAAATATTGCCATTGAACAGATCCGGGCTTTGATTGCCTAGGGGCGTATTGGCAATCGTTGCCATAAAATCGTTATTACCTCCCGTTGTGCCGCCAATAGCATTATAATCATTTTCATAATAATGTAAGCCATAGCCATAGGCATCTTTGGGTGTTTGGGTACCGGGCAAACCATCTTTACCAATATCTCTGTCGGATATCAATGTATTACTGTTCACCCCTTTCAGCCATCCTTGTATGGTGTAAGCATAATCACAGCCCTGTACATTCAGGTCACCAATAACTGATCTTGCCAGCGGTCCGTGTTCATAATATTCATAAATGGCATCTCTATCCCACAGTACTCCATCAGCACTGGTATAAACATGAGTAACCCTGTTATCTCCATCATATTCATAACGATGAAAAAACTGGTCGGCCTCGCCTTCCTGATATCTGACCTGATGTACATTCCCGGAGATGAGGTCGTATTCATAGTCCATTTTTTTAAAGCCCTGATCAAGATGATGGAGCTCAGTATTTTCCTGTACCAATACCGCTACATTTCCATGTATATCATAGCTGTAATGACCAGCATGGTCGTAAGTTGTCGCATCTGCATCATAGATTTCCTGATAAGCTGTACTGGCTACGCGGTTGCGAAGGTTTTGTTGACCTGTGGGGCTGAACTGGGCTGTTACAGACGGTTTATTGATGGCATAGTCGTAGAATGTCTTATTTACCTGAAGACGGTTCATGCTCCAGTTATCAGGGAAGTTCGTCGCATTGAGCATCTGCTCGGTGGGTTCGGTATTGCTGATGAGCTCACCTGTTTCCACAATTCTGCTCAAATGGTCATATTTGACGTAGCTATAGCGAGGCGGGTTGTAGCTGTACTGTTTACTGTTTTGCGAAGCTACGGTACGTCCCAGCACATCATAATAAAAACGACTGGACCAACGGTCAGAGCTATCGCTGACTTGAGTGGCAGAAAAACCACCACCAGCATTAGTACTGCTGATAATAAATTCACCATCGCCATTGAAAGTAATCTCGTTAATATCTCCTGCATTAATCTGCTCTACCCTCGACCAGGAAACACCTCCGTCAATTGTCTTGATGAGCACTCCGTTATCTCCGGCTGCATAGGCTGTCGTTACATCCTGACAAACAATGTCCTGCAAGTTTGCGGTAACAGGTGCATTATTGGGGTCGGTATAGGCGACCCAGTCTTCTGCATTTGGAGCAATCAATGAATTCCAGCCATTAAGGGCTACACCGCTTTCAGTTTTCAGCAATGTACCGTTATCTCCTGCGATATAACCGATGCTTCCGCCAAAGTGAACGGAATTGAGGTTATTACTTGTGCCAGATGGAGCATTCGCAAAATTGGGGCTTCCGCCGAGATTATTTACCCTTAATATGCTGCCACCATCACCGACGATAAAACCTGCATTTTGATTCAGTAAAAAGACATCATTAAAATCAGCACTTAATGCGCTAGGAACGGAAAGACTTGTCCATGAATTACCACCGTTAGTGGTCAGAAAAACCACTCCGCCATCACCGACGATCAAGCCTCTGTCGTCATTCGCAAAATGAATGCCGTTCAGATCGCCGACTAAAGTGCTGAATGTCCAGCTATTGCCTCCATTGGTACTCGTCCCCACTGTACCATCTTCCGTAATGACATATAAATTACCGTTGGGTGTCGCTACGGATGCCGTAATAATTGAAGGGCTTATATTATCGCCCAGATCATTCCAGCTTGTTCCACCAATATTATTTGTTTTTAAAATTGTTCCATTATCGCCTACGACATAAGCCTCTGGCGCATCAAGATCAATGGCATTC
>CALFBH010000021.1 GCA_937951615.1 uncultured Saprospiraceae bacterium | reverse complement strand
TTGGAAAATGAAGAAGAAAAGTCGGCTGACGATGGTTGCTTATCCACACGTATGATGATTTCCAGGACGATGAACTCCTGAATAAATTGAATCGTCAGACGACTCAGGTTGCTTTTTAATTTGATGCGTTTGCCCTAGTCCATTCCTTCCAACTGCGCTTTAGATAAATTGCAATTCAGCCAGCCATCTTCTATATGGGCATTATATTTTTTATAAAAATTGATGGCTGGTTCATTCCAGTCCAATACCTGCCACTTCATCCGGGCTGCGCCAAGTTGCTTTGCTTCAGCAATCAGCGCATCAAACAACAGTTTCCCTACACCCGACCGCCGGTAAGCCTGCGTGACCACAAAATCCTCTAAGTACAACATTCGTCCCTTCCAGGTAGAATAGGCGAGGTAATACAAAGTCATGCCAACAACAGCATCCTCGGCTTCTGCTACATAAGCCCGAAAAATACCCGCCGCAAAATCCTGCTGATAATCTTCCAGTGTAGCGGTAACTGCCTCTGGTTCTTTTTCATAAACGGCCAATTCTGTGACCAAGACATGAATAGCGGGGAGGTCAGCCGCTGTTGCTTTTCTTATTTTTATATTCGCCATAGTAAGATTTTCAAATATTTATCCCTTGCAATTTTAGCTAATTTAATTGGTATTTGCGATATTGAGAAGACATTAAATCCTGCATTTTTTTATTCAAAAAATAAATCATCATGAAATTTTTAAAAGGAATTTTATTCGGCTTATTGGGATTGGTCCTTTTGCTCACCATTATTTCGTTTTTTCTACCTTCAACCGTTCAGATAGAACGCTCTGCAACGATTAATGCTCCAGCAGAACAGATTTTTGCTCAGATCAATGATTTCAAAAACTGGCCCAAGTGGATGGCCTGGGCAGAAATGGATCCCAATATGACTTACGATTTTGAAGCGGTAACGGCAGGTACAGGCGCAGGCTATTGTTGGAAAAGCGAAGAAGTCGGCAATGGTTGTATGAAAATTAAGGAAAGCATAGCCAATTCTTCCATGAAAACAGAAATTGATTTTGGCGGACAAGGCAAAGGGCAGGGCAGCTGGACACTCGAAGCTGCTGACGGCGGCACAAAAGTCACCTGGGGCATGGAATCTTCTGTAAGCAGTCCGCCTGTTATCGGCAAATATTTTGGGCTGATGATGGATGGCATGGTTGGTCCTAGTTTTGATAAGGGACTGGCGAATATCAAGAAAATTGTGGAGTAAGAAGATGACGTGTACATTTTAGCTACGAATGCACCAATTCTGCATGAATAATAATGTGTGAAAGATTCGTGCATTCGTGGCTAAAATTTTTAAACCTGCGCAATTTGCTACACACAGCTTTACAGAAGCCCCAGTTTTGATTATATTTGCAAAATGAAGGCTCTAAAATACGGTCTGGTCTCCTTTTTTTTATTCCTACCTCTTCTTTGCTCTGCCCAACAGCCTTTATACCATCAACTCACCATAAATGACGGGCTGCCTTCTAATACGGTCTATTGGATGTTGCAAGACAGCAGAGGTTATATGTGGCTGGGAACAGAAAACGGCATCACACGGTATGATGGAAAAGAATTTAAACGATATACAAACCCCAACTTAAGCAGCCGCGACTTCAACTCTATCCACGAAGATTCTAAAGGCAATATATGGAGCCATAATTTTGATAATCAGATTGTAAGAATCTCTGGCGACAGCATGACTGTTTTTGCCTATCCCCCATTTACAGAGCAGGGAGATTATATGGAAATGGTATTGGGAGAACAGGATGGGATTTATGTCAAACAGGCGAGTGAATTAGTTCAATATTTTCCTGACGAGGGCAGACATGAAATGCTTTTTAAGAACAATGGGACAATGACACAACTTACTGCACACAGTGGTCTCATTACGACAGGTAATGCTTCACAAAATTATTATGTTGAGTATAATGAAGTTAGTAGTACATTAACAAAACATACTTTAAACAAAGGAATACTCGACAAACATCCTTATAAAATGATGCGAGTCGATAGCAATACCATTTTAATTTGCAGCCACACTGTCGTCCCAGAAATGATGTATGTGGTAGAAAATGGAAAAACCAAAGACTTTGATTCACTAAGTCATTATAAGATCAAAGGGACATTTTATATCAACAACATTAAAAAATTGGCAAACGGTGAATTGTGGTATTGTACCACGAAAGGAGCCGTTTCAGTCAAAGATCGCAAAGTATTATTGCCAGGAGTTAGTGTGGCGAATGTCTTAAAGGATAAGGCAGGAAACCTATGGATCAGTACGCTAAAAGACGGCATTTTTATCTTTCCTAATCTGAATGTAAAAATTCATACTTCACTTAACGACCAGCCTGCCCGTCTGAAACCTTTCTGTGCTACATTTGATGATAAAGGGCAATTGTTTATTGGCACAGAAAGTGGAGAAATCTTTCACTGGAATCCTGAATCCCGAACTATCCTGCGCAAATTTGATAATGAAGTTGCCCGAAGAGTTGATGATATTGTTTTTAATCCGAAAACAAAGGATGTATGGGTAAGTGGTTTTAGTAAATTTAATTTAAAGGATGTTAATTATAAAAATTCTGGTCCAACTTTGCCCATCAAAGAAGGTTTTATTCTTCCTAATAATGATATAATCATACGCCCCAGCAGGGTTTCTGTTTTACACTATAATCAAAAAAACACTGCGATCTACCCAAAAGCTTTTTTTTCTGAAGGATGGGAAAATAGTGCTTCATCTTTCAAGAGCCGCTCATATCAAATATCCAAATCTGTCATAAACACACCTGTTCAATCTATTTTTTACGAATCAGTTAAAGATCGACTGTGGATAGCCCTCCACAAAAAAACATTGCTCAATACACGGTCGGGTATAAAGGAGTTTTTTCTAAAAGAAAATTCTTCCTTTGCTGCAACCTGTTTTGGACAGGCTGATGATGGAACGATTTGGGCAGGCACACCGAGTTATGGTTTTATTATATTAAAAAATGATACATTACACCTAGATAAAAGAACGGATGATTTTTCCGCTTTTGGTGAAATACGAAAAATAGCTCCAGGTAAAAATGTCGTCTGGTTATTGGCAGATAAAGCTTTACTTGTTGTCAATCTGGCTGGCGAAATATTGCATATTTATAATGAATCACAAGGCATCATTAGCAATAATATCACAGATGTAGATGTAATGGGACAGACAGCCTGGGTTTGCACCAAAAACGGGATTATGGAGATTGAATTCCAGCAAAGACCAAAACGAGCCCCTCCTAAAGTTATTATCCGTGGAATATATGTTGCCGGGCAGCAAGTCGAAACCGATACAAGTTATCAATTTACTTATGACAAAAACACAATCCGCATTGATTTTAGAGGTCTGGAACTAACACCTGACAGTCGTTTTTCCTATTTATATAGAATGAAAGGTATAGACGAAGACTGGCAACTTGTTGGCACAGAAAATGAATCGGTTCGCTATCCGGGGCTATCACCTGGTAATTATATTTTTGAAATAAAAACATCCAGTGCCGATAACATTCAGTCTTCAGTTCATCGAATTCAATTTAATGTCAAGCCACCACTCTGGCGACGTGGCTGGTTTATTCTAGGCATGCTCCTGCTGATGGGTTGTTTTTTGTACTCTCGTTATCACACACATTTACAGCGCATCCAGCAACAAAATGAATACGAACAAAAAGTCAGAGCTAGCCAGCTTACAGCACTTCGCACCCAAATGAACCCGCATTTTTTATTTAATGCCCTCAACAGTATTCAGGAATTTATTATTCTCAATGAAAAAAGGCTGGCCAATGAATATCTTGGTAAATTTGCCCATCTAATGAGAACTTATCTCGATCATTCCAGTAAAGATTGGATACCATTGCTGGAAGAAATCAGCGCGCTTAAATTGTATCTGGAGTTAGAACAACTTCGTTTTGAAGATATAAAAATTGATGTTCAAATTGCCCCCGAATTGATACACGAAGAGATACTTATCCCGCCGCTTTTCGTCCAACCTTATGTGGAAAACGCTTTTAAGCATGGTCTTTTACACAAAAAGAAAGCTCGAAAGCTCAATATTTACTTTCAAAAAAATAAAAATCATTTTCTGGAAGTTATTATTGAGGACAATGGTGTAGGAAGAAAAAAAGCAATTGAAATTAAAAATTCACGGTTCAATAAAAACGCCTCATTCTCGACTACAGCCAACCAGCAAAGACTAGAATTGCTGAATCATAATACGAATAAGCCTATCCAGGTAGACATTATAGATTTATATGAAAATGAAATTGCGACAGGTACCAAAGTCGTGATACATATTCCTATAAATTAGAAGAGCTAAATCATGAGCAAATTGAATGTATTGATCGTCGATGACGAATCGCGTTCTCGACGAGTACTCGAAAGTTATCTGAGTGAGTATTGCGAGGGTGTGAAGGTAATTGCTGCTGTCGGTAGTGTTGCTGAAGCTGTAAAAGCAATTCAAAAACTAAGTCCAGATCTTGTTTTTCTGGACATTGAAATGCCTGGCGAAAACGGGTTTGACTTGTTGGATTACTTCGATCAGCCGGATTTCATGATTATATTTGTCACAGCCTATCAGGAATATGCCATTAAAGCATTCCGAAGTTCAGCAATAGATTATTTGCTAAAACCTTTAGAAATATCTCAACTCATAGAAGCAGTGAATAAGGCTGCCAAATTGCACGATTTACAAGGCAATAATAACAAATTAAATGTTTTACGAAGCAACATCAATAAAGATCAAATCACCCACAGATTGGCTTTACCTGTCTCCGATGGTTATGTTTTTATTGGCATAGATGAAATTGTTTGTCTCGAAGCCAATGGATCTTATACGCAGGTCTATTTTAGAGATAAAAAGCCTATGCTTATTTCCAAAAAAATGTATAAACTGGAAGAAATGATTGCGCATCCCGACCTATTCAAGCCTCACCGTTCTTATCTTATCAATCTTAGCCATGTAACACAGTACGTCCGCAAAGATGGCGGATATATCATTATGGACAATGAAATGGAAGTTCCGCTAACCTTAAATAGAAAAAGCGACTTTTTGAGTGCTGTTAAGAGTAAGATTTAATCTCAAATTATTTATTTATCACGCTGTACTCCTTTTTTTTAAAAGTATTCAGGAACTCAAAACAGGGTTTCAGGTGTTGAAAACAGGGTTTCAGGTACATAAAGCATGTATTTTAAAAATCCCCTTTTCAAACGCCTGTTTTTTCTAATATATTTGTCGGGTTACAACTATCAACCAAACACAATAAATAATAAAAGGACTGCTATGAAAAGGCTCACTTGCTCACACAAAAATTTATTAGTGGGGTGCTTTTAGTGCGTGAATTATTTTGGCTCTGTGCCCCCTTAATTGCAATTTCTCATCCTAATCGCTTATTCGTTTGGCAGCGCTCTAAATCCTATTAGAGCGCTTTTTTTGTGCAAAACAGATTTTATATTAAAATAAAACTCCCTTTACATCTTCCATCAAAGGGTTTTAATGGTGCCTGATTTCAGGCACTATTTTTTTCCTCCAATGATAAGAACCAATTCCCCTTTTACTTTTTTCCCCGTATAAAATGTAGCCAAATCGGCTAATGTTCCTCTTCTGACCTCTTCATATAGTTTGGTCAGTTCCCGGCAAACCACAGCAGGCCGATCAGCGCCGCAATGTTCTGTCAATTGTTGCAAACATTTCCCAATACGATGCGGAGATTCATACAAAGCAAAAGTACAATCCAGTTCAGCAAGATATTTCAGGCGGGTCTGGCGACCTTTTTTATGTGGTAAAAAACCTTCAAAATAGAATTTGTCGCAAGGCAATCCAGACACCACCAGAGCCGGAACTAAAGCCGTCGCACCAGGCAAACACTCTACCTGTACATCCGCCTCTACACAGGCACGTACCAGTAAAAAGCCAGGATCGGAAATACCAGGCGTACCCGCATCAGAAATCAGTGCCATCGTAGTGCCGGATTGTAGTTGGCTGATAAGTTGTGGAGTCGTGTGATGTTCATTATGCGCATGGTGAGAGCGCAAAGGTGTGTCTATATCGTAGTGCGTCAGCAGTTTTTTTGATGTGCGGGTATCTTCAGCAAGTATCAAATCCACCTCTTTCAGCACACGGAGTGCTTTTAGCGTAATATCTTCCAGCGAACCGATAGGTGTAGGGACAAGGTAGAGCATGCTGATTTAAATTGTTGAATTGTGTGATTGTGTGATTGTTGAATTGTTGAATTGTTTTTTGCTACGCAAAAAAAGATTGCTACAAACATGTTAATCATCAATATTGCTTATTTTTTCAAATTGAGAATTGCTGTAATTTCCCAATACCCTAATTCCCTTTTGTCCAAAGTCCAAAGCAATTGAACAATCGAACAATCAAGCCATCTAACAATTCCGCAATCAAACCATCCTGATTATCCGTTCTTATTCTCCAGCAACTACCGTATAAGTATAAGCTTCCATAATTGGGTTAGCTAATATTTTTTTACAGGCTACTTCGACTTTCTCCTTAGCTGCATCTTCTGAATCTGCTGATAAAGTCATTTTAATGTGCTTACCAATACGCACATCTTCTACGCCGTCAATATCCACATTTTTCATGTTATTGGATACTGTTTTTCCCTGCGGATCAAGCAGTTCTTTGAGCGGCATAATATCTATTTCTGCGATGTATTTCATAAGTGTAGATTT
Organism: uncultured Saprospiraceae bacterium; assembly: GCA_937951615.1. GTDB lineage: Bacteria > Bacteroidota > Bacteroidia > Chitinophagales > Saprospiraceae > JAHDEO01. The sequence continues at coordinate 53,885 of CALFBH010000021.1, read as the reverse complement.
TGGGACAAAGGTAATTATTTTCTTGTAAAGACAAGATGTGAAAACAAGCATCCAAAAAAAAATCACCCACTATCGAGAGATAGCAGGTGACTAAAACCAAATGAAACCCAAAAACTTCTTTATTAAAAACCGCTATGCGGTATAATGTCTTATTTCTGTAAACGGACGCTAATGTTTTCTATTTTATCGCGTCTTAATAATTCTAGCGTAACAGTATCGCCAGGTCTGAACCTTCCTATTAACTCCTGCAATTCTGGGGCCGATTTTACTTCCTGATCATTCACCGCTGTTACAATATCTCCTGGAAGAATACCTGCTTTAATTGCTGCTCCTGTTTCTGCTACTTCTTCAACATAAACACCCTCAATAAAGTTCAAATTAAGTTCGTCAGCAAGGTCATTACTCATACTTATTATATTGATTCCTAGGAATCCACGTTGAGCTGAGCCATATTGAATAATATCATCTACGACTTTTTTAGCAATATTCGACGGTACCGCAAAAGAATAGCCTGCAAAAGAACCTGTGCGAGACTGAATCGCTGTATTGATACCAATTAATTCGCCTTCCAAATTGATGAGTGCGCCTCCACTATTGCCAGGATTGACTGCTGCGTCAGTTTGGATAAAAGACTCTATTGCTGAACGATCTCTAAGAATATTGATGTCGCGCCCTTTAGCACTTACAATTCCTGCTGTCACAGTAGAAGTCAGGTTAAATGGATTGCCTACGGCTAATACCCATTCGCCGACTTTTACTTTATCTGAATTTGCTACTTTTAAAGTAGGTAAATTATTGTCTTCTATTTTTATAACTGCAATATCTGTTGTAGGGTCTGTTCCAATAACTTTTGCAGTAAATTTTCGCTTGTCAAATAAGGTCACTTCTACTTTATCCGCAAAATCAATGACGTGATTATTGGTCACAATGTAGCCATCCCGACTAATAATAACCCCAGAACCTGTTCCTTCTTGTGGAATATCAGGCATCATATAGCCAAAGAAATCAAGAATATCATTTCCGCCTCTTCTGGCTTGTGTCTGTGTTTTGGAAGCCGTTATGTGTACAACGCCTGGCATCCCTTTTTCAGCTGCTCTTGTAAAATCTGTAGGTGCATTACTTAGGCTGGTTCCAACCTTAGATTGGTATGTATTGCCTGCAAATTTTGAGTAATTAACTTGTTCCGCAGCAGGGGGGGCAATATCAGCAACAAAAAACTGATAGCTGCCTAAAGCGATTGCGCCGCCCAAAATACTCGCGAAAACTAAAAGCACTAACTGTTTCATTATTTATCTTTGGTTTGTGTTTGAAATAAATGTCGTCTCAATTTTAAACAACAATATAACCTCAAAACAGCTATGACTGTTATATATTGAATCTGCTTTAACATAAGATTAACAGGCAGGAAAACGTCATCCTTTTTTAAACAACTCTTCTATTCCATTAGATAAATTATATAAATCAAGGTCGGGAAAGCGGGGCTGAATACGCTGTATGGCAAGCTGGCTGCGGATGCCTTTTTTGCAGTATATAATAATAGGTTGCAGGCTGTTCAATTGTCGGGCTTGTTTGAGAAAATTTTCCAGCGGAATTAGTTCGCCACCTATATTATAGGCTTGATGCTCTTGTTCTTCCCGCACATCTATGAGCTGGAAAGATTTGCCCGCTGCCTGCCATTCCTGTAGTTCTTTATAGCTGATGTGTTTCAATGTAGTTTGGACATTACTGTTCGAGTAAAATGCGGCTCAGGCAGGTATGCCTAAGTAGTCTTTCCAGTTAATAGTGTCGACTAAATTTCGCCAAATTACCCGACAGAATTAACTGGAAAGACTACTAAGCTACGTTTCATTTTTACAAAGGCATCACAGGATCAATATAGCAGGAACTCCGGCTGATTTCCTCTGTTGTACCATCAGCATAATGAACGGTAAAACTCACGCGACCACGTTTATTATATCCATCCATAATGACTTTTGCACCATCTTCTGATAATTCACCTTTTATGGGCGTATCGTCTTTTTCGTAGCGAATATCCTTAATTTCAATAGCGGGTTTGTCTAGGTAGAGTTGATGTTGTTTAAACTCTTGGATTTCCTCATCGGTCATTTTGTTTGATTGAGCATGTACCGTGCTTTGCAGCATCAGCAGACCAAATATCGCGATAACAGTCAGTATCTTTTTCATATTTTTTTATTAATTCATTTTCAAGTTAATGAAAAAAAAGCAAACAAAAAATCCCAATGCACAAATACTATGAGGTTAAAATGATAATTTTGCTGTTACATTGTGTAAACCGAACACTATATAATGAAGCATATACCAAATTTTATCACACTCGTCAACCTCTTTTGTGGGTGTATGGCGATTCTCAGCCTGTTCAATGGTTCCTGGGAATGGGTACCTATATTTGCAGCATTTGCGCTGGTCGCCGATTTTTGTGACGGGCTGGTTGCGCGAGCAATGGGCGTATATTCAGAACTCGGCAAACAACTGGATTCACTGGCAGACATGGTGACTTTTGGTTTTCTGCCAGGCGCAGTACTCTATCACCTAATGGCAACTGTTCACACAGGATCTGTTAATTATGAAGGCATTATCTGGCCGGCTGTGCCTGCTTTTCTGGTTACCTTGCTATCTGCCTGGCGATTGGGGAAATTCAATATTGATGCCCGTCAGTCGAAAGGTTTTATTGGTTTGGCGACTCCGGCCAATACAGGCTTTTTCATGGGCTTATTTTTGATTGTTCATTTTAATACCATCATTCCCGCAGAATGGGTGCTTCATCTGCCTTTATTGTACTTTTTCGCCGTTTTGTTTTCTTATCTGCTTGTCGCAGAAATCCCTATGTTCAGCTTCAAATTTGACCATTGGGGCTGGCGAGGCAATGAAATGCCTTATACTTTTCTCATTACCTGTGTCATATTACTGCTGACCCTTCAACTGGCCGCTTTTTCTATTGGAATCATAGCTTATCTGATTCTTGTTTTTGCGGATAATGTTTTAAAAAAATAGGATGCATGTTGTCCCAAGTGGGACTAAAATAAATTGGGGCAAACCCAAAATAAATATGAAAAAATTCAACAAAAAATTGCAGCAAGCCAACAAGCCACCTTCCATAAAAAAAGACGAGGATGCCAAGCCACCTCGCCTCAATAAGTACGTGGCAAACGCAGGTATATGTTCCCGCCGCAAAGCCGACGAACTCATCAAGAAGGGATTGGTGCAGGTCAATGACGTAGTCGTGCGTGAAATGGGCTATCGCGTACAGCCTGGCGAAGTTGTGAAATATAACGGTAAAGTGATTGAACCCGAAAATACCAGAGTCTATATCCTGATGAACAAACCCAAAAATACCATCACGACCTTAGACGATGAAAGAGGGCGCACCACGGTCATGAAAATTGTGGAAAATGCCTGCGATCAACGCATCTTTCCAGTCGGACGACTGGATAGAAACACGACCGGGCTGCTGCTCATGACGAATGACGGTGACCTTGCTCAAAAACTTACACATCCCAAATACGGCGTCAAAAAAATATACCACGTTAAGTTGGATAAACCTTTGTTGAAAAAACATTTGACAGAAATTGCAACGGGACTTACCCTCGAAGATGGACCCGTTCAGGTGGATAAAGTGGATTACTTGCAAGACCGCGAAAAAGACGAAATCGGTATAGAAATTCACATTGGTAAAAACCGTATTGTACGACGCATTTTTGAGCATTTCGGCTATGAAGTCAAAAAGCTGGATCGCGTCTATTATGGCGGACTCACCAAGAAAAATATAACCAGAGGATTTTATCGTTTTCTGACGGAACAGGAAGTTATTATGTTGAAGCACTTTTCTTAGAAACGGGAAAGAATATCGAATAACGAACAGAGGAATATCGAATGTCGAAGTAGTAAAACATGAGAATTTCGAATGATTACAAATTCGTTGGTTTGGTAAACTTGTGGGCAAGCCCCATGAGGAGGAAGTTTGCTAAACCTCTCACCCCACTAGAACACCAGAAAGGTTTAGCAAACTCGCTACCCGCAAAAGCCTGCGCACAAGTTTACGAAACCGTCAGACAGTTGGTTTCATTTCGACGACGCTCAATACAGGCGACTCCGCTCAACCAACTGCAATTTAGTTGCCTGAGCGGAGTCGAAGGCAACACTCCAATCACCAATAAACCAGTTACTAATACCCCAATTACCAATCACCAATACACCAACTCATGAGTAAACCAAAATCTTATGCCCGGGACTCCATTACTGAAAATTACGACGCCATCGTCATTGGCTCTGGTATGGGCGGGATGGCGACTGCCGGCTTCCTTTCTAAAGCGGGTAAGCGCGTATTGGTACTCGAACGAAATTATGCACCAGGCGGTTTTACACAGGTTTTCAGACGGCGCGACTATGAATGGGATGTTGGCGTGCATTATATCGGCGATGTGCATCGCGAACACAGTATGATGCGAAAGCAATTTGATTACCTGACGGATGGTACACTCGAATGGGCTTACATGGGCGATGTCTATGATAAAATGTTTTTTGGCGACGAGGTCTATGATTTTCGGAGCGGCCCGACGGAATTCAAGGAGCAGATGAAGGCCTATTTCCCAAAAGAAGCAGCCGCGATTGACAAATATGTGGACATGATTTATGCTGCACAACGCACGCAGTCCTCTTTTTTCATGGAAAAAGCCCTGCCTCCAATTGCCAGTAAACTGATAGGCGGTAGCTTACGCAAAAAAGCACTCAATTTCAATCGTCCCACTCTCGAAGTGATGCGCGAGCTGACCGACGATCCCAAACTCATCGCTGTGCTGACTGGGCAATTTGGCGATTATGGTGTGCCGCCTGGACAGAGTAGTTTTATGATGCATGCTTTACTGGTCAAGCATTATATGAATGGCGCGACTTATCCCGTTGGCGGTTCTTCCCGGATTTTTGACAGTATTTTGCCGACTGTGCGGGCTGGAGGTGGCGAAGTCTATATCACAGCGGAGGTCTTGGAAATTATGGTCAAAAATAATAAAGCCATTGGGGTGAAAATGGAAGATGGTAAGGAAATTCTTGCTCCGTTGGTCATCAGCAGTGCTGGAATTTATAATACTTACCAGGGTTTATTGCCGGAGGCTGTTGTTGAGAAAAATGGACTAAAAAGCACTCTGACTAAAGTAGAACCTTCGGTCGGGCATGTTTGTCTGTACATTGGTTTTCAACATTCCACAGCCGAGCTTGGATTGGAGAAACCAAACTTCTGGATTTTTCCCGATAATTACGACCACGATAAAAACATTGCGGATTATATGGCTGATCCTAATGCAGAAATTCCAGTCATATATGTCTCTTTCCCTTCGGCAAAAGACCCCGACTGGGACAATCGTTATCCGGGCAAAGCGACTATAGACATCGTGACGCTCGCACCTTATGCCTGGTATAAAAAATGGGAAGATACCCGCTGGAAAAAACGTGGCGACGAGTACAAAGCCGAAAAAGAAAAGCTCTCTCAACGCTTATTGGAAGCACTGTATAAACGCCTCCCTCAATTGCGGGGCAAAGTCGATTATTACGAATTATCCACGCCACTTAGTACCCGCCATTTTGCCAATTATCAGTACGGTGAATTATATGGTATCGACCATACGCCCAGTCGTTTTGAACAACGTTTTCTTCGTCCGCAGACGCCCGTCAAAAATCTATATCTTACGGGGCAAGATGTCATTAGTTGTGGTGTGGGTGGTGCGCTGGCGAGTGGCTTGCTGACGGCTTCGGCTATTTTGAAGCGGAATTTGATTAAGGAGTTGTGATGGTTTTGGTGATTGGGTAAATCCTAATTAAAACGTCTATTTCGCAAAAGCGGTGGGTTTAAACCCACCGCTTTTGCGAAATAGACGTAGTTTTATGAGCATGGCGTACTGCAATTAATCAAATTCAAAGTACCGTTCTATAATAGGTTTTAGTGTATCAGGAATGGGTACATTATACCTTTCATAATCCTTTTTTCGCAATAACATTCTACTGACCTCAGGATTTTTTGGATCGTATATAACAGGAAATTTTGTTCGTTGAATATAATATTTACTTCTATTAGAGAACCTTTTACAAGGTGAACAATCACGCAAGGTTACAGTGTATCTCTTTTTATTTACTTTAAAACTGTATTCTGGTGGTGCTGATGCGCTCGCCATCGAATATCCAAAATCCACAATATTCCCAGATGTAATCTTATAATTATCTTCCAATGCTTTCCCTTGTCTTTTATAGGTTAAGTAGTTCACTAAAGCAGTAAGCAGTGCGAATGAAAAGAAAATGATGAGGACAGTGTCTCTAAAACGGAGTTTCATTATTTAAAATGATTAATGAGGTAAATTAAACATAAGTTTTTCCTATGCAAAACGAATAGCTCCATGAAACTATTGATTTATTTGATTTGTTTATGCAAATTAGAGTAAAATAAGTAATTATGACGAAATCAATATCAGTAGATACATCAGAAGATCGCTTCATCATCAGCATTGATAAAAAGGTGATGACCAAAGATGTTCTTTTACAATTTATAGATAACCTCAGACTTGAATTTTTAGCCAACAAAGTAAATTTTGACGAATCCATTGAAGAATTGGGAGAAGAAATCAAAAAGACTTGGTGGACGGAAAATAAAGACAAATTTATACCGAAAGAGGAGCAATAAAAAAGGTGATAATTGATACAATTATTACCTTTTCAGCTCTAACCCAAGTTGAATATGTAGCCCCCAATTTCTTATCAAGGCTGGTCAAAGAAAAACGTGTGTATTACAAATTGCACTTTCTCTCTCGCCCATGGTTAAAACCATTGGCTACCAAACCATTCGTCGCTATGCGACTTGAACAGCCCATTGAAACGACAGCTTTGCAAAGTGTCATAGACACGACCTATCTGGTAGCCTACGGTTTCAACCGTGGGCGAATCGAACGGCAAAATTGTGCAATTTGCTATACTTGGGCTAAGAGCTTAAGTTCTATTTTTACAATCACACAATTTTGCAATCCCGCAATCCCCAAAAAAATCACTCCTCTACAATCAGTCGCATATCAATCTCTTTCCGAGCCATATCCACTCCCGTGACTTCTACCTGTATCTTGTCGCCCATGCGATAACTCTTATTCGACCAACGCCCTCTCGCGACAAAGCGACCTTCCAAGAAAATCGGTTCCTCTATACTTTCAAAACTGATAAGTCCTTCACATTTATTGCCGACCAGCTCGACAAACATGCCGCGCTCAATCAAACCAGAAATGACCCCTTCAAATTGCTGACCAATACGGGAGCTGAGGTATTCTGCTTGTTTGTATTTGGTGGATGCGCGCTCGGCTTCCATTGCCTTGCGTTCCTGTGCAGAAATGTGTTTGCATTTCATTTCCAGTTCTTCTGCATCTGTGCGGAATGGTTTGTCCAGATTTTTAGCCAGCAGGCGATGTACCAACACATCTGAATATCGACGAATCGGCGACGTAAAATGCGTGTAATTATCAAATGCCAATCCGTAGTGACCGATATTTTCTGTGGTATAAATTGCTTTTGCCATCGTGCGTATCGCCAGTGGGACGAGCAGTTTCAGACTTTCATCTGTTTCTGCCTGTGCCATTAGTTTATTATACGCCGCAGAAATTTGTTTCGGTGTGTCAATATTCATTTTATAACCGAGTTGCAAAGCATATTGAGCAAACTCATTCACCTTTTCCGGATCGGGCTGGTCGTGTACTCGATAGACAAATGGAATCGGCGCACCAATGTCATTTTTGAATATCAGCGTAGCGACTTCCCGATTGGCAAGCAGCATAAAATCTTCAATCAGCAGGTGTGCTTCTTTTCTTTCCTTAACATAAACATCAACAGGCTTTCCTGTTTCGTCCAGCTTAAATTTGACCTCCGGCGATTCAAAATTGATGGCTCCTTTTTTGAATTTTTGCTTGCGCAATTTTTTCGCCAGGCTATTTAGTTTTTTCAATTCATCCGCATATTCGCCTTTACCAGATTCCAGAATTTCCTGGGCATCTTCGTAAGCAAAACGGCGGTCAGAATGAATAATCGTCCGGCCAAACCAACGGTCTGTGATTTTTCCACTTTTATCAAAAGTAAACACAGCAGAGAAAGTCAGCTTGTCTTCATTCGGTCGCAATGAACAGAGTTCATTGGAGAGTTTTTCCGGCAACATCGGCAAGACTCGATCGACCAGATAAACTGAAGTAGAGCGTTTCTCGGCTTCTTTGTCCAATGCCGTATTTTCTTTTACATAATGTGCGACATCTGCGATGTGTACACCGACTTCGCAGACGCCGTCTTCCAGATATTGAAGCGATAGCGCATCATCAAAATCTTTTGCAGTATCGGGATCAATCGTGAAAGTTGTAATCTCTCTGAAATCCCGTCTTTTCGCAATTTCTTCTTTCGTGATTTTCGTGGATAGCTCTTTTGCTTGTTTCATCACTGGGCTTGGAAACTGAAGTGCGAAGCCTTTTTCTATCAGAATAGACTTCATTTCAATATCGCTTGTGCCAGCTTCACCGAGTACCTGCGTGATGCGTCCGACTGGGGCGCGGCGTTCATTATTGCTCCATTCGGTGATTTGTACCACTACTTTTTCACCATTTTTCGCTTTTTTTACCCGCTTGAGCGGAATGTAAATATCTGTTGTCATGTGCCGTGAATCGGGTTTGACAAAAGCAAAATTGGGAGAAATATTGATTGTTCCTATAAAGGTGTCGGTGGCGCGTTTTGTCACCTCCATAATACGCCCTTCTGGTTTATTGCGTTTTGGGTTTTCTTCGTATTCTACTTTTACGGTATCTCCATTGAGTGCGCCATTGATATTGCGTGGAGAAACGTGGATGTCGTTTTCTATATCATCACAAATGATGAAGGCTGACCCGCGTTTGGTCATATCGACTCGTCCTTCTGCTATTACAGTTTTGCGTCTGCGTTCGTTCAGTTCCAGTTTGTATTTGTCATTGGAAAGTTTCACGATTCTGCCATCTGCACGAAGTTGTTCGAGTCTGGATTCTACGGCATCTATAGAGGTTTTGAAAGGGAGTTTTTTCTTGATTTGTCCGGCGTGTAAGCGTTTTTTAGGACTTCTTTTGAACATGCCCAAAATATCTTGTTTGAGTGTTTTTGGGGCTTTGTTTTTATTTTTACGTTTTGTCATTTTTTTAATCTAAATATCAATTAGCAAGGGCAATAACGATTGTTATGCGCATTGAATTGAAAAATTTTACTGAATTGTACCATCTTCCGAAATATTGAAAGTATGGTGTTTGGTGAGTTGGTTAGGTATGAGACTGGTGTTTTGGCTTGCGGTTCCTTCCACTGTTTCGATCTGCCAACTGGTTTTAATTGTTGCAACTACTACCTTAAACGCATTTCCGTCTGAAATAGTTCCACCAATACGTTTTTTATGCAGTCGATTTCCTGTTTTATCAAAAGTCGCTAGCATATAATGGTATTCCAATAAGCCCGCCTGCCAATAGATCAAACCATGAAATTTACCCGCCTCCGGCAAACGACAGCAAGGCACCCATTCTGCAAATTCATCATACTCCACACCTTCATCAGCCAGAAAGAGGCTGATGTTTTCCTCCGACAGCGGTTTGTTTGTTTTATCAAATTCTCGGACGGTTTCCGGTTCGAGTGTAAGCGGTAGCGTGGCTTTTGGGAATTTGGCGAGCAGTGCAGTGAATCCGGTTTTCTTCTTTGACATAAATTATAATTTCAATGACAAAGGTAAGGACTTTTTTTCGCTAAGGCGCAAAGAGGCTAAGAGAAAACAAACTTTGCGCCTTTGCGTCTCTGCGAGAACATTCTTCTACTTTTCTGACAAACCCAACGCCAGTATCAAAGCCTCAATTTCTTCCTCGGAAGTAAAAGGACTTTTGTCCATTTTAAACTTCTTCCTGTTTTTGATATAATACGTTCTGAAAAGATAGAGATAAAATGCGCTGCCCTTAATATTTCCATCTTTATACGCCTGATGGAGTACAGAAAAATTCCGTGTTCTTGACTCCAACAAACCCGCATGGTGAATCACAATCCAAGGTGCAACGGCAGCAGTTTCTCCCAATTCTTTGATATCAGGGTAGCCATGTATGGAAAGGTATTGCTCGATTTTTTTCAAATTTTCGGGGTCTTTTTTCATATAGGCATCAGAGTTGGAATTATCGCCTCTGTGTTGTTGGTCGGCTTTGAAGATGTCTTCCAGCCAGGCTTTTTTAGCTTCATTGCTGTTTAGGGATTGGATGTTTTCTGCTACAGAAATAGGTGTTGTATCTTGTTTGACTTGTTCTTTACAACTTGCAAAGAAGATTATAAACAGGAATAAGATATTGCTTTTCATCATTTTGTTTTTTGTTGATGTAATGATTGGTTAGCAATAATCGTATTTTTTATTAAAAAAATGGCATACAAAAGCGTTAAATAAAAATTAGCCACGAATGCACGAATTAAGGACGAATAAATTTTATTCGATTACGATTCGTGCATTCGTGGCTAAAAAAATAACTGTGTGAATTTATTCAATCACAATTTTCTTATTCAATAGACCTTCCTTGGTATAAATACTCAGGATATAAACACCTGTTGGCAAATCTGCTACATCAAGCTGTTCATGCTGTCCCGAAGTATTTTTGTCGAGTATGATTCTGCCCACTGCATCATATAACATAATGCGCTCGGTGTTAATGATTTCGCTTTGAATATGTAGCGTTTGTGAAACAGGATTTGGATAGACGCTGATAAAATTGCTCAAATCGGGATTTATAATTGCGTTAGTGGTTTCATTGAGGAGAAGTACCTGCGCTTGACTGCCGCTGAAGTTTTGTAGTTCACCCGCATTATTGACCACCCGAATATCTGTAACATAAAAATTGAGTAACACTTCTTCTACATCCACACTCCGACCAAAGGAGCCAATGATATTATCCGTCATCACAAAACTGACGGTACCGATTTGCCCAAAGCCAGAAATATTTTGCTGGTCGATGCGGGAATATCCAAAGTCAATCATGCCTTGAGTATACACATCCTGTTCCAGTTGTAAAGTTGTACTACCATCACCAAACCAGGAATCATTATAATACGCGCCTGCTGCAGAACCTTCTACGACCAATGCTGATGGATAGTTGATGGAAAATGCAATCCCGTAAATATCTTCAGCAGGCATGGCGTCAGTAGCAAGCATAATGTCTGCTTCTATAAGAACCGTGTTGCCGACGGCCATATCCACTGATATGGTGTCCAAATTAAAATTTAGCCAAATTTCTGGTGTTTCGACTAGATTGGTGGGCACCAGGCCATCGTGAGTACGGTTATAGTTGAGTTGAATGGCATCAATATCTGGGAAATCAATATTGCCATCGCCATCGCAGTCTACATGTTTTTGATTGATGCCATCGGCTGTCGTGCCTGCCCAGTCGGTGGCGACCTGTCCGTACCAGGCGGTGGAAGCATTAGCACGTAGTGGGCCTGTCGCACCATATTCCAGCCCAACTGGTAATACATCAAAATTATTGGCGACAAAATCACCATTGGTATCGCCAGGGAATACACAATCTGTTGCCGTACAATCAGGGTCGTTGATGGTCACTGTCGTGCAAATCGTACCAAAACAGGCCGTTCCTGGATTTTCGTAATCCACACAAATTTCATAAGTGCCGATGCCCGGAAGCGTGATGGTGACATCATTTCCATTGCCATAAACATTGCCAGTTGCTGGATCATACCATTCGGCGACAGCCGGATAATTTATCATGGAATCACTAATGACCAATTCTACAATATTGCCCGAAAGGGTGTAAGTCACTTCGTAATCACAATTCGGCTGACCGGATACCAATACGTCTTCACAATAACTATCTTGGCATCCCGTAGCAGCATCAAAAATAGTGAGGCAGACGGTATACATGCCTGGATTATTATAAGCATAATCAACAATATTGGAGGTCGTGACTTCCGTGCTGCCGTCGCCAAATGTCCAAACGGCTTCTGTATAATTGCCTGTAGAACCATTTTCAAATAAGACGCCATAACCTGAACCTCCTGTAAATTCTTCCCATTCAAAATAAGCTTCGCAGAGGTTGCCGCCGCCTTGTATTTCTATTGTTTCGCAAACTTCTTGTGTACAAATATAATTGAGTCCTAAATCGACCAGATCGGCAATCAGACAAACTTCATACAGACCTGCGCTGGGGAATTGATAATCAAAAATATTGACTGCTTCCATGCTGTCGCCATCTATGTACCAGACTGGATTCACCCATTCCAATATATTGGCTGGGGTTTGAATGAGTTCAAAAATGCCGTCCAGTCCATTCAGTGTCGAGCTAAATTCCAAATCCATGCAGTCTGGCTGTGTGGCAATCATCTCACAGGTCTCTGCCTGGCACATCACGCCGGTCGTTATATCAATAATTTCTGCGAACATGCAGAGTTCAAAGCTGTCCGTTGCTGGTAAAGCATAGGTGAAAGGACTCCCTACACCAATAGTATCATTGCCCATTGTCCAGACAACATCTGAGCAAGTAATTTCAGGCACATCAGAGCAGGCAATTTCAAAAATGCCTATCCCTCCATTAATTTCATATTCAAATCCAGCCTCACAAGGGTCATTTGGACTTTCTATTTCTACTGTTGCACAAGTTTCCTGATAGCATTGGAAATTCCCTTCGAAATCTATTAAATCCGCACTTAAGCAAACTTCATAGAAACCTGTTCCTGAGAATTGATAATCAAGAATATTTGCAGATTCTACGCTATCTCCATCTATGTACCAAACTGGATTATACCAAGCAAAGCCAGGAAAAACAGGAGGTTGAATGACTTCAAAAACACCGATTGGTCCGTTAGTGTCAGTTGTAAACTCCAAGACTTCGCAGGGAATTTCAATCAATTGGCAAGTATCTACAAGGCAGCTTATCCCAGTTGTTATATCAAATATTTCTGCGGTCATACAAGCATAGATACTGCTTGTGCCTGGCGGAAGAGTATAGTCAAATGAATTGCCTGTGCCAGTCGTATTATCAATTTCCCATTCTACATTAGAGCAACTGATCTCCGGTATAGTGGGGCAATCAATTTGGAAGGTAGCATCATATCCAAATACATTATAAAAAAAGCCGACTTCGCAATCTGCACCACTGCCCACCTGAATCGTCTGACAAGTATCTGCCTGACACACTACAGCACCGTTAATGTCTATAATATCTACTAAGAGGCAGACTTCGTAAGTACCCTGAGCAGGGAATTGATAGCTAAATGGTGACCCCGTTCCTATGGAATTGCCATCAATAAACCATTCAGGATTATCCGGAAAAGTCTCGGAGAATGGTGGTCCTATTGGTAAAACATCAAAAACACCTAGCAAGTTATTTGCGTCAAGCGAATACGTAAAATCAACGACACAAACATCAAGTTGGACAATAATGCTTTCGCAAACTTGTCCACTACATGGATTGTCTAATGATGGGACATAATCTGCACAAATCGTATAAGTACCGGGAGAAGTGAAGGGATAAGTAAGTGTTGTGCCGCTGCTAATAGTATCGCCAGTTCCCTGAATCGTCCATGCAGCCACATAGGGCAATGGCAGATTATTTATAGCATAAAATTCACCTTCAAACATGCCGTTATTTATGGTATAACCAATGTAAAAATCACAACCTAATGGGTTTCCAATGACAATAGAATCGCAAAGAAAACCACTACAGACCCCATTGACTTCGTAAATAGCACAAATTTCATAGTTCCCCGGATCGGTAAAGGTATAACAGAAGTCATTTCCCGTACCAATGGTACTACTACCACCGTCGAAGATATAAATGATAGAATCTGGTGGTATCGCACCGGGAGCAGGTAATAATTCTCCGCAGACTTCCATGCCATTGACGTTGGTATCAAATGCGTAGGCGCAAGTGCCTGCTCCAATGGTATACACTTCGCAAAGCGTACAAGGCACTCCATCATCTTCAAAATCAACACAGACGGTATAATTATCCTGAACAGGAAAGGTTGTCGGCGGGAGATTGATTGTAAATGTCGGCGTATTGGCAAAGACAAAGTTCAATTCCTGCACATACCATTCCGCCATAATAGGGGTATTGCCTGCGGAATCATAAACCCCACCTGAAATTTCCAGTCCGCCATTTACTACAACGTCCATAGTAAAGTCGTTACAATTTGAAGCAGGCGGATTGAGCGGCGCACATAAGCCGCTACAAATCAAGCCATCTATCTCATAATCGACACAGATGGTGTAGTTGAGTGTAGGATCTATAGGAGGAGGACTGAAGCTAAATGTAGGCGTATTGGCGATGGTTAAACCTAATTCCTGAACATACCACTCCACTACGTCTGGCTCATAAGGGCCAAAGTCAGTCACATTATATATCGCTCCTTCAATCCCTACTGCACCACCGACATTATTCGAGACCTCAATTTCAAAACTTGAACATTCAACAATGCCGACCATAATATCTAGGCAATAAGTATCTGTACATCCACTTGTTGGAGTTGTTGCAGTGACACAGACTTCGTAAGTTCCTGGCATAGGGAAGGTATGCGTGACATCGTAACCTGAAAAAGAAAAGCCATCACCAAAGTCCCATTGGGTGTCGGGAAGGCCTCCACCAGTTAATGTACTGTCTGCAGATTCATTAATGAAAGAAACTTCCAGCCCATTGATAGATGAAATATTGAAGCCTGCCTGACATTGGGCAAAAGCCTGTATTTGTAATAATAAAGTCAGTAGCGTTAAAGCAAAGCCAATCGTATATTTTTTCATGCTGACATAATTTTGTGTGAACATATCTTTTTACGATACAAATGTGCAGCTAATACTTTAGTAAAAAAAGTACATTTTTTGGTATTTGTGAAAAATTAATTACGAATTATGAATTATAAATTACTAATTATTAGTTTTTTATAACAAATTTTGTGAAACACAATAATTATAACTCTATAAACTTTACAAACACCATAAGCACTATAAATCCAAAAAAATCACCCAATACGCGCCAAAAACTCTTCTTCTGTCAATATCTCTACTGTTTCAAGTGCCTGCGCTTTTTTCAATTTTGAGCCAGCTTTTTCGCCGACCACAAGAATATCCAGATTACCACTGACGGCACTGACCGCTTTTGCTCCGGCAGCGGCAGCTTTGGCTTGTGCGTCGGTGCGCGACATCAACAGTAATTTTCCTGTAAATAGAATGGTCTTGCCGGAAAATACGCCGTCTGTGATGGCTTCCTGCTTCTTTTCACTATCCAGACGTTTCATATTCACGCCAAGTGATTCTAACTCATTCAGTAAGTCGAGATTTTCCTGCTTTTGAAAATAAGTAATTACTTCATGCGCTACCTTTGGGCCAATGTCATGCAAATTGACAATTTGTTCTTCTGTCCAGTTTTTGAGGTCGCGAATATCTTCTACTTCAGAAGCAAAAGTTTTGGACACACTCCGTCCGATGTGAGGAATGCTAAAACTATACAGCAGTCTTGCAATTCCGTTTTGCTTTGCCTTGTCAATCGCTTCGCGCAAATTATCTGCCGAGCGTTTGCCGAAACCTTCCTGTTCACTGATTTTATCATAATCCAGTCGATAAACATCAGCCACCGTATCCAGCCAGCCGAGTTCGTTGAAACGAACAATATATCTTTCGCCAAAACCATCAATATCCATCGCGTGTTTGGAAACGTGGTGGATCAGGCGGCGCAAGACTTGTGCTTGGCAGCCATAATTTTCGCAACGCCAGGCCGACTCGCCTTCTGGCTTCACCAGTACCGTATTACAAGATGGGCAGTTGGACGGGTATTGTATTGGTTTTTCGCTGCCATCTCTCAATTCGGGCAGGGCTTTTACAATATAAGGAATGACATCTCCTGCACGTTCCACCAAAACAGTATCGTTATAATGCAGGTCTTTGTTTTTGATAAAATCTTCATTATGCAAAGATACCGAGGAGACCGTGACGCCAGCCAGCGCAACTGGTTCCAGCTTGGCAACGGCACTGATTTGTCCAATCTTACCGACCTGAAATTCGACATCGAGCAATTTCGTAGTAGCTTGTTTGGCTTTGAATTTGAAAGCGATTGCCCAGCGTGGGTGGTGGCTGGTGTAGCCGCATTTTTCCTGTATGGCGAGTTGATTCACTTTGACCACCATGCCGTCTATTTCATAGTCGTAGCCATCCCGTTTTTCCTGCCAGTCTAAGCAAAATTTGCTGACTTCCTCAATGTTTTTACACAGCTTTCGCTCAATGGTAGGGACTTTAAAACCCAGTTGAGCCAGCATTTCGATACCCTCGTGGTGGGTTGGAAATTTATTCAGTACATCATTGCCATCAGCATCTGTGGCGTAGCCCAGTTGATAAATAAAAGCCTCTAAACCTCTCGCTTTGGTTTCTTTTGGGTCTTTCATGCGCAAAGCACCTGTGGCGGCATTTCGTGGATTGGCGAAGACTGGTTTTTCGTCGGCTTCTCTTTTGGCATTGATGCGCTTGAAATTATCCAGGCGAATCAATGCCTCCCCACGCAGTTCTACTTTTTGTATGCCATATTCCGAAAAATTAGCCACCATTGGAATAGAACCCAATGCCCGCATATTCTTAGTGATGTCATCGCCTTGCACGCCATTTCCGCGCGTTGCCCCGCGCACGAGCCGATCATTTTCATAGACCAAAGCAATACTTCCACCATCAAATTTTGGCTCGACCACATACTCAATATCCGTGCCTTCAGGTATCATCGCCAGGTTGTGGATCCGCTCATCAAAATCATTCAGATCTTCCGCATTATAGGAATTGTCGAGCGAAAGCATGGGGGTGAGGTGTGCTACTGTTTCAAAGTCGGACGTCAGGTCATTTGATACCCGCTGAGTTGGAGAGTCAGTCGTCAGCAGATCGGGATAAGCCGCTTCGATTGCTTCCAGTTTTTTGTACAGGCTGTCATATTCAAAATCACTCACCACCGGGTCATTCAGCACGGAGTATCTCCATTCGTGATAAACGATGACTTCACGCAATGCGATTACGTCTGTTGCTGCCTGTTTTTGTGAAGAGATACTTTCCTGCTTTAAAAATGCTTTGGAAGTTTCGTATAGTTTACGCTGCTTTTCTTTTTTGTACATGGTTTTTTTAATTACGAATCAAATAATTACGAATTACGAACTTCATTCGTAATTAAAACATTCGTAATTCGTAATTAAATGATGAATGATGATTTTCTTCAAAAGGGATGTAAAAATAGGGAATTTAGTTTGATTCCTGCGCAAAGGTAAAAGTAATTTTTTTGATTACAAAAAATAACTTTTACAATTATATTCCAAGGCTTTATTTTTAGCTTTAAATCTACTTGCTTACTTCTTTTCCAACTCCGCTATTTTTTCCAATAACCATTTTTTATCAGCAAATATTTTTGAAAGGTTGTGATAGAATAAACTTCCTGATAAAATATTTTACGACTTGTCCCTTCAATAATAAAAGCAGCGTCATGACGACGATACATGATTCCGTTTTTTCTGTATAAAATGATAACCATACACCCAATTCAACTATATCATAGTATAAGTTAGCTAATGATAGAATTCTTTACTGCTGGCTTTATTCCATATTCCATATTTCAAACAGATCAGGACTTTACCAATGGGTAAAGGTAGGAGAGCTATATGCTCTAAACAAAGGCATTTTGACAGCCTGGATTCAAGTATTTTCAGCTAAAGAACAATATAAAATCCAGTTAGCCACCGCAGGGCTGGTTGGGCGACAAAAACAATTTTTATTAAACATTTTTAAAACATTGATTATGAAAAATTCACTTAAAATTTTATTCATTTTATGCTTGTACATACCTTTTACAGCGTCGGCACAGTGGACAGATTATGGCACGAACATAAGAACCAATGACAATGTCAATATCGGAGCTAGCACTAATGCTCATTCTTTGTATGTGAGGGCAAATAAAACCGGTTGGCAGGGACGTTTTGCCAATCGGGGAGGAGCAGGCGCAGATGTATATATGGCACATGGTGCAGGCCATGGAATGCACATCAGAGGTTTCACTACAGGTGGGCAATATACGCTGCAATTATACAATGCCAACGTGCAAACCAATGTTTTTTACAATAATGGTAAAGTCGGACTTGGATTAGCTGGTAATGTAGGTATAGGGACGACAAGTCCATCGCACAAATTACACGTTGCAGGAAGCTTAGTAGCTCGCGGTGCTACTGAGTTAGGTGGAACCAGCACAGCAAGAAGTTTAAGGATTCAATCTTATTCCAGCGCATTGGCTGGTGTCCCAGGAAGTACTTTTGGTGTTCAGGTAACTGGTCCCCTTCATTCTCATCTTGTATTTGACATTCAGGCTAATGACGCTAATGACGGTTTTTATATTCGCGTTCCTTCTACCCCAGGTACAAATCCAACAGTAAATAAAACAGCATTTGCTGTAAAAGGAAATGGTAAAATTGTCATGGGCAATGTTGGTTTCTCTTCTAATAATTATAAACTATTCGTAGAAAAAGGCATCCTCACTGAAGAAGTCAAGGTAGCTGTAAAGAATACTGCTGACTGGAGCGATTACGTTTTTGAAGAAGATTATGAATACATGCCAATCGCTGAACTTGGTGATTACGTCAGTGAGCATAAACACCTACCCAATGTCCCTTCGGCCGAGGAAATGGTCGAAAACGGATTGAATGTAGCTGAGATGGATGCCAAATTACTGGAAAAGATAGAGGAAGCGCATTTGTACATCATTGAATTGTACAAGGAAATAGAAGAATTGAAAAAAAACAATAACAAAAATTAAGCTACACAATTATGAAAAAATTAATCTTATTAGGAAAAGTCTACTTTTCATTACTTATAATTTTTCTATTTTTTCCTTCTTTCCAAAGTAATAAAAACAAATCCCCAATGTCAATTTCTGAAATTAGAAATGACATTAATAATAGGGTAAACGTCACCAAGAAGGTGTTTGATTGGAAAGACGCAAGCGACCATCTTCTATACAGTGCTTTGCTGCAGAATGATTCTATCGCTGTAATCGGCTACAGACCCAATGGCTTGAAGAATGTAAGGAAAACTTTAAAAAAGAATACTAATAAAAGTCCGCAGTGGCAATCTGCTAAGACAACTGTTCAAAATAAAATACTGAATTATTATCAAACAAAATACGGAAGCACATTTACAAGTAAAGAAAGAGTATTATTTAGTGCGTCGGATGACAGGCTACCTTATTTTTACGTAAAAGTATTTGATGCTGAAATAATTGAAATCTTGAGAAATGATGAAAATGTACGCTATGTAGAACCGACAAACTTCAAGTTGGAAGATAATCAACAACTCAAAAACATGGAGCAAAAATGTGGAAAAGGGGTACATCCCAGAGACAAAGTATATGCCAATCAATTTTGCGATTATTACTCTTGGAGTTTTCTTCATCATAACATCCCACAGGCTTGGGATGCCAGTATCAATAAAGGGCAGGGCGTAAAAGTAGCTGTATTGGATGAAGGAATTTCGCAGGACTTTATTGATGATTTTAATAAAGGCGAGTCCTCAGGGAGAACTTTTGAGGGACACAATGAACTTAGCGGTCCTGATTCTGACTACTTGGGCAGTTGCAACACCCACGGTACTAAAGTTGCCGCTATCATTGCCGGCCCAAAAACTCATGAAGGCGATGCGTTCGGAATTGCTTATCGTTCAGACTTAAAATATTATCGTGTCTCCAGTGGACCAAGTTTTCTTAATGTAGTAATTACAGCAGATGAAATACAGCCGGTTGCCAATGCTCTAATGGATGCTATAAATAGCAATGTAAAAGTAATTAATATGTCCATAGGCACGGAAGATTTTATTATCGTTGTTAGTCCTATTGAGGATGCCTTATCAATAATAAACAACGATACTGAAATTTTAGTTTTTGCGGCGGCAGGCTCTCTTAGTAGTTCATACCCTGTTGTATATCCTGCAACTTCCAGTTTCACAAAAGCAGTTACAGGTATTACTGTAGCAGGAAATACTTGTAGTCAGTGTCACGACGGGTCTCAAGTTGACTTTGCAGCCTATATCAAAAATAATGATGACAGGGATATTGTAGCCTATGGACGACAGTATGTAGGACTGACCTCTGCTGCCACTGCAACGATATCTGGTATTGCAGCACTGTTATGGGCTGATAATCCGACATGGACACGCCAACAAGTTGTGGACAGGCTTGAATTTGCTTCAAAACATCCTAATGGAAATCATCCTGATCATGGACATGGTGCAGTAGATGCTTACAAGGCCTTAACCACAGTCGACGCTCCTCCATTCGCAGGTTCAAATGAGAGTTGCAAAAAACCTACTGTTATTTTTTACGAAGGTAATAATGCAACGCAGGATATTTTATGCTACGAGGAATTTTCAGGAGCAACGCTCGATTTAAACTTTGTAGATGATGAAAATACCTGTATAAATGACGAAGCCCGGTCTATGGAATTATTTAATTTTACTGAGAACACGTTCATACGCATATATAACGATAAGAACAAAGACCAAGATCAGGCTTGGTACGAAATGAGAATTTATGAAGACATATCACAAAGAGTTATCGGCACCTTTGAAGACCATATACTTGAAAATGGACTTCTTGCGGTTTATCATCAATCGTCGTCAGGAATCATTCCAGATGGTTTAGATGGAAAAGTGTCAAGGGTCGAGATATATAAAAATAATTCGGTCATTCCAATATTTGTCAGCAATATAGATCTTGAGCCAAATTGCACAACAATGGGAGTTACTCAAGCTGGTAATACACTGAACATCAGTAATCTTCAGATTTCAAATCTCGGTGATGCTGCTGCAAATGATTTCAAAGTATATTATTCGCTAACGGATGATAATAATTCTTTTGATTTGGGGGTTCAGCCCTTTTTAGGTTTAGATGATTTTTCTACCTTGACAGCCCCCTCGCTATCATTCTCGACTGAAAATGTTCCGACGGGCAACTACTATTTGAAAATATATGTTGAAACTGAAGATTTTGCAACAAATCCATCAACACTCTCAGAATATGACCTGACCAATAATACCTGCTATTCAAATGCACAATTCGCAATAATTAATAACAACAATGCTGGTAACTGTAGTTATACGATAAGTAATGAAACTGATTGTGAAGTGCAGTTATATTGGTTTGATGGATACAGTCAATCTGCGGGGGCTATCATTCAACCTAACGGTTATGCAATTGAACAAATAGAGAATAGCGACCTATGGGCAGCTTTTCGTACATCTGATAATACACCTATCACACCCGCATATCAGACTGCTTATTGTTCGACTCCTTATGCTGACATCTCTGCTTCATTATGTGATAATGCCATTTGTGATTTCACGATAAGCAATAATACAGATTGTGAAGTTCTCATTCGTTGGACGGATAACAACGGATTGTTTTGGGACGGTACTATCATTCAACCTAATAGTTCCGCAACACAGCAAATAGTAGACGGAAATTTTTGGGCAGCTTACCGCACTGATAATAATGCCTTCATTACCTATTTTGAGCCTGCATACTGTTCATCAAATATAACAATTCCAAGTTCGGCGTGCAATGCTACGATTACTTGCGATTATACTTTTACCAATTATAGCGATTGTGGACTTCAAATAATGTGGATAGATGAAAATGGCATAAGCTCGTATGGAACTTTTGTTCCACCAAATGGGGCAGCGACGCAACAGGCAGAACAAGGGATGTTTTGGGAAATCTATAGTACAGAAAGTGGGGCTCTTATTACGCCTTTTTTGCAAGTGGCTGATTGCTCTTATCCTAATATAGGTATTCTGGAATCTGCTTGCATTAGCTCTGCCTGTGACCCAGACGGAAATTTCTCAGGAATTCACAGTGGAACCGTCGAATATACTGCTTCGGGGTATGTACATGCCCCGGAATCTGGCAACCAATGTATCATTACATTTCCAGGAGATGTCAGCCTAAAAGCAGGGAATTACATCAAGTTAAAACCCGGCTTTCATGCACAATATAATAGTAAATTCCAGGCAAGTATTGAAGTATGCGAGACCCCCACTCCACAAGGACTCGTCGTAGACACCAATACCCCTCAGAATGTATCTAAAGACGACAAAGTAAACGGCTCTGATTCTCTTGAATTGCAGACTGAAAATTTGCCCAGCAATATGGTGAATTTCAACAATGCATTAGGGGGGGATAAAGCATTTAGTGTACGCAATTATCCGAATCCTTTCAACCAGTACACTACGATAGAATATACGTTGCCCGAAGATAATTCGGTAAGCATCGCAGTATATAATGCAGCAGGTCAGCAAGTGATTTTATTACAAGACAATGAAGACAAAACGGCTGGTACGCATACTGTCGTATTTCAGGGAGATGCTTATCCTGCCGGAATGTATTACTACATCATTAAAGCAGGTGAATATGCAGATACACAAAAAATGATATTAGTAAAATAAAACGAATACACAGTTAAAAACACTCATATCAAAACAATGGTTATACTGCAATATAACTCCAACTATCTACTTGTTTGTATTGTATGACTTTACAAAAGTGTTTGTTGTGTAGTAAAAGAGGGGGAAATTCCGAAGAATTTCCCCCTCTTTACTATACAACAAAGTCTTTGTTCTTTCCTTACCTCAATAATATCATTTTTTGTGTACTGACCTGTTCGTCTACCTGAATGGTGTAATAATACATTCCTGCCGGATAATTGCCGCCATCAAAAGTTACGAGGTGTGTGCCTTGAGTTTGTACTTCATTGTTTAAAAGCATAACTACTTTTCTTCCGGTCATATCTGAGACAAAAAGCGTTACAGAGCTTTCTTTTGGTAATCCAAACTCTATGGTGGTTTGTCTGGTAAAAGGATTAGGATAATTGCGTAAGGTAATGGCAGTTTCTTGTTCAATAACATCTTCTACACTCTCTGTAGGAGAAACAACAATATTTGTACTACCTGTATTACAACCATCTATATAGGTGATAAATGTGCTGCTATACTCCACTCAATATTGCCAATACAATTTCCTCTGGAATCTGGGATTGAATAAGCTGATTAAATTCTAGTTGCTGAACATCCAATACATCAAAACCCTTAAAGATTTCCCATTCTCGAAGCTGGGTACGCATCGTCATGCGAGAACTGCCGAATTCTCTTTGATGATTTTATCGTACTTATTCGCTTCCTGTTTATGTGCTTGTTTGTCCATGCCAGGACAGAATTAAATAAAAGTGTTTTTATTTTAAAACTATTTGATTATTTATTTTAAATAATCTTATTTTTTCGATGATTTTGTTTTAATTTTGGAACTAAATACAAATTTTAACCGTTTAAAATGGCAACTTAGCTTAAAAGTGAATACCTTTATAACTATAGAACCGATTCAGGAATTTAAATGTATAAAATTCTACGCTGTCAAAGTTGAAGGCGATGAAAATGGGAGCGAGTATAATGAATTTGAAAAATTCAATGAAGCATTTCGTGAACACGCAAACGAAATTATAAGAGATGAGTTTTTTGATATAATTTCAATTATAGAAGAAATTGGAGAGAACAATGAACTGCTGAGGTTTCTTCGCCCTGAGAACAGTGCTTTTGCTTTACCACCTAAACACAAAGCAAGAATTAGAAGCGTTAAAATTAAGGCGCATACTAAATTGCGACTTTATTGTGTTCTCTTGAACAATCAAATTGTCATTCTCTGTAATGGTGGATGGAAAACGGAAAATCATCCGCAAGATTGTCCTAATGTATCTACTCATTTTCGACTGGCAGAAAAACTGGCGAATTACATCAATAAAAACCGTAGCGACTTTCCGACAATGGACAAAGAAATGCCTGTTGGGGATGAAAACGGTTTCTACTTTTAAATTTTATAACTTATGGGAAATCAAATCTTTGAAAAATCAAGAAAAGCTGTTCCTAACTATTCCAGAAAATTTATAAAAAATTCTTTTTCTATTATAGAACGCATACACCACCTCCTACAACAAAAAAACATGAGCCAAAAAGACTTGGCACAAAAACTCAGCAAAACAGAATCAGAAATCAGCAAGATACTTTCGCCTGGACATAATATGACCTTGAAAACCATTTCAAAAATAGAAGATGCCCTAGACGAAAAGATCATTATGATACCCAAACCAGCGCAAACAAATCCGTCTGCTGAATTATTTACTTCGCCGACAAAAGCAAAGGTGTAGATAAAGTGTCTTACTTTTTTTCAAGTTCCGCTATCTTTTCCAACAGCCATTTTTTATCGGCAAATACTTTTTGCCCAGCTAATTTTGCTTTTACATCTTCTATAGTCATTTTACCGACTCTGTAGCGAATCCTATACAACATTCTGAGTATTTGGATATAGTTTTTGTAGCTCGTTTTGCGTGCCGAAGCTAATTGACTTTGCTCTTTAAAATATTTTTCGGCAGAACGCAAAGCCGTCATCGTATGCTCACTATAATCGGTTCCTTTTTTTTCATACAGACATTTTAACATCAGGACACGAGCATTCGTGTAAAAAGTGAGGTCGAATTTTTCAACTTGTACAAGTTGGCTATGTGCGGTATCAAAATCTTTTTGGTGAAAAGCAATAACGCCTAAATTGAAATGGTAAATGCTGTTTCTTATCGGTTTTTGTACATATTGCTGATAATACTCATTCACCTCTAATGCCCAGTTGTAGGCTTCCATTCGACAGGCAATCACTATCATGTTTTTGAAAAAAAACTGGGAAATGGTATTACTTTTTTCAAGTATAAGGTTTTCACGGTGCATGATTTGATAGATGTGGAACATGTTTTTGTTATAAGTCAAATCACCGCTTCTGATAACATGAACGCAATGCGAGATCCCCACCTTGTAAAAATCGATTAAATATTGTCTTGGCACGGAGGTTTTGTTGGCTTCCAATAAAGCCAGCAAATGCCGATAGGCTTTATCTGTTCTCGCTTCCATTAAACGGATAGCAGTCAGATAAAGCTCAATAAGCAGATGATCGGTATAAGTAGGAAAGTCCAATAGCAGACTCAGAGCTTTTTGTGAAGGAAAATCATAAGTCCGTTTATGACTTCTTTGAAGAGTTAGAGCAGTAAGTTGGAGACTTAATCTCTTCAGCAGATAGGACATGTCCAAATTACACACCAATTCATTCAAATTATCTTCCGTTGCCCATTCTTCTTTCAAGTATAAATATTCAAAAATACTTTGTTCTGTACTGTGGTATTGTTCATAGTCATCCACAGTTTTTATGGTTTGCTCCTGAAATTTTTGCTTGTCCTTTCTGATGTGCTTTTCATAAAGTCGATATTGTTTACGCTCCAACAACTCTGGGTATAGGTACTCAGTTTTATAAGTGTTTTCTTTTCGCATTTTCTGTAGAACCAGCAACTGTTCTGCAAGGCGGGTCAGTAGAGATAGCTTAGAAAAAAGCAGATTTCTTTGTTTTACGCTGAGTTGATTAGTCGCAACAGCATCAGAAAAGACCTGCTTATAAACGAGTTTTTGTATAACAGCATTAAACTCCCCCTTCTGTCCTACTTGTTTTTTCAGTATATCTATCAATGGAATAATGCTTTTATCTGAATTAAAAAAGCGACAAGATGCCAGTTCTTTGAGGTGCTTTATCTCTTTATTTGAAAAAGAATGGAGGAGTTTGATACCGTCGGAAGTTGATTTTTCCATGGCTTTAATGATTTTTTAATGCTTTAAAAAACTGATAATCAATTAATTTTAAAATTCAAGATAATTATTTTCTATGTTTTATGCAAAACAAATACAAGCAACTTGCTAAAAAAAACTATATGTTTGCATCGAAAAGAACAGAATCACTATACAACAAAAAATTGTACCATGAAAAAACTATTCATTAACACATTATGCTTGCTGACTTGTATTCAGCTTAGTGCACAAATGCAAAACCAAATTGCGTCGAATACGTCCAAAAAAGAAAATGGAATATGGCTTGAATTTGAATCTGTTAAACAGATTTCCGCCGCTGAACTTGTCCAAAACAAGACTGCCCTGCGCTTAGGTACAAATGACGACCTTAGCCCCATCACAATTCAGGAAGACCACCTCGGCTACCGCCACCACCGCTATCAGCAGACCTATAAGGGCATACCCGTAGAAGATGCCATTTTTATCCTGCACGAAAAAAATAGCCGTGTTGCAAAAGCCAACGGGAATCTGATAGCCGACCTCAACATATTGGTGATACCTGCGATAAGTGAAGTCATCGCTTTACAGGCAGCTTTACAACACGTCAATGCCACAACATACGCATGGCAAAATGCGACTTACGAAAACCTGATTAAAGACATCAAAAATGCCCCTAATGCCACATTTTACCCTGAAGGCAAACTGCTCATTATAAATGCCGGACAACGGCAGAAGACAACAGACTATAAGCTGGCTTACAAATTTGACATTTATGCACTTGAACCAGAGTCCAGACAATATGTGTATATAGACGCCCAGACCTGTGAAGTCCTAATGACGGAAGAACGTATGCATAATTGCACAGACCCTGCTTTTGGTGTTACCAACTACTCACAAGTAGTCAATTTTACCGCCTGCCAAGACAATAATACTGGACAATATACATTGAAAAACGCGATTGGAGGAGGCGGTATGCAGGTATTTGATGCTGTAAATACCAATAATACTCCATTGATACCTTTTACGGATACGGATAACTTTTTCGACAGTACACCTACTGCAAATGAAGTACACTGGGCAGTAGAAAAAACAAGAGACTATTATTTAACCGAACACAACAGACAGGGTATTGACGATAATAATATGCCGATATGTAGTTGGATAAGATATCAAAGAGCATCCGGTAACAGAAATAATGCCTACTGGAATGGCATGTTTTTACAATTCGGAGATGGAGACGGTATAAACTATACCTCATTTACCAGCCCAGATATTGTAGCGCATGAATATACGCACGGGGTGACGGATTACACGGCTAATTTAAGATACCATGGGGAACACGGTGCCTTAAATGAATCCTTTTCAGATATTTTCGGAGAAGTTGCAGAGCGATATATGCGTGGTACAAATGACTGGGTTTTAGGGGCTGACTTCGTCATCAATCCCAACTTTAATGGCATACGAAATATGAGCAATCCCAAAGATGCAACAATGACAAAGCAGCAACCTGACACTTATCTTGGTATAAATTGGTACGCCAGTTTTAATGATAATGGTGGTGTACATACCAATAGTGGCGTACAAAATTATTGGTTTTATCTGCTTGCCGAAGGCGGTAGTGGGGTGAGTGATAATGGAGATGTTTATGATATTAGTGGAATTGGTATAGATAAAGCTGCGGCTATTGCTTACCGCAACCTTGCGTTCCATCTTACCTCTGTCTCGGAATATGCTGATGCCCGTGCAGGAGCTATACAGGCAGCTGAGGACTTATATGGAGTTGGTTCTAATGAAGCACTCCAGACAGGAGCGGCCTGGTGTGCCGTCGGGGTAGGAAATTGTAGCGTTTCTTGTCGATATACTGATTCTTTAGCTTTGGTCGCTTTGTATAATTCCACTAATGGGCTGAATTGGACTAATCTCTGGGATTTGAACCAGCCAATAGATGAATGGTATGGAGTGACTTTAAATGAAGATGGCTGTGTAGCCCAGTTAAGTTTGTCTGCCAATCAACTTAGCGGGATGATTCCAATAGAAATTGGAAATTTAAGCAACCTGAAGCAATTATCTTTATTCGGTAATCAACTGAGTGGTACCATCCCATCGGAAATTGGAAATTTGGATAATCTCACATATTTGTTTTTGAGTAACAATGAACTTGACGGGACGATTCCTCCAAATCTTGGTAATTTAAGTAATCTCATAATTTTATTTTTGAGCGACAATCAACTTGACGGGATGATTCCTCCCGAACTTGGTAATTTAAATAACTTGGAAAAATTGTATTTAGATGGCAATGAACTTGAGGGTACGATTCCTCCCGAACTTGGCAATTTAAGTAATCTCACGATTTTGACTTTGTTCAATAATCAACTTGATGGTTGTTATGATGCAAACCTGCTTAATTTATCGGTTGGCTTCAATTCTACTATAAGTGATGGCAATAATTTTGATGCCACTTGGGAAACATTTCGATATAACTTAAACGGAAGTGGAGCGTGTAGTGAACCTGTTTATGAGGACTGCCACCAAATTGATTCTCTGTTACTCATGACTATATATAACGCACTTGGTGGAGTAAATTCAGGTTTATCCTGGAATCCAAATCAACCCTTATACACTTGGAGCGGAGTTACATTAAATGGATTTGGTTGCGTGACACGTTTGTCTTTGAGTAATGACAACCTTAGTGGTAGTATTCCGTCTGAAATCGGAGGTTTAAGCAGCTTGAGATATTTGTATTTGCACACTAATAATTTCACAGGCAATATCCCCCCTGAAATTGGAGATTTAAATCACCTTAGGCGTTTGGATTTGTACAACAACCAGCTCAATGGTTGTTATGATGACAACCTCATAGACCTTTGCAGCAAGTTATATTCGCTTTACAACACAAACACTCGCATCAGTGACGGCAACAACTTCGATATTGCGTGGGAAGACTTCTGTGATACGGGTGTAGGAGGCTGCAACTATTCCATGGAAACAGTCTATCCAGGCGACTTCAATAATGATGGTACAGCCAATACCATAGACCTGCTATATTGGGGATTAGTAGAAGGTAGTATAGGCTATCCACGTCCTACAGCCACCAGCAACTGGACATCACAAACCGCTTACTGGTGGGAAGCTGTACACGAAGACGGCAATGGAGATGGCATCGTGGACTTCAATGACATAGCGGTATTGGTGCAAAATTACGATTCTACCTATCTGCCCATTCCTCCTTACACTCCGAATCAAGGTCTGATAAACTACGAACTAAAACTGGAGGACATCACTTATCAGCCCAGACGCCTGCACTTCGCCTTATACGCAACATCAAAAACAGGTGGGAATCTCAGTACACATGGACTTGCGGGAACAGTTGATTTTAGCTTACTGGATGATATGTCTTACGGTGTAGAGCCAGAGATAGACACCACCAATTCTGCATTAGAATCTAAAACTCATCTCACTCACTATGATTATTTGAAAAAGCAGTTGCATTTTGCCCTCACTAAAACAGATAAAAACAATCAGTTGCTTGATACCAGTCGAATTGCTACTTTTATTGTAACCGTAGATGACTTAAAAGTAGGAGAGGAAACCGAGTACATTGTAAGTGCCAGATCCGGTAGTCTGATGAGTGCTAATGGTGCCGCAGCCCCTGTAGGAGCGACTACACTCGCTGTTTCCATTAGCAACTCCAATGGTGGAGCTGATGACATCATAGCATATATAGTTACCGCTGACGAACAGTGCAATTTACCAGGATGGGCTAAAGTAGTAGCGCAAGGCGGCTCAGCTCCTTATACCTATCAATGGTCAAATGGAGCAGTCACAGATACCATCAATAACCTTACAGCGGGTATTTACACCGTAACCATAAACGATGCCCTTGGAAATATACAGATACTTTCATCAGAAGTCCAACCACCAGATCCGATCTATGATGAAGCTGGCAATCAGATACTTTGTGATAATATTGTATGTCCCTTAGACTTACCATTAAACGGGGTTATTAGTAATTCTACATATCGGGCCACCAATACGATTACTTCTACGGGCACTATTCCGCAAGGCGGAAATGTGTCCTGTAAAGCAGGTGGACAAGTCATTATGGAAATCGGGTGTTCAGTAGAAAATAACGCCAATTTTTCCGCCGAAATAGAAGACTGCGGCGGATTTTAAAGCAAACAGCACTCAACTATGTAAACTAATTTTCTAAACATATTTCAGGCAGCTTCAAAGCTTTACCAATGGGTAAAGGTAGGGGAAGTCTATGCCTAAAACAAAAGGTTTTTTATAAACCTGCGTCCTGTAATTTCCAGATAAAAACACGACTTAAACAAAGAATACACGATTGAATAAATCGCTTCTAGGTACAACTGAGTGCACCTTTTATTTACTCAGGTTTGATTACAAAGGATGCTGTGAAATCAAAACTGTATTCTATCATTCACTTTTTTAATAATTTTATTAAACATTTTCAAAACATTTTTTATGAAAAATTTAAAAATCAAATTAGGGCTTTTTAGCCTGTTGGCGATATTCGCCACTTCGGTCTTTTTGACTTCTTGTGAGCAGGAAGAAATATTTCAAGGTGAAACTCTAAACTCAGAAGGCAACAATACTCAATTGGCAAGTATTGAATTTGACACCGATATTACTGTTGATTACTTATCAAAGTTTACCGATATTGTGGACATAGAGTTCGTTCAGCACAAGTATAAGTTGGGCAAAGAAACCTACGCCGGAATTTGCAACGTTTCAGGTAAGAAAAAGACGTCCGAAATCTTGAATACGTTACAAAAAGAATTTGAGATCTTTTTGAAAGATATTGAAAATCAACAGAGTAGTGAAGATATGAAGAATACGAGTGGCAACGAAGTAGAAATTCCTGCCAAAATAAATTTTAAGGATGAGCAACACTACAAAATATCGAACATACAGGTCAAAGGAACAGAAGAAGCATTGACAAAAATTGAAAACTTTGACAAAGTCTCTAACGTTATTAGAAATATTAATGCAGATAGAGATGCTACAAAAAGTCACAGCAAATCTGGAGGCTGTTGGGCACCTGATAGTGGTTATATTCGATTCCGTCAATCATCAGTTCCAAACAATAGATATGTTTACAGTAGATTTCGTTGGTCATGTTTGGATGATATAGAATCCGATTGGACTTATGAACATGATGTTTGGTTAAATAATTATAATAATAATTCCGGTACATATTTATCTCAAACGATTAAATATGCATCATCTTCTATGCCACAGAACTTGTATCTAGACACCAATTTTGGAAATGGATCTGGAGAAGTTGGTTTTTCTATAGGAACATCACGCATGGAAAACCTTGAGACCAATACATATTATTTTACATATATAAGGACTACTGAAGGGAGTGTGTCCTCGGACAAGTTTAAACTTCAACCTCAGCAAGGACATAGAACACCAAATTGGTGTCATAGTACTTGGTGTATATATGGCGATCAATCTACTCAGTTGATTCCTGCATGGAATAATAATGTACCTGGTACAACGTGGTTTTAATGGGATCAATATTTTAAGGGACTTTGTTGTATAGTAAAGAGGGGAAATTCTGCGGAATTTACCCCTCTACTCTTTCCGCCAGCCCCAAACTATCATTAAGCCCAACAAATCACAGCATAGGTTTCAAGAAATGTCTATATTTGCAATTCATTGTTTAATTACGAATTACGAATTGTTTAATGACAAATGAGATTCGTAATTCGTAATTGCCTAATTCGTAATTAATTCATCATTATAAAAATGAGTGTAATAGAAATGCGCGTGCCGGCTATCGGCGAATCCATCACAGAAGTGACTTTATCTCAATGGCTAAAAGAAGACGGCGATTATGTCGAACTCGACGAGCCGATTTGTGAATTTGAATCCGACAAAGCCACGCTGGAATTTCCGGCAGAAGCTGCGGGCAAACTAATTATAGTTGCTCAGGCAGATGAAGATTTGGAAATTGGGGCATTGGTGGCTAAAATAGACACCAGTGTAGCTGCGCCTAGCAATGGTGCTGCACCTAAAGCTGCGCCTGCGGAAGTCAAAAAAGAAGCTGCTCCTACCCCTGCACCTGCCGCTTCGGATAGCTATGCTGCCGGGCATCCTTCACCTGCTGCTGCCAAATTGATGCGCGAAAGCGGACTCAGCGAAGCAGACGTAAAAGGCACTGGAAAAGACGGACGCATCACCAAAGAAGATGTACAAAAAGCTGCTGCTGCGAAAAAAGCTGCACCTGCATCCGCTCCAACTGCGGCAACACCCGCAGCTACGCCCGCACCCGCGACTGCTTTCAGCCGCGATACCAGCCGCAAGAAAATGAGCAGAATGCGTCGCACGATTGCCAAGCGATTGGTGTCTGCCAAAAATAACACGGCAATGCTCACGACTTTCAATGAAGTCGATCTGACCAATGTCATGGCTTTACGCAAAAAATATCAGGAGAAATTTGTAGAAAAGAATGGCATCAAGCTCGGCTATATGTCGCTTTTCGCAAAAGCCTGCGCCAAAGTGTTGATGGAAATGCCGGATGTAAATGCACAGATTGACGGCGACCATGTCGTTTACCACGAGTTTGCAGATATTTCAATTGCGATTTCTACACCGAATGGCTTAGTCGTACCGCCAGTACACAATTGCGAGTCTTTGAGTTTTGCAGATATTGAACGTAAAATAAAAGCATTGGCAGGAAAAGCCCGCGAAGGCACATTGACTTTAGATGAAATGAAGGGCGGAACATTCACGATTACCAATGGTGGTGTTTTTGGTTCTTTGCTCAGTACGCCGATTATCAATGAGCCACAATCGGCCATTCTCGGTATGCACACCATCAAACAACGTCCAATGGCAATTGACGGAGAAGTCAAAATACGTCCAATGATGTATTTAGCGTTGTCTTACGATCACCGTATTGTGGATGGTAGTACTTCTGTGACCTTCTTGGTCAAAGTGAAAGAATTACTGGAAGATCCAACGACTTTATTATTGGATTTATAGTAGTATGTCGATGGTCGATGGTCCATCGTTGGGAAACAGCTATGGACTATCGACCAAATCTGTTAGATTTATAAAAAAAGCCACGAGTGCAGAAGTATTAATTCCTGCATCCGTGGCTTTTCTTTTTTTCAAAAAACGATTCTACTCCTCCTCATCATTCCCTACCTCTGCTTCATCTTCCGAATCGCCAGAAAGCAAATCGTGCTTGTTCAGAAAAGCAAACCACTTAATAATCTTTTTTATATCACTGATATGCACCTGGTCTTGGTCATGTTCAGGAAGAACAGCTGTGAAATATGCTCTTAAATCATCAGCAGGTGATTTTGGGTCAGGCAATTCGCCTTCATGCTTTTGCATATTGGTAAAAACTGTTTTAAGTTCAGCTCCTCCTTCTGTATCTGTGGTGTAAATCGAAATAGACTCCAGCGGAGTAAACTGATGCTGGCGGGCAGTGACAAAACCTTTTTTCCCGGTGTCCAGATTTTCCACGATAAGCCCGCTTCCTTTATTTGAAAGCATTTTGAATATGCCTGATTTGCCACTGACGGCAACTAAATTACTTAAATCCATAAGTCCTTATTTTTTTAATGATTTCTCTGCTCAAAAATAGTACAATACTGGCGCAAAAGTAAACAATTCTATCATTCACGCCTCATTTTATGACACTACAAAGTCAAAAAAAAAATCTAAAGGATAGAGGGAGACTATATTTTTGGGGTGCTTTTGTTTTATGTGATTAGTTTATAAGTCTTTTTTTTACTTGCGTGAAAAGGCAACTATTTCCAACAAAAAGAGAACAAAGTACGTAATTAAGAAACTGCTTTTAGCATACATTGATTACATGAACATGAGCGTACAGAGCAAAGTCATATCACCATCCCAAATACTCATTCAGGAGTATGCGCAACGCATTACTCAATTGAATGGAGGGCAGGGCAAATCCAAGTTGTTGAATGAACTGGCAGAGGAGTTGATTGGTAAAGAGCCAGATGAATCTATCAGGTATGCGAACAGGGTCATTGATATTGGGACACAACAGCGACTGAGAAAAGAAGTGGCGCGGGCATACAATACAAAAGGGACGGCGTATTGGCATAAAAATGAATATCGAGAAGCTATTGATGCGCATGAAAATGCTTTGAATATATGGGAACTCGTCCACGATAAAAAAGGAGTCATTAAATCGCTGACCGGAATTGGCAATACACATATTCGCAAAGGGAATTTTCGGGAAGCATTGGATTATTTTCAACGGGCACTCAAAGAATTTGGGGGCGTAGATTACCCCGAAGGAATTGCTGGCTTGTACAATAATATTGGCATTATTTACAAAAACTGGGGAGATTATGAAAAGGCTGTTTTGTATTATCAGCGTTCCTTAGATATCAAAGAAGAGAAAGGATTGACTGGAGGTATTGCTTATTCTTATAATAACCTCGGCATTCTCCATTTTCTACAGGATAATTTTGAAAAAGCACTGGAATATTATCAAAAAGCAGAACAGCTTTATATTGAAGATGATAATAAAAACCTGCTGGCCGATACCTATAATAACATCGGCATTATTTACAGCAAAAAAGGTCAATATGAAGATGCACTCAAGTACCTCATGCAATCTCTGAAAATCAAAGAAGAACTGGGGGACAGATCAGGTATGACGGTATCTTATCGAGAGATTGGAGAAATCAACAAACAGCAGGGTTATTATGATATTTCTTTTGAAAATTATTTTAAAGCACTCGCTATTCACGAAGAGATTAATTCCCGTAGTGGTGTCGGTTTTTTCTGCAATCGAATTGGAGAAATACTACTACTGACCGATAGATCGGTAGAAGCTGAAAAATACTTAATCAGAGCCTTAGCAATCAATCTGGAAACAGGGTCAAAAAGCTATTATAAAGACAGTTACCTATTTTTGTCAAAAGCATTGGCGGCACAAGGCAAACACGAAAAAGCCTATCACTACCAGTCTTTGTTTATTGATGTGAAAGATGAATTATTTAATGAGGAGCGCACAAAAACCATCAGTGAAATACAGACCAAATACGAAGCACAAAAGAAGGACCTGGAAATTGAAAAACTAAATCTGCAACAAGAATATCTGATTAGTATCAATAGAGAATTGGAATTATTTGCGGGGAAAGCAGCGCATGATCTTAAAGAACCGCTGCGTATGATTAACAGCTATAGCGGTTTGTTGAGTAATCGACACCGCGAACTGCTTGACGAAGATGGTAAGGAATACCTCGATATTGTGCTAAACGCCTCACATAGAATGGGCAGCCTGCTTTCAGGTTTGTTGGAGTATGCCCGCTCTGGTGCAGATAATGTGAAAAAAGAAAAAATTGACCTCAACGAGATACTTACACATGTCACCTATAACTTAAAATTGGTCATAGAAGAAACAGGTACGATAATCAAAAACGATCCACTGCCTACGATAGAGGCAGCACCGTCGAATATGATGCAATTATTTCAAAACCTTATTTCCAATGCCATTAAATTCCAGAAAAAAGACGAAAAACCGATTGTCAAAATACACTGTCAGAAAAAATCAGATCATTATCAAATTGCAGTAGAAGATAATGGAATAGGAATCCCAGATGAACATCAGGCGAATGTTTTTGAAATTTTCCGCCGCCTCAATTCCAGACGCCACTACGAAGGCTCTGGTATCGGATTAGCCACTTGCAAAAAAATCATTGAAGGACTCAAAGGAAATATTTGGGTAGAATCGACACACAAAGTCGGCACAACCTTTTACTTTACCATTCCTTTTCCGAAGAAATCGACCTAATACACTGTCACGCAAGATGTTTTTTATGTGAAACATCAATCATATACCTCCCGTAGATTGCAAATCCATTCGGATGAGTAATATCTTATCCAAATCATTTTCAAGCCAAAATCAGATCATCAAAAAGGCTATTTCTGAGACTGATTTTGGGCAAAATAAAAACGGAAGGGGCGAAAATACCAAAAACCATACTTTTTCGCGTCTCTTGATTAAAAAGGAAACATCGTATGAAGAGAATTACTACTACGCTCACTTTGTCAGTAATGTTTATTACTGGATTATTAGCACAAAATATAGGGATTGGAACCCCTTCGCCAGACTACACGCTAGATGTCAATGGGCAATTGGGCATCAATGATTATGTTTATCACAATGATGATATAAATAACGACACCTACATGGGATTTTCTGCGGAGAACCAATGGGAAGTTGTTACAGGAGGGAAAGAGATGATAAAAGCCGATGGCGATACAGGAGAAGTTATCGTAAACCCCAACGGAACGGATCAAACCAAATTTATGGTCATTGGTGATGCTATTGAGCATTTACTACAAGTTGACCCGACAAATGATAGAGTTGGTATAGGTACTGCAACTCCAGCACATTTATTAGATGTGGATGGAGATTTTCGCGTGATTGGCGATGCCATTGAGCATTTATTATACATTGACAGTGCAAATGATGCCATAGGAATAGGAAAGGCAGACCCAGAATATCTGGTCGATGTAGATGGTGACCTGCGCGTGATTGGCGATGCCATCGAACACCTTTTATTGGTCAATAGCTCAACCAATAGAGTAGGGATTGGAAATGCAGATCCACAATATATGCTTGATGTACAAGGCGACCTGCGTGTCGTGGGAGATGGTATAAATCACCTGCTTTATGTCGATACAGACAGCAATAATGTAGGAATCAATAATGATACACCAACAGAAAGACTGGATGTAAATGGTAAAATAAAAGCCACAGGACTTCAACTGGTCAGTCC
This sequence comes from uncultured Saprospiraceae bacterium, assembly GCA_937951615.1. Classification (GTDB taxonomy): domain Bacteria; phylum Bacteroidota; class Bacteroidia; order Chitinophagales; family Saprospiraceae; genus JAHDEO01. The sequence continues at coordinate 17,369 of CALFBH010000021.1, read as the reverse complement.
ACTAACAGGAGCGGTAACCAATTTTGAACAACTTTCTACCGGAAATCAAGTCGTTCCTGGCGGTAATGCCGCAGGAGGTGTCTTGACAGCTAGTATCAACTTCCCAACTGTGTTTTTTACAGTACCCCAGATTCTAGTCACCGTACAGGGTACAGATGCCGGACCAGAACAGGACGCAACATTTATTGCTTCTGTTCGCCAGACAAACTCTACAGGAGTTGTCGTAAATATTGTCCGGGTAGATGGCGGTACAATAGACGGTAGTTGGACACAAAACCTAGTCATCTCCTGGATGGCTTGGGAATAAAAAACTAAAATCCAAGATCTGACAGGTTTAAAAAACCTGTCAGATTATTTAATATAAAACGATGAAAAAGACAATATACAATACCATATTAACATTGTTTTTGTGCGGTATGATTGCTAATGTAAATGCCCAGCAACACAATAATGAACTATTTGTCGGAGGATTAATGTACGTAGAGCAGGGTGCAGCAATCTATGCCTGGGGAGATGTACATATTGATGGTGCTGATGCAAAATTGATTAACGATGGGATAGTAGAACTAGAAGGCAATTTCCACAGAACATCAGACGCTACTTATACAGACATTGGACTCGGTGAACTTATTTTTAGAAATGACCATGTCAATACATCTGAAATGCAGTTTATAAACGGGGATATGACCGGACAAAATGCTATTGCAAATCTCACGATAGACAATGGGAGTGCAGGCTCTATATTTTCCCTTATGGGTAATGTGGAAGTCAATAAAAACTTTACTTTACTTAGTCAAAGTACAATACGTACAGATAATGTAAGTCACGGTGCAGACGGAGAGGCTTATCGTTATGAATTATACATTTCAGATCCAAATCCAAACGCCCTAAACCTCAATGGACGTTTTATAGAAGGGCGATTGCGCAGAGAAGTCGATTTGGGAAATACTTATACATTTCCTATAGGAACAGAAGATGTGCAGATTGGGCAGGCAGAGGCATTTGAAATGACTTTCAATATCATTCCCACAAATTTCAATGTACTATCTTATTTCAAAGATATGCCTTCTGATTATAATGAGCAGGGAGTAGCTTGTAATGGAGCTTATCTGGAGAAAGTTTGTGAACTGGGACGCTGGGTAACTGAACCATCCAATAATGTCGGAACGTATTCTTATGATATACGATTGATGCCCGGCAACGATTTTTTCAATGCCTGCAATGCCACAGAATACCGTTTATTGGCTGAAAATATACCTGTAGGGGATTGTTCGCCTACCGATTATACAGCCAATAACTTAGGTGAAATGTCGTATTTTGAATTAGTTGGATTGGGTGTAGCACTAGATATAGAGCTAGAACGTTTTTGGGCAAGTCCAGAAGATGATGCGATACAACTGAACTGGACAACAGCTTCAGAAACCAATAACGCCGGTTTTGATTTGGAAAGAAGTACTGACGGAAGAAATTTTGAAAAAATAGCATGGATAACAGGGCAAATCAATAGTTCAATTACCACGAATTACGATTACGAAGACGTGAACGTGGTTCGGGACGTGGTATATTATTACCGTTTAAAAGCTACAGAAACAGGCGGGGCTTATGAGTATTCTCCAGTTGTTTCAGCAGCCTTAGGCGGTTTGGAAGATATGGATGCCAATGTATTTCCCAATCCAATAAAAGCAGGAGAACTGCTCTCCTTTATGTCCGTCAGTGATGGCACACTCAATATGCAAGTATTTGATGAATCCTCAAAATTAGTGCTTCGGAAAGGCTTTGAAACGCTCAAAGGAGAAATTATTAACACTGATTTATCTAGAAATTTATCTGGTGGAATTTATACCATCATACTGACGGATGATGTGTACACCCGCCGGTCAATGTTTGTTTTTTCTCCATGATTAGACTTCAAAACATACACTCATAAGTATAATAATATTTTCAAACACTTGCGGAATATTCGCAAAGCATGTATATTTGTACTGAAATTCTCAACACCTAATTACATGTAGCAAAAATTAGACTTTGTAATTTCAATTTGATTTTAGGGTAAATGGGAAAATGTATTAGCCTACATTTTCCTTTTTTTTTGCCCTATTATCAATACTAAAACGCCTACCTTTGCGGCAGAACTTGTCTATGCCCCAATCACCAGTCACCAATCAACAACAAATTGAACGACAGTTACCGACATAAAGGAATGAGGCGAAGGCTGGTCGACCAGCTTCGAGAAAAAGGGATTCAGGATGAAACCATTTTGCAGGCCATCGGCAATATTCCCCGGCACTTTTTTCTGGATCGGGTTTTTGAAGAAACGGCTTATGAAGACCGGGCATTCCCGATTGGACAAAATCAAACGATTTCACAGCCTTATACGGTCGCCTATCAAACTGCCTTGCTGAACATCAAAAAGCGAGACAGCGTACTGGAGATTGGTACAGGTTCTGGTTATCAGGCTTGTGTATTGGCAGAAATTGGAGCCAGAGTATTTACGGTGGAGCGGAATGAGCATCTACACTTTTTTGCTAAAGGGATGTTTGAAAAACTGGACTATCCGCGCATCCGAGCCTATCTCCGAGATGGCTATAAAGGGCTAGCGGAATTCGCGCCCTTTGATAAAATATTGGTCACCGCCGCAGCCCCTTATGTTCCCGATGCCTTGCTTGCTCAACTCAAGTCAGGCGGAAGCCTAATTATTCCGGTTGGCAAAGAACAGCAAATTATGACCCGTATTACAAATGTAGAAGGAAAAGGTTTTGTGCGTGAAGAACTGGATATTTTTCGTTTTGTTCCCTTTTTAAAAGGTATTCAAAAGAAGTAGTTTTTGGTTTATAATAATCACTAATGTATGCGCACGTTCCTAAACGCCACTTTCAATTCGATGAACTGGTTTATTGACAATAATTCTTTGTATTTGTATTTGACGTTTGGGTTTGTATTTAAACTTACACCATGGATTTTTTAGACAGTTTTCTGAATTCCAGCTTTTTCTCTAACACGGATTTCGAATTTACCATTTGGAATCTCATCAGGGCAGTTTTAGTCATTGTTTTAGCACGAGGTTTAGTATTTCTGCTCACACAAAAACTACTGCCCCAGATATACGAGCGACAAAAAATAGAAATTGGTGCGCAATACACCGTCAATCAACTCCTCAAATACTTTATTTACTTCATTGCATTTATTGTGGCCATCCAAAACCTCGGTATCAACCTCGGCGTCTTCTGGGGATCTATTGCTGCACTGGCAGTCGGTTTTGGTTTGGGACTACAACAAACCTTCAATGATTTATTTTCTGGTTTAATTATACTCTTTGAAGGCAAAATACGTGTAGGCGATTCTGTAAAAATAGACAACCACGTAGGACGGATAGTGCGCGTAGGCATCCGTACTTCCGACATCGAGACCCGCGATAACATTGTCATGGTCGTTCCCAACTCAAAACTAGTCGTTGATATCGTCCACAACTGGAATCATGATTATAATCGGGTTCGATTTATGCTCAGCGTGGGCGTCGCTTATGGCACCGATCCCGAACTGGTACGCGACCTCTTACTCAAAATTGCTAACGAACATCCGCGCATCATAGATAAACCAAAACCCTTTGTCCGTTTCGGCGATTTTGGTGATTCTGCCCTGGTATTTGAGCTTTATTTTTTCTCTCGTTATCACATTGTTATCAGCGACACCAAAAGCGATATGCGATTTATAATTACCAAAGCATTTAAGGAGCATAATATCGAAATTCCTTTCCCACAACGGACACTCTGGGTCAATCAGCAAAGCACTTCATCTGGTAATGGTGTTGAAATTGTAAATTCTGGAAAATAGTAGGAGGTAGGTCGATGGTCAATAGTCCATAGTCGATGGGTGGGTTAAGTGTTTAGTTCATTTTGCAAAGCAAAATGCGTAAAACCAGATTAAGGTTGTTCAAACCGTTTTGCAGCCATCGACCATCGACTGCGGACTATCGACCTATTAACATACACAAAACATTAAAGTCATTAGAATACCACCACTAAAAATAAGCATCCTCATGCCAGTCAAAAATGCAGAACCATTTCTGCCCGACTGCCTACAATCTATTCTGGCACAAACTGAAAAAAACTGGGAACTTATTGCCATCAATGATAAGTCAAGCGATGAAAGCTGGAATATTTTAGCGGCTTTCGCCAAAAAAGATACCCGAATACAAGTTTATCACAATGAAGGAGCAGGAATTATCCCGGCTTTGAGGCTGGCTTTCGCCAAATGTACTGGACAACTCATCAGCAGAATGGATGCCGACGACCTCATGATGCCAGAAAAACTGGCCGCCTTAAAACACATTTTAATACAAAAAGGAAAAAAACACCTGGCTACTGCCGGGGTAGAATATTTCTCAGCGCAGGGCATAGGCGAAGGCTACCGCAAATACGCCGACTGGCTCAATCAACTGACCGAGCAGCATAATAATTTTCAGGATATTTATAAAGAATGTGTCATCCCATCCCCTTGCTGGATGCTGTGGCGCGAAGATTTGGAACGTTGCGGAGCATTCAAGTCGGAGCGATACCCGGAAGATTATGATCTATGTTTTCGTTTTTATCAAGCGGGCTTACAAGTCGTCGGGTATCCTGCAGTGCTGCACCGCTGGCGCGACTATCCCAACCGCACATCTCGCACGGATGAACATTATGCAGATAATCGTTTTCTGGATTTAAAATTACACTACTTTTTAAAACTGGATCATCAATCCAAGCGTCCTTTGGTGCTTTGGGGCGCAGGGAAAAAAGGAAAATTATTAGCTCGGCAACTCATTCAGCATAATGCTCCGTTTCACTGGATTTGTAATAATAAAAATAAAATCGGCAAGGCTGTTTATGGGCAAATACTCAAAGATATTCCAGCTATACTTGACCTAGAGCATCCACAAACAATAGTCGCTGTAGCTGGAGATATTAGCCAACAAGAAATAGCCATTTTTATGCAAAAGCATAACTGGAAAAAGAGCAAAGACTGGTTTCTATTTTGTTAACCCAAATTGAAAAAACAATTACACCAATACTCGCCCAATAGCCGAACCAACTTTACTCAGTGAGCCATACAAGTCCCGGAATTCTTGATGGTTGAGTTGCTGTGCCGCATCAGATTTAGCGACTTTCGGATTTGGATGTACTTCGATGAGCAAACCATCTATGCCCATTGCCATACAGGCGCGGGTGAGGTCAGGCACGCCATAAGCATAGCCCATTGCATGACTAGGGTCGAGGATGACCGGGAGGTTGGTTTTTTCTTTTAGAAAGGCTACACCGCAGAGGTCGAGTGTAAAGCGGGTTTGCGTTTCAAAGGTGCGGATGCCACGCTCACATAGGACAACATTTTCATTGCCGCCCGACAAAATAAATTCTGCCGCCTGCACAAATTCCTGTAGGCTACTGCCAAAACCACGCTTTAGTAAAACAGGTTTTCTCGCTTTTCCACAAGCCCGCAAAACACCCTGATCGTACATCGCTTTTGCCCCGACCTGAACGACATCAGCATAGTCGATAACAGCATCAATATGCGTCGCATCACGCACTTCGGTCACAATCGCCAGTCCATATTTTTCCCGCATTTTTGCCATCAGTTTCAAACCTTCTAAACCTAAGCCTTGAAAACTATAGGGCGAGGTACGTGGTTTAAAACAACCGCCTCTCAAGGCACCGATACCCAGTTCTTTCATCAACTGAGCCGAGGATTCAATTTGCTCCTCCGACTCTACCGAACAAGGGCCGGCAATCATCATGGTCGTTTGTTTACTGCCACCAAGCAGCCGGTCGCCAATCTGTACTTCGCGCTTGGTTGAGCGATAAGCAGCACTGCCGAGTTGCAAGTCATTATCAAACAAAAAAGTCTGATCGACATGACCGTATAATTCATCTTTGATCTGCTTCTCTTTCGAGGAAGTTACCAAAACATGCGTCTCTCCTTCCATCAGATGAATCGCATTGCTGATTTCAGCAAGTTCGGTCGCTTTTTCTGGGGTCACTGAAGGTTTTAGATGTATAATCATGATGTGTGTGTTGCTTATTATTCAGTGTTTCAGCTATCTCGCTATCGTAGGTTTAGCAAACTTCCTTAGCTGCAATGCCGCCCGCAAGTTTACGAAACCGATGAAGCCGAGGCAGTGTTGATTTCGGCTCCGCTCAACCAACTATAATTTCGGTTGTCCGAGCGGAGTCGAGGACAAGGCTGGGCTGGCTTCGAACTATTCTCCTTTTATCAAATTAAAAAACGTCACTGCGCCCTGTATCTGGTTGTTTTCATTCACAACAGGCGCGTAATTAATGGGAAATTTTTGTGCTTTGATGCTACCCAACATTTCATTGACGGTCGCTTCTTCTGAGATGCTGAATGGTTGTGTATTGATCATTTCCTTTACGGGAATGTTGTTTAACTGGCTAATATTTTTAATCAACGCTCTTCTTATGTCTGCATTCGTAATCATGCCCGCTAAATTCATATTCGCATTTGCAATAAGGACGAAGCCCAGCTTATATTGTTCAATCGTCTGCAAAACATCCAGAAAGGTCATTTGCTCGGTTTGAAGGATGGGCGTTTCTCCATTGCTCAACATAAAATCTTTAACCCGACAAACGGATTCAAACTGGTCGCCTTTGAGGTTGAGCATGGCTGCGCCGAGATAATCCGACCGAAATAGATAAGAACCGGATACGACAGACGAGACGCCCATATTGCGCAGAATAAAGGAAATTTCTGCATTTACGCCACCATCGACATGGATTTTTTTATCGGGAAAGCGTTGCGCGAAAGCGCGTACTTTTTTAAAATTAATTTTATTGAAATGTCCACCACTTTGCCCAGGCGTAGTTGCCATAATCAGAATAAAGTCGAAGCGATCTTTATAGTCCTCAAAAACTTCAATATCCGTATCAGAAGTAATTGCCAGTCCTAGTTTTCCGGTAATCGTTTCTGGAATAATAAGTGGCTGCGTGAGTTTTTCGTATTGAAAAGTAAGGTATTCAACAGGCGTTTTTTCCAAAAGAGGAAAATAGCGTTCCGGCTGTGCAGAAATAATGTGCAAATCGACCAGCTTATCGCCAAATTGTCGAATCTGTTGAATGTCTTCAAATACTTTTGGGTCGTCATTGCAATCGACATGATACATATCTATCCCATGTTCATCCAGTTCGCGGACAATGTCTTTCAGCGGCGCGTCGCGCCTGGCGTATATGGATGCGGATATTTTCACCTTTTTTGTATGGCTGAATGGCTACATGGTTCGATTGCTCAATTGCTTTTATGTTAAACTTATAAGGCTTCAATATCAAAACCAGCCTCTTCCACAGCTTCCACGACCAATTCTGGCTTGAGGTCTTCTCCTTTCACCGTTAAAATTTTGTTGGGATTATCAGTGTCCACTTCCCAATTTTTGATGGCTTCCACTTCATTGATAAAACCGCTGACACTTTTCACGCAGCTTCCACAATTGATATTTGTTTTGAATTGTAAGGTAGTCATTATTTATTAAATTGATTCATAGTAAATGCCAGTCCGATCGCACCAAAACTTTTGACTATATCGGCAGCTTTTTTAGTCAGTTCAGGAAGTTTTTCGGCTTCTTGATTTGACCATTTCCCCAGCACAAAATCGACTTGTCTGCCTTTTGAAAAATCGCTGCCGATTCCAAACCGCAATCGCGCATAATTATTACCGCCTAAAACCTGATTGATGTCTTTCAGTCCATTATGCCCGCCGGCACTGCCTTTTCCGCGTAAGCGAATTTTTTCAAAATCCAGATTCAGGTCATCTACAATAACCAGTAGATTATCTACTTTGATATTGTGTTTTTGCAGCCAGTATAATACAGCTTTTCCACTTCGGTTCATGTAAGTGGTGGGTTTGAGCAGGATAAAAGTACGCCCTTTATGCTTAAATTCGGACACAAATCCGAGGCGACTGTCTTTAAACGTGACCTCAAATTCCTCTGCCAGTTTGTCCACTACGAGAAAACCAGCATTATGGCGAGTATCGTCGTACTCCGCCCCCATATTGCCCAAACCAACGATCAAATATTTCAAAGGATCAGGTTCTGGTGATGAAAAAAAACGGTCTAATATTTTTTGAAAAAATGCCATTTCGTGTTTATATAAACCATAAACAACAAAAGAGGCGCGTTGGTTACAACACTCCTCTTTTGTTTATAATTCGTTAGAATAATTCTTATTCTGCTGCTGCTGCCTCTTCGCCTCCTTCTTCAGTAGTCTCTTCTACTTCTTCAGCTGCTGCCTCTTCGGCTGCTAAACTACGCAATGCACGCGGTACCTCTACAGATGCGATGGGTGTTTGTGGATTTGTGAGTATCTCTACACCTTCTATATCAATAATATCACTTATCCGAACCGATTGTCCCATCTCCAATGGAGTTACATCTATTTCTATGGCATCTACCAGATTTTCTGGTGTGGTTTTCACTTTAGCACGACGTATTTTCTGGTATAATGCGCCACCTTTTTTGCTGCCTTCTGATGTACCCACCAACTTAATCGGAATTTCCGCTTTAAGTGATTGACCATCTATCAATTCGACAAAATCAATATGCAGGATACGATCCGTTACCGGATGCGCCTGAATGTCTTTGACGATGGCTTTGTGAGTTGCTCCAGACACATTGATTTCAGCTATTTTGAAATCAGGCGTATATATTAAGCTCTTAAACGCTTTTTCAGGAGCAGAAAAACAAATGTTTTCTTTTCCTCCATATATATTACAAGGAACAAGTCCTTCTTTTCTAACAGCTTTAGTGGCTTTTTTGCCAACTCCAGGTCTTAGGGTACCTTCTATAACAACGGATTGCATGGTGCTATTTTTTTCTATAATTGAAAATAAATAAGTTCTTTTTTTGAAAAGGCTTGCAAAGATAGACTTTTTTCATGGTATAAATAATTTTTCTTAAAAAAAAACAATCTATAGAGCAAATGTACCATATCACAACTATTCTTTACCTTTGTCAGACTTCGTCATTATTAACAATAGTAGTAGCTGGACGATGGTCGATAGTCTATAGTCGATGGGAAACGCAATAAATGATATTCATTTTGCTGCGCAAAATATTTAAGACCATCGACTATGGACTGCTGACTATGGACAAACACTAATAATTAAAAACCAATGAACTTATTACAAGGAAAAAAAGGAATCATATTTGGTGCCTTGGATGAAAAGTCGATTGCCTGGCAAGTCGCAGAAAAATGTGTGGAACAAGGTGCAAGCATTACGCTCACCAATGCACCCGTAGCCCTTCGTTTTGGCAAAATTCATGAATTAGGTGAAAAGCTCAATGCAGAAGTTATTCCTGCTGATGCGACCAGTCTGGAAGATCTGGAAAACCTGCTCCAAAAATCTATGGAAATACTCGGTGGAAAAGTAGATTTTATTCTGCACTCCATCGGCATGTCATTTAATGTGCGTAAAAAGCGCCCTTATACCGATATTAAGTACGAATGGATGCAAAAGACTTTCGATGTATCAGCTATTTCCTTTCACAAACTGATGCAATCCGCCATGAAACTGGATGCGGTGAATGAGTGGGGTAGTATTCTGGCTTTGACTTATATTGCTGCGCAACGTACTTTTCCAGATTATAGCGAAATGGCAGAATCCAAAGCCCTGCTGGAATCCTTTGCGCGTAGTTTCGGTTATCATTATGGGGCGGAAAAGAAAGTCCGTGTCAATACTATATCCCAGTCACCGACCTGGACAACTGCCGGCAGCGGTGTGAAGGGTTTCGAAGAGTTCTTTAATTATGCCGATAAGATGTCACCGCTCGGCAATGCACCTGCGGAGGACTGTGCAAATTATTGTGTATCTTTATTTTCCGACTTTACTCGATATGTCACCATGCAAAACCTTTTCCACGATGGCGGATTCTCCAATATGGGAATGAATACAGCCGTATTGGAATGGGCGAAAGAGCAGTAGTGATAACATAAATCATCCCGAATTTTAGTAAAACAGAAATTATAAGAGGTCGATAGTCCACAGTCAATAGTCGATGGTTGTATTTTAGCTTTAAAACTACCAGCCCGTCCGCAAGCGGTTCACTAGAATAATGATTCCCCGAATCATTATTCTAGCTCATATTTTGTTTTGCAAAATGCGTAAAAAAACTGAAAAACGGAGCATTAGTTGGACGACAACCATCGACTATGGACTATCGACCATCGACATTCTAGACATTTTTAAAATTTGGGATAACTCATGTTTTTTTGCTAAAAACGTACAAAAGTTGGCTTCTTAAATACTCATAATCGACAAACAAAATTCTAGAACATGAAATACATACTACCTTTTCTGTTTTTATTCCCCAGCCTACTTATTGGACAAACACAAGCCAACCTGCTTTATAACTGGGATGACCCGGATTTAGTTGGTAGCGCGTGGTATAATAATACTTATAATGAAGTCTGGGGCATCGTAGCCAATAATCGGGAATTTGCGGTGATTGGCTCTACGTCGGGTACGCATATTTTTGATGTTACAGATGTTGCGAATGTCTATGAGGCAGCTTTTGTGCCAGGCGCAGTGCAAGGACCAGAAATTGTGCATCGCGATTACCACGATTATCAATGTTATCTCTATGCCGTAGCAGACGAAGGCATCAACAGTACTTTGCAGATTATTGATTATAGTTATCTGCCAGATAGTGTTTCGGTGGTTTATGATTCCAATGAATTTTTCTATCGCAGTCATAATATTTTTATCGACACCTCATCCGCTCGATTATATGCGAGTCCTGCTGTTCATCAGACGGATGGTTTGATTGGTTTACGGGTATTATCGCTTGACGATCCTGAAAATCCGACCTTGCTGCACGATTATCAATCTATAGAAGGCGTGTCTGTTGGTGTGCCACATGATTTGTATGTCAAAGAAAATATTGCTTATATCAATAAAGGCGGCATAGGTTTCTGGATGGTCGATTTTACAGATGCTGCCAATCCGGTCTTTCTGGGTACACTGACCGAATATGTCGATCAGGGCTATAATCATTCTGGCTGGCTCTCCGATGACGGCAATTATTTTTATATGGCAGATGAAAATCACGGACTAGCGATCAAGATACTTGACGTAAGTGATCCTACAGACATTCAGGTCTTGGGTACATTTGATGCGAATAGTTCGGAAAGCAACTCTATTCCACATAACCTGATTGTGCGTGGAGATTATCTCTATGTTTCTTATTATTATGATGGCTTGCAAGTCTATGATATTTCTGATCCGACCAGTCCGCAACGGGTCTATTTTTATGATACTTTTGCTGCTGCAAATGACGATTCTTATCGGGGAGCATGGGGGGTGTTTCCTTATTTGCCTTCCGGCAATATCCTAATTTCTGATATGCAGACGGGCTTATATGTTTTTGAAAAAATAGACAATAGCATCACAGGAGAGATGCCACCTCTCGGCACTTCAAGCAACTGTGGAACTATTGTAGCCAATACAAACATATCGAATGAAATAACAGCAAAAATTTTCCCACAGCCTTTTCATAACCAAGTCAATATCAGTTTTGAACTAGAACAAACACAGGTCGTCCATATCACTTTAACAGATATTAACGGTCGGGTCATTCAATCGTTAAATAATACTCAATTGCCCGCAGGTTTGTATGAAAATACATTCAACATTCGTAATATAGCGGCAGGAATGTATTTTATAAAACTGACTGGCGAGACGGTGAATGGGGTATATAAGGTGGTGAAAGCCTAAGATTGTTTTGAAATTTCCTTTCTCATCCAGTCCAGTTCTTTTTCTGTAAATGGTGGATTGGGTGGTAAATTAGAATAATCAATAGAAAGGTGGTAAAGACTTCTTTTGTAAATGATATTCATGGCTTCGCCCAAATCCAGCATGGCATCAGGGTCATCTGCCAGCAAAGGAACAGGAACGACTGGTAGCAAATCCTGTACATCAAATCCCCAAATATCTGTTTCTGCCCCTTCTGCTCTTAGCAGTGAAACGATATAATGCTGGTCGGGAAGTAAAGGATGGTTGAACGGGCGTGTACCGCGCCGAAGCAAATCAATTTCCAGTATATGTACACCTATAGAATGAAGGGTTTGGCGTTTTTGCCGATAAGGAATCAGACCAGGTGTTCTCTTATTGACTGGCGACAAAATTTCAATAGCAGTTATCAATTGGTTATTGCCTCGGTCTTTGATTTCTACCACAGGAATACGAACTTCTATTGCCTGAATTTCAGGAAGGCTAATCGTTATAGGAGATAATTTGTCATGATGACTAGGATAGCTCAGAGGCGGTTCTTGGGTTTTTGTATTATTTTTAAGTACCTCAACATCTGGATACATGATACCGATTTCCTCTTGCGGCAAAGTGTCACTTACAGTATAAAGTTCTATTCGGGCTACATATTTTGGAGAAATTTGTGGAGCAAGCAGTTCAGCGACAACATTTGCCAGCCTGTTGTGTACATCCGGCCACAAATAACCTTCCAAATAAGGGTCCATGCCAGGAAAAGGTGATGTCATTGTCTTGTTTTTTTCAAAGATATTATACTTTTGTCAAAGTAACTGAAAAAAGTTGCGCGAAATTTATGGAAAAAATGATGTTTGGGACTCTTATTAAGTAAGAATCTCAATATCTTTTTGATATAAATTGAATAAAATGCTCACTAAATTACCCTATGGACTAAAAAACGGTGTGTTGACATTCGTGCAGGATGTTGAACAAGGACTTGCCTGCGACTGCGTATGCCCTGAATGTGGAGAAAAACTTATTGCCAGAAAAGGCAAACTGAATATTCATCATTTTGCACACTATAAAGAGGGGGATTGCAAAGGTGGTATAGAAACGGCTTTACATCTTGCAGCAAAAGAAATTATTCAAAAAGAAAAGAAGTTGATGCTTCCACCTTTAAAAGCCGACATACCCAATCAACATACGGAAACAATATTGTTGCAAGCAGAAATGATAGCCTTTGATGAAGTAGAAGTAGAAAAAAAAATTAATGATATAAAGCCAGACCTGATACTACACAAAGGCAATAAAAAACTACTCATTGAAATAGCCGTCACTCATTTTGTTGATGACATCAAAACCGAAAAAATTAAGCAATTAGGGCTTTCTACTCTTGAAATTGACTTGAGTAGCATTAAAGACGGTTTCACAACAGAGGATTTAGCTTTTTCCCTTATTCATTCTACAGATAATAGGCAATGGATTTATAATGCAAAGGAAATAGAGCTGACCCACAAATATTTACAAACCAAAAAAGAAAAGGAACAGGCGCGAAAAATAAAGCTGGCAGCACAAAAGAAAATACGACAACAAAAAATACAGAATACCCGAAAATATGGATACGATGTCATTTTGCCCGATGAAAATCACAACCTTTACTGCCCGATGAAGATTCATCAGACGGCAAACAAATGCAAAAACAATAGTATTATCCAACAAATACAAGATGGAAAACAATGGAATGGAACAATTTATGGATGGGGTTCAAAAGGGAAATACATCTATCTTGACAACATAAGAACAGAAATTTATCCAGAAGGTAAAGAAGCAGGACTGACAAAAGAGGAATACGAAAAACGACATAAAATACACGGGCAATTATCCTATATTCGCAGCCAGTCTCCGACAGATTATAAAACCTGCGAAGCCTGTAAATATTTTGGGGAATACATGGAAAATCACTTTTCTTCCTTCTCCTGCAAATATAGAAAGGAGCATAAATGATGAAGTTAAACGGCTATAGCCAAATTGAAAAAATCACGTCTCGTATGTTTCGCAAAAGCGGAGGGTTTAAACCCTCCGCTTTTGCGAAACATACGAAAATAGCTGGTGTTCGATTTTCTGATGTAATGTTCCATACACTAGGGCTACTATTCATTTTCCTGGCATTCTCCGTCAATACCTACGCACAACGCCCCGGAAGCCCAGGTAGTACCAGCTTCCCAGGCAGCCCCGGAGGCTTTGGCAACACAAACAGTTCTCCGCAACAAAGAGACTCTTCTGGCTTTGATGCACCACGCGACACCTCAACCGTCCTGTATTTTTATGATAATGATTTCAAAACCCGTCGCATCATAGACACCATAGGACAGGTACAAAGATATAATCCCGTCTTTCTGCAAGAATATGGATATTATCACCTCGGCAATTTGGGTTCGCCACATCGCCAACTCGTCTATCAGCCGCGCTTGCGGAAAGGCGTGGACATGGGGTTTCACCACTACGATTTATATCTCAAGAAGGCGGATCAGTTGCGATTTTTCAACACTTCTCATCCACACACAAAACTGACCTACACAGCGGGCGGAAATCAAGAAGATGCCTTGACCAATGCGGTGTTTACGCAAAACATAAACAGCACGACAAATATCGCGATTGATTACAAAAGAATTGTCCATGCTGGCGGCTATCAAAACCAGCGTACCCGACATACAAGTATCGGTGCATCTGGCTGGTATCGTTCCCGAAATGACTCATATTACGGACTGGCTGGCTGGTCAAGCAATCGCATCAAACAACAAAATAATGGTGGCATTCTGGATGTAGATGACCTTGAAGATGACGATTTCACGGGAGCGCGACCACTTATCCCCGTCACACTAGCTGGAACTGCTCAAACGGAGTACGACCACGACGAGTTCACTTATTCTCATTATCTCAACCTTTGGCGAAAAGCCGGAAAACCTATTGCAAAAGACACGCTGATTGCAGATTCACTGGGCAAAAGAAAACCTGTTTTCAAAAAGACCAGAAAAATCCCCACGCCCAAACTCGGCACCGGACTCTCGCATCATTTTCGATACCAAAAGGAGCAAGTCAAGTTTTTTGACACCAATCCAACACCCGATACGGACGAAGATTTTTACGGCATTTTTAAGACCAATGAACGCGGCATACGCCATTTTATCAACCTGAAAAAAATCGAAAATCGCTTTGGTGCATTTTTGTATTTAGGTGAAAATGATGCTTTCAGTTTTCAGCCCGCACTTAGCCACGCCTTCGTCATACTCGACCAAGAACCTGAAGAATCGCTCATGCAGGAACTCCGTGTGTCTGGGAAATTATCAACTTCCATTGCTGATGTATTGAATGTGGAGGCTTATGGACATTATGAGTTGGGTGCAAATTTGGGCGACTATTTACTGCGCAGCGAAGCGAGTCTGCGGGTCGGCAAATTGGGCTTGCTGGAAGGACAATTGCTACAGCACCAGTACGAGCCTAACCTGATTCAACGTCGTTTATTTGTGTCGCAGGAAATGGTTTGGGAAACGGATTTCAAGAAAACCAATGAGACCAATTTTATGGTCAAATATAGTTTGCCCAATCTCAGTTTATCAGAAACGGCTCAACTCCACCTCAGCGGCGGCATTCAAAATCACCTCATCAATAATCTGATTTATTACGATACATCAGCACTGCCTGTACAGGAAGAAGCACTAAAAAATATTTTCCAGATTTTCATTCGGGCAGATGTTCAGATGTGGAAATTTCGTGCAGAAAATCGCTTTGTTTTTCAACAAACAGACAAAACGAACCAAATTGGTCTTAAGCTTCCGAGCTTTTGGTCGCAGCACAGCGTGTTTTTTCAGGACAATTTATTCAAAGGAGCTGCACTGGTTAAACTGGGTGTGGATATTCGTTCTAATACCAGCTTTCGAGCGGATGACTGGCAGATTGTAACTGGACAATTCTACAATCAAAATGTCATAAAATTTGGCGTCTATCCTGTTGTCGATGGCTTTCTTGATTTTAAAGTCAATCGCTTTCGAGCCTTTTTTAAAATGGAAAATATCTCACAAGCTATCTTACAGCGCACGCTGATTGTTGCCCCCAATTACCCCACCCGCGACATGGCTTTTCGCTTTGGTCTTTCATGGGTTTTTATTGATTGATTCCGTAGTTCTTCCAGTTAATAATGTCGGGTAAATTAAATTTTATATCTTTTGAGTCAGGTCTTGGTGCAAATTGTTCTATTGCTATGATTGTTAAATTGTTATCGTGATTTTTTGCGCAGCAAAAAAACAATAGCAATGAAGCAATTTTAACAATGAGACCATACTAAATCACCGCACTTCCACCCGCGCCAGCCCGCTCGTCGTCCCCACCCAAAGCTGATAATTTTGGTCGGCGTGGATGACATGATAAGAACCTCTTGCACCGTCTTCGGTCAGTATTTTTTCGTAAGAATATATGCGTTCTTTATCCAAATCAAACAGGGCAATTTCATTTCTATTGGTCAGCCATAAATCGCCATTTTCATCAAAAGTTAGGCTGCTTATTCGGTGTCGCATACTACAGCCGAGTGAGCCATTGCAACGTTTGAAATCTTCGGTGACCAATTCAGGACTGCCATCTTGTATTTTGAATACGCCGCGTCCTGTGCCGAACCAAATTTGCCCTTCTGGAGAAATTGCTATGGCAGGAATATAGCGTCTTGCAACATGCTCTTCATTCGGCAAACTGTATTTTTGAAAGTCCATATTGGAGCTAACTCGATACAAACCTTCATCGCCTGTGCCAACCCACATCATTCCTTGCTCATCTTCCTGAAAAGAGATGACGTTATTTTCTACTTGATTCAATTCCGTCACATTATAAGTGGGGAGCAGCTCAACTTCCTCTATATTTCCCTGAAAAATTCGTCCAACATAATAATAGCGTTGGTTGCCATCAAACAAGGCATAATAAGACCGTCCATACCAAATCGCCCCTTCGCTATCGCAATATACCGCAAAGACTTTATCATTGACAAAAGGATCAATAATTTGCTCCGTAGTCCCAGCGATGAGGTCGTGGCGATATAATCCAGTGTTTGTCCCAAACCACAGCCCGTCTTCCTGGTCAAATGTCAATACATACGCAGGAAAGGAATCGTTTGTAATGTATTGAATTTCGTTGCCATCCAGATAGCCGAGTCCATAAGAATTGGCGACCCACAATGTATTGTTTTCATCGTGGGCTATATCGTAGTAGCGAGGCGTTTGGTGTGTGACGACAAACTCTAGGTCTATCTGTAGTTTTTTGTTAAAACGGTCTTTTCTACAAGCAGGAAGAAGGAGGAGACCGCAGAATAAGCATGTCCATAGAAATGGAGATTTAAGTTGTTTCATAATCATTGTTTTAAGAACTTGTTAGTACTCAAAGTTATCAACTTTTGTACAATTTTAGCAGCAATTCTCAATTTGGCTTTTTGTCCCCCGCTGGCTGGGGTGAAGGGGGTGGATTTTGGACAATTTCACTCAGTTGTCCACCCCCTCCGCCCCCTCCAAAGGGGGACAATTCAGCATTTTAGCCATTATTGCTACAAACATGTTAATCATCAATATTGCTTATTTTTTCAAATTGAG
>CALFBH010000020.1 GCA_937951615.1 uncultured Saprospiraceae bacterium | reverse complement strand
GCACCGACACCCTTGCCGGTTAATGTAGGAGATGATATAACGACAATAGGCAGTATTTCAATGGGCTGTTATAATGATGTTTTCCTGACAGACTTCATCTGTTATACTGTCAATCCACTACCTACGGTAAGTGTGGGCGGTCCTTATGGTCCATTATGTGAAGATGCCACAGCGATTACGCTAACGGGTACACCCACAGATGCAGGAGGCACTTGGAGTGGAACAGGTATTACAGACAACGGAGATGGGACAGCGAGCTTTGCCCCATCCGGTCTTGCAACTTCCAGCCCTGTTACGGTCACTTATGCTTATACCGATGGGAATGGCTGTACAGCATCAGCCACAACTGATATTATAGTTAATCCATTACCGACACCGATGACGGGTAGCTACGATCCATTATGTGAAGACGCCTCTGCAATTACGCTAACAGGTACCCCTGCTGATGCCGGTGGCACCTGGAGTGGGACAGGCGTTACAGATAACGGAGATGGAACAGCGAGCTTTGCCCCATCCGGTCTTGCGGCTTCTAGCCCTGTTACGGTAACGTATGCTTATACCGACGCAAACGGCTGTATGGCAAGTGCCACGACTGCTATTACGGTTGAGGTATGTGTAGCCTGTAATCTGGCAGACGCTGGTCTGATGATTGGAGCCTGTGACGATGGCGGCACAACCGAAGATGTAGCCGATGATACTTATAGTTTTACACTCAATCCCACAGGTACAGATTTAGGAACAAGCTACACAGTAAGCGGATTGCCCGGCGGAACAACCGCAGCGGCTAATGCTTATGGGGCAGCGACTTCCTTCGGTCCTTATCCTGCTGGTGCTGTGGCATACACGCTGACGATTACAGATGATACAGACCCTACCTGTACGTTTATGCTTGCAGTAACGCCTCCTTCCAGCTGTTCCTGCGTAAGCACGGAAGTAGTTTGTGAGGGAGAGGCTTTGACGCAGGTGTGTAAGACGGATTATACAACAACAGCAGGCTATGCACTTGTATTCCTGTTGATAGACGCGAATAATCTTGTCGTACAAACAAGTGGTGACCAAGCCGGTGCAAATCCAGCCTGTCATACCTTTACAACACCTTCTGCGGGTAGTTATCAGGTACATGTATTGAATTATGATACCAATGATGCACCGGCACCCTTGCCGATAAGTGTAGGAGATGATATAACGACAATAGGCAGTACTTCAATGGGCTGTCATAACGATGTTTTCCTAACGGACTTCATCTGTTATACCGTTAATCCATTGCCTACAGCAATATTCGTAAATCAGATGAATGTAACCTGCTCTGGAGAAATGAACGGTAGTGTAAGCATAGCCGCAAGTGGTGGAATGGAACCTTACGCTTACCAGTGGGATGCCGCAGCTAGTAACCAAACAACAGCAACTGCAATTAATCTTGGCGCAGGAATTTATACAGTGACTGTAACGGATGATAATGGTTGTTCGGAAACTGCCTCCACGACGATTACAGAGCCTTCACCAATAGTGATAGATCCGGCGACGACAGTCGATCCTGCCTGCGGTCAGTCAAACGGCTCAATTACTATAACTGCTTCCGGCGGAACGGGAACATTGTCTTACAGCCTTGACGGTGGCCCCGGACAGGTGACAGGCACTTATGTCGGTTTACCGGCAGGCACCTACCAGATAGTCGTAACAGATGACAACGGTTGTAATGACTTTATAACTGTTAATCTGAATGATATTGGAGGTCCCTCGATTAGCTTGGTTACTCAGACGGATGTAGCCTGTAATGGTGATGCTATTGGCGCAATAGACATAGATATAACAGACGGTACGCTGCCTTATTCGATAGACTGGGATTATAATGGTATTGGAGATACAAATGACCCGGAAGATCCAAGCGATCTTACGGCAGGTATCTATACTGTAGTTATAACGGACGCGCTTGGCTGTATGGCCAATCTAAGTTTAACGATTACCGAACCTACGCTGCTTGCAGCTATCGCAACCGACGGTGCTTTAGCTTGTAATGACAACACAAACGGCAGTGTAAGTGTAATGGTTTTCGGAGGTACAGCACCTTACAGCTATCAGTGGGATGCCGCAGCTGGTAATCAGACCACAGCAACAGCAACCGGTCTTGGAACTGGTACATATACTGTGGTGATTACAGATGCCAACGGCTGTACAGAGCCTGCGAGTGCTGTGATTACGGAGCCAGCCCTCCTTGCGACTTCCATAACAGGTGGTGCTGTTTCCTGTAATGGCGATATGGATGGTAGTGTAAACGTAACGGCTTCTGGCGGTACTGCGCCTTATACTTATCAGTGGGATGCGGCGGCAGGCAATCAAACCACCACGACAGCCTTTGGTCTTGGTGCGGGTATATACACGGTAGTTGTGACGGATGCAAATGGTTGTACAATGACAGAAACAGCCACAATAACTGAACCTACAATGCTTGTAGCAACACCAACCGATGAGGTATTACTCTGTAATGGTGATACCAATGGAAGTGTAAGCGTAGCAGCCAGTAGTGGTACAGCACCTTATTCTTATCAGTGGGATACAGCTACAGGAAACCAGACAACAGCTACTGCTGGTGGTCTTGGAGCCGGAACGTACACAGTTGTTGTTACAGATGACAATGGTTGTACAACGAACACAAGTGCTACAATTACAGAGCCTGCTCTACTTGTAATAGATCCAGCTACGACGGTAGATCCAGCCTGTGGATTGTCTAATGGTTCAATTAGTGTAACTGCTTCTGGTGGTACAGGTACATTGACTTATAGCTTAGACGGTGGCACTGCCCAGATAACAGGTGTTTACACTGGTCTTGCTGCGGGTAATTATGCTATTGTAGCAACAGATGCCAATGGTTGTACAGAAACAACCAATGTAAGTCTGAGTGACATAGGTGGCCCCGTAGTGACGCTTAACAATCAACTGAATGTGGCCTGTAACGGCGATGCAACAGGCTCGATTACAATCACAATGTCATCGGGTATAGCACCTTATACCTATGCCTGGGATAATGGAGCTACTACATCTGATTTATCTGGCCTGACTGCAGGAGTTTACAATCTTATGGTAACAGACGCTAACAACTGTACGGCAAATCTTAGTGTAACGATTACCGAACCTGTCGCTTTAGCGGCCGTCGGAGTGGATGGAGCTGTATCCTGTAATGGATTAACAGACAGCACTGTAAGTGTTACAGCCAGTGGCGGTACAGCCCCCTACACCTATCAATGGGATGCAGCAGCAGGTAATCAGACGACCACGACCGCCTTTGGTCTTGGTGCAGGAATCTATACAGTAGTTATAACAGATGCCAATGGCTGTACAATAACAGAAAGTGCAATAATTACCGAACCTGCTACGCTGGCAGCTATGCCAACCGACGGTTCATTATTATGTAATGGAAATACCAATAGCAGTGTAAATGTAACAGCAAGCGGCGGTACAGCACCCTATTCTTATCAATGGGATGCATCAACTGGCAATCAGACAACTGCAACAGCAGGTGGTCTTGGTGCAGGTAGCTACACGGTAGTAATTACTGATGCAAATGGTTGTACGATGAATGCAACAGCAAACATCACAGAACCCGCCGCAATAGTAGTAAATCCTCCGGTCACGGTAAATCCGGCCTGTGGAGCGAGCGATGGTTCAATTGATGTAAGTGCGAGTGGCGGTACTCCACCACTGACCTACAGTCTGAATGGCGGTGGAGCTCAGGCAACGGGTTCTTATACAGGACTTGGAGCGGGAGCTTATACGATAGTGATCACAGATGCGAATGGTTGTACGGAAAGCGTAACAGCGACACTGACAGATCAGGGCGCACCGGCAGTAGCTCTTGCCTCACAGACGAATGTACTGTGTTTCGGAGATGCAACAGGGGCGATTAATGTAAGTGTTTCAGGTGGAACACCTGGTTATAGCTTCGACTGGGATAATGACGGTACAGGCGATTTTGACGACAGTCAGAACCTTTCTGGTCTGCCAGCCGGGACTTATAATTTACAGATAGCTGACGCTAATGGCTGTGTAGCTGCCTTAAGTGTAACAATCACAGAACCGGCAAGCGCAGTAAGTATAGCCACGACAGATGGCAGTGTGGTTTGTAATGGCGATACGAATGGCAGCGTAAGTGCAGCCGGAGCAGGTGGTACAACATCTTATACGTATCAGTGGGATACAGCGGCAGGTAGCCAGGTTTCAGCCACGGCAAGTGGTCTCGGAGCAGGTATCTATGGTGTAGTGATCACAGATGCGAATGGTTGTATGAGCAATGCAACAGCGGTAATTACAGAGCCTATAGCGATTGCGTTGAGTCCACCAGCAACAATTGATCCTGCCTGTGGAGGCAGCAATGGTGAGATTTCAGTGACAGGCAGTGGTGGTATCCCCGGTCTGCTTTACAGTCTGAATGGCGGTACGCAGCAGGCAACAGGTACGTTCACGGGTTTAAGCGCAGGAGCTTACACTATTGTAGTGACGGATGCGAATGGTTGTACAGAAAACGTTATGGCAACACTAAATGATCAGGGCGCGCAAACCGCAGCAATCAATAATGTAACTGCCGTAGATTGTAATGGAGAGACGAATGGATCTATTGACATTGATGTAGTAGGCGGTACACCACCTTATACCTTCGACTGGGATAATGATGGCACTGGCGACAACGATGATGTAGAAGATCTGGCGAACCTCGAAGCTGGCACTTATTCAGTAACGATCACAGATGCGAACGGCTGTATAGCAGCCTTGATGGCAGAAGTTACTGAACCAACTGTATTAAGTTCAACATTGACAGGAGACGCACTATTATGTAATGGTGATACGAATGGAGACGTAGATTTGACGGTCTTCGGAGGTACGCCACCATATAGTTATACTTGGAATACAGGAGCAACGACTCAGGATATCAGCAACCTGTCAGCAGGTAGTTATGGTGTTCTGATCATTGATGCGAATGGTTGTGCTTTGTCAGCGACGATCGATCTCTTAGAGCCTGAAGTACTTGGAGCTACAGCCGTTGCGACGGATGCGAGTTGTCCAGGTGCGAATGATGGTCTGGTAGATTTGACGGTTACTGGCGGTACAGCACCTTATAGTTATCTATGGACAAATACAGCTTCTACCGAAGACCTGAATGGTGTTGGTGGTGGTGTTTACACTGTATTTATCACGGATGCGAATGGCTGTACTTTCCAGACGAGCGCAACAGTGGATGAAAATGCTGATATAATAGTAGCAGGTGTACAGACCAATGATCCAAACTGTGGTAATGCAGATGGAGGTATTGTAATTACAATGGCATCAGGAACACCACCTTATACTTATGTACTTGGTGGTATCAACAATGGAACCGGCGTTTTCACTGGACTGTCATCCGGTAACTACACAGTAGTGGTGACGGATGTAAATGGCTGTTCAGTAGATGTACCTGTCAATCTGAATGATCAGGGTGGACCGGTCGTAGATGCAATAGCACCAGTGATGGTGAATTGTAATGGTGAAGTGAACGGTAGTGTGGATATTTCGGTATCCGGCGGTACAGCACCTTATACCTACGCCTGGAGTAACGGAGCAGCAACAGAAGACCTGTTCAATATAGCGGCAGGGACTTATTCGGTGGTTGTGACCGATGTGAATGGTTGTACAGTAGGTGTAGCAGCAGTTGAGATCACAGAACCTGCACCACTAATCACGACACTGACATCAGATGAATTACTGTGTAATGGAGATACAGATGGCGATATGGATCTGACGGTATCAGGCGGTACCGGCCCATACACGTATGCTTGGAGTAATGGAGCAACAACAGAGGACATCGGTAATCTTGGTGCCGGTATTTATAGTGTCTTGGTGACAGATGCAAATGGCTGTTCATCAGCAGCTTCTCTGTCGATTACCGAGCCACCACGTATGACTACTTTTGCCACACCTAATGATCCATTATGTAATGGAGGTACTGATGGTCTGATTGACCTGATAGTAGCAGGTGGAACTCCACCTTATACTTATCTTTGGAATGATGGTTCGACAAGTGAGAATCTGGCAGGTCTTCCTGCGGGAACTTACACGGCAGATGTGACGGATGCAAATGGATGCACAATGACCGTACAGGCAGTATTGAATGAACCTGCCGCAATTACCGGTTCAGGAGTTTGTTTACCACAGTTCAACGAGGCTGCACTCATCGTAGTTACAGCAAGTTCGCCAAATGGTGGCAGTATGCTGTATTCTTACGACAATGGTGTGACCTTTACGGCAAATAATCAGGCCGTAATCACTATGATAGGCATCTATGATGTGATTGTGATGGATCAGTTGGGGTGTACAACGAGTATTCCCGTTAATTGTCCGACACTTCCACTAGAACTGACTGCTTTTGATGGTGATTGTGGAGAAGATGATTATTTACTGACCTGGTCAACGAGTACTGAATCGAACATCTCCCACTTTGTAGTAGAGCGTTCTACGAATGGAGTGGATTATGTAGCGGTTGGTGAAGTACAGTCACAGGGTAATTCAACAAATGCACAGAACTATTCTTTCAGAGATGAGAGTGCAGTACTGTCTCGTTATTACTACCGCCTTCGTATAGTAGAGCTAGATGGCAGCAACACAGTATCAAGAATAGAAACGATAGAATGTCTGGGAGACGGCTTCGGCGTAGTCGATGTTTATCCGAACCCGACAGAAGACGAAGTCATTGTTACTTTTGAAGTCAATGACAGAGATGCAGTGAGATTGAAAGTACTGGATGTATTAGGTCGTACGATCTGGGAGAAAGCTTTTACTCCTGAATTGGGACTGAATACGGAAGTAGTTGATCTGTCTCGTTTTGCCTCTGCGATGTACTTCATCGTACTGGATGACGGCACGCAGCAATCAGTTGAAAAAGTTGTTAGAAAATAAAACAGCTTTGATGAATTATACAAGCCGCATCTCGTAAGGGATGCGGCTTTTTTAATATATGTCTGTAAGCAAACCTCAAAGCATGTTTAAATTTAAGCATGCTCTGAGGTTTGAAAAACATAATACACCGAACTAATATACGATTAGTGCTTTCTGTCTTCGCAACATATTGGTAAAAAACACTATTTTGCGCCCGATTTGTAATCAAGATATAAGAGAAAAACAGTGTATTATGAAAAAATGGCTAAGCCTGCTCCCCTTCTTGTTATTAAGCTACAGCTTATTATTTGCCCAGCAAAACGGAACAATTAGTGGCAGTGTAACGGACAAAGATGACATTCCACTCATTGGTGCGAATGTTATTATAAAAGAAACAACGACTGGTACAACAGTTGATCTTGATGGCAAATACATCATTCGCGATGTCGCTCCTGGCAATTATACACTTCAATTCGTCTATATTGGTTTTTCTACTGTCGAGCAGCAAATCACTGTACAGGCAGGTAAAAATACAGCAGCAAATGTCCAACTCGGAGTAGATGCCCTGCAAATGGACGAGGTTATTGTGACTGGAAGTTTTGACCAGCGCACCAAACTCGAATCCAGCGTTGCCATTACTACGCTTGCACCCGATTTGATAGAACAGCGCAATCCACGCGGCACGGGTGATTTGCTCACCGCTGTCCCTGGCACTTATGTCGATCAGTCTAGTGGTGAAATCGGAGCTTTGGTGTATTCAAGAGGCTTGGCTTCAGGTGCGCGTGGGCTACCGGGCTTTCATTATGTCTCGCTCCAAGAAGACGGCTTGCCTGTGATGAGCACACAATATCAATTCAATTTTGTGGACATGTACCATCGAAATGACCTGACAGTCGGGCGTTTTGAGGGCATTCGTGGTGGTAGTGCCTCTATTGCGTCCAGCAATGCACCAGGCGGTATTTTTAATTTTATATCTAAAGAAGGCGGCGAAATCGTAAAGGGGCTTTTCAAAATACAAGGTGGCGTACAGGGCAGTGGAAATCCATTTTCCCGTGCAGATTTCAACATGGGCGGTCCAATGGGCAAAGCAGGCTGGTATTCTAATATCGGCGGATTTTATCGCTTCGATGAAGGCGCGCGCGACCTGCCTTATGCTGCAAATGTAGGCGGACAACTTAAATTTAACCTTGTCAAAAAACACAATCGGGGCAAACTCAAATTCTATGGTAAATTTCTCAATGACCGTGTGACCCGTTTTGGGCATATTCCAGTTACGGGTACAGGCACGACTGAGCCACTAAGCTCACCTAATGTTTTTAGTAATTTTGATTTGAATAATAGTGCATTTTATCCATCTTATAGTTCAGACAATATCCCTGACGGGGAACGACTCATCAACACACCTGATGCCAAAAGAAAATATGATTCTGACCGAGGCGTGGAAGTGCTCAATATTTCAGCAGGTATGGAAATCAGTCAGCAAATTGGTAAAGATTTGATTTTGAGAAATAATGTAAAATATTCTCTCGCGGATATGGATTATTTTCAATATGCTGGCAATATTGTCTTGGATACTGAAACAGGACTGACGGATTTCTACGGCTTCCCGCCGATCACCAGTTTGATTTTGAATGATTTTACTTACTCAGATGTTGCGACAGGTGAACTTTTATTCAGCACAAGTCAGGACATCAATTCGATTGGGCCACAGATGTATGCAGGTGCAGCTTTTCATTCTCGCAATCTGGTACACGACATCATGAATCAGTTTTCTATTTCCAAAGAATTGAAAGACCATCGCTTCACTGCGGGAGCTTATGGTTCTGTTGCGATTACCGATGTTTTGTGGAATGGCGATGCTATATTGGGAACGCTTGAAGCTCGTCCTCGCACGATGCACATTAGTCATCAAAATACATTTAATTCTACTGATACAGAACGTCCTGTCCTTGATTTTTCCGATCCGGAAACGGGTGTCATCGCTTATGGTTCTCAGTATAATAATAATGAAGCAACTTCATCTACTTACGCGCTTTTCGCAAATGAATTATGGACAGTAAATAAGCAGCTTAGCATTGATGCAGGCTTGCGCTACGAAACGGTCATTCATAATGGAAAAAAAGAACGTTTTGAGGTAGCCAATGAAGACTTGCCTTTCACTTCTTTGCTTGGTGGATTGATTGAAATTCCTGATGGCATTGATGGTGATTATACTTCTTTCTATGATGCAGGAACACGTTATGGCAATGGTCAATATGACGATTATCAATTTAACTACAGTTATCTTTCTGGTTCTTTGGGTTTGAATTATAAATTCAATGAAGGACTTGCAACTTATGCCCGTTTTACAAAAGGAAATAAAGCCCCCGAACTGGGTTATTATATTTTCAATTTTGAAAATCAAGCCATTACTAAAGGCTTCACGGAAAAAATATACATGGGAGAAGTTGGGGTCAAGTTGCGCAGCAGAAAGTTTGCTGTGTTTATGACTGGTTTTTATAGTCAAATGAATGATGTAGCTTTCCAGTTGGTTGTTGCGGGGCAGGATGGTTTGCTCATTTTTACACCAACTACTTTTAATGATATACAAACATTGGGTACAGAAATAGAGGCTTTCGCCAATCCATTTAAAAACATGAATATCAGATTAGCCATGACTTTACAAAATCCGCGTTTTGCTGATTTTAGTTATTATAATGTCAATGGTACTGCCGATCCGGTTTTTATAGGAGAAGTGCACCCCGATGATCCCACGAATATAGGTTTCAGTCCTTATCCTGATGCCGATGGAAATCCGATAGCTACAGGTGCCGTGAGTGATGATTATATAGAAGATTTTAGTGGTAATGCCGTGAGTGATGTCCCCAAAGTAATGCTAGATCTCACCGCCAGTTATAAAATCATGCAGCGCTATAAGCTCTTTGCCAATTGGCGATATACAGGCAAGCGGGAAGCCAATAGACGCAACACCCTCCAACTGCCCGACTTCAGTGTATTCAGCGCAGGTTTGGAAGGGCAACTGAGTAAAAGATTTGAAGCTTCTGTAAGAGTCAGCAACCTGTTCAATTCTGCCGGACTGATGAATTTTGATGGCTTAGGTTTTCTTGGTCAGACACCAGAAGATGTGACACCTGAATTGATTCAGCAAAACGCAACTGCTGATACGCCTAATCCGTATTTTGTACGACCTATTTTGCCGAGGGTAGTCAGTGGTTCGGTGACTTATAATTTCTAAAGGTTTCGTAAAAAGGTTTCGTAAACTTGCGGGTAAGCCTGCGAAGGGGAAAGTTTGCTAAACCTTTTCTGGCGCATCATGACGAAGGTTTAGCAAACTCGCTTCCCTAAAAGCTCACGCGCAAGTTTACGAAACCAACAGCATAAGAAGTCCGAAACAAATTCACCTATTATCATTCTTCTTCATCCTGATAAAGTGCCCAATAAAAGTAGAAATCAAAATATTTTTCATCACCTGCTGCTATTGCACATTTTTTCGCTAAGTTGCGATAATACTCACGATAATTACTAGTATCAAAATCTTCGGGTTTATAATATATGAGGAGAGCTTTTAAGAAGTGTACGCTCGTCTTAGCACATTGACGTACAATTTTATAATTATTATAAACATCAAGTTGTACAATGTGATTTTTGCGCTTATCTAATGCAATATAATCATTTGAATTGACCGTGCCCACAATATAATAATTTTCTATTTCTGACACCTCATTTTCAATGTAAAAAGGAAAATCTACAGGTAAGTTGCCTTTATCAAATCTATCTATGAAATCCAATAAAGGATCCTCATAAACTTTTCTTTTTTTCCGTGGAATTAAATTATGATTTGCTAAAACTCGTTCTCGTTCAAGAATTGTAAAACCTTCAAAATAGCTGTCATCTGGGCTATTTTCATTCATTTTTTTTACAAATATTTCTGCTGTCATCTTTTTGGTTTTTACATTGAAATTCAGTTAAACTTGTTTATCCTTTCCTGCAATTCCCTCGCCATCACCTTCGCGCCTTCGGCTTCAAACAACTCTCCGTGCATCACCGGAATTTCAAAAACATCCAAGCCCTTAGTCGCCAGGCGTTTCCAGCCAGGAATATGAAAGGTTTTGTCTTTTCGACGAACCATTTCCTTGCTTCTCGCAAAAACGATTTCAATATCCTGTGGTTTCCAGTTATAATTGGTCAGCAATTGGTTTAGGTGGTCTTGGACATTTTTTAGATTTTGTTCCTGCGGACTTAATACCTTCTCTTCTGCCTTTGGTGGAGCAAAGCCGAGTTTTCTTCTCAGTATTGCCTGAATACTTCCCCATCTCCCCAACTGAATAAATCTCCATACTTTTTTGATGCGTTTAAACCCTTCTGATTTATAGACAAAAGCTGGCGGTGCAGTATCTATGATGGCTAATATACCAATTTCTTCACCGACTTGTCTTAATTGCCTAACAACTTCAAAAGCTCCAACACCTAATAAAAAGTATGGGCCTTGTGGCTGCACCTTTTTAATCTCTTTCAGATAATATGCTGCCATTTCTTCCATACTGTTATAAGGTATTTCACCTCCATCCAAGCCTTTGGGCTGCACGGCATATACGGGTTGATTGGCATCCAATTGATCGGCAAGTTCTTTGTAAAACATAATATGCCCGCCAGCAGCATGGAAGCAAAATAGAGGTGGGCGATTTCCCTCGGCACGCAAAGGCACAAGGACATCAGAATCATGCGCTTTGTTTTTTTGCTGCATGACACGCGCAAGCGCAGCAATCGTTCTGTGTTGTAATAAAATGACTGGCAATAGATTCTGTCCAAGTTCTTCTTCTATTTTTGAAAATAATCGAACTGCTAGTAAAGAGTTGCCACCAATCTCGAAAAAATCATCTTGTGTGCTGACTTTTATCCCGAATAATTGTTCCCATATTTGGGATAATTGTTCTTCTTGTTCGTTTTGTGGTGCAATATAGTTTTGTACCTGAGTAGCCGCTGAACCAGCAATAGTTTGCTTGAGTAATGAAGGAGTTGAAATCTGTTCCTGAATACTTTCTAAAGATGTATTCTGATGGATTTTTTCAAATAAACTATTCAAGTTGCTTCTCAGCCAATTAATCGTTTCTTCCGTGATTTGTGCTTTATTATAGCGAATATGAAATTCCAGTTGTTCGCCTGGCACGACCACAATCGTCACTGGATATGTTGTGGTGATGCCGCCTTTAAAATCACTGACTATTACTCCCCCACCGACTAGGTCGCTCCAGGGGAAATTTTCAAATACAATCAGGCTGTCAAACAAAGCAATATGTCCAGATAGTTTTGCCCAGTCTGTAATCTGGTCTAAACTGACATGATCGAAATTTCGAGCTTCCAATTGCTGACTTTGGACTTGTCGCAACCAATCGGAAAAAGACATTTTTCTTTGTATTTTTGCCCTTACGGGAACAACATTCATAAACAAACCTGCCATCAAATCCATGTTTGGCAAATCAGCCGATCGACCGGAAACACTCGTTCCAAAAACAACATCCTGCTTATCGGTATAAGCACTCAGCAATATTGACCAAATGCCCTGAATCAGTGTATTGAGCGTAATTCTTTGTTGTTTAATATAACTTTGAACAGCTGAACTTTTGTCTTGAGACAAAGCAAAAGTTTGATTGCCGAAACCCCTTTCATCTTGTCGCTTAACTTTCCCCATCAAGGCCGGGTGTTCAAATTGATCTAAAGCCTTTTTCCAAAAGGCTTCCGCAGCTTCTTTGTCTTGCCGTTTTTGCCAACTTAGGTAGGAGGAATAGGAAGGAATGGTTTCAAGTATTGGAACTTCATTTTTGCATAAAGCATCATAATGTCGAATCAGGTCTTTTAGAATTGCTACCGCCGACCAGCCATCCAATAGAATGTGATGACAAGTCCATAATAAATGATAAGTCTGGTTTGGTCTTTTTATCAGGGCAAAACGTGAAACCGTAGCACTTGTCAAGTCTAATCCATGCTGAATATCTTCTTTTTTAAAAGTTGTTAATTTTGTTTGAAAGGCTAAGTCATCCAAGTCACTCCAATCTTTATGCACCCAGTCCGTTTTAGCATCTGTCAAAACAAATTGTACTGGTTTTTCGATGTTTGTCCAGCGAATAGCCGTCCGTAAAGCACTGTGTCGATGAACGACTTTTTGCCAAGCCTGTTGCAATCGCTCATAGTCCAAGTTGCCTTCCAGTTTACACGAAACATGTAACAATCCTTCGTCACTTGTCTCTTGTAGGTGATGAAACAGCAAAGCCTGTTGCATAAAGCTCAATGGATAAATACCCGCTACTGCCGACCGCCGACCGCCAACTGTCGCCAATAAAGCATCAATCGTCGGCTGACTAATTGCTGCTTCTGGAAAATCTGATGGCGTATAGCTGCCTGCTGTATTTTGACAATGGATCATCAAGTCATCCAAAGCCCTTTCAAATTTATTGACGAGTCTTTCTATACTTTCTTTTTGGTGAATTTTCTGGCTGTAGCTCCAGCGCATTTTAAGCTGTCCATCTTCAATAAAAGCATTGACTTCTAGTAGATGACTGCGTTCGCTTTGCGGATGCCGGGCTTGTTCAAAAAGCATTTTGGGGACACCCAATAAACCAGCTTCTTTTGCTTGTTGATTGCCGAGGTAATTAAAAACGACCTGTGGTTTTGCTTCTTCAATCTCCTGATTGATGTAATGGAGTAAGCCATAAGCAATGCCGCTATTTGGCACCGCTCGTATTTGTTCTTTTATCGACTTTAATGCTGTTCCTTTATCCGAACTGTCTAAAACCAATTGCAAAGGAAAAAACGAAGTAAACCAACCAACTGTGCCCGACACATCCAATTCCCCATTCACATCCCGACCATGCCGTTCTAAGCCTACACATAAATTCTCTTGCCCACTATATTCGGCGAAAGCCAGCATAAATGCCGTGATGAGTACCTCGTCTGTTTTGGTGTTATAAGTTTGCCCTACTTCTCGTAATAAGGCTTCTGTTTTCTTTAAGTCCAATTCATACAGGACGTGCTCTATATCTTTTTCTTCTATTGGAAAATGAGCTTCAAAGTCGGTCGGAAATCCAGTAGACGTTTTTATTTGTTTCTGCCAGAATGTTAGTTCTTTTTTTGCTGTATTGGCTTTCGCCATAAGGTTTAAGTCCGTACACCAGTCTTTATAGCTTGCTGTTTTTGCGGGTAAATCAATCGGTTTTCCGTCCAGTAATTGCTGACAAATCAGTTTCAGTTCTTCTATAATAATCTGCCAGGACACTGCATCTATAATCAAGTGATGTGCCATCAGTCGAAGCTCTGATAAATCCTGAATATACACCGCCTGAAAGAGCGAACCTTTTGCCAAATCAAAGCCTTCGTGTACCGCAGCTATTTCTTTTTGTATAAATGTATTCTGCTCTTCAGTAGAGACATCCGTCAAATCTATCTGCTGAAATGAACGAATTTTTTCGGGTGTCAATATCAAAGCTGTCCACTCCCCTGCTACCTGCGCAAAAGACAGTCGCAAAGCCTCATGTCGAAGTATCAGATGCTCAACTGCCTGTCGTATTATTCCGGCATTCAATTGATTATCCAGCTTCGCAAAAGCGGAGGGTTTAAACCCTCCGCTTTTGCGAAGCTGGATGGATTGATTCCAATGCTGTGGAGCTGTTTTATGTTCTTTGAAAAACCAATGCTGTATTGGTGTCAGTGCTACTTCTCCTATTATGAGTTCATCCTTTGTTTCTTTGGTTGCTGTTTGTACAAACAAGGCGAGTTCAGCAATGGTCTGTTGTTCAAATAATTGTTGTGGGGTCAGTTTCAGTCCTGCTTTTCTGGCTTTCGCAATGATTTGAATACTCAAAATAGAATCACCGCCAATTTCAAAAAAATTATCGTGAATGCTTATGGGCTTTATATTCAATACTTCCTGCCAAATATTGACCAGTTGGGTTTCATTGGGTGTTCTCGCCGCAACTTGTTTTCTATCTTCTATAAGCTCGTTTTCTTTGGGTTCTGGGAGGGCATTTAAGTTTACTTTTCCATTGGGCAGGCGGGGCAATTCACCCAGTTCAATCATCAAAGCAGGCACCATATAGTCTGGCAATTGCTGCTTCGTGTAAAGCCTTAATTTACTCACTTCAAATCCTTCATTTACAATAAGATAGGATATCAATCGTTTTTTATTTTTCTGTACAGTTACCACAGCATCACGAACGGATTCATGTCTTTTCAGAACTTCTCTGATTTCATCTGGTTCGATGCGATATCCTCTGATTTTCACCTGCTGATCTGCACGTCCAAGAAATTCTATCACCCCATTTGCGCGAAAGCGCGCCAAATCGCCCGTATGATATATCAGGGCATCAGGATTTTTGGAGAAAGGATTATTTAGGAATCGGGTTTGAGTCAGTTCAGGACGGTTTAGATAGCCTTGCGTAACACCACTTCCACCGACATATAATTCGCCTGCTACGCCAATAGGAACAGGCTGCAAATTTCGGTTTAAAATATAGATTTCAGCATTGGCAGTCGGGCGGCCGATGGGAACTGCTCCCCTTGCATCTGCTCTTGTGATTTCATGGACGGTACACCAAACACTTGCTTCTGTTGGTCCATATTCGTTGTACAAAATGGCATCTGGCAAAGTATCGTAATGAAGATCGCACAAAGAAGCTGGGCAAGCCTCGCCAGCGACCATGACGGTATTCAGTGAACTTAGTTTTTCCTGTGAGGCATATTTCAATAAAACCTCATATAGAGACGGCAATAGCAGTGTGTGCGTAACGCTGTGTTCTGCAATAATTTCTGCCAGTCTATTCGTATCTTGTTCAATTCGTCGTTCAGGAATCAGTAAAGCTCCGCCGCTTGCCATTGTCCAGAATATACCTGCGACCGAACTGTCAAAGGAGAAAGAAGACATCAGCAAAAAGCAGCCTGGATGTTTGGGATAATATTCAAAACGAGCCCGTGTAGAGTGAAGCAAATTTTTATGCGTTACGGGTACGCCTTTTGGTTTTCCTGTACTGCCAGAAGTGTAAATGATGTACGCTAAATCAGCAGAAGCAGGAAGATAATCAATGTTTGCGCCTGTATATTCTATAGACTCAAAAGTGAGTATTTGCGCTTTTGTTTTCGGCAAACGCTCCTGTAATTTCTCTTGCGTCAATACCACTGAAACTGCTGCATCTTCCAGCATGAACTCAATACGCTCCGCTGGATATTCCGGGTCGAGTGGCACATAAGCCGCACCTGCTTTCATGATGCCCAATATGCCCGCCATCATGTCTGTGGAGCGTCCGACGAATAGACCGACGGAATTGCTCGAATCCACTTGCTTCGCAAAAGCGGTGGGTTTAAACCCACCGCTTTTGCGAAGCAAGACTTCATCAATGTTAGAACCAATACCCATATCGCGCAATCGTCCAGCAATCGCATTCACCTTTTCACTCAATTGCTGATAGTTCAGCTGGCTTCCATCGGCGATGACGGCAATCTTATCTGGCTGTTCGCGAACTTGTTGTTCAAATAATTCAATAATCGACTGAGCACTTCCCGTATCAAATGTAGCGCTATTCCAGTCCTGTAAAATCAACTGACGTTCTGCGGCTGGCAAAATGGGTAAATCGGCTATTCTTGCCTTTGGATTATCAACGATGCCCTGCAATAAAGTCTGCAAATGCGCCTGCATTCGATCGATAGTTGTCTCATCAAACAGGTCTTTTGCATATTCAAATATTGCGGTAAGCTGTTCTTTATCTTCTGCAATGTAGAGCGTCAGATCAAACTTGGCTACGCCTAAATCAAAGGGTTCATGCTGCAAATCTAAATCAGCATTAAACACTGGTGTCGGTGCTACATTATGGTATAAAAACATGACCTGAAACAAGGGATTTCCTCGTCCACTCCGTTCCGGTTGTAGTGTTTTAACCAAGGTTTCAAAAGGCGTATTTTTATGAGAAAAACCTTCTAAAACAGTCGTCCTAACCTGCTCGACTACTTCCAGAAAAGTTGGATTGTCGGACAAGTCGCTACGCAAGACCAGGGTGTCATTAAAAAAGCCAATAAGCTGTTCTAGTTCTTTTTTATCTCGATTGGTAAAAGGTGTTCCCACCAAAATATCTTCTTGCCCTGAATAACGATGCAATAATACTTTGTAGGCAGTCAATAATAAGACAAATAAAGTCGTGTTCGATTGTTGACTCAGCGTTTTCAACTGCCGGGACAATTCGAGTGATAAGGGCTGTGTCGCATAAGCTCCTTTGAAGGACGGACGCACGGGTAGATTACGGTCAGTGGGCAGTTTTAAAACAGGCAATTCGCCTTCTAATTTTTTCGTCCAGTAAGCTAGGTGTTTTTCATCGACTTGCTGGTTTCTTTGCCAATAAGCGTAATCGGCATATTGAATCTTGAGTGACTGATTGGGCAATGTTTCTCCTGCTTGCAATGCCTGATAAGCTGTTGCCAATTCTTCCCGCAGCACTCGCATAGACCATTTGTCGGTGATGATGTGGTGCATGGTCAGTGCAAGAATATGGTCGTTTTCTGCTAGTCGAATCAAAGTGATTCGCGTAAGCGGACCAGCAGTTAGCTCAAAAGATTTTTCTGCTTCTGCAAATATGATTTTTTGTGCCGCTGCTTCACGTTCCAATTCTGGCAGATGCTGCAAATCGAAGTCAGCTTTTTCAAATTGTATGGTATCTTCTACCAATTGAATTGCCTGACCATCTCGCACTTCAAAACGGGTGCGCAACATATCGTGGCGACGCGCGACATATTCCAAGCCCTGTATCAGGTGAGCAGTATTCAATTTTCCGCGTAAGCGGTAGCTTTCTGAATAATTATAAAATGGATTCCCTGGATATAATTGTTGTAAAAACCAAAGTCGTTGCTGTCCATAAGAAAGCGGGCAATCCTCCCCTTCTGGCATTCGCTGAATACCCTGTGGCTGTGCTTTTTTTTTGCGATTGCGCCACCGCTCCAAAGCCAGGTTTTTATTGGCTGATATATCCGGCTTGTCTGTTGGCATATCTTTTAAAATTCCAAAAAAATAAATTCCAAATTCCAAAGATGTCCTATTTTGGAATTTGGAAGCGGGAAGCCAGAAGCGGGAAGCGAGATATTAAATAGCTCATAATCAGTATTTTATTTTTTCTTTGAAAAAAATAATTCAAATTACTTAAGTATTGATTATCAACACCATACAGTCTCGCCTCTCGCTTCCCGCCTCTTTTCGTCCAAAGTCTAGGTGTTTTCCAGTTTTGGATTTTTATTTAAGTCCAATTAGGTGCATAATCTTATTGGTCGATTTTCTCCAGAACCAACTGATATAATCATCTGCTAACAGGTTGATTTCAAAGAAACGTTCAACAAACCAATAGAAAGCGATGATGATAAGCAGAATAGAACCGTAGAAAATGATGTAGGGATAAAGTTTCGTTCGGCGTAGCAAAAATAGAAATGGGAAAACCATGCAGATAATCAGGATTTGTCCGAGTTCTACCCCTACATTGAAACCTAATAAGGACAAAGTCATGTATTCTCCCCCTAAGCCTTTTTCGCCCAGTACACTGGCAAAACCCAAGCCGTGAAACAGCCCAAAAGCAAAAGCGATGAAGGACTCGCTTCGGTTGAACAAAGGGCGAAGATTCAGATAAGCTGCTAGTGCAATAGACAAAGCAATGATAGACTCTACAATCCGGGAAGACAGGTCAATGATTCCCAAAGCTGCCAGACTGAGTGTAATACTATGCGCAATGGTAAACAGGGTGACAATTTTCAAAATATAAAAGAAAGCAGACTTGAAGCTCTCTACAGGCGTCCAGGTTTGGGAGAGGGCAAGCTCGCCTTCCTTCCTGCGCCGGCGCACGACCGAGGGCAGCACTAAAGCCACCAGAAACAGGATGTGATCCAAACCAATCCAGATATGCCACATGCCCAATCCCACCATCGCTTTAAAGCCTTTCCAAAGCGAAGCATCGGTCAGTGAAAGTTGTTGTTGTGTGTCTCCTGGTGAAAATACAAGCGCAGTCATAGATTCGTTATTGACAATACCGGCTTTCCAGTTATGTCCGACCACTGTCATTCCTCGCTGTATTGGATCAACATCAAACATTACTTCGTAGCGAATATCTAATGCATCGGGTATGTCTTGTACATTTTCGAGTTCAAATTTTGTTTCCCAATACACCCCCATTTCCAATAAAAGCAACTCAGGTTCCATGAATTTAAAGGCATGTTTTCCGTATTTTGGTGAGCTGATGCCCACTCTTTCCAGAACATAAGCTTCTACTTGCGCACGGTAGATTTTGAGTTCTTCCGGTAAAGGCTGTAGTCCTTCATCTTCATCACTTTCAGGTGCGTATTTTTTCGGGTCTATGTTTAGGTTTAATGCCTTATTGAGGTCTTCCAACTTAATCTCAACCGTACATTCTATGCGTTCTTGATAAACTCTGACATATAGGTAAGTCTGATCGGGTGCATGTGCCTCCAGAGAGAAAGGCATAACAATCAATAGTAACAGCATAAACGCTGCAAGGATTTTCAAATAGGTTTTCATCGTGTCGTAAATAAGTTTAAGTATAAGATTAAGTTTAAGTTTAAAGGGGTGCAATTCGAATTTGTCTCTAAAACACTGAGAACAGTTGGGGCTTCGGTCTTATTGATTTTAGTTAAATAACTGAATAAACTTTACAAAAATGTAATTCACTCATCCCATCATTCACTCATTCTTGCCAATTCACCCAATCAACTCAATTCGACCATTTCACGGAACATATCGCTTTG
Organism: uncultured Saprospiraceae bacterium; assembly: GCA_937951615.1. Lineage (GTDB taxonomy): Bacteria > Bacteroidota > Bacteroidia > Chitinophagales > Saprospiraceae > JAHDEO01. The sequence goes on along the minus strand of CALFBH010000020.1, from coordinate 31,995 downwards.
CTTGAATAATTCTTCATAAGAACCTTCTGCTACCAGGCGACCATGTTCTAGTAGATAAATACAATCTGCATGGCGTACTGTTGATAATCTGTGAGCGATGACAATGATGGTCAAGTCTTTTGTACTTTCTCTTAGTGCGTCAATAACTGCATGTTCAGTGATGCTATCTAATGCGCTTGTTGCCTCATCAAGAATCAGGACATTGGGATGTCGATATAAAGCCCGTGCTAATCCTAGTCGCTGTCGCTGTCCGCCGCTCAGTCTTACACCGCGCTCTCCAATGACTGTCTCATAGCCGTCCGTTAATTCAGTACTAATAAAATCATGCACATTTGCTATACTCGCAGCCTTTTCCAGTCGTGCCTGATCGACTTCATCGTCATTTAAGCCAATCGCTATATTTCGGGTAACCGTATCGTCAAATAAAAATACTTCCTGTGGTACATAGGCAATTTGTTGTTGCCAGCTTCTCGCATTATCTATATCTAATATTTTTTCATCAATTCGAATATTCCCTTCTTGTGGATGAAGTAAACCGACAATCAAATCTACCAAAGTTGTTTTTCCTGATCCAGTTGAACCGACAAAGGCTACTGTTTTTCCTTTTGGAATACTTACGGTCAGCTCTGCAATAACAGGTTCAGTGGTGTTGTCATAATAAAATCCAATATTATCCATCACCATAGCCTGAGCAAAATTGGCAATAGGATGTTCTATGGGCAGTTCGCCTTGAAGTTCCGCAGTTTCCTGTAAATCTGCTCGCAATATATCCACTGCGGGAAGCGTATGTCTGATTTTTATAGCCGATGAAAATATTTTTTGCAAAGCAGGTAACAAACGATAACCTGCCAGCACATATAAAGTCAATAAAGGCAGAACGTCCTGTAGATTTTGTCCGTTTAAAATCAAAAATAAAAGCACAAGAACTACGCCTCCAAAAGCAAAAATTTCAATCACATGCCGAGGTAAAGCAGACACAAGATATACGCGTGGCTGTATCGTACTATGGTGTTCAGATACTTTTTCAAAACGGCGATAAAAAAAATCCTGCACGCCATATACCCGAAAAGTTTTAATGCCTGCCAGCGTTTCTTTTAAACTTCGGAAACGGTACTGATTTGCAGAAACCCGTTCTTTGCCCAAGCGGGTCAGATAACGTTTTCGAGCAAAATAAACCAGTCCATAAGCTGTTCCTAATACAGCCAGAGTCACCAGTGCTATAAACGGATTTACGTATAATAAAAGCCCAAAAATAAGAGTAGAAACAACAATTTGCGCAATAAGTTCTCCCAATGGGATTAAAATTCCTGTTGTTATTTTCCCCGCTTCAACAATCAGATTGGTCAATAATTCTGAGGTATTATGTGTTAAAAAATAACCGTAAGGTTTTCCTAAATAAACCCTCAACAAACGAGTACCCAATTGATGTGCCACATCCCAGGCAAACTTTTGTTGTAGCCAACTTGTAAAAGCTTTAAATAGATTCGACACTGTAATCAAGACCAGTACCAATACGCCCGAAGCAATCAGCATGTCCTGACTAGTTTCAAATCCCAGCACTTGATAAACCTTACTTAAGACCTGATTTTCAGCAATCTTTTCTGGTTTTGAGGCAATTTGCATGAAAGGAAGAACTGAAGCAATGCCAATGACTTCAAAAATTGCCATGACCAGCACCGCCATTTGCAGCCATCTGAATCGCCTTTGTTCAGCATCGGTTAATATGGATAATAATTTTTTGATACTTAGATTTTAAAAATGATATTTAAACTAAAAAATCTGTCAATGATACAAATAAAAACAATATCACCCTAAACAATGTTGATAGAAAATTGTTCGGTTATGCAAATTGATTTTTCGTAGCTCGGAAATATTAAAATGACAAAATACTATAATATTTTCTATCTTGCGAAGACAAATACATTAAAATAAAAACCAATACGCCCTAACATGAATATGAAAACGAATAAAACTTTGGTTTTATCTAGTAATGACGTGCAGGAAATCGTGCGGCAAAAAGGGCTGAACGAAGTAATGGACGCCCTGATTGAGCGACTGACAAACGCACTTGAAAAATTTAATCCTTCAAAAACTATCATCCCGATAAGAGCAGGATTTAATTATAAGAAACCTTCCGTCGGACTCGTGGAATGGATGCCTTTGTATGAAAAAGGCAAAGATGTTGTCATAAAAGTTGTAGGCTATCATCCAGATAATCCAACTGCACAAGGACTACCTACTATCCTTTCTACTATTTCATCTTATGATACCAGCACTGGTCATTTGCATGGACTTATGGATGGCGTATTGCCCACTGCTTTGCGTACTGGAGCATCTTCTGCTGTAGCCAGTCGATTGCTGGCACATCCCGATTCTTCTACCCTGGGCTTGATTGGTTGTGGGGCACAATCTATTACACAATTGCACGCGCTCTCTCGTGTTTTCAATTTTAAAAAAGTCCTCCTTTACGATAAAGATGCTTCTGCAATGATGTCTTTTAGACAACGCTGTGCCGCACTTCATCTGGAGATAGAAATTATTCCTTCCAGTATTGAAGAAATTATACAAACGGCTGATATTGTATCTACTGCTACTTCGATTGATGTGGGTGAAGGCCCGCTTTTCAAACCAATGGCAACTCAAGCACATTTACATATTAATGCTGTTGGATCTGACTTTCCTGGCAAAACAGAATTGCCATTAGAACATCTACAGAACAGTTTTGTATGTCCCGACTTCAGGTCACAAGCAGTTATAGAAGGGGAATGTCAACAACTTCAAGCAAAAGACATTGATGCAGATTGGATTCAGGTTTTACAGGATAAAGAAAAGTACGCATTCGTTCGACAAGAACTTAGTGTATTTGATTCTACAGGCTGGGCATTGGAAGACCAAACCGTCATGCAGTTGTTTTTGGAATATGCAGAAGAACTTAGACTTGGCCAGCTGATTGAGATTGAAAACATATCTGAAGACGCTAAGAATCCTTATGCCTTCATGCAGGAAATACCTATTGAAATCCTTACGCTTAGAGAGGTTATTTATAAGCACAAAGAATGACTTGAGAACATGAGAACCTTCCTATTTATTACACTTCTTTTACTCCCAGTATTTGGTTACACACAGTCGCTTCAGGGAGTTATTCTGGACAATTATCAGTTGCCCCTGCCTGGTGTTTATGTCGTACATACTTCGTCCGACAATCACACCCACACAAAGGATAATGGTACATTTAACCTGAGTCCTATCCAGTCAGGCGACACTATTCAGGTTTCTTTTTTTGGTTTTGAAGCGGAGCAAATTGTCATTCAAGACATCAACAAAAAACTGGAAATCAGCATGACTGTTGCTACGTTTGAACTGGATCAGATTGTTATTGGTCAAGATGTAAAATCTATTAACTTCATTTCTGACATAGACCTCAAAACCAATCCGGTCAATTCTTCCCAGGAAATCCTTCGTAAAGTTCCGGGACTCTTTATCGGACAACATGCAGGCGGTGGCAAAGCCGAGCAAATCTTCCTGCGGGGCTTCGACATCGACCATGGTACCGACATTACGATAACGGCTGACGGGCTTCCTGTCAATATGGTTTCTCATGCGCATGGGCAGGGTTATGCCGATCTGCATTTTGTTATTCCTGAGACCATTAAAAAAATTGATTTTGGTAAAGGTCCTTATTATGCAGACAAAGGCAATTTTGCAACTGCTGGTTATGTAGACTTTCAACTCAAAGAAGGCTTAGAAAACAATTTATTTAGCATAGAAGCCGGGCGTTTTAATACCCTTAGAAATGTAGCTTTATTCAATTTGCTCCAATCTGAAGAACATAATGCTTATGTGGCTGCTGAATATATGTTGTCCGATGGGCCTTTTGAATCCCCACAGAACTTTAGTCGCCTGAATCTGATGGGTAAATACACTGCTCAATTCGATAATCTAGATAAATTATCAATACTCATTTCACATTTCGATAGTCGATGGGATGCCTCCGGGCAAATTCCCAATCGCATGGTAGAAGAGGGTGCAATCAGCCGATTTGGAGCAATTGATGACACGGAAGGCGGGCATACTGGACGGACTAATATTGCAGTCAGTTTGAATAAAAATATTGATAAAAATACATTTATAAAAAATAGATTATTCTATTCTTTGTATGACTTTGAATTGTATTCCAATTTTACTTTTTTCCTAAATGACCCCATCAATGGCGATCAAATCAGACAGTACGAACAAAGACAGATATTTGGTGCAGTAAGTGAATGGAATCATGTTCTAGACACCAAAAAAGGAGAAACACTATTACAGGCAGCCATTGGATTTCGATATGACAATAGTGATGATAACGAGCTTTCTCGCACGCTCAATCGCAAGACCACGCTCTCCAATATTCAGCTTGGAGATATAGATGAATCCAATCTATATGCTTACCTTAATTCTGAATTTGAATTGGGTAATTTGCTCATCAATCCAGGACTAAGAATAGATTATTTTAAGTTCAACTATGTCAATGCTTTAGATTCATTATACAGCACTCAATCACAGTCAAAATGGATGGCTACGCCAAATCTGAATATTATTTATAATCAAAACAGAAGTCTTCAGTTCTTTTTCAAAATGGGTACAGGTTTTCATTCCAATGATACCCGCTTAGTTTTAGATACAGACAAAAAAGATATTTTGCCCTTAGCCTATGGTGCAGATCTTGGAGCGATTTGGAAACCGACCAGAAGAACCGTGGTCAATACTGCCTTCTGGTATTTGTTTCTGGAACAAGAATTTGTGTATGTCGGCGATGAAGGCGTGGTAGAGCCTAGCGGCAAAACCAGAAGGCTTGGCATTGATTTGGACATTCGCCACCAAGTATTCGATTGGTTATTTGCAGACGCGGATTTGACGTACACTTTGGCGCGTTCGATAGAAGAACCTGACGATGCTGCTTACATTCCACTCGCGCCTGTACTCACGGCCACAGGTGGACTAAATGTTCGCAAAGATGCGTTTTCAGCAGGGATTCAATTTCGTCATCTAGGCGACCGAGCAGCCACTGAAGATAACAGTATTATAGCAAAAGGTTATAACATCATTGACTTGAATACATCCTATCGATGGAAGAGATTACGACTCGGCATCAATGTCGAAAATCTATTCAATGTAGCATGGAATGAAACGCAATTCGCTACAGAATCGCGTTTATTCAATGAATTAGAGCCTATAGAAGAAATTCATTTTACACCAGGTACGCCTATTTTTATAAAAGGCAGTATTCAATACCAATTTTAACAACGTACATTATGGATTTTTCTTTCCCACAGGAATATACTGATTATAGAAATAAAGTCATCGAATTTGCCAAAAGCGAACTCAATGACGACAGCTTGATAGAACGCGATCACGCAGGCACTTTCCCCAGAGATTTATGGGATAAATGCGGAAAATTCGGATTACAAGGACTCGCTGCACCTGCCAAATATGGTGGAACTTACGAAGAAGTCGACGTTCTACGTGCTGCTTATGCCATGGAAGGTTTTGGCTACGCTTGCAAGGATAATGGACTCGGCATCGCGCTCAATGCGCACATGTGGGCAGTGCAAATGTCCATTAACCTATTCGGCACAGAAGCACAAAAACAAAAATACCTGCCCAAAATGGCAAGTGGAGAATGGATTGGCGCACATGCCCTCACAGAGACAACTTCTGGTTCGGATGTCTTCAATATGAAGATGACTGCCGAGAAAGTAGAAGGCGGTTATGTTCTCAATGGAGAAAAACGACTCGTCACCCTCGCCCCTATTTCCGATGTAGCGGTGGCTTTCGCCAATGTATATCCAGAACGTGGGAAGTGGGGCGTTACGGCATTTATTGTAGATAAGACAATGCGTGGCTACCAACCCAGCCCGGCTCGGCATAAGATGGGACTTCGCACTGTTCCGCTCGGTGAAATCAAATTTGACAACTGTTTTGTCCCTGAAGAAAACAGGCTGGGCAAAGAGGGCGCAGGTTTTAGTATTTCCAATCATTCACTAGAATACGATCGTTGTTGTATCTTAGCTGGCAAGTTAGGTGCGATGGAAAGACAGATAGAAGAAGCAGTGGCTTTCGCCAAACAAAGAGAACAATACGGACAGCCTATTAGTAAATTTCAATCCGTTTCTAATCGAATTGCAGACATGAAGTTGCGACATGAGACCTCCAGGTTATTATTATACAAAATGGCTTGGCTGAAAAAAAACGATATGCCTTCTATGCTTGAAGGTGCCATGCTAAAACTGCACCTCGGCGAAAGTTTTGTAACGTCTAGTCTGGACAGCATAAGAATACACGGTGGCAATGGCTATTTGACAGATTTTGGCATTGAGCGCGACCTGCGAGATGCGGTAGGCGGTGTTTTGTACGCAGGCACATCTGATATTCAACGCAATATTATTGCCCGTTTTTTGGGATTATAATGAAAAAATCAAGTTCAAAATACATTATAGCAGGTACGAAAAAGTATTGGAGAAAGTACAGAAAAAAAGCTATTTCTACCTATCGAATGGCAACTAGCAGATGGCGAAAATTGCCTGACTTTATCATCATAGGTGCGCAAAAAGGAGGAACGACTTCTTTGTTTTATTATTTGAATCAACACCCCGAACTGGCTTTAGCAAGAAGAAAAGAAGTTTATTTTTTTAACTTGAATTATGAAAAAGGTATCAATTGGTATAAAAGCTTTTTTCCATTTCGTAGCAATAAAAAAATAAGTGGTGAAGCAACTCCTTCTTATCTTTTTTATCCTAAAACAGCCAAAAGAATTAAGTCGGCGCTACCAGATGTAAAGTTGATTGTATTGTTGCGTAATCCAATTGATCGGGCATATTCAGGTTACGCGATGGGCTTGAAACGAAACACAGAGCAAAACACCTTTGAAGTAGCGATTGAACAAGAATTAGCGGCATTGGAAAAACACAATGATCCCAATAATTACAGTCATGAACGGCACAATCAATTTTACCTCGAAAGAGGCAAATATTACAGCCAGCTACGCCCCTGGCTTGAAGAATTTAAACGAGAGCAATTTTTATTTATTAAAAGCGAAAATTTCTTTCACGACCCTAAAAATGAACTTGAAAAAGTCTATGAATTTTTAGAAATTTCGACTATTTTTCCTGATGACTTGTCCCAGCGAAACCCAGGAAAATATGATAAAATTTCACCAAATACTGTAAAGCGTTTGGAAGATTATTTTGAAAAAGAAAATGAACAATTAGTTGTCCTTTTGGGTAAAGAATTTCAGTGGAAACAGTCGATAGTCGATGGTCGATAGTCGATGGCTGTTGTATAATAAAAATACAATTTCTGCCCATTTTTTCTATACATTTTGCTATGCAAAATATGTAGTTTTCCATCGACCATGGACTATCGACCATCGACCCGAACACGTATAATTTTTGAAGTTTAATATGCACATCCTCCCACATACCATACGTCAGTCTGCTGCCCGTTTTCCGGAGCAGGAAGCCTTTCGTTGTGGGAAACAATCTTATACTTACGCTAGCTTAGTGCAGCAAAGCAATCAACTGGCACATCAACTCATAGAACTTGGCGTACAAAGAGGCGATAGAATCGGCATTTACATGAATCGCTGCCTCGAAACTGCCCTTGCTGTTTATGGAACCATGAGTGCTGGTGCTGCCTTTGTACCACTTGACCCTCACGCGCCGGCTGCCCGAAATCAATTTGTCATTAAGGATTGTGGCATTAAAATATTGCTGACTACAGCACAGCAAAAAAGAACACTTAAAGCAGTTCTTGCTGACGAAAATCTCCCACTACAACATATCATTGGCACTCAACTCGACGAAAATATAAACACCGTAGACTGGGCGACTATCTCCACTTTTCCTGACACGGTGCCTGATGTTCGCATATTGGAAAACGACCTGGCTTACATCATGTACACTTCCGGCACGACCGGTACGCCCAAAGGTATTATGCACACCCATTACAGTGGATTGAGCTATGCAAAACTGTCTGCCGAATTATATGATGTACAGCACACTGATCGTCTTGGCAATCATGCCGCGCTCCACTTCGACATCTCCACGATGGGCTACTTTACCATGCCCTTTGCAGGTGGCACGACGGTCATCATTCCAGACATGCACACCAAGCTCCCTGCGAGTATGGCACAGCTTATAGAACAGGAACAATTGACCATCTGGTATTCTGTACCTCTTGCCTTGATACAGTTATTGCAACCTGGCATTCTCGAAGAAAGAAATTTGAATAGTATCCGCTGGGTTTTGTATGGTGGAGAGCCGTTTCCGGCAAAACATTTAAGTGCTATTATGCAGCATTGTCCGCAGGCAACATTCTGCAATGTATATGGTCCTGCTGAGGTCAATCAATGTACTTATTATAACCTGCCCGACTTACCTAAAGCAGATGAATCGATTCCTTTAGGTGCAGTTTGGAACAATACAGAAGCCCTGATATTTGACAAAAATGACCAGCCAGTACAGCCAGGCGAGCCAGGCGAATTATTAATCCGTTCTGCGACAAGAATGAAAGGCTATTGGGGCAAACCCGACCTGACAGCAAAGGGTTTTTATAAAATAAAAAGAATACCCGGCTGCGAAGAAATTTTCTATCGGACAGGCGATTTGGTAAGAATCCGGGAAGATGGAAATTTGATGTTTTTGGGTAGAAAAGACCGGCAAATAAAAACACGCGGCTATCGGGTAGAATTGGATGAAGTGGAAGCCCATTTGACTGCTCATGAATCCGTAGAAGAAGCGGCTGTTTTTGCTGTCAGGCATGAAGATGAATTGCATATTCAAGCGGCAGCTATTTTGAAAAAGGAGACAAATGAAACCACTTTGCAGCAATACTTAGCCACGCTATTGCCTCATTATGCAATACCTCAAAAAATTATATTTACACATGAAATTCCCCGCACAGCAGCGGGAAAAATTAATCATAAATTATTAGCTGGCGGATTGGTTGCCAAAGATGAATCACAGATTTAAATTCCAATTTCCAGTCACCAATAAACCAATAAGATGAACAATACGATAAGCACCTACATCGAAAAAGAGTTAATCGGCAAACCCGATTTTAAGCTCGAAGCACAAGAAGATTTACTTGGCAGCAACCTTGTCGACTCCATGGGATTGATGCGCTTGATTGCTTTTATTGAAAAAGAATTTGAAATCAAAGTACCACCAACAGACATGGTGATTGAAAATTTTATGAACGTGGAAGCTATTGGGAATTATGTAGCAGAAAGAAAAGAGGGATAAGATTGTATGGTTGTAAAAATTGTAAAAATAACAATGATGCAATCACACAATCATGCAATTAGAAAAGATGAACCAAGCTAACACACACGACCTGACGCAAAGCCAGCTCCTACTCTGGACGGGACAACAGATACAGCCCAATGCACCGCTCTATAATATGATTTTTGCCTTCGACCTCGCAGGTAAAATTCAGGTTCAAGCATTCAAAATTGCCTTTCAAAAACTGATAGAACAGAGCGATGCAATGCGTACTGTTTTTAGAATGCTAGATGGCGTTCCACAACAGGAAATTCTGTCCGAATTGCAGCATGACATGGGAATCTTCGACTGGTCGCAGGAGGATAATCTGGACACAAAATTTCAAGACTGGGCAACAGAACGCAATCAACGCAACTTCGACTTATCTACCTGTCTTTTCGATTCCGTCCTCATAAAAATAAGCGATGAAAGATACATCTGGTATTCCAGCCAACACCACCTAATTTCTGATGCCTGGTCTGCCTCGGTGCTATATCGCACGATGTCCGATTTGTATCGCCACGCACTTAATGGAACACTTGCAGACGCTCCTCCCCTGCCCGCTTTTCAAGATTATTTGAGTCATGAAAAACAAGCTCGATCCAATAATCAAGAAGCCCTTCAATACTGGCAGGAAAAAGCTGCGGCATTGCCTCCTCCTCCCACTTTGTACGGCATTTCAAAATCTATTGACAGCATCGCTTCTACCCAATCCAAACGAATTTTATGCGACCTCGGCGAAGCACGCTCTGCCAAACTACGTGCGTTGACACAAGAAGCAGATATTCGCGCCTGGACACAACATTTGTCCTTATTCAACATCTTCGCCACGGTACTTTTTGCCTGGCTCCATCGCGTCAGTGGGCAACAAGAACTTGCGATTAGCACGCCTGCACATAATCGCCCTACGCCTGATTTTAAAAATACCCCTGGTGTTTTTATTGAGCTTTTCCCATTGCTGGAAAGCATTCAAAAAGACGATACTTTTGGGTCTTTATTTCAAAGAGTCCGCACAAGCGCATTTGAGTTTTTGAAAAATGCGCAATCTGGCATTGCACATCCACAACTCAATAGAAACATCAATGTCGTACTGAATTATGTGCATGCTGAATTTGGTAATTTTAATGGTATTCCGGCAACAGCAGAATGGCTGCATCCCAATCACGCTGACCCTGGACATGCCCTGCGTTTACAAGTCATGGATTTTGATGCCTCCGGCAATATTCAACTGTATTTTGATGTCAATGAAAGTCCGTTTCCCAAAGCTTTTCAAGCCCAAATTTCAACACATTTCCTAGCCTTGCTGGATGCTTTTATTGCTGATCGTTCTCAGTCTGTCCATCAGCTTTCTTTGGTGGCTTCGCCCAATGGATTACAAGGCAAAGCAGATAACCAACTAGTAGAAAATACAGTGCTTGATTTGTTTGAACAACAAGTCAAACAAAGCCCAAATAATATTGTCATTTCCGCTAAGGGAAATAAGCTCACTTATCAGCAAGTTCACTATAATGCCCTGCAACTTGCCAATTATTTAATTCAAAAAGGCGTGCAGCAAGGCGACCGCATTGCCATTTACCTCAAGCGTTCACCCGACTTACTGACTAGTATCCTTGCGATTTGGAAAGCTGGCGCGACTTATATTCCCATTGCAACAGATTACCCGATTGAACGAGTCAATTATATGTTGCAGGACGCAGAAGCGGCTTTGCTTATCACACATCAGGACTTAGCTAAAAATTTGTCGTATCCGACAGAAAAAATTGTCCACCTGGACAAGGATAAATCGACTATACAACAAATTTCGGCGCAAGCCATCACCACGTCACCTGCCTCGACTGCCTACATCATGTACACCTCTGGCTCGACAGGTCAGCCTAAAGGTGTTGGTATTTCGCAGCAGTCTTTGGGGCATTATGTTCAGTGGGCTGAAAGGGCTTATTTGCAGACGCTCGTCTCGCCCCTGGCCCCTAAAGGGGAATCCTCCCTCTTGTTTACTAGGAGGGGAGATTCCCCTTTAGGGGCCAGGGGCGCGCGAGGCCCAAGCATCCCACTCTTCACCTCCATAGGTTTCGATCTCACCGTAACATCTCTATTTCTACCCTTAATTTCAGGTGGAACGGCTCTTATTTATGAAGAAAGTGAAAGCGGGCCAGACCTTGCGCTTCTGGATGTCATCAAAGACAATCAGGCAGATTTTATCAAATTGACGCCTTCACATTTAGCTTTATTGAAAGGAAAAAACTATCCTGAATCTCGACTAAAAACGATGATTGTCGGTGGTGAAGATTTTAAAACCGATTTGGCGAAAGCCATACAAAACGCCTTTCCTGCCGAGCTGAAAATCTATAATGAATATGGACCAACTGAAGCAACTGTCGGTTGTATTGTTCATCAATTTGATGCTAAAAACACGCCACAAACTTCCGTTCCGATTGGTCTTCCTATTGCCAACACGGAGATTTTTATTTTGGATAAATATGGAAATACTGTTCCCAATGGTGTAGTTGGCGAATTGTATATTTCAGGTGCTGGATTGGCTGAAAATTATTGGAATCGAGCAGATTTGACGGCTGAAAGATTTGTAACTCAATATACTGATTTGAGTCCGCGAATGTATCGCACGGGCGATTTGGCAAGAGTCAATGAAGACGGCATCATAGAATATCTGGGCAGAATAGATTATCAGGTAAAAATCAGTGGGCGACGAATTGAGTTGGGTGAAATTGAAGCAGTTTTGAATACACATCCTGATATTGAAAATTGTGTCGTCGTTTTGCAGCAGCATAAAAAAGATGCGGATAATCCTGAACACAATTGTATAAAGTGCGGACTTCCGTCCAATTATCCTACAGCTGAGTTTGATGAACAAGGTGTTTGCAATTTATGTACTTCATTTGAAACCTATCAGGAACGGGCAAGGCGATATTTCAAGACTCCAGATGACCTGAAAGCCTTATTTGCGACCAAGCAAAATCATGGCGGTGACTACGATTGCCTGTCTTTGCTTAGTGGAGGAAAAGATAGCAGCTACGCACTAGGTAAACTGGTAGAAATGGGCTTAAAAGTCCTCGCCTTCACACTGGACAATGGCTATATTTCCGAACAAGCAAAAGACAATGTGCGGCGGGTGGTCAAAGAGTTGGGTGTCGATCATGTTTTTGGTTCAACACCTGCCATGAATGAGATTTTTGTCGATAGTCTACAACGACATTGTAATGTTTGTAATGGCTGTTTTAAAACCATTTATACGCTGAGTACACAAATTGCTTTAGAGAAAAATATTCCGTTTGTTGTTACCGGTTTATCCCGTGGTCAGTTTTTTGAAACTCGTTTGACAGAAGAATTATTTTGGAAAGAAGATGTTGATATCGAAGCCATTGACCAAACGGTTTTGACGGCAAGAAAAGCTTATCATAAAGTCAATGATGCGGTCAATCAGCTAATGGATGTTTCCATGTTTGAAGACGATAGCGTCTTTGAAAAAGTGCAGTTTGTGGATTACTATCGCTACACAGATGTCAGCCTCGATGAAATGCTGGAATATTTAGATAAACGCCTCCCCTGGGAGCGTCCCACCGACACTGGACGTTCTACCAATTGCCTCATCAATCAAGTCGGCATATTTGTACACAAAAAAGAACAAGGTTATAGCAATTACGCCTTTCCATATAGTTGGGATGTCCGCATCGGACACAAAACCCGTGATGCTTCGCTGGATGAAATCAATGAAGAAATTGACGTGCCAGAAGTACAACGCATCATGGCTGAAATCGGCTATGAAGACCGCGATACCGACCAAGCACCGCGCCTGGTTGCCTACTACACAGGCAAAGCCATTTCTGCCGCAGAACTCCGGCAATATCTGGCACAAAAATTACCGGAATATATGATTCCAAATCAGTTCGGACATTTAGATGTTTTGCCGCTTAGCGCGAATGGAAAGATAGACCGCACTGCACTACCCAGCCTACATGCGCAGCCCGAAACCGCTACCGAATATACTGCGCCGACGAATGAACTGGAAGAAATTCTGACCGAAATCTGGACAGAAGTACTGAACATCAATCAAATTGGTATTCACGATAATTTTCTGGAGTTGGGCGGCACCTCGCTTGCAGCCATTCGCCTTACCGCACGTATTGATGAAGCCTTTGAACTAGAGATTCCTGTGAATCGAATCTTTGAATTTCCGACAATTGCTGGGCTTGCGGGGCATTTGGAAGTGGTTATGACGGAGTTGATGGAGGAGTAGCTTGTTTATTTCACCCTAGCCAAGACTCTGTTTTTCAGACAATTATAATGCTTTTTAATTTTCAGCGAGCTATACTTTTTTATAGGTCGCTGAAAATGTGTATTTTTGCTTTATTTGAGCGAGCTATAAAAGAGCAATTATGAAAGAGCAACTGGTTGGAAGGAAAAAAGAACAGGTTATTTTAGAAAAAGCATGGGTCTCAAACCGTGCCGAAATGGTGGCTGTAATTGGTCGTCGAAGAGTAGGTAAAACCTTTTTGATACGTTCTTTTTTCAAGGATACTTTTGATTTTGAGATTACAGGTGTTCAGGATGCTCCGCAAAAAGAGCAATTGAAAAACTTTACCCTCCAGTTGGGAAAAGTAGCCAAAAACACCTTGCCTGTTCAACAACCCAAAGACTGGTTTGATGCTTTTGTATTGCTGATCCAACATTTGGAATCACTTGATGAAAATCGAAAAAAAGTCGTTTTTTTAGATGAATTGCCCTGGCTTGCCACCAAGAAGTCGGGTTTTCTGAGGGCTTTGGGTTACTTCTGGAACAGTTGGGCAGATCGGAAAAATATTGTGCTCATTATTTGTGGTTCTGCGGCTTCCTGGATGATACAAAAAGTAGTCAATCATAAAGGCGGATTACACAATCGCATCACTAAGCGCATTTTTTTGAAGCCCTTTAATCTGCCTGAAACAGAAGCCTTTCTCCAAAGTCGGCAGGTTTTTATAGACCGATATCAGATTTTACAATTGTATATGGCTATGGGCGGCATTCCGCATTACCTGGATGAAGTGGAAGCCGGCATGAGTGCCACGCAAAATATTGACCAAATTTGCTTTTCAGATTCCGGTGTGCTACACAGCGAATTTTCCAGATTATACCCTGCTTTATTTGAACATGCAGATCGTCACTTGATGATTATACGAGCATTGGCACAAAAAAATATGGGCTTGACCCGACGCGAACTTATCCAGTTCACCAATCTCTCTGATGGCGGCGGCTTGAGTAAAGTGCTAGAAGAATTGATTGCTTCCGGTTTTATTTCCAAATATTATCCTTTTGGTAAAAAGAAAAAACTACTTTATCGCCTGACCGATGAATACTCGCTGTTTTATCTTTACTTTATGGAGCATAAAGAACACGAAGAAGAACATGTTTGGCACAAACTGAGTCAAACCCAATCCTGGAAAACCTGGTCGGGATATGCTTATGAGAATATATGTCTGAAACACATTTCACAAATCAAAAAAAACATAGATATTTCAGGCATTTATTCAGAATCTTCTGCTTTTTACAAAAAAGCAAGTCCGCAAAATGCAGGTGCGCAAATTGACTTAGTGATCGACAGAAACGACCACGTTATAAATCTTTTTGAAATCAAATTTTATAATAAGGAATTTATCCTGACCAAAAAACATGCGGCAGATTTGCGGAAAAAAATGCAGGTTTTTCAGCAAAGCACAAAAACCAAAAAACAATTATTTTTTATGATGATCACGACCTTTGGCCTAAAAGAAAATCAGCATAGCCTGGGTTTGATTGCTAAGGCTTTGACTTTGGATGATTTATTTGATTGATTAAAAATCCTATCTTTGTAACAGATGGAAACAATAACCTATCCCCTCATTTATTATACCCTACCCGATACATCCATTCTCGGCATACTGGTCGGAACGGATTATCAACTCGTCGACAAAGACTTACGTGGCTTGAAATCTACCTTGTCTTCACATTTGCAAAAGCAATACAAAAAACACGATGACTATCCGCACGTAGCGATTAGCGAGCCTAAATTGAAGATGTTTGACATTAGCGTGCGACCGACTTATCGCACTGAACGGGCTGCTTTTCCGATGAAAGATACGGTGAAAGTGCCGGTGGCAGTTGTGTATGGAGAAACGGACAGCGGGCATTACGAATGTTATCTGCCGACCTTCAATGAGAGTTTTTATTATTATGATAATAAGCAATTCAATGCGCTGGTCAAGCATTTTACGACGGACAAGCTGAATCGACTGACGCCGGAAGAAATCTATCAGCATATCATGCGAGGGCGTCCGCAGTTGGATACCATCACTTTGCGGGTCAATTATAATAAAGAACACAACTGGAATTTCAAGTACGAACCAACTTATAAAACACTGGCTTCTATGGCTGATCGTTATCCTTACGGCAAAGCGGTGAGGCGGAACATCAGTGCTTTCCCAGAGGCGGCATGGGAATTGGAACATAAGGTCGCGGAAACTATTGAAAAACTGATTAATTCGCGCAGTAATGTCCTGCTAATTGGTCAGCCTTTGTGTGGTAAAAGTTCAGTACTCAAGCAAGCGATCAAAAAAATAACGGCTAAAAATCGGAAGCAACGCTTGGATTTCACTTTTTGGCAAATCATGCCGCAGCGCATTACGGCTTCTGCCAAATGGCTGGGTGAATGGCAGGAAAACTGCGAATTGCTCATCGAAGACCTCAGCTCTGCCAATGGTATTTTGTGGGTCGTGGATTTTATTCGCTTATTGCAAACCGGCGGTGAAGGGCCAGAGGATAGCGTAGCAGCATTTATGCAATCCTTTCTGCGAGATGGCAAATTACAAATGGTGGGTGAAGTTACTCCAGAACAACTGGAAAGCATCAAGCGATTATTGCCTGGTTTTGCGGAGCATTTCCAACTGGTAAAGATTGACGACTTACCCGAACAAAAAATCCAGCGCATTCTGGACAAACTAGCAGAATTTAGCGACAGCAATTTAAAAATAAAGATGAAAAAATCAGCCCTCGGGCTGACGTATAGATTGCTGCATCGCTATTATCCGTACAGTAGTTTTCCTGGCAAAGCTGTCCGTTTTCTGGGGCAGTGTGTCAATGAAGCCCAACTGAATCAGCAGAACAGCATCAATAAAGAAGCGGTCATTCATAATTTCATCAAGCAAACCGGAATGCCGGAATTGTTTCTGCGCGATGATATTCTTTTGGATACCAATGATTTGACCAATTATTTTCAGCAGCGCATTATCGGGCAACCGGGCGCAGTGGATATGATGGTCAGCACCATCAAGGTCTTCAAAACCGGGCTCAATAATCCCCACAAGCCTATCACGACCATGATTTTTGCAGGTCCCACGGGCGTCGGCAAAACGGCTTCTGCCAGAGCAATGGCAGATTACTTTTTCGGTAAAGGACAAAACCAGTCTCCACTAATTCGGGTGGACATGAGTGAGTTTCAGCATCCCGGCATGATTCATCGTTTTATTGGCGCGGGGCGCGATGTGGGGAAGGTGGTGAAAGAAGTGCGAGAGCGTCCGTTTTCTGTGTTGCTATTGGATGAAGTCGAGAAAGCTCACCCGGTCATCTTCGATGCTTTGCTGGCAGCATTAGACGAAGGGATATTGGTGGATGCTTATGGTCGAATTACGAATTTGCGGAACACGATTATCATTATGACCACCAATCTTGGTGCATCAAATCGGCGTTCTATTAGTTTTGATAAAAGTGTACGCCCAGATTATGGTGGTGCTTTGCGTGGATTTTTCCGCCCTGAGTTTTTGAATCGTGTAGATTCTGTGGTGACTTTCAATTCACTTGGCGAAGACAATATTCGATTGATTACGCTGAAAGAACTGGAAGATCTGAAACAGAGAGAGGGTTTTGTGAAGCGCAATTTGCAACTGACTTTTGGTGCATCGCTTATAGATTACCTGACTTCAGTGGGTTTTGACGAGCGTTATGGCGCACGTCCTTTGCAGCGGGCGATTGAGCAGGAAGTAGTCGCGCCTTTTGCACATTGGCTTAATAAACAACCTGAGCTGAATGGTGTGAGTTTGAAGCTCGATTATACAGATGAACAACTGACAATTATTTAATTACGAATTACGAATGGGATAATTGTTAATTACGCTAAGTCTTGTTAGCTTTGCAGCTCGTTATTTTCAAACGAGAGAAGTCTATCTTGGCGTTTTTTTAACCACTAAGTGACGAAGAAACACTAAGGTTTTTTGGTTACAGTGTATTCAACGCTTCGGTTTTAAACTTAAACTTCATCTTAAACTTAAACTTATTCAGATGCCAATTATACCTATCAAACTTCGTTTTTTGCTAATCGCTGTCTTGCTGATTGGTGGTATTATTGTTTCTTTTATGCCTTATGGACTCGCTTGGTCTTGGCTGCTGCTAATTCCTGGAATTGTTTTACTGGCAGGTTATTTTATGTTTGGCACTTTGGCTTCCGCCTCAAAAGCCGTACAAATGAACGACCTCGACAAAGCAGAAGAACAACTCAAATGGACTTGGAAGCCGAATTGGATGCTAAAAATGAATCGGGGCGTCTATCACTTTCTATTGGGTAGCATCAGTATGAATCGACGAGATATGACTTCCGCAGAAACACACATGCAAAATGCCCTGACTGTAGGAATGCCAACTGGCGATTATACGGCACAGATTTATCTGTTTTTGGCACAAATGGCAGCTACTAAAAACAAAATGCAGGTGGCTAAAAATTATATCAAAGAAGCCAAAGCTTGTGATGTAAGTGAGCCACAGGTCAAAGACGCTATAAAACAACTGGAGAAACAAATCAAAATGGTGCCAAAAGGACATCAGCGGATGCAGGCACATCGGATGCGCAGACCTAGTCGGCCGAGGTAAGCAGTATCAGTGGCAGTATCAGTATCAGTAGCAATAATAAACTGCCATTGAAACTGCAACTGCTAACGATCTCCCCGAATGATGACTTCTTGAAAACCCATTTTTGTCAATCCATTAATCAGTTCTCTCTTTACCGTTTGAAACTGAATCTCTGCCTCCACTATTTTATCGCTGGAATGTACTGCATTTAAGAAGTTGGTCTCTGCGATGTCTTTGCTACGCTCAATATCTTTTACTGTCAGGTCTTTTTTGCTCACGCAATTACTTTCCTCTATCGCCATTTTATTCTTGCGCTCCGCTTCGTAATATGTGACCCCCAAAGCATCAGAAATATAATAGGTCATGCTGTCTGTATTGACATAAAAAAGGTCGTCTGTTGTCTTGACTTCATATTTTACGACTGCATCAGTGGTATGCACCACCCAGGCTTTATTGCAAATCGGATTGCCCCGTTCAAACGCCGTTCGCGAGGTGTCTTGGACGGCTACTTCACCAATAATAAAATCAAAAACATGCTTAAAGTCTTCTTCTGAATAATGTTGGACGGTCTCGCCCATAGAAACTTCGCCCAGCAACATATCTTTGAGTTCTTCTACAGAAATAAGTCCCATATAAACTGCTCCTCCCACAAGAAGGCAGGCAAGAATGAGTAAGTTGAATAAATATTTCATAAGCCATTATTTATCAGACTTTATTATTGAATAAAATCTACTGCAAATATCGTATTAAAATAGTATCTTTTCAGCAAAATTACATTTTGTGAATATGAAGATACTAAGATGGCTACTTCCTTTACTCATTGCGACAAGCATATTAGCTTGCAAAAACAATGAAAGTAAGAACAGCGAAGCCCAGAATGAAGACGCACAAATCAGTGCAGATTTTGATAATTTTTACAAAAAATTTCATCGCGACAGTGCTTTTCAAATGGCACATATTCGCTTTCCATTACCAGGGCAACCTTCTTTTCAGGACAGCCTGAAAGCTGGTGAAGAATTTTATTGGGAAAAAGCGGACTGGCTAATACAACAGGAAGTTGACTTTAGTGCGGGTGATTTTGAACAAGAGCTGATTAATATGGACAATTTAGTTATAGAACGAGTGTTTTTGCCGCAAGGCTTTTATATCGAACGTCGATTTTATAATGCCGATGGCAATTGGTCTTTGATTTATTACTCCGACATCAATCATGGTCAACCTAAGTAGTAAATTCAAACGTCAAACTCAAATATATTGGTCAAATGATGTGGCTGCCCGCTCCGACTGATTTTCAAATAGACAAGAGAATTGTCCATGTTTGGCGCACCTACTTGGATATTAGTTCTGTCAAACAGGAGTACTATTGGTCGCTGCTTTCTTCTGATGAACAAGCAAGAGCAAGTCGATTTATATTTGCTAAAGACCGAGTCCATTTTATTGCAGCACGCGGAGTCCTGCGAATACTACTAGGGCAATATCTGGGTAAAGAACCAGCGCAGCTTGTTTTTAAATATGAAGAGAAAAGCAAGCCTTTCCTACCCAATGACCTTAACTTACAATTCAATATATCTCATGCTGGTGGCATCGCGCTTTTCGGTTTTGTCTTAGACGATTCAATAGGTATTGATATAGAATGGATCAATCCGAAAGTGGACATAGAACAGGTAGCACAGCACTTTTTCGCGCCTAATGAGATCACCCGCCTAATGGCTTTAGCTCCCCAGCAGCGACTACCTGCTTTCTTCAATTGCTGGACTCGTAAAGAAGCCTTTATCAAAGCCAAAGGCGATGGGCTTTCCTTTCCTTTAAATCAATTTGAAGTCAGCTTAAGTCCAGACACACCTGCGGCTTTACTCGCTACACATTGGGACATTAAAGAAAGAGAAGACTGGTCTTTGCTCAATCTATCTCTGGCAGAGGGCTTTAGAGCTGCTTTAGCAATACGTGGGACAGTAGCGCAGGTCTTCAGGTTTTATTTCTCCAAGCCTTAATATTGTCAGAATAGTGACATTATTATGTTAAAATTCCATCCACAATACTATTAAGTTCTTAAAAATAAATACCTTATACAAATAATTTATTTCTAATAAATTTTCACAAGCGAAGGTAGGTAGTAGATATTTATCAATTTTGAAAAAATATCGTTAGTTTTACAGCCAAGAATCTCAAGTATTTCCTAATAATTATACTTAAATAAAAATCTGATTTCTATGAAAACAAGATGTACAAATGTATTAATGGCATTGACAGCAGTGCTATTTAGCTTTGGCACACTGAATGCTCAAACAGTATTTTGGTCAGAAGACTTTGCCGGCGGTATTCCTGCAGGCTGGACAAATGTAGATGCCTCTACTAATGCAATGGCCCTTTGGGCTTATTGCGCTACACCTACCGATAATGGCATAAATGGTTGTTCAGATTGGTGGGATGATGGTTTGAATTTACAAGCTCCTTTTGCTTCTGCTACTTCAACCAATGGTTTTGTTACTGTTGATTCTGATGCTAATGGTTATAATGACCATGTTAGTGAATTGACAACTTCTGCGATTGATCTTAGTGGTCAGTCATCTGTTGTATTACGTATGGAAACACATATTGGTGTTTATACAGTAGCTGCTGAAACAGGCGCAATTGCAAGAGTAAGTAACGACGGTGGTACAACCTGGGATTCTTACACTATATTCCCAGGTCTGCTTACAGGTAGTCCTGACCCAGGTGTTACTCGCTGGTCTTTGAATCCACATATCGCAGAACTTGACATCTCAGCAACTGCTGCTAATCAGTCTTCTGTACTCATTCAATGGCAATGGACTGGTAACTACGAATACATGTGGAACCTTGACGACATCAAGCTTCAAGATATGATTACACCACTTCCTGACAATGACATGGTTAATGTGGATATGAATCCTGCCGAATATTATGCAACGCCAGTCACTCAGGTTAGCCTTGTTGATTTTGGTGGTATTGTAGCCAATTCAGGTGCATTGGACCAAACCAATGTTACCCTGACTGCTACTGTTACTGATTTAGCTACTTCAATGGTTGTTGCAACTGACCAGGCAACAGAGGCTACACTTCCTGCAGGTGATTCTATATTGATTGATCCTGCTGTGGACTGGACTCCACCTGCAGCTATAGGTGCTTATACATTGGATTATGTTGTTTCGGCAGATGCTTCTGATGATGTACCCATCAATAATGACTACTCTTCTCCTTTTATTGTTACACCAGGTACTTTTGCGAAAGCTGAAGTTCCTACTTTAAGTGTATCTGCTGGAGAGCCTATGGAGTTTGGTAATCTTTATACAGTTGTTAACAACACAACGCCTGCTGGCGATCCTATTATTGCTGAAAGTATTACTACTGGTTTTACCAATGCAAATAATGTAGACAATCAAACTATCACTGTATATTTAATGAAAGTATTGGTGGATATTTTTGATCCTAATTTGCAGGCTTTCGATGATAGTTCTATTGATATCGTTGGTGTTGGTTTCTATACTGCTCCTGTAGGTACAGGTACAGATAGCGGAGAGCAGACTATTGCCCTTGTAGATGACACTGATTTTACTTCTCCGGTTATGCTGGAAGCAAATACAACTTATCTTGCGATGTATTCTGACACAGATGCGGCTGGTGACAACCGTGCTTACTCAGCAGGTACGATTGACTACCCATTTGGGTTTGGTTCAATAGTAAGAACAGGTGGTGCTATCGGTGGCGGTGGCGGACAATGGTTTTTAGGTGGATTTGGTAGTGGAAGCATTGCTTATGTCAACCTGAATATCACACCTGTAGGAACTGTAGGTATTACGCCAGTTCCTGAGTTGGCTGACGACCAGGTAAGTATATTCCCTAATCCTGCTTCAGAACTGGTAACTGTTGATCTAGAATTAACAAATATCAGCGAGACTGTTGAGATTAAAATCATTGATGCTACAGGTAGAATCATTATGAATGAAAAACATGATGACCTTAGACAAGGTACTTTTACGTATAATGTAGCTCAATTTGCAACAGGTACATATTTCATGAACATTATTACAGACGAGGGCAATAAGACAAACCGCTTCACAGTGGTACACTAATTCCCTTATATAAAAGCTAAAGCGCATCCATTATTGATGCGCTTTAGCCATTTTAGTGTATTACACTCCGCTATTCACATCGAAATAGATCACCAACAGAATCTATTTTTTAATCAAACAGTAAATTTAAACATGAAAAAGAGACTTACTTTCTTATTTACGGCCATTATGGTAACTGCAATGACTTCATTATCTTATGCTCAGGTTTTCTGGTCAGAAGATTTTGCGAACGGACTTCCTGCTACTTGGACAAATCAAGATGTAGGCTTTGGCGGTTTAGACTGGGGCCATGTTCCCACAGTAGCTGAAGCATTATATGGTTCTTCTCCTGCATTCGCCTCTACGACTGCCGCCAATGGTTTTGCCCAGGCGCAATCTCCAGGAATGACAACTGGTGATCACGTTTCACAACTGACTTCTGAAGCTATTGATTGTTCAGCTCAAACTAACGTAATCTTAAGCTTCAATGCAGCTTATGCGTTTTTTGCTACAGCAAATGGTGCAAAAGTAGGCGTCAGTAATGACGGAACAACTTATACTTATTACGACTTATTTCCTACAGAAGGTGCAAATGAATTTAATCCAGCTAGTGAACTTATCCAATTGGATATCACAGCAGATGCTGCTGGACAAAGCACTGTATATATACAGTTTCAATATGAAGCAATTGGTTTTACAGGAACTTCTGGAGATTATTACTTCAAAGTTGATGATGTAGAATTATCAAGTGCAGTAACACCTGTTTTTGATATTGCTATTGATGCTCGTCAGATTGCTCCTAATCACCTCAGCCCACTTGCTCATGCTGATACTGTTTTCTTCAATGCTTTTGTGGTAAACAGAGGTAATCAAGATGCAACAAATTCAGCAATTACAGTAAGTATCGAAGACCTAGGTGCTAGTACAATTGTGCATACCGAAACTGTTGATTTAGGAACTATGGCTCCTGCTGATGAAATAGATGTTGAATTTACAACCTTCTACATCCCATCTGCCGATGGTGCTTACAACCTGAAATACGAACTTACTCAGGATGATGGTGAGACTGTACCTGTAGATAATATCACTGAGTCTGCTTTCAACATCGGTGGATTAACTTTTGCTAAAGAAGCTGGTGCAACCAATGCAACTCGCCCTGCAGCAGATGCCAATGGAAATAATGTCGATTATGAAGTCGGTAACTACTATGTCATTCAAGAAACAATGGAGCAATATTTAGCAACTACCGTTTCTTTTTCTGCGGCTAAATCAGCTGCTGATGGTGCTTTGATGGGAGAAGAAGTAACGATTACTCTTTACGAAGTAACAGACAATGAAGATGGTACATTTGATGATACTGATCTAAATGCTATTGGATATAATTTCTATACTTTTGATGCAGAAGCAAACTTTGACGTTGTGACTATTCCTATCTTGGATTTTACAACTAATATGCAGGGTGTCGAACTGACAGCAGGAGAATATTTCATTACCACAACTTATGCTGGTAACTCTACCGAAGTATTTTTTGCTTATTCCAATGAGTATGTATATGACTATCAGGTTTCTACTGTCGTGAAAACCAGCGAATGGTTTCTCGGTGGATTTGGATCAGACATTACTTCTGATGTTCGTCTTGGGGTAGAGGTTGTTAGTGCAAATCAAGAGCCTGAATTGGATGAAAGTCGCCTGACTATTTTCCCTAATCCAGCAAGTGATTTAATGTCTTATCAGATTGATTTGGAAAATACTTCTGCAAATGTTGCTGTTATGGTAACTGATGTAGCAGGTAAAAGCCTTTACAACAAAGTACATAATAATGTACAAGCAGAGACATTTTCATTAAATGTTGCTAGCTATCCGGCAGGAACTTATTTCCTTACGGTAAATACAGATGAAGGTGTAAAAACCAAGCGTTTTAGCGTAGCTCGCTAGTGTAGTGATTAGTAACTGGTTGATTAGTAATTAGTTTATTACAGTTAATAGCTTTTTTACTTATCACTTAAAAACTATATCACTTTATAGATATAAAACGGCAGTTCGATTATCGGGCTGTCGTTTTTTCATGGAACTATTTAGTGTTTTCTGCGTACATAATCGGGTAACAAACCCACACGTTAATCGCATAACACTAAACAGAATCATGGTAAAAACAGCCTTATCCCTAGCTTTCCTTCTTCTTCCTTTATTCGCTTTTACACAATCCATATTCTGGTATGTAGATTTTTCTAATGGCGTCCCTATCGACTGGACAAAAGAAAATCTTGGAGTGGACAGTATAAGTTGGCAACATGTCCCCACAGAAGCAAATGAAGTCTTGTTCAGTGGCTCGCCAGCTTTCAATTCCCCGACAGTTAGCAATGGTTTCGCACAAGCTTTTCCCGGACAGGACACCATCTCTACTAGTCAGGATATGCGCATGACGACCAGTGCAATAGATTGCTCTGACATGACTGTTGTCATCCTCAACTTCCATAGTAGTTATGCTCGTTTTGCTACCGCCAATGGAGCAAAAGTAGGTGTCAGTACAGATGGTATTAATTTCAATTATCATGACATTTATGCCTATGAAGATGTAAATGATTTTGAGGCAGGCAATTGGATAAGTCTTGACATCAGCAATGAGGCGGCTGGTGAAACAGCAGTCTATCTGCAATTTCGCTATCTCGGTAATACCCTAGACGGAACAACAGGCGACTACTATTGGAAAATTGATGATATTACCTTATTGGATGGCATCATTCCTGTCCATGATATTGCTATTGTCAAACGCCGTATTCCCTTTAATTATGCAACACCGCTAGAACATATCAGTCCCTTGACTTTCGACGCCCTGATTCAAAATAGCGGCAATCAATTGTCTAGCAATATCAACGTCACTGCCTCAGTAGAAGATCAATCCGGCACCGTAGTTTATTCCGAAGTTTTCACCATAGATAGCCTCTTGGCTCAAACAGATACAGCCATTTCTTTTCTAGGTTCATATCTCCCCGAAGCATCTGGAAATTATACTGCTCGTTATGATCTATCTTCCGACCAAACGGATGAAGAAATGAGCAATAATAGTACCGCCGTAAATTTTGTGGTAGGCGGAAATACATTTGCCAAAGCAGCCAGTTCTAATAATTATGGCAACCTGAATAATGGCAATTACACCATAGGAAATTATTACATCATCAAAACAGAAGGCTATCGGGCAGACAGTGTATATTTTTCCGCAGGACTGCCAGGAGATTTATCAGGCAAACTTGCTGATATTGTTTTGTATAAACTGGAAGAAAATGGCGACGAGGAATTTAGTGGGGGCGACTTGATTCCTATTGGTTATAATACACATATTTTCAATCAAAGCAGCTTTGAGGATGTCGGCACAGAAATACTAAATTATAATACGAATCAACCTGGCGTAGCACTCGATGCAAGCGGTGAATATATCATCACAGTTGCCTATTCCGATAGCTCCAATACAGTCTTTTTTGGCTATTCTTCTGATTATGTATGCGACTACGAAACCTTTAGCGTAGTGCGGTCGGGAGGCATCTGGTCCTGGGGTTATGGTGATGTCATTCCTGATGTCCGCTTATCAGTCAGTCAGGTTCCAGTTGGAACAACTGCTCCTGTAACAAGCAAGCTCGATGTACTAATTTTTCCAAATCCAACCCGCGACGAACTTCATATTGAACTCAGTGAAATTCCCCATTCAAAAGAAATAACGATTCAGGTCAGTAATCTTACAGGACACTCCATCTATCAGCAGGTTTTAATAGTCGATAATACTAATTTAACTATTAATACGAGAGGCTATCCGGCAGGCATTTATTTCCTTAGGGTCAATACAGGTAAAGAACAGATAAGCAGACGATTTAGCGTCTTCGACTAAATAGGCTGTAAATTATAAATATTTGACTGGAAGTATTTTAAGCTTCACAATGATAAAAAACATGCATTTTATTTAATTTTATAAGTGCTTGGACTCAACTAAACGCCACTTTCAATTTACATAATTGGCTTATTGTCAATACTTTTTTGAATTTTAATTTGACGTTTGGATTTGTATTTCCACTTAAATCTTAAAAACCAGACCAATACCGAATATCCTAATTTCCCTATCTCCAAAGTCCCGTAAACACCGCCTCAGCCGGCCCACAAAGCCAAATATCTGTAAAGCCTTTGCCGGCAGGCTGGAAACGAACTTCCAAATTGCCGCCTTTTGTTTTTACCGGAATGGCAAAACCGACGCTATAACCATTTTGTAAATAAAAAGCCAGTGCCGCTGCTGTGACACCTGTACCGCAGGACAAGGTTTCGTCTTCTACACCTCGTTCATAAGTTGCAACCGTTATTCGACTATCGATGGCTTCAACAAAATTGACATTGATTCCTTCTGCTTCAAAACGATTATTATAACGAATCGCTTTGCCGGCTGAATAGACATCCACGTCTCCGACCTTTTCTACAAACTTTATGTAATGCGGCGAACCTGTGTTCATACAATAAAAATCATCGCCCTGCTCTACTTTTTCCACATCACCCATTTTCAACTCTACCTGCGCAGCTACAATTCGTGCTTCATGCAAACCATCAATTGCCATGAAAGTCGTTTCCTTTTCTATAATTCCCAGAGATACAGCAAAAGCCACTATACATCGTCCGCCATTTCCACACATACTGCTCTCTCGTCCATCCGCATTAAAATACAGCATTTCAAAATCCACCTCAGAATGATTGCGAAGCAAAATAAGCCCATCTGCACCAATCCCAAATTTGCGATCACATAAACGCTGAATCAGCTCGGTATCTGTTCGCTGAATCACTTGGGCACGATCATCAATCATGATAAAATCGTTACCTGTTCCCTGATATTTTGTAAATTCAATCACTGCTCTATCGTATCTTTTTTAATGTGCGGATTTTGTATTTCCCAAAACTGTTCTTGCTTGACATCATCAAATGCCTCATCTCCCCTAGTCCACATAACGAACATAGAAAATAAAATTAAGCCTAAACTAAATAGTGAAAATTTCCAACCCCACATGTTGCCAATGTAGTCATCATCAACCTTATCCTCCTGCTTATGTTTTGGTTCTTCTTTTGCCATAATTTTAAATTCAAGTGTCAAATATTGCGTAAAAATAGCGACTTTTTCGACTATTCAGCGAACTAATTTGACTCAATTCGCAGATATATAAAAAGATATGTATTTTTGCAAATTATTTCTATTCTTCATAATTGATAACATTTTCCCTGTTTATACGTTTTGCTATAAATAGAAAGCAGTCGAAATAATTTATTTATTCAATAGACTCTAGTCTTATATGAAAAAATTATCATTAATATTACTCGTTACTATGGTCAGCTCGCTGGTCACTGTGTTCTTATATCGCATGTTGGACAATAATGAACCAACGCAAAATATTATCGTGCGCGAGCAGACTCCTGTTCAGTATGCTAACTTTGCACAAGCCGCCAATCTAAACAACAAATATAGCAGAACTTCTGCGCCCTCAGATTTCATCAAAGGTGCAGCCAAAGCAACGCCTGCAGTCGTTCATATCCGAGCTTTACAAACTCGTTATGGCACACCTCTGTTCGACGATTTTTGGGGACGTTCACCTTCCGAAGTTTCTTCTGGCTCAGGGATTATTATTTCGTCTGACGGTTATATCGTGACCAATAATCATGTCATAGAAGAAGGCAATAAACTGGAGATTTCGATGAATGGACAGCGCAGTATGGAAGCAATCATTATCGGTAGAGATCCTTCTACGGATCTAGCATTATTAAAGGTAGAATCTACCGACCTTCCTTATCTCGATTTCGCCAACTCAGATGAAGCCCAGATTGGCGAATGGGTGCTGGCAGTTGGTAATCCTTTCAACCTGACTTCTACTGTGACCGCAGGCATTATTAGCGCGAAAGCGCGAAACATCAATATTCTGGACGACCAGTATTCCATTGAGTCTTTTATACAAACAGATGCAGCTGTAAATCCCGGCAATAGTGGTGGCGCATTGGTCAATACAAACGGAGACCTTATTGGTGTAAACACGGCAATTATCACTCGTTCAGGTCGTTATGAGGGTTATTCTTTTGCTGTACCATCTAATCTGGTCAGAAAAGTAGTGAATGATATTCGGGAATTTGGCACAGTACAACGCGGTTTTCTGGGAGTCAATATCATGAATGTAAACGACGAGATAGCGCAGTCGCTCAAACTAAAAAGCCTGGATGGTGTGTATCTTTCCCGCATCAACCCAAATAGTGCTGCTGAAGATGCTGGTTTGCGCATTGGCGATATCATTACTTCTATTAATGGCGAACCCGTTAAAAATACACCTGAGTTACAGGAACAAGTCGCTAAATATCGCCCAGGCAATAATATCAAGGTAGATTATATCCGCAATGGAAAATCTGCGGTAACAAACATTACCCTGAAAAACAGGAATAACAACCCTACCGTCATGAGCAAGGATAATCTACTCTTGTTGGGGCAACTTGGTTTTGATGTCCGTGATCTGAATCGCACAGAGACCCGTGCCTACGGCGGTGGCGGTGTCCGAGTTACCAGTATTTTGCAAGATGGCATTATTGACGCTACGAATATGCAGCCGGATTTTGTCATCACCAAAATCAATGACACCCGTATAAAAGATGTGGAGACCCTGATGGAAACCTTACAAACTGTTCAGGGTAAAGTTGTACTGGAAGGTTTTTATGATGGCTTTGAGGATACTTATTTTTATAATTTTAATGTAAAGTGAGTTGCTTATTGAGTTGATTGAGTTGATTCGTAATTCGTAATTAAATTGATTCGTAATTATAAAATTCATGAATAAAATACTGTTAATTCTTGCCGCCTCCTGTATGCTCATATCCAATGCCTGCACGCAGACCGGGAAAGTTCTTACGACAACTACGACAACAATACCAGAAGCTAGTCAGGACAAAGCCGCTCCTTCAAATGCTTATCCGAAAGTGGTAGAGAAGATTGAAAAAACACCGGAAGAATGGCAGTCGATTTTGAGTGAAGAAGAATACCGTATTCTCCGTGAAGCAGGAACAGAACGTGCCTTTACAGGCAAATATTGGGACAACAAAAAAGAAGGCACTTATTATTGCAGTGGCTGTCGGTTGGCTTTATTTGAGTCTGATACAAAATTCAAATCTGGTACAGGCTGGCCTAGTTTTTACCAGCCCATTGATGAAGATTATGTTGGCACTAAAACAGATAGCAGCCATGGCTGGAGTCGCGTAGAAGTGGTCTGTGGTCGCTGCGATGGACATCTTGGACATGTCTTTGAAGACGGACCAAAACCAACTGGATTACGCTATTGTATCAATGGAAATGTGCTGATGTTTGAACCTTTTAAGAAGTGAGGACTAAGTAGTTCTTCCAGTTAATAATGTCGGGTAAATTAAATTTTATATCTTTTGAGTCAGGTTTTGGTGTAAATTGTTCTATTGCTATGATTGTTAAATTGTTATCGTGATTTTTTGCGCAGCAAAAAACAATAGCAATGAAGCAATTTCAACAATGAAACCATTATAATCATCCGACAATATTAGCTTGAAGACTAACACTCCCCTCAATCAGCCGCTTTTCCTTTTAAAATATCCGGCACATTTTTGTCCCGCCATCTTAAGATAGGTTTTTCAAAATATTGAAATCACAGTATCATATCAAATTCATCCTCATCGTCATCTTCTAGTCCGGTTAGGGTGCGAATGAAATCTGTATTCATTTGTTTAAAACGCCCCATGACGGTCAAGACAAAATCGTCATTAACCAGTCTTTGGATATCGTCCATTCCGTTTACATTAGTTCCTTCACGGACTTTGTAAATTTGCTCGTAATCACTGCTTTCAAACTTAATCAGGTATCTGTGATTATAATGAAAGACTGTGATTTTTTTGCACAGCTTGCTGTCGATTTGCCCAACCTCTCTCATTGTGTAGTATTCTAGATGTTAGTATAAAAAAATGATAACCTACGATACACTTTTGAATTTAAATGACAATTCTCCTTTGGAGCCTGCATTGGGCAGCGTAGCGCGCAACTTAGTGAAATTGCCCGATTTTCCACCCCCTTCACCCCCGCCAGCGAGGGATATTCAGCAATTTTGTAAAAATGTATAGCAACTTAAAAATAAGATTCGTAATTAAATGATTCGTAATTCGTAATTAATTACATCAATTCGACGACCATAGAAGAAGCACCGCCACCGCCATTACAAATACCGGCCATTCCGCGTCTTCCGCCCTGATGTTTCAAAACCGATAATAGCGTGATCACAATCCGACAACCCGATACGCCAATTGGATGTCCCATAGACACCGCTCCACCAAACACATTAACTTTTGCAGGGTCGAGCTTCAGTTCCTTGGTATTGGCTATTGCTACAACGGCAAAAGCTTCATTGATTTCAAAAGCATCTATGTCATCCATAGACAAACCTGCTTTTGCGGCTGCCTTAGGCATTGCCAACGAAGGTGTCGTCGTAAACCAAACCGGTTCTTGCGCAGCATCTGCATAACTCACAATCCGAGCTAAAGGCTTCAATCCAAGCTCTTCTGCTTTCTCGCCACTCATCAAAACCACTGCTGCTCCACCATCGTTGATCTTGGATGCATTCGCGGCTGTAATGGTGCCTTCTTTATCAAAAGCTGGACGCAATCTGTCTAAGCCTTCTCTGTTGGAAATTCTTTTATTGTCTACTTCCTCATCCCGACTCACCACAACTGGATCACCTTTGCGTTGTGGAATTTCTACGGGTACAATTTCATCATTGAAATAACCTTTCTCATAAGCTGCCCGCGCACGCTCATAAGACTGAAAAGCATAATCATCCTGCTCTGCACGGGAAATATTTTTTCCACTTGCACAGACCTCTCCACAAGCCCCCATCATCGAGCCATCATAAGGGTCTTGCAAACCATCGCGTACAATACCATCCAAAATCTCCCCATTACCATAACGCAAACCAGTACGTCCTTTTGGCAAATAATGCGGCGTATTGCTCATGCTCTCCATGCCACCTGCAACCACAATATCATTATCACCCAATGCAATAGATTGTGCCGCCAACATCATCGCTTTCATCCCAGAAGAGCAGACTTTATTAATCGTTGTACAAGGAACACTATATGGAATACCAGCGCCCAAAGCTGCCTGACGCGCTGGTGCTTGTCCGACATTAGCCGACAACACATTGCCCATAATGACTTCGTCCACCTGTTCTGGTTGAATCCCAGCACGTTCTACCGCGCTTTTAATGGCAATCGTTCCCAGCTTATCTGCTGACAGACTAGACAATACGCCGCCCAGGTTTCCAATAGGTGTTCTGGCTACTGATACGATATATACTTCTTTCATAGCTGCAAATTTAAATTATTTTTGGGAATGTGAAAACATTGAAGCGAGTTTAAAATTTCTTTATTTGCCAATGGAAGACGTGACAGTTCTGGAGCAACTGAAAGCTTTGGAAGAAAAAAGTGACAAATTTGCCCCATTAACCTCGGCGGAATTACGCGAACGCGCACTTGCCTCTGAACGCGATATCAAAGCATCGTTGAGCAAATTCCGTTGTCGTCAGACGAATTCAGTTGAAAATACAGCATATTTCCGAGGACAAACCACTAATTTTAATCAAATCCTTCGTCTGCCGACTATTTCATACTTTGAACACCGCATTAAATTTAAATTTGGAAAATGAAGAAGAAAAGTCGGCTGACGATGGTTGCTTATCCACACGTATGAT
>CALFBH010000019.1 GCA_937951615.1 uncultured Saprospiraceae bacterium | reverse complement strand
TAGAGACTTTTTACATTCCAACCAGGATTGCGCTCGGGTTTAAAAACACCACTTCAAAAATCGGTCTTGCAAAGGGCACTCCATTAAAGATACGAAGAACCCGTTAGCTTAAAAAATTTCAATTCTTTTCATGAGGGATTGCAGGTAACAAATGAATACACGAACCAAAGGTTCGTATATATTTCTTCTGAGCTAACTTCAAGGATTTTCACACCGTAAGCGTTCCCTTGAAGTTATATCTACAAATCAAAAATACACCAAACATTTAATTTATCCAAAGAGATTAATTTCAGGCTTGTATAGCATATACCAACACATAACCTTCAACACGCTCAAAATAAACATCATAAGTGGCCTTAAAATCATCCTTTTCCACTCGCCCTTTACACTGACCATTCTCTCGATAAACAAAAGGCTCTATATGAATATGTTGTTTAAAATCCAGCTGGCGTCGCCCATAAGCTTTGTACAAAGCCTCCTTCGCGCCCCAGTAAATGTGCAGATGTTCTATTTCATGTTCGTCAAGGCTGGCGGTTTCTTCTGGGCGCATATACTTATGGGCAATTTTGCCGATTTTTTCCACTATTTTCTGAATATCAATCCCAACTGCCTGCTCGCTGAGTATAGCCGCCGCATAGGTTCCGGAATGACTGAGCGACATTTCATAAGAAGAATTCGGCAAATGAGGTTTTCCATATTCATCTGCCTGACAAAGCAGCCGCTCCCCTGCCCCACTCATACGATGCACCAGCCAGCGACCAGCCAGCCATTCCAGTCGGCGTACCCCTTTGATTTGTGCCAGTCGCAACTGCTCGGCATCTGTCAAGGTCATTTGCTCGGTAAAAAAGCTTTCGTCCTCTTCTATTGTCCAGATTCCAAACTGGGTGGTCGGAGAAATTTGTTTTGTGTGTAGTAGTGACAAGTTGATTCGACTAATTTAAAAGCCCTTTATAATAATCAATAATAAACTGAAAGACACCTAGTAATTCAGGCAATTCCACCAGATAATATTTCCGATTATCAATCAGTATCTGATTTTCATCCAACTTTAAAAATTTCCATTCATCAGCAGTCGTTACACAACCGTAAATATGTTTAAGCTCATTGCCATATTGCTGATTATACATTTTTGCGCCAATCATTTGTGCAGCACATTGGGGGATACCCGCCTCTACATCATTTTTTTTTGCTTCTACAATAGAAAAAATAGGGATATTAATATCAAATGACTGTGTATTCTTAGCCAGGATAAAATCACATTCACCAGTTAGTCCTTCAGACTTATCAGCAATGAGAGACTCACCAGAATAGATGGTAAAAAAGTCTGCATTTTTTTGCATCATATCCAGCAACACAGGCATCACAATCAATTCAGAACGTGCTTTCTCACTTTTTACCGGTAATTTTTTAGCCAATTGTAAAGACTGCTGGAGATAAATATCAGGCTGTAACTCAACTGTATTAGGCGGAAATAAATCTGTTACACGATTACCTATATTAAACTTGAGTTTTAAATCTTTTAATGTAAAATCGCTATATGCCATATATTTTATTTTTCACGAATTTACACTTAATTCAGTTATTATACAAATAGCGGTGTATGGCTACATTTTTTTTGAAAAACATAAAAACAAATTGATGCAGGTCAATATTTCTTAAGATATTTACGGCTTAATAAATCATAAAACCCAATAGCTTGAAAATTCTTCATTTTTCTGATATTGAAACAGTACTAAAGCCTTGAGCATTTTTTTCCAATTTAATCTGTACGGTAATTCGTTCTTTTAATGCTTC
Source organism: uncultured Saprospiraceae bacterium (assembly GCA_937951615.1). Classification (GTDB taxonomy): domain Bacteria; phylum Bacteroidota; class Bacteroidia; order Chitinophagales; family Saprospiraceae; genus JAHDEO01. The sequence goes on along the minus strand of CALFBH010000019.1, from coordinate 84,973 downwards.
CACATGCGAAATAACACCTACCGTTTTTTGGCTCTCAGACTGAAGTTTTTCTAAGGTACTCATGGCAATATCTAAAGTTTCCTGATCGAGCGTAGAGAAGCCTTCGTCTATAAATAAACTTTCAATAGAAACATTTCTTGAAGCCATATCCGAAAGGCTAATCGCCAATGCAAGGCTAATAAGAAAGCTCTCACCTCCTGAAAGCGTAGAAACGGATCTATGTGTATTGCCTTGAAAAATATCTATTACTCGTAGTTGCCCTTCGCTCTCGGGTTTGTCGAGACGGTAGCGATCCGATAGATTTTTAAGTCGCTGGTTTGTATAGACCAGTAGATTTTGCAAGGTCAGTCCTTGTGAAAAATTAGCAAATTTATTTCCTGTTGCATCTCCAATCAGATTATTAAGTAGCCCCCACTTTTCCAGTTCTCCTTCTAGTTTGCTTATTTCCTCAATCTGGGACTTTTGTTTTTCCTTATTCTGTTTGTCTGATTCTAATTTCTGGTTATTTTCTCCAATAGTCCCCATAAGAGAATCTTTCTCTTCATTCTGACTAGTCAGGGTTTCATGTAGTTCTTCTAAAGATGTTTTAGGATATGTATCCACCTTAATTAATTTCTCCTTTCTACTTTTTTGTTCACTTAATTTGGTATTGTTTGCGATCATTAATCTTTTGAGTTCATCCTGTTTATCAACAATTGCACTAACTTCATTTTCAGGGAGGAAATGCATACTCATTTCCTGAATTGAGTTAAAGCCAAATGCTTTAAGTTTGGGTTGTAGATTACTCCTGTATTTTTCAAGCGTTTCATTAGCACTGTTTAGGGCTGCGATCTCTTTTTTGATAGACTCTTCCAGAAGTGCAATATTGGTAATTTGTTCATTAAATCTATTTTGTAATTCATCTGTAACAGCTCTGATTTTATCACCTACAAATTTGGATTCTCTTTTTTTGAACAATTCTTTATGCTCTTGCACTGCTTTATCAAGTTGTTCAAAATTATCCAATAAATCTAAAGTCGTCCTTAATTCTTCAAGTGTTGTTATACCTTCTTCCAGAGCATCATTATTTTTTTTCAGCTCGGATACTTTTATTTCTATTTCATCCTCTTTTATACTACCTGGAAATGCTTCTTTTCTTTTAGATAGTCTTTTGGAAATTTCAGTTATCTGATGATTGTTTTTTTGTTGTAATTCCTCAATAGTATTCTTTGAAGCTTCTTTTTCTATTATATTTTTTTCAAGCTTCTTTAGTTCTGTTTCCTGACTCTCTAATTCTGTTTTTACAGCAAGGATGTGATTCTCTAACTCAGTGCGCTTGGATTCTGGTCGATGAGTGACGTATGGATGTTCTTTAGATCCGCAAAGCGGACATGGCTGATTATCTGTGAGTTTAGCCCGATGCTCTTCCAAGCTTGCTATTTTTATCAGATCCTCCCTTCTATCTCTAAGCACTGATAGTTGTTGTTGATATGATTCAATAAGTTCATTTGATTTTCGTTGTAGAGGCATCCATTTTTCAAGATTTGTTTTTATTTCTTTCAGCCTTTTGTCTCCTGCTTCTATTTCTTTACGCAACTTAACGACCTCTTCAAAATCTTTTTTCATGAATCCGAGTTGTTCGTGTTTTTCTTTTTGCGCTTTGAGTTTCGATTTATATTCTGCCAGATTTGACTTTTCGTCCAAGGGAGATTCTTCGAGAATCTGTCTCAAATCAAATGATTTATCTTTCAGTATAGTAAGTGCATCAGCGGGTTTTGATGGCAGGGCATTACTATAATTTTCCTTTTGTTTGTTAATCCTCTTTCGGATTTCCTGTCCTTTTTGGATACTGTTTTCTATATCCTTATCAAGTTCTAAAATTTCATTTTCAAAGGTTTTTATAACTTTGAGAAAATTTCTCTCATCTACTTCAAGCTTGGCCAGACTTGCCATTTCTTCAATGCAGTTCTGACGATTGTCATGGGCTTTTACCTGTTGTTCTTTGTATTCCTTAAGGTTTTTTTCTCCAATTACTTTGTTTTCCTCAGCTTGCTTGTAATAAATAATGTCCTCTTTAACGGGATTTAATTTATTGTGGAGGCTAAGTCGGGAAATTTGAGGTTTTAAAGTTTCTTTCTGCTTTTCAAGTTCATTTTTTTGAGCCTGCATTTTTTCGATTTCTGTAATGCTACCTTGTAGGTCTTTTTTTACCTGTGTAATCTCTATGAAATTTTTAATGCTTTTATCAAGTTCATTTTTCCGGGCAGTAATTTTTTTTATTTCCTGCTTAATTAACACTGTATCTTCTTCACTTAGAATTGCTATATTATTGAGTAATTCTTTTTTTAATTTTAGTGAATCTTTTACCTCTTTATTTTTTTCGTAAGCTTTTTTACCAATCTTCCTGTAAATAGAAGTGCCTGTTATATCTTCTAGCAGTTTTCCCCTCTCATTATGGTCGGCCTTAAGAAATTTTGCAAATTCTCCCTGAGAAAGTATAATGGATTTTACAAACTGGTCATATTTTAATCCAATAATTGCTTCATTTTTGCCAGGGACTTCACTCTTCTTTAAATCTAGTGGTCTGCCAGAATCATCGTACAAGTACATCTCATAGTCATTGAACTTGTCTTTTCTATTTTTCGCAATTTTCCACTCAGAACGGTATCGGCTACCTTTTACCTCATATTCTACTGCCGCCATAGCATCTTTGGCGTGGTGGGTTACCACAGAACCAGAGCTTTGAATTTCATTTTTGCTTAAAGCTTTCTTATACCTGGGAATTTTATTAAAAAGAGCTAAAGTAATGACATCCAATATAGTTGATTTACCAGAACCTGTAGGTCCTAAGATAGCAAATATACTAGCCGACTCTAGTGGTTCTTTTTCAAAATCAATAGAGGCATGTTCACCTTTAAGACTATTTATGTTTTTGAATTCTATTTTTAATAATCTCATACCTCTTCCGTTTGAATAGTTTCAAGAATTTCAAGAAATGCTTCCTGTAATTTTTGGGATGTATCCGAGTCTATCTCCTCTGATTCCAATCTTTTTTTAAATACCTCTATAGGACTGACATCTTCAATCTGTTCTCCATGGGTAAAGAGCGTTGAAGTATCATTTTGACCATGCTCGAAGAAGGTTTTATGTTTCAGAATCTTAAAAGAATTACCTTCATTATGAAGGGCGATGACATCTTCTAACATTGATATCATAAGAGAACTATAATCCAATTCATAAACTTCCAGTTCCACAAATGAAGGAAGTCGATAGGCAGGCTTATATTTTTCCAGTTTAGATTTTACTTCTTCCAGACTTCCCTTGATTTTTTTTAATTCCCGTTGCTTAGGTATCGTGATGACTGTAGGTAAAAGCTCACCCTTAGATTTTACCTCGACGATTACAAATGACTTATTATCTTCTTTTTCAGAAAAACTAAGTGCTATTGGAGAACCAGAATACCTTATATATTCTTTTTTGCCAATTACTTGTGGGCGGTGAATATGACCAAGAGCTACATAGTTAAAGGTGTCAGAGAAAATACTCGATTCTACTGCTGCTGCATTTCCTACTTGTATCTCCCGCTCACTATCGCTGGTCAAGGCACCTTTGGCATATAAATGCCCCATAGCTATAGCTGGTATGTCTTTATATTTCTCGTTACAGATTGCTGCGAGACGCATATAATGAGATTTTATGCCTTCTCTTACAGCTTCTGTACGGTCTTTATATTTTTTATCCGAATTAATTGTGCGTAAATCTTTATCTCTGAGAAATGGTACCGCTGCAATAATCAATTCGGTCTCACCCTTGTCATTTTTTATCTCAATCAGTTCTTCTTCAGGATTTTCTTTAGCTCCGCCAACTACTGTAATGAGTAAATGATTAAGAATCTCCTTTGGTGCATTCAACAAATTTATAGAATCGTGATTACCTCCGGTAATAATAGTACGGATTCCTAACTGAGACAGTTTACTAAGTAAATTATAATAGATTTCTCTATCTTTAGATGAAGGATTTGCCAAATCAAAAATGTCTCCAGAAACAAGAAGTACATTTATAGATTCTGACTTTATAGTTTCGATTAGAAAATCAAAAAAAGCTTCTAACTCTTCTTTTAATGAGTGTTTATGCAAGACTTTACCTATATGCCAATCCGCCGTATGTAAGATTTTCATGTGTTTGTTTTGTTACCGATAAATACAAGCTGCATGGAAATTGTACTCTATAATTTGGCATATTGCACACAGTAAAATTGAGTACACCTCTTCTCTGAAATTTAATTAAATTTCAACCAATGCAGCACGTTCTTTGAGCTTAATGTCATAATTCAAGATAAAGGTAGGAAAATTTAAAGTCAAGCACACTCGGAGGCGGTGAATATTTTGCTACCTTCATTCGTGCTTTTGGTTTTTATCCGTCAGAATTTCAAACTTATATCAATCAATTGAGTTTAGTAGGAGAATAAGATTTGTCGGAAATGGATATTTGTTATACAGTTCAGGTCGATGGTCCATAGTCCATGGTCGATGGCTGTTTTTTAGTATTCAGGTCATTTCAGCATTTTGCTTTGCAAAATGTGTGCAAAGCTTATAAAGCAGGAATATTGTTGAATTACAGCTATGGACTATCGACCATCGACTATGGACTAAACTGTTACGTTATATTTTAAAATAAACTTATGGTAAGAATAAAAACAGTCGCTACTCAACTCCCTCCGTATTCTCGGACAACCAAGGAAATTATTCCTTATGTAAAAGAATGGTTGGCGGGGCAGGAAGAGCGATTCCAGCGAAAAGTCATAAAAATTATAGGCAATGCGGGAATTGATCGACGTTTTTCTATTTTAGATGCCGACGACATGTTTATTCTTCGCAGTTTTGAGGAAAAAAATCAGCTATACATTCAGGGAACTTTGCCCTTAGCGGAAAATGCTTTGCGGAAAGCCCTCAAAAAAGCAGATTGGGCTGCAAAGGATTTAGACTATATCATTACAGTAAGTTGTACAGGCTTTATGATTCCATCAGTGGATGCTTATCTAATCAATAATGTGGGATTGCGGCAGGATATCGTTCGTTTACCTGTAACAAAAATGGGCTGTGCCGCAGGGGTATCAGGAATCATTTATGCCAAAAATTTCCTAAAAGCCAATCCTGGCAAACGAGCAGCAGTGATTGCTGTCGAGTCTCCCATGTCCACCTTTCAACAAGAAGATTTTTCGATGGTCAATATCGTTAGCGCAGCTATTTTTGGTGATGGGGCTGCCTGTGTTTTGTTGTCTTCTGATACACAAGACGAGGGACCGATTGTGAAAGATGAAGACATGTATCACTTCTTTGACGCCACGCACATGATGGGTTTTGAATTAAAAAACTCTGGTTTACACATGGTTTTAGACCCTAGTGTACCGGAAACAATTGCCGCTCATTTCCCTAAGATCATTTATCCTTTTTTAGAGAAATCCAATACCAGCATTGAAGAAATAAATCATTTAGTTTTTCATCCTGGCGGTAAAAAAATCGTTAAAACCATTGAAGATTTATTTGGTGTTCTGGGTAAAAACATTGACGATACCAAAGAAGTGTTGCGTATCTATGGCAATATGTCTAGCGCGACTGTTTTATATGTTTTAGAACGCTTTTTAGAAAAAGATATACCAGCCGGAGAAAAAGGACTCATGCTCAGTTTTGGTCCTGGTTTTTCAGCACAAAAAGTTTTGTTAGAGTGGTGATAAAATGAGTGAATGGAGGAATGAGTGAATGATGAATGAATGAATGAATGAATGAATGAATGTCGTCACGGTAATGTTCAATGATACATGATAAATGGTCAATGATAAATGATAAATGAATGAATAAAAGGGTCGTTATTACTGGATTAGGAGTAGCTGCACCAAATGGCGTGGGCTTGGTGAATTTTGAAAACGCCATTAAAGCAGGGAAATCAGGTATTCAATATTTTGAGGAACTGAAAGACATGAATTTTTCCTGTTGCATTGGCGGCATCCCGGAAGTTTCTGAAGACTTAAAATTAAAATATCTCTCGCCATTACAATTAAGAAATTTTACCAGTTCTGGGATTCTGTATGCCTGTATGGCGGGCATTGATGCCTGGCACGATGCAGGCTTGTCTTTTGCCGAAGAAGAACCTCACTGGGACAGCGGTTGTGTCTTTGGAACAGGGATTTCGGGCGTTGAAAAAATGCGGGAAGCCACCTATAAACTGGACAGCGGAAAAGTCAAACGGCTGGGCAGTACTTCTGTTGCTCAAACGATGTCAAGCGGAGTGAGTGCCTACCTGGGCGGCATCATCGGACTAGGCAATCAGGTGACCACCAATTCTTCTGCCTGCGCTACGGGGACAGAAGCCATCCTCTTAGCCTTTGAGCGCATCCAGGCAGGCAAGGCAAAACGAATGATCGCTGGTAGTAGCGGAGAGCATGGCCCCTACATTTGGGGTGGTTTTGATGCCATGCGCGTGATCACTTACAAACATAATGAAACGCCCACAGAAGGTTCCCGACCTATGAGTGCCACTGCTTCAGGATTTGTGCCAGGGAGTGGTGCGGGAGCATTGATTCTGGAATCTTTGGAGAGTGCATTAGAAAGAAAGGCGCCTATTTATGCAGAAATTTTGGGCGGAGCAGTCAATTCAGGCGGTCAACGAGCCGGCGGCACTATGACTGCGCCGAATAGCACCGCAGTCCAACGTTGCATCAAAGCTGCCATCAAAAACGCAGGTATTCAAGCTGATGATATTGACTTAATCAATGGTCATTTGACTGCTACGATAAAAGATCCAGTAGAAATACAAAACTGGGCAACAGCCCTGGGGAGAAAGGGCGAAAATTTCCCTTACATTCATTCCTTAAAATCTATGATCGGCCATTGCCTGAGTGCTGCGGGTTCTATTGAGAGCGTAGCAGCAATTTTAGGCTTGAAACATGATTTTATCTTCCCTAATACCAATTGCGATGACCTACATCCCGAAATTTCTTCGTTAATTGCTTCTGATAAAATTCCCACACAATTAATCAATACAAAAAAGATAGATATTGTTGCCAAAGCAAGCTTTGGTTTTGGTGATGTAAATGCCTGTCTAATTTTTAAAAAAATGAATAATGAATAAGACTGAATTAATTGACGCTTTAAAAGAAATTGTTCAACCTTACATACAGGATGAAGCTGCTTTTCAAAACCTGACGGAGGACACCAGTTTTATTGATGACCTAAAAATCAATTCGGCTAATTTAGTCGATATAGTGTTAGATGTAGAAGATAAATTTGACATCCTTATTGAAGACGATGCTATGGAAAATATGCTGACCGTAAAAGGAGCAATGGGTATTATTAGCAATAAGATCAATACAAAATGATTGGTAATGATATTGTCGATTTACAGCTTGCGCAAAAAGAGAGTAACTGGAAACGCCCTCGTTTTCTACAAAAGATTTTCACCGAGGAAGAACAAGACTTTATTCATGCTGCGCCCAATAAAGATACTGCGGTATGGCTGCTTTGGAGTGGAAAAGAGAGCGTGTATAAAATAATTGCCCGCCTCCAAAAACGACGTTTTTTCGCGCCTAAGAAAATTGTATTCTGTACCGACGACTTTAGCCGTCGAGAAAACCTGACGGCTAAAGTCGTCAGTACAGAGCATACCTTTTTTATTCAAAGCGTAGTGACAGATACGCACATCCACACCATTGCCCAATTGGATAATCATAAGAAAACACTAAGTGCTGATTGTTTTTATATCGCTCAAAACGATTATAAAACGCAAGGACAAAGCACCCGAAAACACCTGCTAAAAAATTATGCGGAAATGAATAAACTTTCAGATACCGACCTAAGTATTCAAAAAGATGAATGGAAAATTCCTCATTTGTATTATAAAAACAAAAAACAAGCAGTCATAATCTCTATGGCGCATCATGGATACTATGGAGGCTATGTGCTAATGATGGACGATAAATGATGAACGATGAATTTTTATTCATTTTGCGTAGCAAAATGTCTTATATTCATCATTTATAGTTCATCATTCATCGTTAAACAAAACTATGAGTTTCCAGCGAATTATCCAATTTGTTATAGATTATAAAAAAAACATCGCTCTTTTGCTCGCCATCGCTATGATAATTGGTTCGGTGCAAACCCTGAGACTTTTGACCGTTGATAATTCACTGGGTATTTGGTTTTTAGAAAATAATGCTACCTATCAGGAATACCTGACTTTCCAAGAAGAACAAGGTTCTGATGAAATCGTAATCGTGATGATTCCGACCGAAAATCCACTTGCGGAGCATCATATTTCCAAGCTTGAACAACTGCACCTCCAGATAGATACTTTAGCTTATGTCAAAAGCAGTTTTAGCCTCGCTAATGCAAAATATCCCATCTATTCCAATCGAAAACTCTTCTACAGAAATATTTACCAGGCTGACCGAAACCGGGAGAACATAGAAAAATTATTGGACGACCTGCCTGCCTTGAGTCGCCAATTAATATCAGACGATAAGCGATTTTCTTTCTTCTATCTTCGATTGATTCCAGCTAACCAAATTGAACACCGAAGTCAGATTATAGCACATATTAAAACCATCATAGAAAGCACAGTCGGGCAAAGTCACGTTTCTGGCGCACCCGTTTTGGGAGAGGCATTCAATGAAACAATATATAGCGAAAGTATCTTTTTTGCGGTGTTATCGGTTGCAGTCATTTTAGCTTTGCTTTTATTTCTATTACCACATTGGCATTATCTGCCCATCGCGCTTTTGTCGATTATTTTGCCTGTAAGCATCACCTTCGGACTGATGACGAGTATGGACTATCCATTGAATTTGATTTCAATGCTCATTCCAACCATTCTCATGATATATAGTGTGAGTGACTTCATTCACATTGTCAACATTTTTCATATACATCGCAAAGAAAACCCACTCCAAACAAATATTGAACACATCAAAAATGCCCTACAAAAGAGCCTTAAACCTTGTTTTTATACGACTTTAACCACCATAATCGGCTACCTGGCATTGGTCTTGTCTCCTTTACCTGCATTTAAAATAATGGGCGTGTTTACCTTTATTGGAATGATCATCGCCTTTTGTCTTGTGTATGTAATTGCAATCATTGGTTTCACCTTTTTGGATAAAAAATCAATGAATACCAATGTCAGAAAAATTAATATTTCAGCACTCATTCAAAAAAATAATTATTGGACAAGTCATTATAATAAAACCATTTTAGGACTAGGCATATTGATTTTTATATTTGGCATCATCAGTCTCTTTTCTATAGAAGTCAGCACAAATTCCTTAGACTTATTAGGCAAAGGAAAAGTCAAAAATGACTTGGAAATTATTGAGGAAACCTTAGCAGGAAGCATAAGATTACAATTGAATATTTCTAGTACTGAAGAAGCATCACTTTTAACAGGCAATGTACTCCGCAAATTGAAACATTTTCAGGAAAAACTAGACGATAATCCCCTTATAGCTCATCCTATTTCCATTGTCGATTTCCAATCATTTCTGGAAGACAGGATGCCCACTTTTTCTAAATTTAATACAACTAGTTTTGAAAAAGTCTTTAAAAACAAGCAAGAGGAATCGAATGCTTTTTTCTCTCTAATAGGAGATAATTTTTCTTATCTGGCTATTAATATCAACACCAAAGAACTGCCCACTAAAGATTTAAAGCCACTATTAAAGGCTATTGAAACAGATTTTAAAAACACTTTCCCCGAAGAGACCTATCATTTAAAAATTCATGGCTTTTCACCAGTTTTCGCACAATTGAATACTTTTATTTTACAAACTCAATTTCGCTCATTTGGAGCTGCATTTCTCATATCCTTCTGCATACTATTCTATTTTATTGGTCAATTCAAAATGAGTCTTTTGGCACTCATTCCAAACTTACTGCCTTTATTTTCTGCTTTTATCGTCATGTATCTTTTCGGCATTCACTTGGAGGCTGCGAATGCAATGTTAGCGCCTATCATGTTGGGCGTTGCGATGGATGACACTATCCATTTAATCAATAAATTCAAGTATTATCAAAGCCTGAATTTATCTACCACAGAAAGTATTGATAAAGCATTGGACTACACGGGAGGTGCCCTTTTTTCTACAACTATATCTTTAGTCTGTGGATTTTTAATTGTAGGCTTGAGTGGAGTTGCCTCTGTAAGTACTTTTGGTTGCTTATGTGCTTTTACTATTCTCGCAGCATTACTTGCTGACGTTTGTTTTTTACCTGCCTTATTAAAGCGGTTTAAGTAAGAAAATCTGTCACAAAATTTGCTAACAAAAAGCGTGACGTATACATTTTAGCCACGAATGCACGAATTAAAAACGAATAATAATGTATGAAACATCACTGCATTCATGGCTAACTTTTCTTAAACTGCGCAATTTCTTGTGCATACTGGTTTAAAAGCAAGCATCGACCGTCCGATAGCTATCAGGAATTGGTAATCGACCGTCGCTGCAAGCAAAAAGTCTTTAGGCCGACATAAGCATTAGTAATAGCGCAGGACAATTGCTACTTGTATGGCTTTGGCATATATTTGGCAAAGAAGAAGACAAAAAACAGTCTAAGGAATAGTAAAAAATAAACATCACTATCTTAAAAGAAAGAAATCTAATAAATAATAATCTAATTATCAATACAATGAAAAAAGCATTAATAGTAGCAATTGGTATGCTCTTTACCATGTTTTTGCAAGTCCAAAACATGAATGCACAAGAGGCCGCAAATCCTAGCCACAATCTTGAACTCTCTTTCGCAATGTCTTCCAATAGTCAAATCGGAAGTGTAGGATATTGGCAGGAATGGGGACTGGGCAAAAATCAGGCTTTTAAATTGGGCTATGGTGTGCGTTTTTCCGGTTATTTTGGCAAGGATGTTGACTTTATTTCCGCACCACCTGAATTTTATAATGACGTGACTAAGCAAGATTCTGTCCTTGTGGGCAGTGCACAAATGAATAATATTGCTTTGTATATCGGTGCGAGTTATCTGATAAGAGACAAAGTAGAATTAGGTTTTAGTATCGATGCATTGGGCTATACTTTCGGCGGAGACAAAGATGCGACTTTCACTGGCGATGGAGTTTCCACACCCACTACGGTCAATCCTAATTCAGTTGCAGTTTTGCTAATAGCAGCCAATGATATAGGCATGCTAAGGTCTGATTTTTTTGTCGGTTATAAGTTCAATGAGACCTGGAAAGCCAGAGCAGGCTTCGGACCATTATTTACAGAATATCGCACGCCTACTGAATTACAGACAGGTAATAAACGATATCGAAATGCTTCAGCGATGATATCTTTGGGCGTGACTTATACGCTCTAAATAACAATATAAAAATAAATAACACATACTTTAATTAAAATTATAAATACAATGAAGAAGGGATTAATATTAGCTGTAGCGATACTTTTTACGACATTTTTGCAAGCGCAAAGTATCGATGCACAACAATCAAAAGCAAACTTTTCTGTCAGCAATATGAGATGGATGACTGTTGAAGGCAACTTTACAGGAATGAAAGGGAATATAAGTTTTGATGAAGCAGATTTAGCTAGTGCAAGTTTTAATGTTTGTATGGATGCCGCAACGGTAAACACAGATAATAAAAAACGTGATGACCACTTACGTAACGCAGATTTTTTCGACGTTACAAAGTATCCTGAAATTTGTTTTACATCATCAAGTATCAGCAAAACCAGTAAAGGTTATGTTACCCAGGGCAGCTTAACAATGCATGGCGTGACTAAGAATGTAAAAATTCCTTTTACTTATCAAAGTGGTAAATTTACGGGCAAACTAAAGATTAAAAGATACGACTACGAGGTAGGAGCAGATACAGGAACATTTATGGTCGGTGATGATATTAGCATCGAAATAATCGCTGTTGTAAAATAGTCGAAATTTAGTCATGACAAATTATGTTTACCATTCTTTATGTTAAACATGCTCAAAACAGCCGTCATTCTGAAACAAATTCAGAATGACGGCTGTTTTCATTATTTAGCCCTTCCTCATTCATTATAAAACAATAATAAATTAGCACACTATGAAAAATATCCAGCACAAGCTAATTGCACTTCTTTTCATTGCCCTTGCTCTTCCTTATCCCGCTTCTTCACAAGGCAGTTCAGCTTTTGAACCAGAATATGAAGTGAATCGGATCTATCCTTATATTTCAATTACAGAAGAAAAGTTAAATAGCGTCCAGACCTTAATTGATATTAATGAACATTATAAATCATCGTGGATAAGGGAATATATTTCAGTTGAGATTTCGGCAAGCTATGAAGGCAGGACAAAGAAAGCTATAAGTAAAAATGAGACCTTAAGTCAAGAACAAAAAGACCTCATCAATATGGCTGACCTAGGTACAGACATTGCAGTTAAGGTTCAGTACATGCCTGAGAACGCACTGAAAAACAATGACATTAAGGAGATGCCTTTTACCTTTACAATTGATCCTAAAAGCGATGCAAAATATCCTGGCGGGCAGCAACAATTGAAACAATACTTAAAGGATAATGCTATGGCTAAAATTCCTGATAGTAATTTCAAAAGATACAATCTAACTGCCCTAAAATTTACCATTAATGAAGAAGGGCAGATAATAGATGCTCATGTATTCGAGACCTCGAAAGATAAAAAAATAGATGACTTATTATTGGAAGCAATTTCCAATATGCCAAGTTGGAAGCCCGCAGAATATGCTAACGGTACTAAAGCAAAACAGGATTTTGTATTAACTGTTGGAGACCATGAAAGCTGCGTCATCAACCTTTTAAATATTCGCAAAGATAATCACTAGTGCCTTAACGTATAATACTTCGACATTCGGTGTTCGATATTCTTCTGTTCGATATTCAAATTTATTGAACGCCAAAGGCATTAGACTCACTTCAAAAACTCCACCCGTACCTCATAATCACGCGCCTCTGAAAAAGGAGCTTTTTGCTTGGTTTGCATGGAATAGCCTTTTTGAGCTTGATAGACTAGTTTCTTATCAGCTGTATAAACCTCATTATGATTTTGCTGCTCAACAATAATCTCCTCCACAACATCACGGGCAAAAGAAATCGTCATTTTTCGGGTAATGAGTTTATCCTCCATTGCCGTATAGACAATTTTCATTCCTCCTTCAAGTAGCGTATCTACCCTATACTTTTCTAGCCAGGCAGGTTTATTGATGTCCGCACGACTAAAGGCAGTCAGGTCGGCTTTCCAGCCGATGTCGCTGAGTTTCTTGCTTTCTTCTTCCCCATCAATACGCACTGTTTTTTGGATGGCTGAATATTGCTCATTGGCTGCTATCTGCTGTTCCATATAGCCTTTCAAGTCGAAAAAAGAAGGCGGCGTTTGCGCATTTCGAGTTCCTTGCTGGCAGGCCGCTAAGACTAAGGTCATCACTATTAATGCGAAGTTTATTTTCATGCTGCAAGTTAAGCAATATCGCCTGTTTCGCAAAAGCGGTGGACTTAAGTCCACCGCTTTTGCGAAACAGGCGATATTTTTATTCGATACCCTCCCCTATTTCTTCTCCACTGCTTTAATCAACATACCAGACGTCACACGGTCTGTTTGTTTCATACCATTCAAAATCGCTAGTTCTTCCAAACGATTCGCAGGTGTATTATACGACAATAAAGCATCTTTCAAAGTACTGCTTTTGCTAATCGTTTTAATCGCAATACGCTCTGGCTTCACATTGATTTTTGACTGATCCGTCAATTTATCAAAGCCTTCCATTGTGTTCTGAAACAACGTGAAATAGCGCTGAAAATCTGCCTGTGAAGACAAACCATGCATTGCATAAATATTGCTGCCATATTGGATAAAATAAGACAAAATACGCGGACCTTGCTGCTGTTGTCCCTGCTGATTCTCCGCCACTTGGTCAGATACCATAACAAAAGCATTCAATCCATTAACTTTCTTGTCGCCAGACTCTGCCACTTTCAATTTTGCTTCCTCTACCAGCTTTTGCGCAGCAGCTTTAGGGGAAGTTCCTTGTGCCAGTTGGAAAATAATCGCTGCTTTGCCATTTGGCTCCGCAATTTGCACCTGTGCAGGCGAGTTGGCTACTTTCCAGTTGCTAGGCGTAGGAAACTGAAACTTCATTTCTGGGTGGTAAAATACATTTTTATCAACATAGCCCTGGCGTGGATCTTCACCATATACCAATCCGTCAATCATACGCAAGTACTGGTTGCGATTGATTTTATAATTGGTTTTACCCGTTTTTTTCTGCCACAATTTTGCCATTTCACCTACTTTTTTGAAACGGTCAGTAGGATGTGGATGCGTCGATAAGAAATTCGGAATATCCCCTCTACCCGCACTTAGACGATCTAGCGTACTGAAAAAACCTGCCATTTCTTTGGCATCATAACCAATACGGGTCGAATATTCTACCCCTAGTTTGTCCGACTGACTTTCATCATCACGACCAAACTTAAGAAACAACATCTGAAGTCCTTGCTGGGCTGTACCCGCAAACTGCGCAAACTGTTCCCCTCCTGCAACGATTCCGGCAACCAGCCCGATTTGTGCAAAAGTCGCTTTGGTTTGCTGCTGTGCAGAATGACGTGCTGTAACGTGTCCAATCTCATGCCCCAATACGCCAGCAAACTCTGCTTCATTATTGAAGTGTGCCATGATACCACGGGTGAAATACACATAGCCGCCTGGCACTGCAAAAGCATTCACAACTGGCGAATCCATAATTTTAAACTGGTAATTCAGCTCTGGACGGTGCGAGATACGTCCCATTTGCTTGCCTTTATCATTGATAAATGCCTGCATTTTAGTATCCTTATACACACCATAAGCTGCCGAAATTTGTGGATCGTATTGCGCACCTAAAGCCTGCTCTTGTGCCTTAGACATCAGCATGACCTCCTTTTTGCCTGTAACCGGATTGCGCGAACATCCATTGAAGGACATAATGACCGCAGCAATTAAGGCTATTTTTATTCCAAAATTTTTCATGATTGATTAGTTTATGATATAATGTTCGTTTTCTATCTAAGTTTAAGTGGAAGATTAAGTTTAATTGTTTAGTTAGGTATTCAAAAAATGATGCCAATTAGTAATCGCAACTTTGCCAATTCGCGCCAAAATCTAGTTTTCAGTAATATGACGCCATTCAGGAACAAAAGTAATGAATTACATATTACCCTTTTATTTTTCAAAAAAATATATGCATCTTCGCAGCAATTATAGTCTTTTGAGAAATGTGTTGAGGTGGAAGATGTGTTGAGGTGGAAGATGTGTTGAGGTGTTGAGGTGCGCATGTGTTGAAGTATTTTTTTTGCGAAGCAAAAAACACGACAACACGACAACACAACAACACAACAACACAACAACACGACAACACATCAACACGACAACACGACAACACATCAACACAAAAAATGAATATACTCATCATCGGCGGCGGCAATATGGGGCTAACCTACGCCAAAAGTTTTCTGGAAGCTCACATCATGCAGGCAAAAGACCTCATGATACTCGAAAAATCGGAAGAACGAGCCGCTGTTCTCGCAACACAAAACGTCGGTACAGTCTATGGCTCACCGGCAGACTGTCTGGAAAAAGCAGACTTGATTGTATTGGCAGTGAAGCCACAGGATACTAAGGCATTATTTCCCGTCCTCAAGCCTTATGTCGATCCGCAACAGGTCTTTCTTTCTATCATGGCGGGTGTACGTATGGACTATATTCGGGAAGAACTGGGCATTACAAAAATCATCAGAGCCATGCCCAATCTACCGGCACAAATCGGTATGGGCATGACGGCATTCACATCTTCCGACGAAGTGACGCGCATAGAACTGGTCACGGTACAAAATTTGCTGAATACAACGGGTAAGGCAATTTATCTGGATTCGGAAGAATTGATTGACAGTGCCACAGCGATTTCGGGTAGCGGGCCGGCTTATGTTTATTATTATATGAATGCGATGATTGAAGCCGCAAAAGACCTCGGCTTTTCAGAATCACAGGCAGAATTGCTAGTCGGACAAACCTTCATGGGTTCTGTACATCTCGAAAACCGAAATGCGCTAACCTGTAAGGAGTGGATTGCCAAAGTGTCCTCCAAAGGCGGTACAACTGAAGCAGCGATCAATGTGTTTAATGAAAATGAGGTACACGATAAAATTATTAAAGGTATGAATGCTGCGTATCATCGTGCGGTTGAACTTGGGAACAAGTAAGATTTCAAAAAAGTATTTGGCCTCCCGCGCCCTTTTTATTCCCTAAAGGGAAAGCCAGCACACCTGTAGTTTAGAATTTTTCTTATTTTGGAATTTAAAATCTAAGTATGTCAAAAATCCTTAGTTGGACTAAGCGTTTATTCAAATTTAGTGTAAAAGCTGCCCTTGCTGGCTTGCTGGCATTGGTACTGATAAATCTCTGGATCATTGGCAGTAATAAAAAATATCTATACGATAGTGTCAAAGACATTCCGGCTAATGACGTCGGGCTGGTACTCGGCACTAGCAAACGGGTGTCCAGCGGCAATAAAAACCTCTACTTTACCTATCGCATCAAGGCAGCGCAACAACTCTTCAAAGCAGGAAAAATAAAACACATTCTTGTCAGTGGTGACAATCGTTTTCACAATTATAATGAACCCCGCGACCTATATCAGGCACTCGTAGCTGCTGGTGTACCAGAAAGTTGTATCACAATGGACTATGCCGGATTTCGGACTTTAGATTCTGTGGTGCGCAGCAAAGAAGTCTTTCAGCAGGACAAAATCACCGTCATTTCTCAGGAATTTCACAATTACCGCGCAGCCCTCGTCGGCAGGCATTATGGTATTGATGTGATTGCTTTTAATGCCAAAGCCCCCAAGCGTTTTGACAAACCCATCTATCGGGAATATCTGGCACGCCCTAAGGCTATGCTGGATTTGTATATATTTAGAACTGCACCTAAGTTTTTGGGGAAAAAAGAACCTATATTTGTGTGTGAAGTGAGAGAGAATGAATGAATGAATGTTCAATGACAAATGATAAATGATGAATAACAAATCAACACGCCGCAAAATAGTTGCTGGCAACTGGAAAATGAACCTCAACAGCCATCAAGCTATGGAACTGGTGACTGGCATTTCTACTTATCTGGAAAATGCAGAATTGCCCAAACACCATGAGGCGATTGTCTGCCCTCCTATGCCTTACCTTTTTTTGGTGTCCAATTCTATTTCGGAAGAACTGGAGGGCAAGCTCAGCGTCGGGGCGCAAAATTGTTATCCGGAAGCATCAGGTGCCTATACAGGCGAAGCCGCACCCGAAATGATTGCCGACATTGGTTGCCAATATGTCTTAGTCGGGCATTCCGAACGTAGAAAATATTTTGGCGAAAGCCACGACTTTTTAGCACAGAAAGTCAATAAATTATTACAAACCGGATTGACGCCAATATTTTGCTGTGGCGAACCGTTGGAAATAAGGGAAGCTGGTACGCATGAGACTTATGTGGCGACACAATTGCGGGAAAGTATTTTTCATTTAGATGCAACTGACCTTGCCCGACTCGTCATTGCTTATGAACCCGTTTGGGCAATAGGCACAGGCAAAACGGCCAGTCCCGAACAGGCACAGGATATGCATGCCGCTATTCGGAACTTATTAGCTGCACAATACGGCGACGAGCTGGCAGATGGTGTCACTCTTCTGTATGGTGGTAGTTGCAAACCCGCTAATGCCCATGAGCTGTTCAGTCAAAAAGATGTAGATGGCGGATTGATTGGAGGAGCTTCCTTAAAAGCGGATAGTTTTACAAAACTGATAGAAATTTTGAATGAAGTGGGGTGAGAAGCGAGTTGTCGAGTTGTCGAGTTGCGAGTTGCGAGTTGCGAGTTGCGAGTTGCGAGTTGCGAGTTGCGAGTTGCGAGTTGCGAGTTGCGAGTTATAACACGACAACACATCAACACGACAACACATCAACACATCAACACGACAACACGACAACACATCAACACGATAACACGATAACACTGCAACAACACAATGAACTACATAAAATACACAATAAAAACAGACCAAGAATATCGAGATATTTTGATTGCGATGTTCAGTCAACATGCTTTCGAGGCCTTTGAAGAAACCGATGGTGGGTTTTTCACTTATATCCCTGAATCGGAAATGACGTCTCAAGTAGAGGAAGCGATGGCAGACTATAAAGTGCGGTTTCCGTATGAGGTGCAACGAGAAGTCATACAGCCACAAAACTGGAATCGGGTTTGGGAAGAAAGTTTTCAACCGATTATCATTAGTGATTTTTGTGCAGTACGGGCTTCTTTTCATCAGGTGATGTCGGGTGTGAAGCATGAAATTATCATCGACCCTAAGATGGCTTTTGGTACTGGACATCATGAAACGACTTATATGGTCGTAAATTCGATGAAAGATATTAACTTTGCAGGACACAAAGTACTCGATTACGGCTGTGGCACAGGTATTCTTGCCATTCTTGCCGAAAAATTGGGTGCTACACACACCGACGCCCTCGATATAGACCCCGCCGCTACCGAGAACGCTACCGAGAACATCAAGCTCAATGATGCGCAACACATCGTCGTACATCAAGGCATACTGGATCGTATTAAAGACAGCGACTACGATGTCATTTTGGCAAACATCAACCGAAATGTTATCCTTGCTTCTCTGCCTGGTTTATATGATCGCCTGAAACTGGACGGTACGCTTGTTGTCTCTGGTGTTTTATCTAAAGATCGCGCCATGCTGGAGACCGCTATCGATGAAGCTGGTTTTAAAATAAAGAACGTTATATCCCGCAATGGCTGGATATGCGAAATCCTGACGAAGTAAATGATAAATAAATAAAGGTCATGTACAAAAAACTTATCACGCTCCTTGCTGTAGCATTTCTAATGGTCAATGGCATTTTTGCTCAAACCTTAGAGACCTTCCCCGAAAATAAATCCGAATTTGTCAAGGCATTAGACGAATTTATGAATGCTCAAAAACGGGAAGACTGCAAAGAAACTTTCCTGATTTTTGAAGATTACCTGATGGAAGGCAATCTTACAGATGCACAATACAAAGTCATTCTGGAAGTATCCAACCGGATGCTGGGATTCAAAATGCGTCCTCACCCCTACTTTGAAAGCTATATTCGCTCTCTGAATACAATGGTCAAAGCACAGGAGCAAAGCAGTAAATTTGATGGTTACCATAATACGCTGAACAGCATGCTGGATGCGCTCAAGCGAAGCACAGCACCTTCTTATAAAAACTACACCAATTTCGTAGCTGATCTCTTTGAGAAAAAAGCCATCCGTTATGTAAAAAGTGGTTCTATCTGGCTGACGTCCAATTCCGATTATTCTTTTGATTATAAAAATGAAAAACCGCTCCTTAAGTTTTCTGGACTTGATTTGATTGGTGTTCGTAAAACGGACACCATTTCCATCAAAAAAACTTCTGGCACTTATTATCCTTTGGACAATCTGTGGCGAGGTAGAAATGGAAAAGTCACCTGGGAACGAACAGATTTGGGGAGCGATGTATATTGTGAATTTAATAATTATACCCTCGAAACCAATAAAACGGGGTATTCGGTGGATACCGTGACCCTATATTATCCAAGTTATTTTCCTAATCCAGTACAAGGGTCATTTGAAGACCGCATCATTGCAGGAGCAAAAAAAGAAATCAAATCTTATCCGCGTTTTGCGTCCTTTACCCGCGTTATGGAATTGAATAATATAGGCGAAGGCATCAAATACCGAGGCGGCTTTAAACTAGCAGGTGATGACGTAAACGGCTATGGCGACAAAGATAACAAAGCCACGATGATGTTTTATTCCAAAGCTGGCAAACTGGCTATTGCTGCCCGTTCGGAGAGTTTTGTGATTCGCAAATCAGAACGTATTCTTGCGGGTGCTGCCGCAGTGAGTATTTATCATGGCGAAGATTCTATTTTCCATCCGCGTATTCGCTTTAAGTTTAATGTAGATGACCGTCAGCTCACCTTATCGCGCGGAGAAACAGGTATTGCCAAAGCTCCTTTTTATAATTCTTATCACAAATTTGAAATAGATGCCGAAAAAATTGACTGGCAGATTGATAGCGATTCTATACAGATTGGTAAAGAACAGAAGGTAGGAACTAAGCGCGATGTTGTCTTGGAATCTGTCGCTTTTTATAATGAAGAACGATATCGAAGGTATCAGAATATTGCCACCACACATCCCATTTCTCAGATCAAGATATATTCTGAAATGACACAATCCCGTTATTTGGATGGGGAAGGACTGGCAAAACACCTCAATCCAAGATACGAACTCAAAACCATTTTGGGGCTGCTTACTGATTTAATGGAGGGCGGTTTTATCGTCTATTTTCCAGAAACAAAAGAAGTAGAAGTAAAAGATAAGATTTTCCACTGGGCGGATGCTAGTGTGGAAAAAACAGATTATGACGTCATACGAATATTATCCAATAATGACCGACGCACTAATGGACGCTTAAATATCACCACCAACGATATAGTTTTGCAAGGAGTGAAAAATGTCATTATCAGTGATTCCCAACTGGTCGTCATCAAGCCTTATGAGTCAGAACTAACCATTAAGAAAGATCGGGACATGGATTTTGATGGCAGTGTCAATGCTGGATATTGCGTATTCAAGGGAGAAGACTTCCATTTTCATTATCAGGACTTTTACATGACGCTCGACACCGTTAATTCCATGACGATTCGCTATGAATTTGATCGAGATATGGAAGATGTGCCTTTACTGAAAGAAGTCTCCACCAAAATAGAAGACATGAGCGGACACTTGCAGATAGATGCTCCGCAAAATAAATCGGGACGAGAAGATGATCCAGTTTATGCTTCTTTTGTCAGTAAAACCAAGGCTAGGGCACATTATGATAATCGCCGGATACAAGACGGTGCTTATCCGCGTGATAGCTTTTATTTTGAGCTGGAACCTTTCACATTTGACAGCCTGAACAGCTTTGATCCTCTCGGGCTGATTTTTGATGGCGAAATGTACACAGCTGATATTTTTCCGCCTTTTGATGAAAAATTAAAAATACAACAATACGATAATTCACTCGGTTTTACCACCAAAACACCATCCAGTGGCTTGACGGCTTATAATCGAAAAAAAGGTGGTGTAGGTTTGTATAAGAATGAAATTACACTAAATGGAACAGGCTTGACAGGTAATGGTAAACTGAACTATATCAATGCCACAATGGAATCTGACAGTATCATTTTCCTGCCCGAGCAAATGAAAGCAGAAGCCAATACCTTTAACATAGAAGAAAGCAGGAGTGGTGTGGAATATCCAGAAGTAAATGCGACAGATGTATTTGTGGACTGGGCACCTTATGAGGACAGCATGTACATCAAATCAGATGATGTTCCTTTCAATTTCTTCAATAATGAAAAACAACTGGATGGAGACCTTGTGCTGACACCTGGCGGTCTGTATGGTTCAGGAAGACTCGATTGGGATGATGCTACCATGAGTTCCCGTAAACTGCTATTTGGATTTAATGGTGTAGATGCAGACACTGCCGACCTGAGTATCAAAGCTATCCAGGAAGGAGAACTAGCATTTAATACCAAAAATGTAAAAACCAGCCTTGATTTTGAAAGTCAGATGGGTGTTTTTGAGAAAAACACAGATGAGATTTCTACAGAAATGCCTTATAATCAGTATAAAACTTCGATGGATCGATTTACTTGGGACATGAAAAATGAGAAGGTTATCTTCTCTTCTAAATCTGGTAAAAAAGGCGAATTCTTATCTATCCACCCTAAACAGGATTCTTTGATTTTCCTTGCGGAAAGCGGGGTATATGATTTGAAAAACAATTTACTTGAAGTTGATGGAGTTACAGACTTGAATGTAGCAGATGCCATCATCTATCCCGACGAAGACAATAGAAAACTCAATATCCGCGCAGAAGCCAATATGGAACCTCTTGAGAATGCAACGATTGTAGCCAATACGAAAAATCGTTACCACAAAATTGTACGTTCAAGGGTAAAAGTAAATGGACGCAATAGTTATAATGCTAGTGGATATTATGCCTATGAAGTTGCTGGGCAGGAGCAGGAAATCATGTTTAGCAATATTGTTCCTAAAAAGAAAAAAGGCAAGAAAGAATACGTCACGCATGGTAGTGGTCCAGTAAGAGAAGCCGATAAATTTCTGATTGATAATAAAATCATGTTTCAGGGTAATGTAAACCTTCGAGCAGATGATGAAAATTTGACCTTTAAAGGACATGCTCGTATCAATTCGACTTTGCCACGCTCAGGCTGGTTCTCTATTGATAGCAAAGTGGATCGTAAAAATGTGGTTATTGAATACGATGAGCCTAAAAACCTTGCAGGCTCCAAGCTACATGTCGGCTTATGCATGAATGCAGATTCCGCACACGTTTATCCGGTTGTCATGGGTGTCCCCAAACGCCGTAAAGACATAAAAATATTCACAGCAACTGGTGTCATGAAGCATGACAAAGGACGCAAGCAGTTTATGTTTGGCGATTCTTCACAGGTTGTATTGCCCGGCAAACGCGGCAACAAACTTGTTGTAGATGAAGGCTCTGCTAAAGTCGTCGCAGAAGGACAATTCAACTTTGACAGTGGCTTCAAGGGAGACGTTGCAATAAAAACTGCGGGTAAAGCCATTTCTCATAATGGACAGACCAATTTTGATCTCATAGCTGGTATCAATATGCCATTGCCCGAAAAATTACTCACCATTATAGCGGATGACTTATATGGTTTTGGAGATGAATTGCCGGACATTGATATATCTGACGAACACATTCAACACTCGCTTGCAGAATTTATCAGCGATGATAAAAAACTGGAAAAAGTCATTGATGGCTATAATAATTCACTATTAGTCACGCTGCCAAAAGAGGAAGAATATTCATTTTTCTTTAGCAAATTGCCTTTAAAATGGAATGAAAATACCAATTCTTTTACCAGTAAATTAGTAGGTATCAGTTCTATCAATAACAAACCTGTAGAGAAAATTGTCAGTTGCTATTTTGAAATAAAAATGCTGAGTACCAATCACTCTATCACCATGTATATAGATTCGCCAAGCGATGACTGGTATTATATTCAATACAAAAACGGTTTTATCAAAACATTGTCTTCCAATGAAGAGTATTCCAGCGGAGTTCTAGACATCAAGAAGAAAGACCGTGTCAAAACACCAGATGGCAACTACATTGAAGTCCAACTGGAAAAACTGGAAAACGTGCGTTACTTTAGTGGTAAAATGCGGACGAATTAAAAATTGCTAGATTGTTTCATTGCTAGATTGTTCGATTGTTGAATTGCTAGATTGTTATGACATTTTGCGTAGCAAAATGTACTTTTAACAATTCAACAATCGAACAATTTCTCTATAAATCACAAACACGATGAAATCAAATATCCTACTAATCCTCTTCGCTTGCCTCTGTCTCTCAGCCTGCAAGTCTTCTACTGAACAAACTACGGCAACTAAGCCGCAGTCTATCATTCTTGAACGCATAGACGCGCCTGCCTTTGCAGCTAAAATTGAAGCATTACCCAATGAACAGATTCTTGATGTCCGTACTCCAGAAGAAGTCGCAGATGGCACGATTGAAAACGCAATCGCAATAAACTATCACGATTCCGACTTTGCAACACAAGTGCTAAAACTCGACAAAGACAAACCTGTCATGGTTTATTGTGCGGGCGGTGTGCGAAGTGCTAAAGCCGCGAAAATTTTGAAAAAGCAGGGTTTTAAGGAGATTTACGATTTGAAGACTGGATATTCTGGGTGGACACAAAAATAAAGACGGATGAAAACATTTCGTGTAAAAGTTGCGTATAAATAGGCTCAAGACTTATTTTACAAAACTAATGATAATGAATGTCACTTCTTTTTCTGTAACTACAACCGAAGCTTTTAATGATTTTATTATAAATGAATTAAGCAAGGATTTCCACCCGACACTCTGCATAGCATACACTGACTCTCTATTGCCATATCAGGCAATGGCAGGTATCTTAGATAAGCATGGTATTCAATTGTTAGGCACTACTAGTGCTGGAGAAATTTCGGATGACCGTGTTCATTCCAATAGTTTTTCTGGTTTGTTGATGGATATTAATCCCGATTATTTTAAGGTCATCTCTGTTCCTTTCGATGACAAACCAGAGTCCGAAGCTGTTGAAAAAGTTGTTGCACAGGTAAAGCAACTTTTTACTAATCCTGGGATTCTTGTCTATGCCTCTGGAATCGGTACAAATGGAGATTCTATTGTCAATAGTTTAAAAAGTCATTTGCATGAAAGTGTTGGTATATTTGGCGGGCTTGCCGCAGATGCTTTCCGCAACAAAAATATATCTGTTTTTTCCACAACTTCAGAAGAATTGGATGGACTGGGAATTATTGTTTTTGATTGTGATAAAATCAGGATGACAGGCGGTACATTTTCAGGCTGGGAAGGTCTTGGCAGGGTCCATCGAATTACTAAAGCTACGGGCAACGTCATTTACGAAATTGATGACAGACCAGCCCTCGATTTATTTATGGAATACTTTGGTGACATTGACCATATAAAACAAGAAGGCTCTGACAATATGTTTTTAATTCCTGGAATTTATCCGCTACAAGTAGCAGAGGAAGGTATATCGGAGTATATGCGCTCTGTCCTTTTATATGATAAGCAACATAAATCACTGATTCTCGCTGGTGAAGTACAAATAGGTCAGGCTTTCAGATTTTGTCCACCTCCAGACTTCGGCACAGTAGATAATACCGTAAAATATTTCAAAAAAATAGAAGAAAAGACAGGTGCGGTAGATTGTGTGATCATCAATTCATGTGCAGGCAGAAACGTGGCATTTGGTCCTATGTTTAAAAAAGAAGTCAAAAAAATCTATGACGTTTGGAAATCTCCTACCGCAGGTTTCTTAGCTTTGGGAGAAATTGGAAATTTGCCCAATAGCAAGGTATGTAGTTTTCATAATGTAAGCTGTAGCTTGCTAACGCTGACCGAATATGTCTGATTTAAAATGGATCAAAAAAAAGCTATCCGAACATCTTGATTCTAAGGAGGAACTTAGGGAAGCACTCGAAGTGCTAGCAAATATCGAAGAAAATATAGAAATGCTTGAGTTTCAAAATGAGCGTTTGACAAAAGGAAAGCTTATTTCGTCAAAATTTATCCATAAAACAGTTTTAGACCTTGAGCAGGCCAATCTTGATTTATCTCATTCCAATCAACAACTCAATAGGTATGTTCATATTGCAGCACATGACTTAAAAACGCCACTGAGAACGATAGGGAGTTTCACTGGCTTATTGACGAGAACATTGGGTGATAATGTAACAGAAACACAACATGAATATGTCCAGTTCATCATTGATGCCTGTAAGATGATGAGTGATTTATTATCAGATATCCTAACTTACTCTTCTGTTGCAAATGGAAAACTCAACATGCAGAAAACAGATATGACTGTATTGGTCTCCCAATGTGTCAATCTTTTACAACATGACATCCAGGAAACACAAACAACTATCCACAACTCTGTTGATGATCTTATACTTGAATGTGATCCTTCAAAGATTAAACAGGTCTTTTTAAATTTACTTGCTAATGCTATTAAGTTTTCTGCCCAAGTAAGACGACCAGTAATCTGCATAAAAGCAGTCAAAATCGACCAATATTTTCAATTTTCAGTAAAAGACAATGGAATAGGCATTAAGTCTGAATACAAAGACCAGATCTTCGAGCAGTTTAAAAGACTGAATGGAAAAAAATATGAAGGTACCGGTATGGGACTTTCCATTTGCAAAACAACTATCGAACAACATGGAGGAAAAATCTGGATAGAAAGCGAACTCGACCAAGGAACAAGTTTTCATTTTACCCTCAAAGGCTGATTTGGTGATTGGTGACCAGTGATTAGTAATTGGTGCTGTCTTTAGCATTACTTTTCGCGCCTAAACGAAAGCCAAATCCCACCTTTATCGGCAGTTCCAATACCGAATTAATCGGACCATATTTTTTATACTTCGGACTATTGCTGTATCGAATCCCAAGTCCTGCATGAGCAAAAAATCGTTTATTGGATTGCCATTCTACTTCTGGTAAATATTCTAGCCCCCAAGCAAAAAGGGATTTAGGACGAAATAAAGCTACACCCAACTGAAAGCCAGTCGTACCAGATATGCGAAACTGATTTTTTACAAAATATGGATGATTATAGGCAACATTTAAGCTCATTTGATTCCCCCAGTCAATCATCCGATATTCCAGCCCTCCGCGAATACGCCCCCGCTGTATATCATGCTGATAATGGAGTTCAAAACCACCTCCACCATAAAATCCGCCCTGCCCCAAACCGGGAAAAGACAAAACATTCAACCCTATTTGCTGCGCATGTATCGTTGTGCTTATCGCAAAAAAGAAGAGGATATAAAAAATTGTTTTCTTCACCATAATCATAAATCATTCGCAGCCATAAAAGCCCTTAAAAAATCGCGTACTTCGCCTTGCTGTTGTTCCAAACTGATATTGGCTACCCCATCTCCTTCCTGCGCACCATAAGCACCAAATTGGCTATGATTGCCGCCTGGAATCTCATGATAAATTGTTTGTCCAGCGGTACTCGTTATAGGGAAGTCACTAAGGTTAGCTATATCTATTCGGGGTGGCAGCTTGACTTCGTTTTCAATCACCTTCTCTATATCTGTCAGTCCATCCAGTTCGGCAGTCATTAGCAAAACCGGCGCAGACCAGTCATTCAAATCAGAAGCAGAATACGCCCCCAACAAAAACAAACCTTTATAGGCCTCTCGATGGTTTGCGGCATCCATGCAAGCCACGACACCCCCCAGCGAATGTCCGCCAATAATCCAGTTCTGCACCTCCTCAAAATCGTCTTTACAGCGATAAGCTTTATTGGTATTTGTAATCGCTAAGTTTGCCGAAACTTTGAGTATCACCACCTGTCGATTGTCTGCGCTGACTAGTTCCTGAAAAGCTTCGATATAAGCATGAGGATCGACCAATCCGCCCGGATAAAACAGAATCCCCGTAGCCTGCGGCACAGCATTTTTCGGACTGAGCGCAATGTAGTTGGGCGTTTCTTCCAGCACAATATCTGAATCTAACACTACCTCTTCAGGCAGATAGCTACAAGAGGCGAAGAAGCTGAGTAAAATAATCAGCAGGCTTTGTAGTTTCATTTTTTCAGCATACAACATATTTAATTTAAATTTTATGTGCGTATTACAAATTGCACAAGTAGCCATAAATAAATTCATCTTATGATATACAATATTCTGGAAATACCTAATCACTCAATTACCAATCCCCTAGTTTTGCTCACCTAGCCTCTCCATCCTGCGGCGGAGAGGGACTTCGCCTGCACTTGTTCTGCTTCGCCAACAAACTGGACTTTTCTTTTTAGTCGCAGTAGAAATAGCAATTTCAGTCACTAATACACCCAATAACTCAATCACCCCCAAGTGCCTGCCCCAAATCACCAATAATATCCTCCACATCTTCAATACCTACTGAAATACGAATCAGTCCATCCGTAATGCCATTGCGCTCCCGTATTTCACGGGCGATATTGACATGCGACATAGACGCAGGATGCAGGATGATGGTGTCCACATCGCCAAGTGTAGGCGCGAGGGTGCAGAAATTAATCTTGTTCATAAAACGAATACCAGCATCCAGTCCGCCTTTGAGTTCAAAACTCAGCATCGCTCCAAACTGACGCATTTGTTTTTTGGCGACTTCATGGTCGGGATTTGAGGGTAGTCCATTATAATTTACTCGTTCTACTCCGGCATGCTGTTCGAGAAATTCGGCAACCTGCATGGCATTTGAGCTGTGTTTGTCCATACGGATACCCAGTGTTTTCATTCCTGTCCAGGTCAGCCAGGCATCAAAAGGGTTGCAGTTTGTACCCAGTAGTTTCATGGTTTTCCAAACTGATTTTTCCATGTACTCTATATCTGTTCCGACAATTATTCCAGCAATAGAATTGCCATGTCCATTCAAGAACTTGGTTGTGGAGTGAACAATATAATCCACGCCATGCCGAAAAGGTTGTTGGAGATAAGGCGTACAAAAGGTGTTATCTACTGCGCTTAGTCTGTCGTATTTTTTTGCAATAGTAGCCAGTTCTTCCAAATCCACACAAGCCATTGTCGGGTTGGCAGGTGTTTCCAGGTAAAGTAATTTTATACTTTCATCTGCTTTGACCATCGCTTCGACTTTTTCTAAGTCTTGCAAATTGGTCATCACGGTTTCCACGCCCAGTTGCCCTAGCACACTGGTCAGCAATTCTGTTGTTCCACCATACAAATTTCCTTGTGTCAGTACCTTATCACCCGTTTTTAATATCGTAGTAAACAAGGTAGAAATCGCCGACATCCCCGAACTGGTCATGACTGCTTTGGCTTCCATGTCGAGTCCAAAGGTTTCCAGTGTAGCTATTTTCTGCTCCACTGCATCTACAGTTGGGTTGCCATAACGTCCATATTTATAGCCTTTTTCTTTTCCTGTGAAAATATCCATCCCCTGTTCAATACTATCAAACGAAAAGGAAGAAGTTGGATAAATCGGCAAGATATGTGAGCGGACAGGTTGCTTGTCGCGAATTTCTTTCGCACAGATTGAGTTAAATTTCATATTCTTACAATTTTTTGTAAAAATAAAAAACGCGAATAGCTTTACACTATTCGCGTTCATATATTATTCGATATTCCACTTTTTTCTAATAAATTGCGGGGCTAATATGTCTTAAAACTTAGTGCCTTTAGCACTAGATTAATCCTTCGAGTACATCATAAATTTATAAGCACTTACAACATAATCACCTTTAGACGCTGTAAAAATGTACACCGAAGTGCCTAGTCCAATCGCGTCAATAGGGAAATTATTCAGTCCAGTATGGATTTCTTGCGAACCTTCTCGTACTTTCCTTCCCATTACATCATATATCGTGAAGTCCATATTTCCGGGATCGCCATTGGTAATCGACACATTAATCACACGGTCGCTTGGATTTGGTCCAATAGATAAAATACTAAAACCAGTCGGGTCATCCCTTTCTATTGTGATGACATCAGAATAAGTAAGGTATCCATCTATATCTTCCATGACAAGGCGATAATAGCCTATATCAGAAAATGGATTTGCATCTCTATATTCATAAGCTAATGTATTTAGTGAGTTAATCGCGCCAGGTACTCTTGAAATTTCGTCAAAATTCGTTCCATCAGCCGAACGCTCCACAATAAATACGGCGTTACCACTCTCTGTTGCAGTTGCCCAACTTAGTCTATTCGTCGTTGCTTCTACTTCTCCTTTAAAGTATAATAATTCGACAGGTAGTTTATCATTTAGATAATCCATTTCTTCCATGCATCCTGTAGAAACCAGACGCACATAAGCTGTCCCGATTGCAGGAGTGCCAGAAAATGCATTATCGAACTGCCAATTCATACCATCAATAGAATATTCCAAAATTCCATTGGAAGAAATTGCTACAATAACAATCTGACGCGATGCAGGTGTCTCCACTTCAACTATAACAGGTGTTTCATCAATAGTATATAATTGCTCATCAATGCCTGCGGCATAACAAAGCGAAGCCTGCGCATCCTGACAATCAGTCGGCAAACTTTCAATAGCAGTTTTAAACGCATCTATCTGCTGAAGCCTGCCTTCCAAAGATGCAGAGCCTGTTGTGCCATTAAATACATCAAGCACCATAAATACATCCGATAGATTATTGATGTCTGTTGATGAAAGTCCAGCGGCTGACATATTATTGCAAAAGCCCGCAGACATCTGCGCCACCAACTCACAACAAGTACTAGCACCTGATTGATTATTTAATAGAATGTCAACCCAGCTTCTAAAAGCGGCCAAGTCATAAGCTACAGGTGTAATGGAAAATCGCTGATTAAAGGTCAAACCTAAATCAGTTGGCAATGATTCGCCGTTTTCGTCAGTTCCCATTATCATCATCCCCTGCCCGTCTGTGGCAGGCTGATCGACATTGATAATGACAAATTCTGTGTTGGGTAAGTCTGGTATGGTCAACAGGTTGGGTAAACCTGTCATCGTTCCATCACAAATAGGAATAAAATTCCCCGATGTTTCGATTTCCGGGATAATGTTTCCACAATTGCTCTGAGCAAAAACAATTGTAGATAAAAATCCTGACAATACTAGCAAGGATAATAGTCTTTTCATAATACTTTTAAATGGATTCGGAGAATATCGTTTCTACATAAAATTAATACTTATTCAAACAAATAACAAGGGTATTGTGCGAAAAAATATAAAGCACTTATACAAGAAAGCGCGAGTAAATCACGTTCACTCGCGCTTTCGTCCTAAAGACTTAGACGTATTTTTTAATATCTTAGTTGCCTGCCTTATTATTTTTTTATGTTAAAATCTCCTATTCACCACCATTTGCGGCACGTTGAGCATTGACTTTTTGTTGGATATCCATCAGATATTGACGCTGATATTCTACCCAGGGCATCGCGTTGGGCTTGTCCTGTTCTTCTACCACATATTTCATAACCATGAGCAATTGTTCAGCATTCATGAAACCTAGTCGCTGATCTACTGCAAATTCCTGATCCAGAAACACGATGGTTGGATAAGCCAGTTTGCCATCCAGCAAAGCTGCTGCTAACTCGTGGTAACCTCGGTTTTGGTACGCCTTATATTGGTACAAAGCTCCTTTAAAATTAATATCTGTTTTATATTCTGCATCCAATTTGATTGGATAAAAATGCTGGTTGAGATAATCCGCAACTTTCTGATTTCCGAAGGTATAAAAATCCATCGTTTTGCAGGGTCCGCACCAACTGGTATAAACATCTACCAACACTTTTTTCTTGTGTGTCTGACTCGCAGCATAGGCATCCTCAAAGGAATACCAGTGTACTTTGGAGTTTTCCTGCTCTACAGGCGGCAGGTTTACTTGTTGAAAAGCTAAAAGTCCGCCAATAAAAGCAAGGGCGACTAAGCAGGTTATTATTTTTTTCATCTTCTAGTTTAGGCAAATTTACAAAATACATAAAATGAGTAAATGAATGAGTAAATAAGCCCCAATCAACTCAATCACTCAACAAACTCAATTACTTCTCATTATATCTTCTTTGAAATTCTTTCCAGGGCATAGGATTTGGCTTGTCTTTTTCTTCTGCAATATACTGTAATACCATTAGCATTTTATCAGCATCCAAATAGCCAGGGAGTCGCTGATCCACGACAAAATCGTCTGTCAGGAAAACCGTCGTAGGGTAAGACAATTTCCCATCTAGCAAGGCTAGAGCTAATTCGTGGTAGCCTCGTCTTCCATAGTCTTTATACGCAAAAGTATGTCCCTTGAACTGAATTTCTTCTTTTTGTTCGGCATCAAATTTTACTGGATAATAATGCTTATTGAGGTAGGCAGCAACACGTTTGTCTGCAAAAGTTGTTTTGTCCATACGCTTACACCAGCCACACCAATCGGTGTACATATCCACAAATATTTTCTTCTTATTGGTTTTGTTGGCTTTTACCGCCTCTTCCCAGGAATACCACTTTACTTTGCCAGCATCAGCAGGTTTGATTTGGAAAGCAGAAGCTCCCAATATGAAAATAGCTAATAGTGTAGTAGTCAAAAAATTTCTCATGTAAATCATTTTTGATGAACGATATAGACGAAGATAAAACAAACGTTCTCCATTTATGTTAGGTTTGAAATGTCTAAATCTAAACAAGTCTATTCAAAATCAATACCAAACTACAACAAACGTCTTTATAAACGACATTGCTTAGTTTTTTTTAACTTTACTTTACGTTTCTCTACAAAATTACCAATTTTTAGCTGATGAAAAAAATAGTTGTGGCAGTTGGCGGGGCAAGTGGATCTATTTATGCAAAAGTCCTCTTTGATAAACTCCAGATATTAAAGTCGCAAACCGAGGCTATTGCTGTTGTAATGAGCGATAATGCCCGCTTCAACTGGCAATATGAATTGGGCAATGAAGACTACATCTCCTACCCTTTCGACTTTTACGAAAAGAAAGACTTTATGGCGCCTTTTGCATCTGGTTCGGCAAAGTACGACACGATGATTGTCTGCCCCTGTTCAATGGGTGTTCTAGGGCGGATTGCAGCGGGTATTTCGGATGATCTGACGACCCGTGCTGCCGATGTTATCCTGAAAGAGCGGCGTCGGCTGATTCTTGTTGCACGCGATACGCCCTTTAGTCTTATCCATATTAATAACATGAAAACCATCACGGAAGCTGGCGGCATTATCTGTCCGGCTATTCCATCTTTCTATAGCAAACCTGCTACCTTCGAGGAGCTTGTTGGGACGGTTATTGACCGGGTATTAGATTTGGCGGGCTTTGATTTGACGACTTATCGCTGGAGTGAAGATTGAGTTTTATAGACTGAGTAGTTCTTCTAGTTAATAATGTTGGGTACGTTGAGCAATTAAGTGCTTTGACTCAACTAAAGGCCACTTTCAATTTACATAATTGGCTTATTGTCAATACTTTTTTGAATTTTAATTTGACGTTTGGATTTGTATTTCCACTTATTTAATTCATTAAAACATCACCATGTTATCTTATCCTATTCTTCTAAGCTTATTGGTTTCCATCGTTTTTAATATCCTGATATTTTTTATTGCTTTCAAAAAGCAAACAGATAAGCTGACAGATATTACCTACGCTTCTACTTTTGCCTTGATTGCCATTACCTTGCTCTTTTGGTATGGAGATGCTATGCATCCTTATCGGCTTTTGCTGGCAGCAATGCCTCTACTTTGGGCTATTCGCTTAGGCACTTATCTTTTGCGACGGGTATTCATGAAAGGAAAAGACCATCGATTTGATGTATTTCGCCATATCTGGTGGAGGTTTGGTCGTTTTTTCATCATTCAGGGACTTAGTATTTGGGTCATTGCCTTGCCGTACATTGTGGCATTAAGCTCAAGTGCTGAACAAGCAGAGTTGGCACTTCGTTCAATATGCGTCCCCATTGGCGCGAGCATTTTCCTGCTTGGTTTTTTGATAGAAAGCATTGCAGATGCTCAAAAATTTAAGTTTAGATCAAATCCTGCTAATGATGGAAAATTTATGGCGGAAGGTTTGTTTAGTATTGTCCGTTTCCCCAATTATACGGGTGAGATAATGGTGTGGGCAGGTGTTTTTATTGCTTGTATTCCAGTGCTACAAGGCATGGAATGGGCGACGATTGTTAGTCCTATCTGGATTGCGGGTTTGCTTATCGGACTGAGTGGAATACCATTCCTCGAAAGGTCAAATAAAAAGCGTTATGGTCACTTAGAAGATTTTCAAAAATATAAAGCGAATACTAAGAAATTGATTCCAGGTATTTTTTAGTACACTATAACAAAACTGGACTTTGGACAATGGGGTATTAGGAAATTAGGGTATTCGACAAAATTTTGATTATTAATTTTTAACAAAGATTAATAAAATACATGCTTTTTTATTCAATAAAAAATAAACACCTAATAATCAAACTATTCTGTTCTATTAAAAAATATCTTTCAAAAATAATTGAACTTTCAATAAATTTCGTTTATTTTTGTATCTATGATGGATCAGATCACACTCTTGCTCAAAGACCCCGGATTATCCCCTGCCTTAAAAACGATTGCCCAAAAGGTCATCAATGAAGAACGCATTTCTGAAGCTGATGGATTATTGCTGTATGAGCAGGCAAGTTTGAGCTATCTCGGCATTCTCGCCAACCAAATTCGTCAGCGTAAACATGGCGATAAGACTTATTTCAATCGCAACTTTCACCTTGAGCCAACTAATGTCTGCCTCTATACCTGTACTTTTTGTTCTTATTCCCGACTCATCAAAAAACGGGAAGAAGGCTGGGAATATACGATGGAAGAAATGTTGGATCTGATCAAAAAATACGATGGCAAACCTGTAACCGAAGTTCATATCGTAGGTGGTGTTCTACCACAGTATGACCTCAAGTTTTACGAAGATTTGTTTCGTGCCATCAAAGCACATCGTCCTGAATTGCACATCAAGGCACTCACACCAGTTGAGTATCATTATATTTTCAAAAAAGGAAAAGTCAGCTACGAAGAAGGCATGAAGCGTATGGTAGATGCCGGACTAGATTCTATGCCAGGCGGTGGAGCAGAGATTTTCCATCCTGAAATACGCGATGAAATCGCTGGTGGAAAATGTAATGCTGAAGAATGGCTGCGTATCCACGAAATATTCCACGAACTAGGGCATCGCAGTAATGCGACCATGCTTTACGGGCATGTAGAAAAGTTTCACCATCGAGTAGATCATTTAGAGCGACTTCGCAAATTGCAGGATAAGACGGGCGGATTTCAGACTTTTATTCCATTGAAATTCAGGAATAAAAATAATGAGATGTCGCATGTGGCGGAAAGCACAACGATTGAAGATTTACGTAATTATGCTATCGCTCGAATTTACCTAGACAATTTTGAACACATCAAAGCTTACTGGCCAATGATTGGTCGCACGACAGCCCAACTTTCTCTGGCATTCGGCGTAAACGATATTGACGGAACGATTGATGATACCACCAAAATTTATACGATGGCAGGTTCAGAGGAGCAATCTCCTAGCCTTTCCACTCGTGAGTTGGTCAATCTGATTCGCAGCGTGGATAAGCAGGCGATCGAACGAGACACTTTGTATAATGTGGTGCAAGATTACACAGATCACAAATTTCCTGATGAGGAGGTGTATAAGGGTTATATCGCTTTGCCGGTGGTTTGACGGGTTTCGGGTTTGCGGGTTGCGGATTTGCGGGTTGCGGGTTTACGAGTTGCGGGTTTGCGAGTTGCGGGGTTGCGGGTTAGTGGGTTTACGAGTTGCGGGTTTGCGAGTTGCGGGTTTGCGGGTTTGCGGGTTGCGGGTTGCGGGTTAGTGGGGTTACGGGTTTGCGAGTTGCGGGTTTGCGGGTTGCGGGTTGCGGGTTAGTGGGGTTTCGGGTTTGCGAGTTGCGGGTTTGCGGGTTGCGGGTTGCGGGTTGCGGGTTAGTGGGGTTTCGGGTTTGCGAGTTGCGGGTTAGTGGGGTTACGAGTTGCGAGTTTGACGAGTTATGTAATACGACAACACATTAACACTGCAACACATCAACACAATACAACATGAAAGAAATATACTTTATAAGACACGGGGAAACGGACTATAATAAAAAAGGCATCATACAAGGTAGTGGTGTAAATTCGTCCTTAAATGATACTGGCAGAGCGCAGGGTCAGGCTTTTTATGAATTCTACAAGGAAATAGACTTTCAAGTTGTCTTTGTTTCTGCTTTAAAACGTACTCGCGAAACTGTGCAAAATTTTATTGGAAAGAAAATTTCGACTGAGGAATGGAAAGAATTGAATGAGATAAATTGGGGAGAAAGCGAAGGTAAAGTCAGCACACCAGAAGCCCGACAAGAATATTTAGCTATGATCGCTGCCTGGGGCAATGATAATTTTGACGCTCGCATATCTGGCGGAGAAAGTGCAGCCGACCTGATGGCAAGGCTGAATATATTTTTAGCACATTTGAAAACCCGTCCGGAAAAACGAATATTAGTTTGCACACATGGCCGTACCTTGCGTTGTGTGATGACTTTATTAAAAGGCGAACATCCCCGAGAGATGGAAAAATATAAACACAGCAATACCGGCTTATTCAAGGCTAATTTTGACGGCGAACGGTTTGAAGTGATTTTGGAAAATGATGTAAGGCATCTGGGGGAGATGTGTTGAAGTGTTGATGTGCGCGTGTGTTGATGTGGATTGTTTTGCAAAACACGACAACACGACAACACAACAACACAACAACACGACAATACGACAACACAATTAAAATGAGAAAAATAAAAGTATCCGCAGTTTCCTATCTCAATACTAAGCCACTTTTATATGGTTTGATGGAGCAGGGTTTAGACAAAATGATGGATTTGAGTTTGGATATTCCGTCTATGTGTGCGGAGAAATTATTGTCGGGTAAAGCGGATTTGGGGCTGGTTCCTGTGGCTGTCATTCCAAAACTGAAAACACCACATATCATTTCTGATTTCTGTATTGGCGCAGTAGGCGCAGTGAAAACCGTTTGTCTGTACAGCCATCGTCCCTTGGAAAAAGTGCAGCGAGTGTGGCTAGATTATCAGTCGCGTACCTCAGCAGCTTTGGCAAGAGTGTTGTTCAAACACCATTGGAAACTGAATCCTGAATTTGCTCATGCGCAGCCTGGCTATGAGCAGCATGGCAAACAAGATGAGGCTGTTTTGGTCATTGGTGATCGCACAATTGGTTTGGAACAACATTATAAATACGTCTATGACCTCGGTGCCATCTGGATGGATTTCACGGGTTTGCCTTTTACTTTTGCCAGTTGGGTCAGCAATCGTCCCCTGCCCTCTTCCTTCGTCAAAAAATTTAATGCTGCACTCTCGCTAGGTATTGATAATATGCAGATCGTCATTGATACATTTCAGCCTTCTTGTCCCGACTTCAGCTTAAAGGCTTATTATACCGACTATATCAGCTATCGTTTTGACGCGCCTAAACGTCGGGCATTGGAGTTGTTTTTGGCCTATGTTTCCGGCAAGGAAATCAGGTCTTCTTTGGTGTATTGTTAATTTTCCACATACAAATTCTATAGCTAATTTGCTTTCGATTCCTTCCATAACTTATCTATGCCCGAATCAATGTTATCAGGAATATTAGAATCACTATAGTTGAATAAATTATCTAAGTCGATTACTCCAGACATCAAGAGAAATGATAATAGAAAAAGACCAAGTAGTTTTAATCTTAGATTCAAGTCATTCATTTATTTGCTTTCACTGATTTATTTTACTTATGGGGTTGTCAAATTTCTTCCGCAATTTTGAAGCAATCAGATTTCTGACAGCTAGCGTTCCCGACAAATGCAGGTCTGACCGAATGGGAGGCATTCATGTTTTAGCGTTTTGTTGTGTGTGATTTTATATTCTATTTTTAAAATTCTTTTTATCTAAGTAATCCAATATTATTGAAAACTCTGCAAACATGTTTCCAAAAGATTTTGCTTGATCAGTTAATCTTGAAACTTCAATTTCAGAATTATCGAAGTAGTTACCATCTCCCTTATATTTGTTGTGCTTAGACCATGGTAATTTAATTGTCACGGTTGATCCGCAAAATAAAGTTTGAGGCATTTTAATATGCTGCCCATCATGTCTGCTTGTGTCCATATTAAAGCAAAGTTTTTTTACATTAGAATCATCCTTTGAAATATGAGATAATAAGCAAAGACTATTGATCATAGGCTCGACAAAATCGGAAGACATTGTTTCTATGGATTCCTCTTTGCTTAAATCTCTGATACATTGTTTTAATTTATTGAAGTCACCAAAAATATTTGATAGAATTGCAATTGCATGTATAAATGGAAAACTTGTAGTATCTATACAAAAGGAATCTGTCTCTATAAAACAACAGTTTTTACAATAATCTGTCATATCCATACTTAAGTTTTCACTGATTATAAATGTATTCTTTTCACTTTCGTATCTATATTTCAATAAGTTTCTCAGAGTAATTTTTTCTTTTCTTATTAGATAAAGTAATATCATTAGTAGGGTATCTTCACAATATTTTGGTAAATCATTTATTCGAATATTTTCTTCACAAAAATGTTTTATAGCATCAAAATTGGAAAATCGAAAAAATTTAGTTGAGCAAAATTTATCTATGTAACCTGAGAAATTTGATTCTTTTCCATATTTGTGATGGTAGAAATTTTCAATAGAATCAATATCACAAACAATGATTATTTTGTCAAATCCAAATTTATTTTCAAATGTCCCGGAAAGATAGTCGTTGTGAACACTTAGTATGTTTAAGATTCTAAAAATATGTTCAGGATCTAATCTATCAAAGTCATCAATAATTAAAACGTTGCTACTTCCTTTTTCTTTAACCTCTTTTAATGATTCTAAATAAACTCTGATACTTTGAGTAATAAAATCATTTTCCATTATAGAGCCTATTCTTTGTGTACTAATGGTTAAGTAATCTTTAAATATTTCTGGCTCTGATTTATTTTTTTCAAGTAATTCCTTTTTATAATTTTTGTAGCTTGTATATGAATTATTAAATATATTAAGTAATTTAATTGCTTTTTCTCCGTCTGGACTCAATAAGGATACGAGTTCAAAAAATGAAGTTAGTAATTCAGAAGTATTATGATTGAGATAAGACCAGATGAATAGAGATTCCGGTATGGATTCCTTTGCTGGAACTACTAAATGATTCGTAAATATCTCTAGAATAAGGTCAAACTTTATATATTCAAATATATCTTCATTTGCACCTACGGAATATTTAATAGGTGAAAGCCAAAATGTATTTACATCTTGTTTACTGAAAAAGTCATGTAAAAACGTCGTTTTTCCTACACCAAACTTACCCGTGAAAATTATTCTTTTATTAAAGTCTGGGGAAATATGATTTTGGAATTCTTCAGTTACGCTGGTCAGTTGTACTTTAGCTAAATTTGTGGTCATTTTTTAAGTTTTTGAGTTTAATTTTACTTGTGAGAATAATTTCGTTCCCTAAAAATACAATTTATACTTCTGAAGTTAGTATTCTTATTTCTATTAGAGTATAGATCATTGGATATTATCGACAATTTGTTAATCACACACAACGGTTCGTAATCCACGACGTGCCTGCGATTAGTAGGCATGGACACTATTTTTGTTGGTGGTAGTTTTCTATTTCTTTTTTTCCGCTTTTAAATATTTCCCAAACATTCCTTTCAATATCGAGTCCATATTAAATTTACCTTTTTTCAAACCATACCATAACACACACAGTGAGGATCAACGGTATAAAAACTATAAAAAACTTGTATAGATTACTCAACTTTTCAACAAAGGACAATCGTTTAATATTCAATTCAATTGTTCTTCTATATTCTTTAGTATTTGTTCCCTTTATTAATAAGGTAAGATAAGCACTCTTACTATTTTTATTTTCGGTATAAATTTTCCAAATCCAAGTATTTGAATCTTTTACAACCTTTTTTTCTTCAAATTTTTCATCGGATATAGCTACACTATTAGAACTATCCCAAAGACTTACTGTTATTGTATCCGATAAATTACTTTGATTATTAATTGTTAAATTAATTGTTTGAGACGGATCATTCGGGTTGAAGTTCGTAGGATAGTAAAGCTCGTAAGAATGGTTAATAATATCCACCTTCTCAATCCGATATGTTGCTGGAATAGGGTCAGTTCTTCTTGTTCTAGAGTAGGAAGTACCCGATATACTATCTAAAATACTTTCAGTAACTGTCTCATATTGGGCCGGTATTGTAAGCTGCCTTTCTATTGTTTGAGTATCAATTAAACCAAGTCTTCCCTCTACCTTTATGTGTTCCACAATGTTCCTGTCATCAGATTCATGTAAAGAGTTACAACTTACACAGAGAATAAAGATTAACCATTGTAAAGAATAGTTATTGTTCATGTTTTTTGTTTTTTTAGAGAAGAAATATTGATAAGTAACCCGTGCAAAAATAGTGTTACGATTAGTTTTTACTGCCGAATGTATTAATCACTATCAACGTCCAATGTAACACGACCGTGCAGGCGTTTAGCCCGCATGTACGTGTACATACTGTTGGCTACTCGCTCTTTTTATTTATTTTTTAATTCAAAGCATAAATTCTTTTTCAAAATCACTACTCTTGAAGTCAATCATCATCCTTCTTGTCAGGAGGAGGTTGTGGTGGATTATGGAAAGTCGGAAGATTAGGATTGTCTCCTTTTATGATTTTATCTCCAAAATTTGGATTCGTTTTGCTATCGTCTCCTGTTGTGTTTGGAGATGATTTTGGTGGTGTCTTTTTTTCTTTTGCCATGATTTATGAATATTGATTTAATTTTTGTCTTGCCAATTTTTCGGCTTTTGTTTGCATTGGCTCTTTTCCAAAGAGTTTGTCATGTTTCTCAACCTTAATTATCAGTCGTTCTTGTTCATTTAGCTGATTAAACACTTTCTCAGCCTGTTTCTCAGAAATTTTCTTTTCTCTATATCTAAACCAAAGATTATCCAAATCTCTAACATGGTCTAAATAAAAACTTTTGAGAGATTGAAAGGTGGCAATCTCCGCTTCAGAAACCATGAATTTTGATTTTAGGATTCGCGTTGCGGTTACTGCAAATAATAGAATTGACCATAAAATATTGTATTCGGCGTATTTATTCCAACCTGCTATACCAATTAATGCAGTTGTCAAAAAAACTGTTTCAATGATTTTATTTTGTCTTTTTACTCTGTTAATGTATAGACTTAGGTATTCGATATAAAAAATCGTATTCCCCAAATCTCTCCAAATTCGATTCTTCATTCACTTTTTGTTTTTTAAGTGGTAGCCAACGCTATACATACGCAATATAGCCTATATACTTCTTTAAAGAACCTCAAAAGAATTTTATCCTGTAAGCCCGCCTTTGAAGTTATAAAACAAAAATACATAAAACACCCAAAAAATCCAAAATTGGTGATTGGTTTATTGGTGTATTAGTAACTAGTCATTAAGTGTCTGGACTCAACTAAACGCCACTTTCAATTTATATAATTGGCTTATTGTCAATACTTTTTTGAATTTGAATTTGACGTTTGGATTTGTATTTCCACTTAAGCCAATTCGTAATTAAACCATTCGTAATTCGTAATTAACCCTTAGCTCAAAAAATACCAAAGCAAAACCCCAAGCCCCACCAAAGCCATCACCAAAACAACAATCCGCAAAAAGCGCAACTGTCCTGCCTGAGTGTCTAGTTTATTTTCCAGGGTACGGGTTTGATTTGCAAATTCGGCGCGAATCATTTTTTTCAGGTCGCCGACTTCCGTCTTGACCGATTGAGTATGTTTATCTAAAGTTATTATCGTTGTATTCAATTCACCAAAAAGCTCTGGGAAATTGATTTCACTGATGCGTTGTTCCAAGTCTTGTACCACGCCCAGCAATTGCGAAAAGCGGACGATGTATTCCTGCATTTGCCCGTTCTGGCGGCTATAAGCATCATTGATTTTTGCAACGTGGCTGCGCATATCCACCAGCGTCGTTTCTATGGATTCATTGGTCGAATTGACCAGGTCTAATAATTGCTCATCGCCTTTCTGGAAAAAATCGGCGCTGTATGCTGCTTGTGAAGTCTGGATATTGCTGACCAATGCCTGACTTTGTGCTTCGTAATTGTCCTGTAGGGCTTTTATACGGGTTTCTGCTTCATTATTAAAGCTATCAATTCTAGTTTCCACTTGTCCGCTGAACGTATCAATCCGGTTTTCTACTTTTTCACTGAAGGCATTAATCCGAGTTTCCGTTTTTTCACTGAAGGTATCCAGTCGAGTTTCTGCTTTCTCACTGAAGGTCTCAATCCGGGTTTCGGCTTTCTCGTTGAAGGCATGTATTCTTGCCTCGGCTTCATCGTGAAAGGTATTGACGCGTGTGGTGATTTGCTCTAAAAAACCGTCAATTTTTGTGGTTAGTTTATCTAGGTGGCGGACATAGCCTTCGCTGAGGTTATCAATGCCCTCGACGACATTCGACGCAGCATTTTTGGTATGCTCAATCTGGGTCTTAGCAGCTCCCAAATCACGCAAATGCTGTTGCAGTTCGCCTAAGGCACTTTGTAGTTCTGTTTGAAAAGAATTATCGTTCATAACCCACTAAAAATTTCTGATTAAATTGTCTCAGCCAACGGTTGTGCAATTCCAGATAGAGCAATTCCGTTGCCTGATTCATAACATAAGATAACTCACTGCGATGACTGAGTGTTTTTTGATGAAAACGCGCCACCGCCACTTTCAATTCTTCCGAACTGACGCCGTATAATTCCTTAAAACTAATGAAACCTTCAATGAAATTGTTGATGGCTGGTTTTACCTTGGTTTTGTCGGCAATATATAAATCGTCTCCTCTGACCTCCGTTTCCAGATACAGGATACAAAAAG
This sequence comes from uncultured Saprospiraceae bacterium, assembly GCA_937951615.1. Classification (GTDB taxonomy): domain Bacteria; phylum Bacteroidota; class Bacteroidia; order Chitinophagales; family Saprospiraceae; genus JAHDEO01. The sequence goes on along the minus strand of CALFBH010000019.1, from coordinate 42,860 downwards.
CATGGAGCAAATTAAAGACCGGATTCTTCGGATATCGAGGTTTCAATTCTTCTACAGAACGCCGCAATGCCCGAATATTCAGCACCGACGATTCCCCTTCTGCCATCACAATATCCATGTATTTCCAAACGGCATCCCAGGAACAAACACTTCCTTCTGACGTGTCTTCGATGAGATTGGGTCGCTGCAAAGGGTCAGCATATTTTGACAATACGGGCAATTGCATTTCTACGTCTTCCTCTCCCAACTGATCGACCAACTGCCCAGCGGCTAATGCTCTTTGTGGCACAATACAATCGTATACAAAACTGACATAAGCATTCAGACATTCCCCGACAATGAGCTTTACATCAGCATTTTCTGGTATCTTGTTAAAGCGTTTTTTGAGTTCCTCTGTCGTTTCATATCGGGCTAAGTGGCGATGCAGATTAACCAGGTATTCTTGTTTGCTTTTTTTAATAAAATAAAAAGTAAATGCCTCTTCTGTTTCTCTAAAATCATCAATCACTCCAATATTCAACAGCCTTTGCAAAGCTCTCTGCGTGTCCTCCCGCGTCCGTATTTGCAAGAGCAATTCTTCTACATGAATACTGGCTTTTGTGCCTTCCGGCAAATAGATATTGATAAAATAATCTTTATAATTGTTTCCTTTTTGCTCGTCGCGGGCGCGAAGCAGGGTTTCGTAGTGCAGGTTGAGCCGCTGCATAAATTCTTCCAGCGTCTGTATATTGTCAGCAGATAATTTAACGGCTTCTGTAAATAGATTTTCATCAGGCGTTATTTCCATTGTTCCGCCATTATTCAGCAAGATGGAAATTTTTGCAACAACAGTATCAGCATGGTATAAATGAGAAACGACCTGCTCGATTTTCTCGTGCTTGTCATTTTCTGGACTGATCGTCAGTTCCTGCCACTCCCCTTCTTCCGCATTATCCAGCATCAATAAAATGCCTTGCACCGGCTCTCTTTTGAAGTATCGGCGTATCCAGTCGGTCAACATCGTCGAAACACCTCTTTTGTCTCTGATAAATTGGCGAGTCACATTCAGGATGATTCGGTTTTGTTCTTCCGACAGGCTTTCCGACAGGCTTTTCCCTGGCATTGTGTTGTCCGACAAATCCAGTTGGGATACTTTATGTCCACGATAAAAAAAGTATAAAAATACGCCTTCCGGCAAAACGCTGATGTCTTCGCCTATCGCTTTTCGGAGTTCATCGCTGAGTGGATTGGCATGTGTAAATCGGCTGGGTGCACCCACTGTCGTCAACAATTCACGCAGCATCCACCGCTCTTTCTCTGCGCCTGGATAGCGTCGAGTGTGCCGTAGTAGTACTTCTTGTGTAATTTGTTGGATATTTGCGGACATTTTTTATTATATAATCCGCAAAAATACGGCTTTTAACATACAAATTCAAACCTCAAAGGTTTGGTAAACTTGTGGGCAGCTTTGTGAGTAGGAAGTTTGCTAAACCTCACATCGGCGGATTACAAGAAGGTTTAGCAAACTCTCCCTCCACAAACCCCACACACAAGTTTACGAAACCAACAAACCACTCAATCAACTCAATCACCATCAACAACTTTCTTCAACTTCTCAAAACTCAATCGGCGACCGCAGACAATCAGTACGACATTCTTACCTGCCCATTGTTCTTTTTCGCGCAATAAAGTCGCGAGTGCCAGTCCTGCTGCGCCTTCGACCATCATTTGTCGGTTTTTGAGCAACCAAAGCAGTGCGTCGGCAATTTCTTTTTCTGATAATAATTCAAAGCGATCGACCCATTGGCGACAATACTCGAAAGTAATGGCTTCGGATTCTATGCCACCTGCTGTGCCGTCTGACAAGGTTGGCTTGGAGATCAATTCGGAAATGATGCCGCCCTGCTCAATAGAAACTGCCATTTCGGGGCTTTGTGCGGGCTGGCATCCGATGATTTGCACCTTTGGTTTTACAGATTTCAAATACCCAGCTATGCCTGACACTAAGCCGCCACCACCGACTGGCACAAAAACAGCATCTACTTTGGGCAGGTCTTTTGCAATTTCCAAACCTATTGTTCCTTGTCCCGCAATAATGGTTTCGTCATTATAAGGATGCACTAGAATACAACTATTTTCCTCGGCATATTTGCGGGTATAAATTTCTGTTTCCAAGCTATCTTGTCCATGTAATTTACAAGGCACACCAAAGGACTTAATAAATTCCAGTTTGGTAGAAGAGACAATTTCAGGTAGAAAAATCTCGCCTTTTAAGCCCAGTTTTTTCACTGCATAAGCAAAAGCAGCCGCGTGATTGCCCGTCGAAGCCGCTACAAATGTTTTGTGGTCTCGGTCAAATTCAGAAGTCGACAAAATTTTATTCATCGCTCCACGCAATTTGAAAGAACCCGTCAATTGCCAGTTTTCCAGTTTTAGATACACATTTGCTCCAGTCATCTGACTCAGTAGCAGAGAATGCTCTAAAGGCGTTCTTCTGACATGGGTTTTAATTCTTGCGTAGGCTTCTGTTATGGTCTTTTGCATCGTGCAATATCAGAAAATAAGTGAGCTTCTCCAAATTTTCATTTTCTCGCAAAGACGCAAAGGCGCAAAGTTTACTTTTCATTGTTCCTTTAAACAACTTTTGAATTTGACGTTTGAATTTGAATTTCCACACTACTTCGGTACACTAGAAAAAACACCATTATTACTCAGCCACACGGCTTTATCATTTCCATTGACATCGCCATTCAGATTCAGGTCGGCTGGTAAATAATCATCAAATAAACCGTTTGAAGTCAGCCAGGTTGCCTTGTCTGCTCCATTGATATCATAACTTTTCAAGCTGCCCGAACTGATGTCTCCGGCATATAAGCACCACTCTCCTGTTGGAAGTTGTTTTTGTCCATAACTGCTCGAAGTGCCATAACTATTTGCTGTTCTAAAATCGTAAGTCAGCGTATTATTCACCACATCTACAGCTTGCGGCGTCATGGCAACGAGGTGATTGCGATGCTCCACAACAATATACACTGGCACAGTCAGATTGCTTGGCAATACATTTTCATTTGGAAAATAAATACAGCCATCTCGCTGTAAAAGTCCTGCTGTTTGCGCAATTTCACTTTCTGCATCTGTACCTGTTCGGAAAGAAACCAAGACCCAGTCCACATTATTAGAAGAACTTAATGTTTCTGCCCCCATATAATTCCAGGGCGGCATATTATAAGGTTGTGTAGGAGACAGTAGGTTCAATGTTTCCAAAGTATTGCTCATCAATCCTGTAGCTGGATCATAGCTACCTTCCAGTAGCACACAAATATCTAGGCCAATTTCTGCAACAGGCGGGTTGTTTGTAAAAGAGGGCAATTCTACGACATAACAATCTACAGATTGCCCGTCTTCTGCCCCACTCCAATCGGAGCCAAACAGCACTCTTGTTCCTGTCGGACTAATAACCGCATGGGGTTCGCCCCAATAATTATACTCATTTTCATCGCTTCTATGGTGTCCAATCCGGCAGACCTTGACATTGCCTTCTTCGGCTCTTGCAATCACCAATTCCTGATCCAATAAGGTACTTCCATCCAACTCATAGCCCATCATAGAGGCTGCCATCCAGCCACTTTGTGTATTTTTATGCGCAAGTGCAGAAATATGTGTACCCGATTGCGGATAATTATAGCCCTGACTCTGACTAATCACTGGAAAGCAGGCACCCGTCACCATATTATGTGCAATAATATCACCGATACAGCCTCCCTCTGGTCCTTGTGCAAAGGCTATGGCAAAATGCGCATCGTCGCCATTGGCTAGTTTTCCCAGGCAGGAATGTTCCGTACTATTTTCATTGAGTTCAGCAGATAGGTTGCCATTTGCATTATAAACATCGGTTCTGTGGTAGAATAAATTGCCACTTGGCCCTGGCATTGGTGCAGTATAAGACACATTACTTAGATTAAATTCCCTCACTACTCCTGTAGAAATTCGATAATAATAGGCTCTGTCATTATTGCATCTGAAACTAATGACATCTGAATCCCAGGACATCATCTGTACATCATTGCCCATGCTAATCGAGCCTGTGCAATTGGTCACCAAATCATCCAGATTCACAAGAATTTGCTTGTTTTGGGTGTTTACATTATATCGAATAAAATCGTCTGATCCCGATTCGAGGTAATACAAAATAGCTGGGTCATTAAAATCCCAGAATATTTGTTCCAAGTCATCCGGTTGTAGGTCGCTGAGGTAGCGAATAAACTGGTAGCTCATGCCATCTAATAAACGATGTCCTGTTCCTTGCTCATAGACAATCATCAGTGATTCATCAGCATTCCAAGCCTGAACGGTGCTGTACATTGGTACAATAATCCCACCCGCTGGAGCATTGCTAATCCGCCTTATAGTTGTCCCAAAAGAAGGATCAATAATGGTGTCCAGATAAGCTGGTTTGGCTTTGGGCTGCATTGGATAGTTTCCAGTGTCATTGATGACTGATAAGCCTACAGACAAGTCTTGCGCATAGCCATAACCTGCACATAAAAGCAGGAGGACTAAAATTGTTTTAGTTTTCATATATTTAATAATCATTTATTTTTAATAATCATGCGTCAAGGTAGTTATTTCTTTTCATAAAATACTTTTTTACTTCAATGAAAGTATGCAACTTTGTAAAAAATAGGAACATGAAAGTAAGTGTCATCAAAACAGGTTTTTTCAAATTGGACGGTGGAGCAATGTTTGGCGTTGTTCCGCATAAAATGTGGAAAAAACTCAACCCACCTGACGATAATAATATGTGTACCTGGGCGATGCGTTGTCTGCTGGTAGAAACAGGCAATCGAAAGATTCTGATTGATACTGGTTTTGGCGATAAGCAAGACGCTAAGTTTCGAAGTCATTTTGAACCGCATGGCGAAGATAGTCTCTTGGGTTCTATTGCCGAATCAGGTCTTGCTGCAGAAGAGATCACGGATGTTTTTCTCACACATTTTCATTTCGACCATGTCGGTGGAGCTGTAAAATATAATGATAAAGGCAAACTTGTACCTACTTTTCCCAATGCGACCTATTGGAGCAATCAGCTGCATTATGACTGGTCTTACACGCCTAATCCAAGAGAACGGGCTTCCTTTTTGAAAGAAAATTTTGTTCCCTTACAGGAATCCGGTCAATTAAAGATGCTGGATATAGAGGATGGAGTTGAGTTTTTGCCGGGTTTTAATGTAGAGTTTGTTTATGGGCATACGGAGGCGATGATGCTGCCGCATTTGAAAGTGAATGGCAAAACAATTGTGTATTGTGCAGACCTGTTGCCTTCTGTTGGACATATTGGTTTACCTTATGTCATGGCTTATGATGTGCGTCCTTTGCATACCATGAAAGAGAAAAAGCAATTGCTTGAGCGAGCTGTGGAAGAGGATTATATTTTATTTTTTGAACATGATCCGGTTACGGAATGTGCTACGGTGAAACGGAATGAGAAGGGGCGGATTGTTTTGGATAAGGCGATGACACTTGAGGAGGCTTTGGCGGTGGTTTCGTAAACTTGTGTGTGGGCTTTGGGAAGCGAGTTTGCTAAACCTGATGCTTCAAGAACACTGGAAGGTTTAGCAAACTTCCTTCACGCAATGCTGCCCGCAAGTTTACGAAACCGACAACATTATTCTGGCAATGATTTTGCAACTGAATTAAAAAGAAAAAATGACAACCAAAGTATTGAAAAATGACAATTAATAAATACCTCATCATCGTTTTATTGGCTTTATCAAACTACATTTCGGCATTTGCGCAAAGCGAAAAAGCACTCCCCACTAGCTTACCAACACCTTCCGGTCGTGCTTACCAATTGCTAACACCACAGGATACCCTGATGGTCACTATGGATGAAGATGGACAAAAATTTGTTTATCATACTATAAAAAGCGGGCAAACTTTATACAGCATTTCAAAATATTATAATGTCAGTCTTGATCTGTTGAAATACCATAATCCGCAGGTAACAAAAGTTGCTTTATCTAAAGGGCAGTCACTCAAACTTCCGATTCCTGCACGTGTGATTAAGCGGCTACGCGACAGCACTTTTAATGCCCGACTCAATGTGCCGATTTGTTATCAGGTGAGAAAAGGGGAAACGGTGTATCGCATTGCGCGAATGCATTTTAAAATGACGCCTGCCTTATTCCGACTGCACAATCCACAGATAAAAAATGACATCCTTAGTGTTGGTGATACAGTGCTCATTGGTTGGATCAGCGTGTATGGACTCACAGATGTACCACCAAAGTATAAAGGTGAATACGCACCAATATGGGAAGCCAGCGACCGCTTAAAAGATCAATACCTTGTAAACAGCCTGAATCGTCGAATGTCTGAAGAAAATGGTATTGCTGCCTGGAAACATAAAGACAAAACTCCCGTAAAAGCTAAATTGTACTGCCTGCATCGCACTGCTCCACTCAATTCTATCGTAAAAATAACCAACCCTATGAATAAACAAACTATCTTTGCAAAAGTCCTGGGACGCATTCCTAATGCAGGATATGATCGGGCGACCATTGTCGTCTTATCTACCGATGCTGCTCGGGGACTCGGGGCACTTGATCCCAAATTTTATGTCAAACTAACTTATTTGAAATAAACACAATGTACTACAACAACATCTTAGAAACCATTGGCAACACACCATTGGTCAAACTCAACAAAATCGTAGAAGGCGTAGAAGCAACAGTTCTCGCAAAAATAGAATCACCAAATCCGGGCAACTCTGTCAAGGACAGAATCGGACTCAAAATGATTCAGGATGCTGAAGCGCGTGGCGATTTGAAGCCAGGCGGCACAGTTATCGAATGTACTTCCGGCAATACAGGCATGGGACTTGCCATTGTTTCTATCATCAAGGGCTATAAATGCATCTTTACGACAACGGATAAACAATCTAAAGAAAAGATGGATATTCTGAAAGCCGTTGGTGCTGAGGTGATTGTTTGCCCGACCAATGTAACACCAGAAGATCCTCGCTCCTACTACTCGGTTGCAGAGCGGCTCAGCAAAGAAATTCCAAATTCTTTTTGGTGTAACCAATACGATAACCTGTCCAATCGTCAGGCACATTACGAAAGTACGGGACCAGAAATCTGGGAACAGACAGAAGGCAAGGTGACCCATTTTGTCGTTGGTGTGGGTACAGGCGGTACGATTTCGGGTATCGGCAGATATTTGAAAGAGCAAAATCCGGACATTAAAATCTGGGGTATTGATTCTTATGGTTCTGTATTCAAAAAATACCACGAAACAGGCATTTTTGATGAAAATGAAATTTACCCTTATGTTACAGAAGGAATTGGTGAAGATATTTTGCCTAAAAATGTAGATTTTGACATCATTGATTTGTTTGAAAAAGTAACCGATAAAGACGGAGCTATTTATACGCGCTTATTGGCAACGCAAGAAGCCATCTTAACTGGATACTCCGCTGGTGCAGCAGTTGCAGGTTTGGTTCAGTTGAAAGACAAACTCAAACCAACTGATGTTGTGGTGATGCTTTTTCACGATCACGGTAGTCGATATATCAACAAAATATTCAGCGATGACTGGATGCGAGAACGTGGTTTTCTGGATGGTGAATTGAAAATCAAAGATTTGATTGAGCGTAAAAGCGATAAAACTTTTTATTCTGTGCAAAAAAGCAAGACCGTCCGCGAAGTGATGAATGTAATGAAAGAACACGATATTTCGCAAATGCCTGTCATGGATAATGGTAGTGTAGTCGGTTCAGTTACAGAAAACGCAGTACTCAACTACATCCTTGAAAACCCGCTGCAACATGCGGAGAAGAATGTAGAAGCGATCATGAATGAGCCATTTCCTACGGTGCAGACTGATTTGCCATGCAGTCGTTTACGACAGTATATCAACAAACGTATTCCAGCGGTAGTGGCTAAGGACAAATCAGGTTCTATGCATGTGATTACTAAGTACGATATTATTCAGTCGCTTTGATATTTGGTCCATAGTCCACGGTCGATAGTCGATGGCTGTAAGGCACACACAATTTCATACAGCCTTTTTTACGCATTTTGCTTCGCAAAATATGAGCTAAAATAATGATTCGAGGAATCATTATTTTAGTGAACCGCTTGCGAGCGGGTTGCCAACTTATACTAAAAAAACAGTCATCGACCATGGACTATCGACTATCGACATAAGCAATTATCAATTGCTTAAAAACCAAGTATATCTGACATACCCAGCACACCTTTCTTGCCGACAACCCATTTGGCGGCCATCAAAGCACCTTGCGCAAATCCTGCCCTACTTTTCGCAAGGTGCTTAATTTCAATCTCATCTACTTCCGATTCATATTTTATAATGTGTGTTCCGGGCGTATTATCCACTCTATCTGAAGTAATTGGGAGTACGCTATGATTTGCGGTCTCCTCCCCTGCTTTCCATGTTTTCAGTCGCTCTATATTTTCCAGTACACCTTTCCCTAGCGTAATTGCTGTACCACTTGGCGCATCTAGTTTTTGTGTATGGTGTATTTCGTGTATAGAAGCGGAGTAAGTTTCCCAGTCGTTCATCATTTTTGCCAATTGCCTGTTCAGCGCGAAAAAGATATTGACCCCTATGCTAAAATTTGAAGCGTAGAAAAAAGTGCCTTGATGTTTATCTACTAGTTTATGGACTTCCGGCATCTTTTCCAGCCAACCAGTTGTGCCAGATACAACCGGAATGCCAGCTTCCAAACAGGCCTTTATATTATCAAAAGCTGCTTCTGGGCGACTAAACTCGATAGCAACATCCGATTTTTGTAGATTTTCGGATGTAAGTTCTGATAAATTTTGGTCAGAAATACGCAAGACAATATCATAACCTTTATTTAAAGCCATACTTTCTATGGTTTTACCCATTTTACCGTATCCTATGATTGCTATTTTCATATTAAAACGTAGATTGTTTTGTTTATATCAATTATGCTGTTACTTTTGAATTTAGCCTGCGTCTTATGAGGAGTTAAAAATATATAATGCCCTATTAAACACAAAAGATTATCTAACTAATTTTACAATCTAAATTCTTTTAATTATGAACAAGTATATTGTTGAGTTCATTGGAACTTTTTTCTTGATTCTTACTATTGTCTGTGTCGTAAATGGTGCTGCAGATGGTAATTTTCTGGCACCTGTAGCTATCGGTTCAGCACTGATGGTCATGGTGTATGCCGGTGGTCACATCTCTGGCGCACATTATAATCCTGCAGTTACACTTGCAGTATTCATGAGAGGCAAATGTTCTGCTGGTGATGTACCGATGTATATCGTTGCACAGGTATTAGGTGGTATTGCGGCAGCTGTGCTTGGCGCGACGCTTCTTGGAAAAGGAACAATGATGGGCGGAGGAGAAATGCCTGCAAATACAGCAGGAGCTTTCGTTGCTGAGTTGCTTGGAACTTTTGCCCTAGTATGGGTTGTTCTTCAAACGGCTACGACTAAGAGTACATCAGGTAATTCTTACTACGGTTTGGCTATCGGTTTCACTGTTGCGGCTATGGCTTATGCATTGGGTGGTTTCGGTACAGGTGGATGTTTCAATCCTGCTGTAGCGATAGGTGCTGCTTTTAACGGTCTTGCAGGCTGGGGTACAGCTGGATTGGCAATTGTTGCTGATTTGATTGGTGCTGCTCTTGGTGCTGTTGCTTTTAAAGCGACTTACCAAAGCCAGGGTGCTGACGATTGATATAATTGACCCTTAAAAATTAAAGGTGCAATATCGTCTGATATTGCACCTTTTTTATTTTATCAACTTTGGTAAAGAAATGGTACAAACCTTATCACTGGTTACTAATCACTCAATTACCAATCACCACATTAAGGCGTACACCCACCGATAATAGCCGAGAAGTCTGCGGTCGCCTCTACCGAGAAACCAGGATCCAGGCAAATAATCGTTCCGGCATCATAAATAACAGTCGTTCCTGTCGCGACTGTACCAGTGGAAATAATACTATTTGCCACCTGATAAGTAGCTGCTGGAATCGCATTAGGCGCACCGCCACCAAGATTGGTATCTACCAAGTCAGTTGGGCAGCTTGTACAGGCTGTAGTTGAGTAAGTACCAAAAGGCACAGGAGTAAGGGCTGTACTGTTCAGCGTATCGCCTACTAAGCCACCTCCAGCATAAGTCCAATTGGCAAGATCAAAAACAGCATCATCTGGGCCTGTACAATTGACGCGATAAGCCCAGCCATTTGTATATTCCCAGGGCATACCTGTGCCATCCATGTTTACATCACCAAAGACATCTACGACAACGCCACCGCAATATAATTCTATAGCATCATCGCCATTAATACTAACGACATTACTCACATAATCAGGTGCAAATCCAAAGAAGTCATGAAAATTAAGCGAGTCTAAGGACAAATAAATATAATCGCCTGCATTAGCAGCATCAGCGGGAAAATTATATTCAGGAATGACTGTAGAGCCTCCACCATTTGATACACTTCCAATGCCATAAGTACTCAAATCGGCAATATCATTTAATACATAAAACTCCAATGCTTTGGGTACTCCACCTGTCAAATCGGCATCCACTACAGCCGTCAGTACCAAATCAACACTATTGCAGGGAACGATAAGACAAGAAGCAGGGGCAAATACCAGCGTAGTATCCGTACAGGCAACATCTGTAGCATCTTGTACAACAACTTCGTAAACAGTAGAGCCATCTGAATCAAACGCACCTACTAGCTGTGTACTATCATAAGGAAAGGGACCACCAGGAACAACAAAGCCATTCAGCGAATAAAAATAACCGCTTGCAGAGCCACTAAGCGCAGAAGGCGCAATTGAAACTTCAAATTCATTGGTTACAGGATTACAGTTTCCAACACTCAGCCCAGTACTTGCAATGTTGCAATTTGCAACAACACCACCTTCTGAAAAAGTAATGTGGTCTAAGTATAATTCTTCAGAGCCACTATTAGACGCAAAAGAAACATTTAATGTAGCTGTTGTGAATCCAGTTAAATCGGCAGTGAGTTGTATCCACATTCCCTCAATCATCAGGTTGTCAATGTCCTGTCCTGCAGTATTGAGCATATCAATTTCTGCACCGCCATCTACTTCTACCCAGATGCGGATAGAATCCCCAGTTTCCCAGCCAGTGGACGCAACGAAGTAATATAAATCAAGAATTGGCATAGTACGACCTATAAGGCTGACGGGATCGAAGGAAAGCACCATAGTACCATCGGTATCCTGAAACTGATACCCCTTTGTACCATCTATATACGCACTTACATCTCCGGTAAAATCAGTCACACCAACAAAATCTCCTTCGGCCAGTCCATCAGTATTGCCACCTGTTATAAAGCTGGCATCAAAGCCCATTTCTCCACCTACAGATACATAATCGACTAAGGGTTGCCCCAGATTATTAATCAAGTCATGATCTAAAGTCGGATCACCAGTATCCATGTATTGAACGCCAGGTGCAAGGGCAGGTTCTTCAAAGCTGGTGCTGGCAAAAGTGGTTTGTGCTTCAGCACAGCAATAACATAAGCCAACTAATAATAGTGTAAATAAACTATTCTTTATCATAATGGTAATTTAATTAAGTAAATGGTTTTACATCGCCCTAAAAATAACCCAAGTTTTTTAGATATTCAAATTTATTACACTGCACTAAGTAAACTTAAAGAGGGGGAAATATAAGTTTAAACTTAAACTTGGGATAAAAAAAATTAGCCACGAATGCACGAATAAACTTTATTAATAAGTATTCGTGCATTCGTGGCTAAAATCAAACAGTGCAACTGATATTGATATTTTTATTGCAACTGATACTGATACTGCCTACGGCGTACACCCGTTAATCATAGCTGTAAAATCAGCCGCAGCATCTGAAGAAAATCCGGCATTAAGACAGATAATTGTCCCTGCATCAAAAATCACAGTCGTACCAGCGACTACTGTACCGGAAGACGTAATGCTATTTCCAACTTGATAATTAGCGGCTGGAATAGCATTAGGCATGCCGCCGCCCAAATTAGCATCTGTTAGATCAGTTGGACAAACTATACAGCTTGCAGGAACTGTTCCCATATCCATATAATTGTGTACAATCGTATCACCGGAAACCAGATGAACCTGAAGGTCTTCCATAGCTTCACACTCCTCTTTCAAATAATGATCCAACCAATCGCAGGCAGAGAATAACATCTGAGTATGCTGATTGGCAAGGGGCATAAAACCACTACAATTTTCACCAATCGTACAAATCGACCCGCCACTGGCGATACCAAATTGACAATGGCTTGCACCAATGATATCCACATAAACATGATAAGGCGCAGTAGGCAAGTTGTTATACATGTCAATAGGGCCTCCGCCTGCCATCAGTACACAATCTTCTGTACCAGCAATGGTCAGTGTAGGGATAGCGAGCGTAGCGGCATTAGCAATTGCAGATACGCCATTGGTCTCAGCTGCTGCCAGTGTGACCATTGTAGTGATATTGGAATTTGTTGCGGCTGCTGTCCAGGCACAACCACCGCCCATAGAGTGTCCCATGACGGCTGTTTTGCCATTCAGCGTTTCAAAAAAGAAAGAAGTTGAATCTGCGTTTTCAGCCAAAAAATCATTGACAATAAAAGACAGATCCTCTGCAAAATCGGGATGGCTGGGAAATGGAAAAACGCCTTCTTCAGTCCTTGGCAATGCAATGACATAGCCCTTTGCAGCGAGCGTTTCATACCAGATGGAGTATTCAGTTGTTGCCACTCCAAAACCGTGTCCAAAAACAATAAATGGAAATTCTCCAGCGGAGATAGCTGCATTCGTACCAGCTACATCAGCAGGATAATAAACGTCAAACGGAATTTCTCGATTGCCACCAAATAGCCCACCTGACCGACTGGGATCTTCGATGGTAATATCCTGTGTACCAACCTGAAATTGGCAAAAAGCAGCCGTCGCAAAAAGCAGACAGCCTAGTAAAGCACATAAAGTTTTCTGTATCATAGCTTAGTTATTGATTAAAAAAATTAACCTTCAAAAGTAATCAATTTTACACAATTTATATGGGAAGGATTTGTATGTTGTGCTTAATTTTACATTGGAGAAACAGAATTAATCATGAATTCAAAAGAATTTCGCCAACACGCCCACCAGTTTGTAGATTGGATGGCAGACTATATGGACACGGTAGAAAGTTATCCAGTCAAATCGCAGGTACAGCCTGGAGATATTTACAAACAAATCCCCAATAAGCTACCTAAGTCTGCCGAAGAAATGGACGCCATTTTTGAAGACTTTAAAAACATCATCATGCCCGGCGTGACGCATTGGCAAAGCCCTAATTATTTTGCATATTTCCAGGCCAATTCTAGCCCGCCCTCCGTTCTGGCTGAAATGCTCACAGCGACACTTGGCATACAAGGCATGAAGTGGGTCACCTCCCCTGCCGCAGCCGAACTGGAAGAAAAAATGATGGAATGGTTAAGAGATGCTATGGGGATTCCGTCCGCTTGGACGGGTGTCATTCAGGATACGGCTTCTACGGCGACTTTGGCATCTATTATCACAGCAAGAGAGCGGGCGTCTGAGTATAGTATCAATGAATCTGGCTTTGATGGGCAGCCTAAATTTCGGGTATACTGTTCTACACAAACCCATTCTTCCATAGAAAAAGGAGCTAAAATAGCAGGCATCGGTTCAAAGAATGTAGTCGAAATACCGACAGATGACTATATGGCGATGCGGGCAGATGTATTGCGCAAAACGATAGAAGAAGATATTGCAAATGGTTATCATCCACTTTGTATTGTGGCAGCAATTGGTACAACAGGTACACTGGCGATTGACCCTTTACGGGAAATTGCAGACATTGCCGAACAGCATAAAATATGGCTGCATATTGATGCCGCTTATGCAGGTTCTGCGTTATTATTACCGGAATATCAGTCTATAATTGAAGGCATCGAAAAAGCCGATAGTTTTGTCTTTAATCCACATAAATGGTTGTTCACCAATTTTGACTGCACGGTATATTTCGTAAAAAGTCCCAAAGCCCTCGTCAACACCTTTTCCATCCTACCTGAATACCTGCGGACGGATACGGACGGGCTGGTGAATAATTATTGCGACTGGGGCATTCCGCTGGGCAGGCGTTTTCGTTCGCTAAAATTGTGGTTTGTCATGCGGCATTATGGTTTGAAAGGCTTGCAGGAAAAACTGCGTTTTCACATTGACCTGGCTAAGTGGCTGGAAACTGAAATCAAGGCTTCTACGGACTTCAAACTTATCGTACCGCGTAGTATGAATCTGGTTTGCTTTTACTACAAACCTACAGACATGGATGACATGGTCGAGTTGTATAAGTTGAACGAAAAGCTCCTGCATCGACTGAATGCTACTGGCAAAATCTACCTAACACATACGACGGTTTATGGCGTTTATACGCTGCGAATGTCTATTGGTCAGACGAATGTGGCGCAACGGCATATTGAAGCGGCTTGGGAGTTGATACAGCGGGAGGCGCGGGCTTTGGGGGAATTATTGTGATTGTTGAATTGTTGTGATTGTTGTGATTGTTGAATTGTTATGATTATGGATTTGTAACTTCTATGACGGGGAATTTGTTCATACTAACAAGCGTGAGTGTACATTTTAGCCACGAACAGAGGAATAATAACATATAAAGAATTTGCTATTTCATTGAAATATAACTATTTTACAATGAGTTATTAATCAATTTAAAAAATCACTATGAAGTTTTTCTACACGCTATTCGCAATCTCCATTTTCTTTCTCAATGGTATATTTGCTCAGGTTTATAATAATCCCGGCGACACGATTATAACTTGCTCTGGCACTTTCTATGATTCAGGAGGAGAACTAGGCAATTATTTAAATGGTGAATCCATCACCACTACTTTTTGTCCTGCGAATGCAGGCGAAAAGATCATTCTTGATTTTTATCTTTTTGAAATTGAGTCCTTTTTTGATTCTATGACTATTTACGACGGTGCTTCCACTGCTGCTCCTTTATTGGGCGCGTATTCGGGAATAGAAAGCCCAGGACTGGTGCTGGCAACCAATGCTACAGGGTGCCTGACCGTCCACTATACTTCTGATTTCTCTATAACAGATGTTGGATGGGCAGCGAATGTTTTCTGTTCTGATTATGCGACCATACATGCTATATCTTATTACGACCTCAATCAAAACCAAGTACAAGATAATGGAGAACCAACTTATAATAATGCCAATATTCTTTTAGCCCCCAGCGGCTTAGTCGCTTACCCAAATACAGGAGGGGGAAGTACATTTTATACCGCCGCCGGAAATTATACCGTGACTTATGACTTAGCAGATCCCAACTGGGCATTAAGCACAGATTCTGCTTCCTACTTTCTTTCGCTTGGCGCGAATGAAGTCGATACCGTTTCTTTTGGTGTCTATCCAACTCAAATGGTTTCCGAGCAAATAGCTTTTATCAATTCACCACCAGCACGTTGTAATGAAGATATTATTTTTGATATCAGTACCCAAAATACAGGTACTACCATCACAAGCGGAATCATGTGGTTTGCAGTAGATACCAATACAACTACGGTCAATTTTATAACTCCGCCAGATACCATCGTCCCACCAAACTTATATGGCTGGAATTTTACGGACTTATATCCGGGACAGACATTTGGCATCCAAATAGAAATTGGCATCCCTGGTCCGCTAGATTTTCAACTGGGCGATTTGCTCAATTTTGAGGCTTATGTCAATTATACCGATGTCAATGGCACACAGACTTCCTCCATATTTGAATACCACACAGAAGTTCAATGCTCCTTTGACCCGAATGACAAACTCGTCTTCCCAAGTCGAAACACTGATTTCCCTGTCAATTATACCTTATTCGACGAAAGTCTCTACTACACCGTCCGTTTCCAAAATACAGGAAATGCAGAAGCTTATGACGTAGTGATAAAAGACACGCTTGACGCTAATTTAGATTGGACAACTTTCCAGTTTTTAGGCAGCAGTCATGCCGATGTACTGACGACCACCATGGACGAAGACGGCATCTTGACTTTCGATTTTACAGACATTTTCCTACCCGATTCGACCAGCAATTTTGAAGGTAGTCAAGGCTATGTCAGTTACCTAATAAAAGCCAATAGTGGACTTGCTGAAAACACCATCATCGAAAATTCCGCAGGTATTTATTTCGATTTCAATCCACCTGTCATTACCAATACGACGGAGAATGTCATGGTCAGTGTCCTGCCCACTATTTCCACCACAAGCCCAGAAGATGTACCAGAAATCATTATCATTCCCAATCCTAATACGGGCTTATTTGAAATTTCCGGCATTGCCCAAGGCGATTATACCATCCTCAATACCGCAGGGCAAGTCATACAAGTCGGACAACTGAGCAATAATGTGTCTATTGATATTTCGGCTGTGCCGCAAGGGGTTTATTTTATTTCTATTCAAATGGATGAACAGACTGTGGTGAAGCGGGTGGTGAAACTCTAGAAATATTTTAATACGTCCAGAAAAATAAGCCACGAAGGCACGAATAAACCCTATTCGTACATTCGTGGCTTATCATATAAAAGTTTGGTATTGAGTTTGCGCTCACAATATGTCTTTTTAGCGACAATTTTCTCCTGAAAGCTGTACTTTTACCGTTCAAACAACAAGCGCATGAAGCAACTGATACCAACTTTTCTGGCTATAATAGCTGGCTTTCTTATTTCGATTAATACAGCAAATGCCCAACAATCGGTAGCCCGCGAGTGGAATGAAGTCGTGCTGGAAGGCATTAGAAATGACTTTGCCCGTCCTACTGTTCATGCCCGTAATCTCTGGCATATTTCTGTAGGTATGTACGATGCCTGGGCTGCTTATGATGACCGCGCAGAAACTTTTTTGCTAGGCAAAACAATAGATGGATACACCTGCCCTTTCCTCGGTGTACCCCAGCCGATGGACATAGAAGCAGCAAGAGAAGAAGCCCTCAGTTATGCGACTTACCGACTGATTTATAATCGTTTTCAAAATTCTCCCGATGGGACAGCTACCCTCGCGCTGGCTGATAATTTGTTTACTACATTGGGCTACGACCCGCTCAATACCTCTACGAGCTACGGAACAGGCTCACCCGCAGCTTTGGGAAATTTCATTGCTTTGTGCATCATTGATTTCGGAATGCAGGACGATGCCAACCAGCAAATTAATTATGTCAATACCAGCTATCAACCCGTCAACCCCCCACTCGTCACCGACCTACCTGGCAATTCAAGCATCATAGACCCAAATCGCTGGCAACCACTCACACTCGATTTATTCATCGACCAAAGTGGCAATCCCATCCCTTTTAATACCCCAGAATTTTTGAGTCCAGAATGGGGAATGGTTACACCTTTTGCTTTGAGTACCGATGACCTGACGACTTATCAGCGCGATGGCTTTGACTACCTCGTTTATCACGATCCTGGATTGCCACCTTATCTGGATACCGTGAATATCGGCGGACTTTCAGAAGAGTATAAATGGGGTTTTTCGCTGGTCTCTATATGGTCTTCCCACCTAGACCCAACGGATGGCGTGATGTGGGACATTTCTCCAGCCTCCATCGGCAATGTGCAAGATTATCCAACCAACATTCCCGATTTACAAAACTTTTATAATACACTGGATGGCGGTGACCCTGGCATTGGTCATGCCATCAATCCAGCTACCGGACAAGCCTATGCACCACAAATGGTCGCACGCGGCGACTATGCAAGAGTACTGGCAGAATTTTGGGCAGATGGTCCAGATTCCGAAACCCCGCCGGGACATTGGTTCACTATTTTAAATTATGTGAATGACCATCCCGATTTTGAAAAAAGATATAGGGGAACAGGCGATATTTTAGATCCCTTGGAATGGGACATCAAAGCCTATTTTGCACTAGGCGGCGCGATGCACGATGCTGCCATCACCGCTTGGGGCGTAAAGGGTTGGTACGATTATCTTCGTCCGATTTCAGCGATCCGTTATATGGGCGAGCTGGGGCAAAGTTCGGATAGCAATTTACCTAGGTATCATCCAGGCGGACTGCCGCTTGTGCCGGGCTATATTGAGTTGGTAGAAATTGGTGATCCACTAGCTGGTGCGGTCAATGAAAATTTGAATAAAATAAAATTATACGCTTGGAAAGGTCCGAATTATATCAATAACCCTGCAACAGACGAAGCCGGAGTCGATTGGATTCTGGCAGAGAACTGGTGGCCCTATCAGCGCCCTTCCTTTGTTACACCGCCTTTTGCGGGTTATGTTTCAGGACATTCAACTTACTCGCGTGCCGCAGCAGAATTGATGATTTTGCTGACAGGCGACGAGTTTTTCCCAGGTGGAATGGGAGAGTTTCCAGTAACGATGAATGATTTTCTGGTCTTTGAAGAAGGGCCAAGTACAAGTTTTACTTTACAATGGGCAACTTACCGCGATGCTTCCGACCAATGCAGTTTATCCCGAATATGGGGTGGCATTCATCCTCCTGCCGATGACATTCCCGGCCGACTGATGGGAGAAAAAATTGGCGTGGATGCCTTCAATTATGCCGAGACTTATTTCTTTAGAGATGATGATATGGATGGCTGGTTTGATTACTTAGATTGTGATGATAATGAACCTGCTGCTAATCCTGCCGAGATGGAAGTCTGTGATGGAATTGATAATGACTGTAATGGACTGATAGACGATGCCCTGCCTTTGAACACTTATTATATGGACAGCGATAATGATAATTATGGCGATGTCAATATACCAATTGACACTTGTCTGATGATTCCACCAACAGGCTATGTAAGCAATGCACTGGATTGTGATGACACCAATAATCAGGTCAATCCACTTGGTATGGAAATTTGTGATAGTGCAGATAATAATTGTGACGGACAAATAGACGAAGGACTTCCGACAACAACTTACTATATAGACACCGACAATGATGGTTATGGTAATATAAATATGCCTTTAGATACTTGTCTCAGTGCTGCGCCCGCCGGCTATGTTGCCAATGCCCTTGATTGCGATGATGATAAAGTCCTCATCAATCCTGATGCGGTAGAAATTTGCGATGGACTGGACAATGACTGCAATGGACAAATAGACGAAGGACTCACAGTCACCACTTATTATCCAGATACGGACAATGACGGCTATGGCGATGCTATGAGTACCGACGTTTTGCAGGATACCTGCCTTTTGTCTCCGCCTCTTGGTTATGTCGCCAACGATTTTGATTGTGATGATACAAATAATGCCATCAATCCCGACGCAATAGAGATTTGTGATGGCATTGATAATGATTGTAATGGTTTGATAGATGATGGTTTGACCATAACGACCTATTATCTCGACAACGATGGCGACAGCTATGGCGATGCCAATATTAGCCTAGATTCCTGCGCCATAATTGCCCCGACGGGATATGTTACCAATAGTCTGGATTGTAATGATAATGATGGAAATATCCATCCGGCTATAGCCGAAATATGTGATGCGATAGACAATGATTGCAATGGACTGATAGATGATGGGCTACCCAAAAACACCTATTATCTGGACAGCGATGGTGACAATTATGGTGACCTCAATTTTATGGTCGACACCTGCATCAGCATGCCGCCCACTGGCTATGTAATCAATCCTTACGATTGCAATGACCTAGATTTCAACCTCAATCCTGATGCCTTAGAAGTCTGCGATGATATTGACAATAATTGCAATGGTTTTGTAGATGAAGGACTCCCCTTGAATACTTATTATTTTGATAATGACCAAGACGGTTTTGGAGATATAAATACAGCGATTGAAGTCTGTTATAGTACGCCGCCACTCGGCTATGTCACCAATGATATAGACTGCGACGACAGCAATGCCTTCATTTATCCTGGCGCAGTCGAAGTCAGCGATAATGGTATTGATGAAGATTGCACAGGCATAGACTTATATTTGGAAACCAAAATTTTTCCGAACCCTGTACAAGACGTGCTGTTTATCCGCCACGCCTATGAAGGCGCAGCAACGCTACAGATTATCAGCGTACATGGTCAGTTGGTGCGTAGCACACAGCTCTATTTTGCCAATAATGAAACGGTCTTAAATGTAAACGGTTTACCCAAAAGTCTCTATTTTTTCCGCTTTATCGACTCAGCAGGCAAACAGTTATTTGTGGAGCGGGTGATGCGGTATTGATTTTTCATTGCTGGATTGTTTCACTGTTTCATGGTTGGATTGTTTTAGTTTGTAGTGTTGCCTTCGACTCTGCTCAGGCAACTATAATTGTAATTGTCCGAGCGGAGCTAAGCCTTGGTTTCGACTTCGCTCAGGCAACTAGAACTACAGTTGTCCGAGCGGAGCCGAGGACAACACTGGGCTGGTTTCGTAAACTTCCTTGTCACAGGGCTTCCCGCAAGTTTACAAAACCGATAAAAACTCCGCTGCTTTTACAAGCAAAAAAATAAATACGCCTCATTATATGCTACACAGACCAAAACACAGACGACCTATCTTTCTGTTTTACAATGTTCTAAATAATTAAACAATTAAACTTTGTAAAAACGAATCAAACTCTTCCTATGAACTTAGCTGAAAAGCCCTGACCTTGTGAATGAATTGAGGATGTAGGTAGCAATACAAACATCAAATTCAAACAACAAAACAAATCGGCTGCGACCTGCTTTGGTTGGCGCCATAAAATAAATCAAAAACAGATAGGGCTTACCCCACGATCTATGCTTATGCATGGGCTGGACTTGCTATGTCTGAAGGGAACGGCGATTTGGTATTTTTTAAACTTTTAAGCAAAACAATTATGAATGAGAAAAAGCTCATTATTAAACCACCAGGCAGCATGTCGAGGTGGATCTATGGTCTGTGTTTTGGCATACTCGCACTGATGGTGAATGTGCCAGTTTTTGCGCAGACAACGACAGGCACACCGGGCGAAGAACATCATTTATACCTCAAATTGTACAATTATGTTGATGAAGCTACTGATGAAAACATCAAGAAAATTCAAGCCAAGCCAACTAGTGCAGATCCTATTAATAGACCTTTTAGTTACGGCTACCATGGACATGTAGATGAGGAAACTGCAACGCTACAGCTTTTTGGTTTGGGCTATTATGATAATAGTGACTATGATGGAAATTATGAGGGCGCCGATGGTTTTCATGCCCAATGGACCCCCATGTACCCAACGTTTGAGCCTAGCGAATACAATGTAACAGATAACGGAACGGTCTTTACTTATCCTTTTCGGCCTTTTGTTAAGCTTGGTATAGACTGGGGAAATTTTCAAAAAACATATAGCCTAAATAATGGAAAACTCTTTTATGACAAAGGATTTGTAGAGGTAAATGAAGGAGATGTGATTCACTTTTATATGGGGAATGTGGTACTTCTTATTAATGACGAGGGGGACACATATTTAGCTTTATTTTATCAACTGAAACATAATGATGACCTACTTGAATGTCAAGAATTTATACTCCCCAGTGATTTTATCGATTTTTTTGAGCCTAGAAAAGCTTTTGTTTCTACCTATGGACGCCCTAATCATGGAGGGGAGATTGATTTTTTATTTGAGCCTTATAGTGGAGAAATTCTAGGTTGTGATGAGATAGGTTGTATGGACTTTTATGATGCTAGTTTTAGTCCAAATAGTGAGGTTTGTGCTATTGCAGAAACCCCATGTCCGTCTTCGCTACTTATAGGCAGTTTTGGAGCCGAAGAGAATAATAAGACAATCCCTGAGTCTGGTTATTTTAATGCTTATCCGAACCCTGCGACCAGTAAACTAAACATTGAAATTAATTCGATCATAGATGAAACAGTCAGTATAAACATACTGGATGCTATGGGACGAGTCGTACTACGTCATCAGCAAGATGTGAATGCCAGTACCATTAGTACTGTCAGTCTGGATATTACCGACTTAGTATCTGGTATGTACTACATTCAAATAGATTCGGAATACAAATTTGAGACTAAGAAAATTACGGTTCTCAAATAATTAAAAAACTATTAAATAAATCAGATATGAAAAATAAAATAATAATGTCTGTGTGTTTTGTGTTAGCTGGACTGTTTAGCACTCAGCTGATGTATGCACAGGACAACACCTGTATTGATAGCCATAAAGATCAAGTTTGCTCGGGTGGAGAACTATATACTAATGGAACACCATACCCTAATGGCGTACCATATACTGCTACAGACTATCAAAAGGAAATCAAAAGTCGTTTTTGTGACGATGATTGGTTGTTATGGACAGGGGACGCATGTTCATCTGTAGAAAACGAAGGGACAGGAACTTTAAATTACGAATTTCTTCTTGAGGGAATTTGGAATGAGGATACTCCGACTGGTATTTCTAATACAGCTAATGGAGGAGCACCAAATTACGTAATTTTAAGTGATAAAGATTGTAGAATTACTGCTACTGGTGATTGTAAATGGCCGCTTGCCGTAAGCAATGCAGGTATTAAATACATTTTATTAACACCTGGAGATTATAGGGATTTTGGAGTATTTGAACCTAGACGAGCAGGTAGTGAAGGTGAGAAAAGATATTTATTATACTATCGGGGAATGGTCGGCGATGACGTTATAGATATTAAAAATTATTACAATACTTATTTTACGACTACTCCTATCGAATCCGCAGAACTATATAAAGTTCAAGATAGAGAGGCAATCATTGAGAACTTTAAATTCACAGTAAATGCTAGTTATAATGATTCTGATTGGGTGCTTATAGGAATCTCAATTCGTGGTAATCATAGCTGGCGACAAGATGATGAAAATGATAAATGGGGCTCAGGCAGCAGTACCAGTATTATTCACACTGATCGAAACATTATAGAATCCTGCCTTTTTGAAAATCAAGTCGTAGGTAATTATTTAAAGATTACAAATGGTGATAATAACATTATACACAATTGCGTCATTAGAAATCAACAAGAATGTATGATTACTTACCTCGCAGGAAATGATATTATAGGAATAACGATACAAGCAACTTGCATTGGAGGAACAGCTTTTGATAACAAAGTGATAAATAACAAAATATATAATGTAACAGATGCTATCCAAACAGTTTATGGACCAGATGGCAATGCCCTTCCCCCTGATGGAGATGGCACTTCGGATGATGATATTGTAGGAGAAGTACCTGGCACTTTTATTTATGGAAACGAATTATATAACGAAAGAATGTATGTAGATGATTGTGGTGAAGAAAGAATGAATGGTGAAGGAGCTATTGATATCAAACAGGGTGTGGGTGGATATGGCGAAGGATGTTATGTAGATATTACTAAAAAACTGATTATAGCAAACAATCATATTTATGGATGGCGAAGAGCGGGGACAGATGGACTTGGAAGAGTTGTCGAGGATAGGGAACTACATGGTATTCCATTGAAGACACATCCTTACAAAGGAGATTGTGAACACGATGCTAATGGCAGAGGGGGCGGGGGCGGCGACGCGGTAACTTGCCACATAAATGCAAAAAATGTTGTTATATACAAAAACACCGTATCTGATTGCTCGAATGGCTTCTTAATAGGAGGAGGTTCGGGAGAAGACTATTATCACAATAATCTAGGTGTTAGACATATTGAAGTATTTGAAAATACAATATGCAATTTATATCCCCCAGCAGAACTTTACAGCGATATGTCTTCTTATTGGCAAACTCCGAATTCATATACTATCAACATGCACAATATCCCAAATACAGTCCAACCTTTTTCATACACGCAAGGGCATCAGATTGGGGTGGCTATTAAGGCGATACCTGTTTCGACCAGAGTTATTGGTAATAAAGTAATGAACACTATCCATGGCGTAAGTGTAAATAATGCACTGAGTGGTACAGATAACCCTATTGAAGTTTCAGATAATTATTTTGAGAATGTACTCGAACAGGAATTTAATAAATGTCAAACTTATAGCCAGTTCATTAATAATGCTTTTGCTAATTCCGGCTACGCATTGAGTTGCAGTGGAACTGATTGCGAAATCCTTAGAAGCGGATTAAATGGTGATAGCGGATTAATTGGTAATAATAACTGTTTTTTCTCTACTGACACCGATCCCAATCCTAATGTTGATACTTCCGATAATGATACACTGTGCGATTAAAAAAATTACTACAACCCTTTAGAAATCAAAATTTATTTAAAACTATAAAAATTAAAATTATGAAAATCTTAAAATTAAATTTTATTGTATTACTATCCTTGGCAGTCCATTGCCTGTCTGCACAATCCATATCAACACTAGGATCACCTAGTTTTCTAACAGCAGTAGGCGTAAATGCAGGTGATGACAATTCAACCAGTGGAAACGTCGGCAAGCTTAATACTTTTATAGGGTATAATACAGGAATGTCAAATCAAGGAGGTGATTATAATATCTTTTTAGGGAGTTTAGCGGGAGCTAATAATGTAAGTGGTAATCGTAATGTCTATCTTGGACTAAATGCGGGAAGGCAGAACACAGGAAGTGGTAATGTTTTTATAGGATCACAAGCTGGAAATAATGATGCTGTAACAACAATATCCAATACACTCTACATAGAAAATTCACCAAATGTAACAAGCCCCCTAATCTATGGTAATTTTACGACTAATCAGGTAGGTATCGGAACCAGCAATGTCACAGGACCCGGAGTAAATGGAGAAATCTATACACTTGCTGTAAATGGACACATGATAGCAGAAGAAGTTACTGTAGTTCCTTATAATGGAGCTTGGCCAGACTATGTATTTGCCGAAGACTATGACCTTATGTCACTTTCTACACTCGAATCAACAATAGAAGAACTCGGTCATCTACCAGGCCTACCTTCTGCCGAAGAAGTAGAAGAAAACGGACATGCACTTGGAGAAATGGATGCGATCTTACTTGAAAAAATCGAAGAACTCACTTTACACCTCATCGAAATCAACAAAGAAGTCAAAGACTTGCGTACAGCAAACCAGACTTTAAAAAGTGAAATCAAAACACTGAAAAAATAAGGGGACTTCGATATCCCTTTCAACGCTTGTTGTTGAAAGAATTGCAGAATTGTAATTCACCATGCAGTTTCCGTCATTTGGCGGAACTGCATGGATTTTTCATAGTTTTTGGAGGTTCATTTCAGCTTATTTTTACTAAAAAAGGTTTTTTAAACATTTTTTCCGACCTCAAAGTGTAACTTTTTTTATCGTAAAAAACTCGCTGTGAAATACTTAAAAAAACAAAAAATTCTACTTTGTAAAAACGAGCCAAACTCTTCCTATGAATTGCCACGAAAAGCCCTGACCTTGCAGACGTATTGAACGTTCTACCCGATATTCCACCATCCAATTTACAAATTAACGGAACGCTTTCTTTTGATAAGGCCTTTTAATTAATCGTCAAAACACACTGATTCCGATAACTTTTCCGACCTGTGCTTCGCTCACAGAACGGCTGGAGTATGTCAATATTTTACACATTTTTAAATACAAATAATTATGAAAAATTTAAAATTAATCACTTTCTACTCACTTTTAATGATGCTGCTCGCACAGCAGACTATTGCTCAGACTTCATCAGTCGTAGGAACTGACGCAGGAGCAAATAATACAGGATCATTTGCAACACTTTATGGCTACGATGCAGGAACGAACAATCAAGGAGGACACTCCATCATGAATGGCTATCAAGCTGGGAAGAATAATACTGGTGGGAGTAATTCTTTTTTGGGATCACGCGCAGGAAAATTGAATACAAGTGGATTCAATAATACCTTTGTTGGCAAAGACGCAGGATATGGTAACATAACAGGATATGGTAACGTATATGTAGGCAACGGCACGGGGTCTGTCGGAGGGACAAATGGTCACAAAAACACATACGTAGGAGGTGCCGCCGGTACAAATAATTCAGGTGGGAACAATAATGTAATTATTGGATATAGCGCAGGAAATTCTAGTACAGGAAACCGCAATGTATTGATTGGCACAAATGCAGGAGCAAATATCAATGCAAATGACCAACTTTACATAGAAAATTCTAATGAAACAGATACGCCACTCATTTATGGTGATTTTGCATCGGGAAAAGTAGGCATAGAAACTGGCATCGTACCAGACGGCTACACCTTCGCAGTAAATGGAAAAGCACTCGCAGAAGAAGTACAGGTAATGGCAAGAACCAGCTGGCCAGACTACGTATTCGCCAAAGACTACCAACTCATGCCACTCCCAGAACTCGAAACAACTATCGAACAACTCGGTCATTTACCAGGCGTACCTTCTGCCGAAGAAGTAGAAGAAAACGGACACGCCCTCGGAGAAATGGACGCCATCCTACTAGAAAAAGTAGAAGAACTGACACTCCACCTGATCGAAATGAACAAACAAATGGAGTACTTGCGCGAAAGAAACGAAGTGCTTGAAAATCGACTAATAAAAATCGAAAAGAAATAAGACCTGTATCCCTGATGTGGTGATTGGTGATTAGTAACTAGTTGATTGGAGTATTGGAGGCCAAGTGCTTAGAGATAGTCAGTTTCCTCACTCTTTTATAATGAATTAATGACGCCTTAAACCACGACAATAATAATGAAAAGTGTAAGACCCTGAAAGAATAATTTTTTCAACAACAAACCAAGAATTATGAAAAACCTAACGATTTTTTTAAAGAAAAATATCCCACTTATAATACTAAACCTTTTTATTTTTTCTTCAATAAGCTTTGCACAGGATAATGTGGACTATAGTCAAGTCAAGCAACATGATGGACTGATTATGCAACGTGTAGATGATGATGATCCTAATCAGATCGTATCCAGTAAGGCTATCATGAACTTTCACAGTCATACAGATGCTGGCTTTGATTATGTTTATTTGAGAGCTACTGAGTCAGATGCTTTACAGAATAATATGATTTTAACGGATGGAGGTTTACTTGTAGTTGGTGATCGTGATGACTGTAGCATAATGACAGTTCCTACAGAATATGAGGATAGCAATGCGGCTGATGGCACTAGTGACTTTACTAACCTAAAATTATATGTGAACGGACAAATAGCTACAAGTTCTGGGGTAGCTACAAATTATATCGTATCTGACGAGAGAATGAAAAAAAACATTAAAACGCTGACTAAGGGTTTAGACATCATTAGACAGGCAAATTTTGTAGAATATGAATATAAAGATATGTCTGGTGTTAAAAGAGGGCAAAAATTTTACGGGGTATTAGCACAAGAAATGAAAGAGATATTGCCTAGTACTGTTGTGAAAGTTCAGAAAAGATTAAAACCAACAGATAGAGATAAGACTGACATGTTAATGTTCAATCCTAATGATTTGTTTTATTCAGGCTTGAATGCCATTAAAGAATTAGACCAAGAAAATCAGGACTTGAAGGAGCGCGTGATCAAATTGGAAAAGGACGTCGCAAAAAACAAAGATTTAGAACAGCGAGTGAATGATTTGGAACAGCTATTAGAACAATTCGTAAACGGAACCACTTCACCTCAATCAATTCCTGTATCCGACGAATCAAATACAAATAAAGCTCTGCTAAAACAAAACATTCCAAATCCACTGTATCAATCTACAAGTATTGGATATTATCTACCTAAAAATACCATTAATGCTTACATTCTGATTCAGGATTTAAATGGCAGGGCGATCACACAATATAATTTACAAAATATAGGAGCAGGCAAAATTACTTTTGATGCGAAGCAATACGGATTAAGCAAAGGTACTTACGTTTATTCATTAATCATCAATGAACAAATTGTGGATACTAAAAAAATGATTTTTTTAGAGTAATTCCTTAAAATCTTAGATTAAGAAATCAGGAAGTTTTCAAATGGCTTCCTGATTTTTTCAGCAATGAACCCAATTGGGATAAAATAAGTTATTAACTACGACTTTATCAATACCTTCCTCCCTTTGAGTTGCTTTAATTTAATCCACAGCAAAAGACATTCTAAGTCGTTAAATGTGGATTTATGTTCTTTTTTTACAGAAAGAAGATTTTTCTGGAGAATAAGTATACACTCTTCCTTCTCTTGCTGATTTATACAGCGAGTTAATTTCCTAAAACTAGACAAGATCGCACGACGATATTCATTTAATGCTCCTTTTTGAGACAATACCTTACGAGCAGATTCGATTCTATTTTCCAAATTCTTATCTTGACAATCATAATATAAGGGAAGTTGTATGACTCGCGCTACATTAGGAAGGCGTTGTAAGTTTTGAGTTCCTTCAAGATTTAAAATTACATTTAACCAGTATAATGCCGTTTTAATATTCCCAGTAAACCAGTAAATAACTAGAATATTGTAACAGTAGGAAAGTTGTCGTCTTTTAGGAATATTAGCACACAATTCCTCCCAACGTTCAATTACTTCTTCTGCGACTTCCAAAGCCGCTTTAAAGTTATCAGTATTTAAATGGTATGTAAGGAGCTTAAAATGAATGGTGTTAAATGTTTTCATATCATTTTTAGGTGCTATCCTTTTTATCTTATCTATTATTTCCAAGTGATCATCTCTTTTATTTGCATAATCAGAGACGACAAGATAAAGACATAAATGTCTTTTATACTGTTTAATAATATAAGGGGCTATTGTACCTTTTTTCGGGTAAGTATTAATAAGACTTTTGGCAGCCTTACAAGCTAAATCCCATTCATCCAAATAACGATAATAACAAGATTGTACATAATAATGATTACGCTTTGCCTTTACTGATAATTCGTTTTTTAGATCCTTTTCAAAAACCTCTACAACAGTGGTCTCAAATTCTTTACGTACTACAGGTATTTTTATTTTGGAGTCTTTGA
Source organism: uncultured Saprospiraceae bacterium (assembly GCA_937951615.1). Taxonomy (GTDB): domain Bacteria; phylum Bacteroidota; class Bacteroidia; order Chitinophagales; family Saprospiraceae; genus JAHDEO01. The sequence continues at coordinate 13,962 of CALFBH010000019.1, read as the reverse complement.
GTATAAGCATTTCTGTTCGAAAACTGAGATCTTCCAAATTCAATTCTACATTCAATTGACTGGTAAATCCTTTACGTTCCTCCAATAAAGTCACAACCTGACTATCCCTTTTATTATTATCAACCAAAATCACCAAGCGCCGCTCCCAATCAAACAAATCAATCAAAATCCCAAACAACTCCTGCTTCTCCGCCTCCTTTTTGATCTTTTTAATCAACCTCTCATATTCCTTAATCAAGGTCTTATCCTTCGCAGCCTTTTCATACAAAACAGGCAGCACATTCATCTGTCGTCGCAGCGAGACTTCCACTGTGCGATCCGCATGAAAAAAGCTGAGACTTTCCATGACCTTATCTCGCAACTGCGTCTTCTTTCTCGACAGTTGTTTGATAAATTTTTCCTCCTTAAAATGTGCTATAATGACGGCTTCATCATAAACCTCCAGACTATCCATAAAGTCAAACAAACGGACATAATCTGGCTTAGCCTTGGCATTATAGATACGGGAATATTTGGTGAAATAGGCTTTTTCGCCAGGCGTCAGTGCTTTAATCAAAGCAAATAGCTTATCTTGCTGGGACATAAATCTTTGTATAAGTTGAGTTAATGGTCAGTCTTGTTCTCCACTCCGCCCCAGTAACTGAATAATTGCAGTTGCTTGAGCGGAGTCGAAATCAACTCATGAGTATGTTAGTATTTGTGTAAATGGATGAGTGGAATTTAAAGATAAGTTAAAAACAGCACCTTTCAAAGCATTTTTCGTTTCTTTACAATTCATCATTCACAATAAATTATCCGTAATTCGTCATTAACCCATTCCTAATTAAATCAAATGGCATCAGCATTTACCCACGCGCTTGTCGCTTACACCATTGGCAAAATACCGCCCAAGCCGAAGCAGTTTTTCAAATTGATTGCGCTCGGTATCTTCTGCGCGGCGATACCTGATGCGGATGTGCTGACGTTCAAATTAGGTTTTGAATACGGGCATGTATTGGGACATCGGGGCTTCTTCCATTCCCTAGTATTTTCCTTTATACTGGCTGTAGTCGTGACCCGCATTTTTTATTATAAAACAAACTGGTGGAGCAAGGCGTCCTGGCTGCTAATTGCTTACTTTTTCATCTGCGCAGCTTCGCACGGATTACTGGATGCCATGACAACAGGCGGCAAAGGTGTTGCCTTTTTTGCACCTTTCGACAATACCCGTTATTTTATGCCAGAAGCTTGGCGAGTCATTAAAGTTTCGCCCATGAGTATCAGCCGCTTTTTTAGCGAGTGGGGTTGGAAAGTCATCAAAAGTGAAGCCTACTGGATTGGAATACCTTGTCTGATTATACTAAGTATCACTTCAATGGTAAAATTCATCCTCAGAAAATAACAGATATTGAGTTGAATTTGACGTTTGGATTTGTATTTCCACTCAATCAAGCCAATCTATTGTGCAAAAAACCAACCAGCACCCCAAGCGCAGCATCAAAGCCCTCATTATTATTCACAATCAAATCCACTTCACTTAGATAAGGCGCGATGTACTGCTCATAGGTCGGCTGCACATGATGTTCATACCGATACAAGACATCTTCCAAGGGGTAATTGCGTTCTTCCCGATCCCGTCGGATACGACGAATAATCTTGAGGTGATCGCTGGCATGGACAAATACCTTCAGATCAATCAGTTTTTTGATGGCTTCAAAATGAAAAATAAAAATTCCTTCCACTATGATAATTGGAGCAGGACGAAAGACACGCATACTTGGTGTAGCTTCCGCATTATTAAACACATATTCCTCCCGACTCACGACCTCTCCATCTAATAGCTTCTGAACATCAGCCGCAAAAGCCTCATCATCAATAGAATATGGGAGGTCAAAATTCTGAACGCCTTGATCGTCTGTCTGCTGCTCTTCACGCGGACGGTAATAATCATCCTGAGAAATAATGCAGATTTGCTCTTTGTTAAATGTTTTCGATAGCTCAGAAATCAGTGTAGTTTTACCCGAACCGCTTCCGCCTGTGATACCTATGATATAAGATTTCGTCATAACCCTGTCAATGATTAGTTTGGTACAAAAGTATAAAAAACAGTCGCATTTGGAAAGCCAATGTAAGACTGTAGCGATACTATGCAGAAATCAGTTCATAAATTGAGGGAATAAGTGATAAAAAGCCTTAAATTTGTACGAATCAAAATCACATTGAACCAAACATTCATATAATAATGGGAATATTAAGAGGTGTATTGGGCATCGTTGCTTTATTGGGCATCGCTTATTTATGCAGTACAGATAGAAAATCAATCGACTGGGAACTTGTTGTCAAAGGGATTGCCTTGCAATTGATTCTTGCAATTATATTGATCAACCCATTTGAATTTCTTCCGTTTGATGGCATAAGATGGGGTTTTCAAAAAATAGTGGATGGTTTTGTTGTGATGATAACGAGTACAGAAGAAGCTTCACGGTTTATGTTTGGCGATTTGGCTCAACCAGGCGGCCCTTATGGTTTTGCATTTTTTGTCTTACCAACGATTGTCTTCTTTTCTGCTTTGTCTTCCTTGCTGTATTATCTCGGCATATTACAGAAAGTGGTTTATGGTTTCGCCTGGGTGATGAGCAAAACAATGAAATTATCAGGTGCAGAAAGTCTGGCAGCAGCAGCCAATGTTTTTATCGGACAAACGGAAGCACCACTAGTCGTCAAGCCCTATCTGGAACGCATGACCCGCTCCGAAATTTTATGTCTGATGACAGGCGGTATGGCTACGATTGCAGGTGGCGTGTTTGGTGCTTATATGGGTATTCTGGGCAATGGAGATGAGGCAGCAATGGCCTACTTTGGAATGCACTTACTGACGGCTTCTATTATTTCCGCTCCAGCGGCAATTGTAGCGGCCAAGATATTATTTCCAGAGACAGAACCAGACAAAGTAAATAAGGAACTCAATGTCCCCAAAGAAGCCGCAGGAAGCAATGTACTAGATGCGCTGGCACGCGGCACAACAGATGGAATAAAATTGGCAGTAAACGTAGGAGCCATGCTAATTGTTTTTACAGCTTTCATATTCTTATTTAATCAGATATTTATGTATATTGGAGAGTTGACGAGTTTAAATGAGATTATTATTGCCAACAGCGGTGGTAATTATCAAGGACTCACGCTACAATACTTATTTGGATTGCTATTTTCTCCTATTGCCTGGTTATTGGGCGTATCTTCCCAAGACATGGTTGCTGTAGGGCAATTATTGGGAGAAAAAACAATTCTAAATGAATTTTTCGCTTATGTAACACTAGGCGAAATGAAAACAGCGGGTATGCTGAGTGAAAAATCAATACTGATTGCAACCTACGCTTTGTGTGGATTTGCCAATTTTGCATCTATCGGAATACAGATTGGTGGCATTGGCGCAATCGCACCCGGACAACGCACAACGCTTTCCCGTTTTGGAATACAGGCTTTAATTGGAGGCACGATTGCCTGCTTCCTGACTGCTGCCATCGCAGGAATGATGGCCTAATAAATGATGAACGTAGCTCAAGCATTCCTGTTTGAGAATGATAAATGGCTAATGATAAATGACAAATATGCTTCGTTTACAAGAACAACCTATAGGCGATTCAAATTCCTTGTACCAGACCCACAAAGGGCAGCTTGGTGCAGGTGATAGTGCCAGAGATGTGGTGGTGAAAATATTGAGACTTGGAGGCGATGAAAAGGCTTTTGAAGAACAATTTGCATCTGCTTATAAAGCCATAGACATGAATGGCAAAACTGCTTATTATCGCAATTTCATTGAAGGGGATACCCTTAAAGAATATCTGTCGAAAAATACGCTACATGATGACCGCATCATGGAATTATCCAATAAATTACTAGCTTTTCTGAGTTTTCTTCATGTAGAAAAACAATACCATAACAGACTTTCTTCCGATCATATTTTATTGAAAAATAATCAGATTTATCTCATTAGCGAAGATAATAAGCTGTCGAATAACCCAAAAGAAGACATAGAAGGCTTTGGAAATGTGTTGGAAGATATGCTGAAGAAAGGCAAAAAAAATGCTTTTTATCGGGATATTATCAAAAAGTGTAAAGGAGAAGACAACTACTTCAGAACGATTAGTGATGTCTTATATCGATTTAAAAACCGGGTCAGTAAACTGAATGCTGTGCCAGAGTCTTTCGACAAAATTGTACTGACGCAACTCAACCAACATGGTTATCCGCCAGGCAAAGAAGCACAGGATGTCATTGATAAAGAAGCCTACAGGATGGCCATTGACGATAATCTGATAGGAAAAGTGATTTTGAGAAACAAAGATAAAATAACGCCCATTAAAAAAGGACTTCCAAGCTGGGCCTTAGCAATCGTTCCTATTGCTTTGCTTGTCTTTTTCGGCACTCGCTTTATGGGCTGCCAGGGAGGCGGAACAACTGGCGACATTAGTTTTACCTCGGCACATGGCAAGAAGCAGGAGATGGGCAATCCATTTTCCTTCAGAAGCAATTCAGAGAATGCCAGAAATTTACAGTGGACAGTTTACGACTATAACGGACGTAAGATTGTTAAAGAAAAAAATAAACGGAAATTTACTTTCCTGCCAGAAAAACCAGGTAAGTATTTTGTAACACTGGAAAACCTAAAAAACCCAGACAGAGTATATAAAGACACGGTACAGGTAATGTGGCCAGGTGGTAAGGCACAATTTAACGTTAGTCGCCTCGGTCCCAATAGCATTATGCTCATCAATAAATCGCCCTTTGCAGATAGTGTGTTTTATGACTTTGGCAACGGATTGAAAAAAATGGCAAACGATTCTGTAGAATATACCTTTGATGTAGTCAGTGAACCAATAAAGAAAAATATTCAGTTTGCTGCTTACGCTAATGGACAAGCTGATTTGCAAACAAAAACCATCACCTTAAGACCAGGTGGTAAAAAACCTGCGGATGATAAAATAGCAGCCGTCATACCAAAAGAGAAGGAAGTAAAGCCCAAAGACAAAAAACCACAAAAAGTTAAATCGTCGAAACAGAAAAAAAAGGAAGCAGCTAAAAAATCATTCAAAAAACCAGAGATTCGAATAGAACCTAATTATCCCAAAAATCAAGTATCCTTCCGGCCAAGTACTGCGTCTTATGATAAACGACTGACCTACGAGTGGTCATTTGGTGGACAGACAAAAACAGGACGAAGAGTCAACTTTAATTTTGATAGCTCTGGAGAATACCCTCTGAGTCTGAAAGTTATGAATGAAAATAAGGTCGTACACACCAAAAAACAAAACGTAACACTTACTAAGTCAGAAACGCCCATCAAAGATATTCGAGGCACTGGACTATTTAAGGATAATTAAAACTAAGCAGTTTAAGTCGACTATGGACGTAAACAGTTACATTTAAACTTAATAAATAATGAACAACAGACTTAATCTATTAGCTGCATTAATGCTTATATTAATAGCAATCAGCTCATGCGCACCAAAAAAAGACCTGAATGCCCCACGTTATCTGGACGCGCTTAAGCAGTTAATGGAGAACGACCGACGTTTTCGACAAGTATATTCATCCAATGATACACTGGTCAATCAAATTGATGACCGAATGGAAAGAGTAGAACAGACACTAGATAGTCTGGAAGTATATGTGCAAAGTGAAAAACGTAAGAAATACTGCGAATACGAAAATGCTGTACAATCAGCTATTGAAATCATCACCAGCAAACCCAATGAGTCTATTCCAAAATTACTGGAAGAACTGGAAGAAAGTAAAAAACTAGATGAGCAGTTGATTGTCAAGGCAACTGAAATAGAAAATAAAGCAACAACAGAACTGAATGTCGGAAAACTGGACACCGTTGCCTACGAAAAAGTAACCAATGTTGTAGAAGAGATAAAGGTGGAGACCGCCAAAGAAATTGAGGTAAAAAAAGAAGCAATTGAAGGCTTGAAAACAGTTTATTCTAAACCTGAGTCGAGCGAACTGGAAACACAAATAATAGAATCAGCTTATCAAACAATTACCCGCATCCGTAATCAGGGAAGCGCGATGCAACAACGCAACCTGGAACAACTCAAATTAGTCGTTGATGTATTGGAAGTAGATAAATTCAAACAGTTTGAAGCAGCTGCTTTTTTCGGGCCAGGTGCATTTACCATCAAATCATCAGACCTGCCTAAAGTAGAAGATGCTTTTGAGCCGCTGATTACTTCTATTATCAATTTTGTGAACCGCTATCGCGAACGAGATATGACGCTGACCATTGTTGCCAAAGGCTACGCAGATGCAACACCTATTTCATCAAGTAGCTCACTGTATAGTCAGTTATTGCCAGTCACCGGCAAAGCATCTCCCTCCCGCCAAGACCTCAATCGGGCTTTGTCGCGCCTACGTGCAGATGAAATGAGCCGCCACATGCGCGAACTCCTGCTAAGACGCGATCAGGAATTATTTTCTAATGCCAGCAATGTCAGCATAGATATTATTTCGCAAGGTAGAGGAGAAGAATGCCCCTATGTCAATAAACCCTGCGATAGAGATAATGACCCAAATCGCCGTATCGTAACCTTCCATTGGCTGGTTACACCGAATAAACTTTAAGGGAGAATGAGTGAATGAGAGAATGAATGAATTGAAAACATTCACTCATTCTCTCATTTATCTAACATTCACTCATTCTTAAGAACCTGAATATCAAAAAAATAATCTCCTATTACCGGGCTTGTTATCAGGCAGATTTGCGCACCATCAATCTGACAAATTTCTTTGGCAGTAAAGTGAGGCATCAACACTTCCTGCCAGATGCCGAACTGCTAGAAGGTAAATTGCTCAACTACCCCACCTCCACTGCCTGGGCTACTGAAGTAGAAAAACACCTCGCGATTTATGCTAAAGAACAAACCTTATATTGCTGTGCCTTTTTCGTACACGGCGAAACACTTTTACTAGGCAAAAAACAGGAAGTATTCGCGCCCTTGTTTCTTTACGAAACCAACCTTGTTTGGGAAGAGGAAATTGCTTACCTCAATATTGACCTACAGCAAGCAATTGTGAATCCATCCGTAGTGAGTAGCTTAAAAAATGACACGACAAATTCCTCCTCCAATATTTATGATACCTTATCCAATAAATTACCTAAAGGAACTATTGGGTTCACCGCTATCCATGAAATAGAAAAGCAGTTACAGTCACTTTTTTCAAATCTGGATATATCAGCATTAAAGGACTACCCTAGCCTTCTTGATGAATCGGCGATAAAAACAATTCGAAAAACAAAAGAAAATAATACTTCATTTAAGCTCCTGCCGGCACTCGGTGTCGGCATCATGAAAAAATCTACAGCGTCGCGTGGTATTCTCACAGAACTGGAAACCATGGAAAATGCGCTTAGTTTTTCCAGTCCCATTAAAACCATTTTCACTAATTCTAGTCCTTCAAAAGCGATTAAAGCATCAGACACATTTATGGTGCCCGCAACCTTAAGTGCAAGTCAGGAAGCTGTTTTTCAAGCTGCCTTTAAGAATGATTTGAGCCTCGTCGTCGGCCCGCCGGGAACAGGGAAATCCTTTACCATTGCAGCCTTAGCAGTGGAGTTTCTCACCAATGGAAAATCTGTACTCATTGCCTCAAAAAATGACCAGGCAGTACATGTCATTGCCGACAAAATTGACAGGGACTTTGGTTTACCCAAAGTGGTCGTAAATGCCGCCAATCGAAATTATAAACAAGCCCTGCAAAACCGACTCAAAAATATTTTATCTGGCATGATACCAGACAGTGACCGTATGAAAGTCATTGAATTACAAAAAGAACTAGATCAGCTTTCCAAGTCTATTGCTACCCTGGAAAAAAAAGTGCAAAGTAGAGAGAAAACTGAAATAGAAGAAGGACATCTCATCCTAAAACAACAGCAGGGAACACTCGAACTCAAGCCAAGAGCCAGGCGTTATCTACAAGCTCTAGGCATGGCAGACTGGCGGGTTGTAGAAAGATATTTCCCCATAGAAAGCATACAGAAAAAACTAAAAACCAGGGCATCATTATGGGAATTGATGTTTGAGCTAGGAGAAAAAAATGCCCGGCGACATGATTGTACCAGAAAAGTAGTCGGCGAGGCTTTTGCTTATTATTTAAATGAGGGCTTACGCAAATATCGCCAGTCGATTCAATTATTACTCAAAGCCCTACAAGCCAGAACAGGCAACAAAAAAGAAGGCATTTTTGAAGATATTAATTTTGAAAAAATCTTAGAAATCCTTCCCATCTGGACGGTAAATGCCGCCAACGTACACACCGTTTTGCCCTTACGGGAAGAGTTGTTTGACTTGGTGATTATAGATGAAGCTACACAATGCGACATCGCAAGTATCCTACCGATTCTATATCGCGCCAAACGCGCTGTGATAGTCGGCGACCCAAAGCAATTGAGGCATTTATCTTTCCTTTCCCGCCAACAGCAAGAACAACTACAAACACAAAACAATCTCACGGGTAAAAATACCGATCTATTCAATTATAGAGAAAAAAGTATTCTAGACTTGGTTTCTGATATCATCCCAAACCAAGAACAGGTACAGTTTCTCAATGAGCATTATCGCAGCATGCCGGGCATCATTCAGTTCAGCAATCAGCGATTTTATGACGATCAGCTCACTGTCATGACAGCCTCACCTGCCAGCCTCAGTCGCCAACACGTTTTCTTGCACCCAACAGACGGAAAACGCTATAAAACAGGGTATAATAAAACCGAAGCTACAGCAATACTCGAAGAGCTGACTCACATTATCGAAAATGAGCAGTTGATAGAAAAAAGTCTATGCAAAAGCATTGGTGTATTATCGCCTTTTCGGGAACAGGTCAATTATTTGCAGCGACAAATCAGCCAGCAATTCACCACAGAACAAATAGCCCGACATCGCCTCCTTGTTGGTACACCCTTCAGCTTTCAGGGCGAAGAACGCGACCTCATGTTCCTGTCTTTTGTCTTGGACAACGAAGCCCACGCCTCCGCCTTTCAATACCTCAATCGACCCGATGTATTTAATGTCAGTATTACAAGAGCGCGATCTGTGCAACATGTTTACACCTCTTTCGACCCCGCAAATTTCAAGTTCCACAACCTGCCCTTCGACTATATCAACAGCCTGAACCAACCTGACGCAAACAAACAAACCATCACCAGCTATAAGCCCGATGCATTCGTAGAAGAAATCTCCCAACTACTTCAAGAATTCAATATCCGACAACTCTACCAAGCCTATCCGATAGCAGGCGTAGAGATTGATTTGGTCGCTGTCAATGCCCAGGGACAAACCCGTTGTATTGATCTCGTCGGTTATCCTGGCACTTACGAAGCTGTTATTCCTCTCGAACGCTGGCGCATGTTGGAGCGGGTGGGCATGCAGGTCTTCTTTCTTTCCTATACCCGCTGGCATTTTGAACGGGAAAAATGTGTAGCCGCTTTACGCGAATTTGTGGGCTAACAGAAGCGAGACCGCTATCGTACAGACAAAAAGAGCAAAATTAATACAGAAAAGAACACCCCAACCCACCAAAAAACAATCTTTCTGCATCTTACCATTGAATAGACTACAAAAAATAACTATTTTTGTAAATATGACAGGAGAATAAGTTTAAGTTTAAGTCGAAGATTAAGTTTAAAAACCGATCAAATTATTGCCAAAGGCAATATTCTATTTACTTAATCTTAAAAGTGTTGCCAAAGGCAACACCACGATTTAAACTTAGACTTAATCTTAAACTTAATCTTAATCAGTGACCGAAGCGGAACTCATAGAACAGTGTCGACAGGACAACCGCAAAGCACAGCAATTGCTGTACGAGCGTTATGCCCCCAAAATGTTTGGGGTGTGTAAGCGGTATATCCGTACACGAGAAGATGCAGAGGACGTACTTGTAGAAGGATTATTTAAAGTATTTGACAATATACACAAGTTTAAAGGACAAGGAAGTTTTGAAGGCTGGATACGCAGAATAGTAGTCAATCAGTCTTTAATGTTCTTACGCAAAAAACATAATTTCAAGCTAACTGTTGAAGTAAGTAACATTGAGGTGAAAACTGGCGTAAGTATAGAAGACGAACTCGCAGAACAAGATATTTTAAATTTATTAAGTAAATTGCCCACAGGCTACAGAACGGTATTCAATTTGTATGTAATAGAAGGATACAAGCACCGGGAAATTGCAGAAATCATGGGCATTAGCATCAACACTTCAAAATCGCAATTGATCTTGGCGAAAAAACGCCTGAAACGATTGATTCAACTAAACGACCAATACCCCGAGACAGCATAATTATGAAACAGGACGAAAAAATATTTGATCTCTTCAGGGATAACCAACACAAACTGGACGAAATGCCATCGCCTCGCGCCTGGAATCGTCTGGAAGAACGTCTGGAAACGCGCAAAGTACGCAAGCAGGGCTACGTACTCAAGCGTTTTGCTATAGCTGCGGCAGTATTTATTGCATGCTCTATGGTCGCGCTTTGGTCTTATGTCAATCCGCTGAACGATATGCAGAATAACCGACAAGCAGCATTGTTCTCGGAACGTACATTGCCTAGCGAATTGGTCGCCAGTGATGCCAGCGAGCCAGCTACACCTATCCTTATGTCGCATCGCGAAAAAGCACAATACCTGACAGAATCCGTTCGTGTGAAAAGAGCAGATGAGCCTTCACTGGCAAAGAAGTCTGCAAAACCAACACGACAAAGAGCAGATAGAACAAATGTCAATCCTCAAATTGCACAATTAGAAACCATAGAAGAAAGTATAGCCGAAGAGCAAGTTCAACACACCATCACAAAAGACGTAGAAGAAACAAATGAACTTATAGCCCTGAATGACGTGAATAAGTCGGTGGAGAAAGAAAAAATGATAGAGACACCAGCAGTCGCAGCAAAACCAACAGCTACGATGCCAGCCGCTACTACAACATCAACAGCCGATGTCAGCATAGAAGACTTGGTAGAAGATGAAGAAATTGCAAGCGCGAAAGACAAAGCTTATAAAGTAAAAGAACTGAAAAAAGAAGACTTACCAGAAACAACAGTATATCAACCCACTGAATCTGACTGGAATGATGGTGTAGTCGTGACCGATTCTTATGATCCCATTCGCAACAAGGCGGAAGAAGCTCGTCGCTCAGAAATGCTGGCACAGGAGGAACGGACAGCTAAGAAATCTAAATCCAGCGCGCAAAAACGCAAAACATCCAATGCCCCAGCGATAGCTTCGGGAGCTGCCAGAGATACAAAAGAACAAGTCGGCTATGCAGTCGAAGAAATGCAAATGGTGGAGGAAGAAGCCAGTGATGATGCACAGATTGCTGACATCAATCAGTTTAGTTGGCTCATCGGACGCTGGATGGATAATAGCGGACAGTCTTATGACCAGTGGCAACGTGTAAATGACCACACCATAACAGGAGAAGGTTATTTTACTGTAAATAATGAAGTGGTTTTTAGCGAAAAAATGAAACTGATACAGGAAGACGAACATATTTATTTGGTTTGGCCAATAGACAATCAAACCGAAGCGCGCTTTCAATTGGTCAATCATGATGGCGGACAGGCTGTTTTTCAAAACAATACCATTGCATTTCCAACTCAAATCACCTTACAACAAAACGCCACGAATCGCTTAACAATCCGACAAAGCAGTACGTCCAATATTCCAACTGACCAGCAAGACTATTTACAAAATAGAAATGATCTGGAAAGCAAGCAGGCAGTCCGACAATTAACCAAAGGAAACTGATATTTAGTCAGTAATTGTGGAATGGTATGATTGTAGAATTGTAAGGAGTGCATTTTGCTATGCAAAATGTTGTAAAAAAACAATTCCATAATCTCGCAATTCCACAATTTTCTGTGAAGTAAACCACCAAAAATCCCAATCCCCTCCGTATCTTTGCCCGTGCATGGGTAGAAAATCAACAGACAAATTACGCATTGATGATCCAGCAATAAAAACAGCTTGGATAAAGCAATTGATGCCTGCCTTTATGCGGGGCGATTTGCACGATCAAACGATGCAGATCATAGCTCGAAAAGCCGGGGTAAGTAAGGCAACTTTTTACAAACATTATGCCTCCAAAGAAGCAGTTTTGCTGGATGTACTGGACTTGAAAATTTCACAAATCGCAGTATTTGCCCGGCAGTTGTTTGACGGGCAGGTTTCGTTTACACAACGATATGATAATGCCCTGCAAACCGTCACGAGCGAACTAGCTGGTATTTCCAATGATTTTTTGATGTATCTAAAAACCCGACATCCTGAACTCTGGCTGAAAATTGATGACCTTATTCGCTTAGGCATTCAGAGTATGGGCGATTTTTACAGAAGTGGTGTCAAAGAAAATATATTGGAAGACATAGATGCAGAAGCCCTCGCCATGATGGATCATATTTTCATCAATGCCCTGAATAATCCGCAAATTTTGATTGAAAACAATATCTCTATTGAAACGTTTATTGAACAATATTTTTTGGTAAAAAGTAAAGGAATTTTTAAAAGGTAAAAAGAAAATTCAAACCCAAACGTCAAATACAAATTCAAAAGCTATTTGAGTCGTTATTTAAACTTAATCTTCGACTTAAACTTAAACTTAATACGTAATGAGCAATTCTTTCCACAAACTTCGCGTCGCAGAGCTTAAGCAGGAAACACATGACACTGTTTCTTTAAGCTTTGATATTCCGGCTGACCTGAAAGACAAATTTAACTATAAACACGGACAATACCTGACGCTACGCTTCAATCTAAAAGGACAAGAAGTTCGTCGGGCCTATTCATTTTCCAGTAGTCCAGTGACGGATAATCTACCGACAGTGACCATCAAGCGTGTAAAAGGCGGTTTGGTCTCCAATTATATCAATGACCAAATCAAGGCAGGTGATGAGATAGAAGTGATGCCGCCCAATGGACGTTTCACCTCTAAACTGGATTTGGAGCAAAGCAAAAACTACTACCTCTTTGGCGGTGGCAGTGGTGTGACGCCTTTGATGTCCATCTTGAAAACGGTATTGGAAAATGAACCAAAGAGTAATGTCTATCTGCTCTATGGCAATCGTGATCTGGAATCCATTATATTCAAAAGCACACTAGATGCTCTACAAAACCGCTACAGCGGACAACTTTTAGTAGAACACGCCCTAGATAATCCACCCACAATAAAAGAAGGTGGTGTGATGGGAATGTTCAAAAAAGCCAAGCTAAACTGGGACGGCTTAGTTGGTGCAATAGATCGCCAAAAAATTAAGGACTTTCTCGAAAAATATCCAACTAATAAAAAAGATAGTGAGTATTTCATCTGTGGACCAGGTGGGATGATGGATGTGACTAAAGCGACTTTAGAACAGTTGGAAATCGACAGCAAAAAAGTACATCTTGAATTATTTAGTAGTATCCAATTGCCGCATGAAGACAAAGCTCCTGCCGCAGCAGCTAAGGGCAAAGGAGAAGGTACGCAGGTAAAAGTACACATCAATGGTACAACAAAGGACATCACTGTTGGATCAAAAGAAACCGTCGTAGAAGCTATGATGCGTTTGAAATTAGATCCGCCCTACTCCTGTCTGAGTGGTGCCTGCGCAACCTGCATGGGCAAAGTACTGAATGGAAGAGTCGAGATGGATGCCTGTTTTGCTTTAGATGATGACGAAGTAGCTGATGGTTATATACTGACCTGTCAATCGCGTCCGATGACAGATGATGTCGAAATTACTTTCGATATTGACTAGAAATTTGGGTGCATTAAAAAAGCCCCATCCCGACAGGGATGAGGCTTTTTTTATATCAGGTTGCTTTATTTTCTAACAACCTTTTCAACTGATTGCTGCGTTCCGTCATCCAGTACAATGAAGTACATGGCAGAGGCAAAACGAGATAAATCAACTACTTTCGTATTCAGTCCCAATTCAGGCGTAAATCCTTC